>DMSQ01000016.1 GCA_003457135.1 Prolixibacteraceae bacterium
GAGGATAATAGAAATGTCCTTTGGTTGTTCTACGTGGATCTTGCAAGGCTGAAAAATAATCTTCGAAAACATTTTGATAAATAGACTTTTGTGCGTTTAGATTAGCCATTTTTTTAACGCTAACCCAACAATTAATCATAAAGATAACAAATTGTATTCAATTCGCCAAATAATTCACCATTGTTTTAAAAGCGATTTCCCTGCAACAGACAACCCTGGAGCCATTTGCTGAAAAAATATTTTTTATCTTCACCTTTTTATACTGTAGATTACAAATACGGGGAGGGTGAAAAAGAAAATTCTTTACGTCAAGCCAAGTCTGGAAAATAATAGCCTGAATATGATGAAATACTGCCATGCCGTGATTTTAGTTCTGATTGTTGTATCCTGTGCCTCTTTTCTGGAAGGAGATGTATCCCTGACAATCAAAAATCTGAAAACTACGGTCAACGAAGTTCCTTTGATGAGTTGGCAATTAAATTCTGAACAGCGCAACCAATCGCAATCGGCTTATCAAATTCAGGTTGCTTCAAGTCCGGATGATTTGAAATCATCCAAACAGCTTGTTTGGGACTCCGGGAAAACAATTTCAGCCCAATCCGTTTTAGTGGCAGCTTCTTTGCCCGAATTAAAACCTGCAAAAACGTATTTCTGGAAAGTGAAAATTTGGAATCAGGACAAACAGGAATCAGGATGGAGTGAAACTGCTTCATTCAAAACCGGATTGTTTCAGGAGTCAGACTGGAAGAGTGCCAAATGGATCGGCTACGAGGAATTGTCATCTGAAATGAGAATGGTTCCCGGAGTGCATGGCAATGGCGATAACCTGGACGATAAATGTATTGACCGCCCTGTGATTTCGCTTTTTCGTAAAGAATTCGAAGTCGGCAAAAAGATCAAAGAAGCTACTTTATACATTTCCGGATTGGGACATTACGAAGCCTCACTTAACGGCCAAAAAGTTGGTGACAGCTTTCTGACACCCGGTTGGACCAATTACAATAAAACAGTTTTCTTCAATTCGTATGATGTGACCGGAATGCTTCAGCAAGGCAAAAATGCGATTGGGGCAATTGTCGGAAATGGCTTTTACAACATCAACCGCGAGCGTTACCGCAAACTGGTCATTGCCTGGGGTAATCCTAAACTGATTGGGCAGCTTCGCATTCGATTTGACGATGGTTCGGAACAAATTTTGGTGACTGGTACCGATTGGAAAACTGCACCTTCACCTATTACATTTACAAGTATTTATGGAGGGGAAGATTACGATGCGCGGCTGGAACAAACCGGCTGGGATCGGGCCGGTTTTAACGATGGTACCTGGGAAAATGCAATTTTGGTCATCCCGCCAAAGGGAAAATTGACCGAAGAGAAAGATTATCCCCTCGAAATAAAGGAATCATTCTCAGTTAAAACTATCAAAAAGCTGAGCGATGGCGCGTATCTCTATGATTTTGCGCAGAATACTTCAGGAATTGTAGAGCTGAAAGTGAAAGGAAAAAAAGGACAGGTTGTACGGCTAATTCCTTCTGAACTGATTACCAAAGACAATCACCCCAATCAATCGGCATCGGGTTCACCCTATTCGTTTTCATATACATTGAAAGGTGACGGAGAAGAAACCTGGCGTCCGCGCTTTACTTACTATGGATTTCGCTATGTAAAAGTAGAAGGAGCTGTACCAGATTCAGTAAGTAATAAAACTGATTTTGCCCATCTGCTCGATCTGAAATTACTGCACAACCGGAATTCCACCTTGTCAACCGGAACATTCTCGTGTTCCAGCGATTTGTTCAACCGCACATTCGATCTGATCAATTGGGGAATTAAAAGCAACCTTCAAAGTGTGCTCACCGATTGCCCGCACCGCGAAAAACTGGGCTGGCTCGAACAGACTTTTCTGATGGGCAGCTCGGTTCATTTCAATTTCGACCTGTATCAATTGTACAGCAAACAGGTAAATGACATGTTGGAGGCACAGCTGGAAAATGGGTTGGTGCCCGATATTGCTCCTGAATATGTTGCCTTTGAGAGTGGATTTCGCGATTCGCCTGAGTGGGGAAGTGCTTCAGTAATATTGCCCTGGTTGATTTACAAATGGTACGGCGATGTTTCTGTAATGGAAAAAGCCTGGCCAATGATGATCAAGTATGTTGAATACTTAAAATCCAAATCCGACCATCACATTTTGTCGCATGGGCTGGGAGACTGGTTTGATTATGGACCAAAACAACCCGGAGAAGCACAACTTACTCCAAAGTCTCTGACCGCAACCTCTATCTATTATTATGATGTGAAACTTCTTTCAGAAATGGCTTTCGTTCTGAAAAAGACTGAAGATCAAAAACATCTGTCGCAATGGGCTGGTGAAATAAAATCTGCCTTCAATGCTAAATTCTTTAATCCTGAATCCGGGGTAATTTCAACCGGAAGCCAGACCGCGATGGCGATGCCTTGGTGCGTTGGCTTGGTTGATGACCCATACAAAACCAAAGTGCTGCAAAATCTGGAAGATTCGATTCGCGCTCAGGGCAAACCGCTCACAGCCGGTGATGTCGGATTTCATTATTTGGTTGAGGCGTTGACCAATGGAGGAAAATCGCAGTTACTCTACGAAATGAATGCCCGTGACGATGTTCCCGGATATGGTTTCCAGTTGAAGAAAGGAGCCACCGCACTTACCGAATCATGGCCAGCCCTGGAAAATGTGTCGAACAATCACCTGATGCTCGGACATTTAATGGACTGGTTTTATACCGGATTGGGAGGAATTGGTCAAACCGAAAAATCTTTGGCTTACAAGGAAATTGTAATCAAACCCGAAATGGTGGGTGATTTGACCTGGGCAAAAGCCAGCTATCACTCCTCCTATGGCGAAATCCGGTCGGAATGGAAAAAGTCAAAAACTTCAGTACAAATGAATGTGACTATTCCGGCCAATACCACAGCGCTGGTTTATATTCCTTTCAGTGCCGGATCAGTAATTAAAGAGAACGGAAAGGATATTTCCGGAGTAAAAGGTATTCAGGTAGTTGGAGAAGAAGGCGGACGAAAAATTCTGAAAGTCGGATCGGGGGTATTTTTATTCAGTATCGATAATTAAAACATGGCTGCCATGAAAAACATACCTTTTTTGCTGCTTGCTCTTTTATTGCTTCCGGCAGTCTTATCAGCGAAAAAAACGGATACTTCCAGGATCACGGTAGCCGCTTATTATTTTCCGAACTACCACACCAACGATCCGCGCAATATTCAGAATAAAGGCACAGACTGGTCGGAATGGGAATTGGTGAAAGCAGCGCAGCCAAGGTTTTCGGGACACGATCAGCCGAAGGTTCCGATGTGGGGATATACCGATGAAAAAGATCCGAAGGTAATGGCTCAGAAAATTAAAACTGCATCGGATTATGGCATTGATTGTTTCATTTTCGATTGGTACATGTATGAAGATGGCCCATTTTTGAATCAATGCCTGGATGATGGTTTTCTAAAGGCGAAGAATGTTGGGAAAATCAAATTTGCTTTCATGTGGGCCAACCACGACTGGGTAGAGATTCACCCTTACACCCATGGAACAAACCAGCAATTGCTCTATCCGGGGAAAGTATCACCACAAAAGTTCGAAGAAATTGGAAACCTCCTGATTTCGCAATATTTCACCCAACCGACCTACTGGAAAATTGACAATAAAGCCTATTTTTCAGTGTATGACATTCAGAAATTCATCGAAGGATTTGGCAGTATTGAAGCAACCAAAGCTGCAATGGAGCGCCTGAATAAAAAAGCAATTGCCGCCGGATTGAAAGGCATTCACTGGAATGTGGTTGCCTGGGGACAACCGATTTTACCTGTTGAGATAATTTCAGCCAATTTACCCGACCTGATGAAATTGCTGGGATTCGATTCGGCCACTTCCTATGTATGGATTCACCATGCCAATTTGCCCGATCGCCAGACCGATTACAACCAGGTTCGGGACCAATACATGAAACATTGGGACAATGCCAAATCGGACTATCCTATTCCCTATTTCCCAAATGTTTCAATGGGCTGGGATTCGAGTCCACGCTGTGATCTGAAATCGGAATGGGGAAACTTTGGTTATCCGTTCATGAATACAATAGGCAACAATACTCCGGAAAACTTCCGGAAAGCCTTGCAGATGACAAAAGACAAATTGCTGGCAGACCCAAATGGACCTCGCATCCTGAACATCAACTGCTGGAACGAATGGACCGAAGGAAGCTATCTGGAACCCGACACCAAAAATAAATATGGATATCTGGAAGCTGTAAAAAGTGTATTTAAATAGATTTAATATGACTAAAGTAGGATTATTTGGAATTGGCCTCGACACGTACTGGCCGCAGTTCGATGGATTACTAAACAAATTGACCGACTATCAGGATGACATAAAATCCAGAATAAACCAATTCGGAGTTGAAGTTGTTGATGCCGGAATGGTTGACAATCCTTCAGAAGCCTGGTTAGCTGCCGAATTTTTCAGGAAACATGACATAGAAATTCTATTTCTATATGTTGCGACCTATGCCCTGTCGTCAACAGTTTTACCGATTGCGCAAAAACTGAAAGTGCCGGTCATCATCCTCAATCTTCAACCAGTGGCACAGTTGGATTATGAAGCCTTCAACCGCCAGGGCGATAGAGGTAAAATGACCGGCGTGTGGCTCGAACATTGCCAGGCCTGCTCGGTTCCCGAAATTGCCAGCGTGTTTATGCGCTCCGGAATTCAATACGATATAGTGACCGGATACCTTCAGGATGAACAAGCATGGCGCGAAATTGAAGCATGGACCGAAGCCGCGCACGTTGCCGCTTCGATGCGAAACAACCGTTTGGGCGTGTTGGGTCATTATTATGGCGGAATGTTGGATGTTTATACCGACCTGACCAAACAATCGGCGGTATTTGGGACGCACTTTGAAATGCTCGAAATGTGTGAACTGAAAAAATACCGCGACGAAGTGAAGGATAAGGAAATTCAGGCTAAAATTCAGGAATTTAATGATGCTTTTGATATTGCTCCCGAATGTAAAATTTCCGAAATTGAGCGTGCTGCGCGATCTTCAGTGGCACTGGATAAGCTGGTTAAAAACCGCAACCTGGGTTCAATGGCCTATTACTACGAAGGCGAACCGGGTAACGAATACGAAAACATAGTGACTTCCGTAATTGCCGGAAATACTTTGCTCACGGGCAAAAACATTCCCGTGGCAGGCGAATGCGAGGTTAAAAACGCACATGCGATGAAAATCTTGGCCGAGTTTGGCGCCGGAGGTTCGTTCTCTGAATTTTACCTGATGGATTTCAAAGATGATATTGTCATCCTCGGTCACGACGGACCTGCACATTTTGCTATTGCTGAAGGTCGGGTGAAACTGGTACCGCTACCTGTTTTTCATGGAAAACCGGGCAAAGGTTTATCCATTCAGATGTCGGTTAAACTTGGGCCGGTTACTTTGTTATCGGTGGTTGAAGGAAAAGACAGTGTTTTTTTGTTGGTTGCCGAAGGCGAATCAGTTGCCGGTCCGGTTCTCGAAATCGGAAATACCAACAGCCGTTACCGCTTTTCAATCGGAGCAAAGAGGTTCCTGAACGAATGGTCGAAACAAGGTCCGGCACACCATTGTGCCATTGGAGTGGGGCATATTGCAAATAAAATTGAAAAACTGGGGCAGATACTGAGAATTGAGGTGGTGAAGATTTGCTAATTCATCGTAGATTGTAATTTCCAGACCTGACAGGGTTTAAAACCCTGTCAGGTCTAAAAGCAGATAAACTCAAACTAACCATAACTACCATGAAAAAAACTAACTTTTCCACAATCTCCGGAATCATCCTGTTGCTCATCCTTGCTCCGGGCTGCAGCAAAAAGCCTGTTACGGACGGTATTCAAACTTCCACCGAACTAAAACAACTTTTTGCCGACCCGCCTTCGGAATACAGGAGCGCACCACTTTGGGACTGGAACGAACAGATTTCTGAAGAAGGAATTGAATTTCAGTTGAAAGAATTTAAAAAGGCCGGAATTGGAGGCGTGTTTGTTCATCCCCGCCCTGGCTTGCTTACCGAATACTTGTCGGAGGACTGGTTCCACCTGTTTGATTATACCATTCAGAAGGGAAAGGAACTGGATATGAAAGTCTGGATTTACGATGAGAATTCCTATCCTTCGGGTTTCGCCGGAGGGCATGTCCCGGCAGAAATGCCCGATTCATACAAACATGGCACCGGTCTGAGTATGGAAGTTCAGGAAGAACTAAACATCCGGCTTTCTGATACCATTGGCGTTGTTTTGAAGAAAACTGATGCTAGTTTTGCAGATATTACGGCAACAGTCGCTCAGGAAAAAGGACAAAAGGGAACCTACTACATCTTCCGGAAAACATATCCGGGTAAATCTCCCTGGTATGGTGGTTTCACTTATGTTGATCTTTTGTATCCGGGTGTAACCCAAAAGTTTTTAGATATTACCATGACAAAAGGCTACGAAAAGAACATCGCAGACTTTGGGAAAACCTTGCCCGGTATTTTCACTGATGAACCTAACCTGGAAGCAGCCATGTCGAATGGCTCCTTGCTGCGCTGGACGCCCGATTTGTGGGACGCTTTTCAGCAACGGTGGGGTTACGACCTGAAAGTCAATCTTCCTTCACTGGTTGAAGAAACAGGTAACTGGAAGAAAGTAAGACACGATTATTACGAACTAATTCTTGAATTATTCGTTGATCGCTGGGCAAAACCCTGGAGCAAATACTGCGACGAAAAAGGCCTGAAATGGACCGGTCATTACTGGGAACATGGCTGGCCCGAACCTACTGACGGCAGCGATGAAGCCGCCTTTTACATCTGGCATCAGCAACCGGGAATTGATATGCTCGGAAACCGCCTGGATACTGCCGGTTTGGGCGGACAATTCGGAAATGACCGCGCTGTGCGTGAATTGCTGAGCGCTGCCAATCAGGCCGGAAGGACACGCACCTTAAGCGAAACGTATGGCGGCGGAGGCTGGGAAATGAACTTCGAAACCCAGAAACGGTTAGTAGATTGGGAAGTTGTGCTGGGCGTTAATTTTGTGAACCAGCACCTGTCGTATTATTCGCTGAACGGTGTACGTAAGTTCGATTATCCGCCATCGTTTTCTTACCATGAACCCTGGTGGGAACACTACAAACTGATGGGAGACTATATTGGCCGGATTTGTATGGCCATGTCTTCGGGCCGGCAAATAAACCAGACACTGGTGCTTCAACCCAACACAACGGCATGGATGTATTTCTCGCGAAAAGATAAAAATCCGGCCATCAACACCATTCGCGACGGATTTAAAAGTTTTATTTACCGCATGGAACAACAACACCTGGAATACGATTTAGGATCGGAAAATGTGCTGAAGGAACTGGGCAGTGTAAATGGCAAAACTTTACAGGTTGGCAAGCGCCACTATTCGCTGGTGGTTATTCCGGCTGAAATGGAAAACATTGACCAACAAACATACAATCTGCTGCTGAAATACCTTGATAATGGAGGAAAGGTATTGTCGTTTAACCGGAACGTGACGATGATTGACGGAACTGAATCTTCGAAAGTAACCGTACTGGCCGCCAAATATCCTGAACAGTGGACTGTTGCCCAATACCCGACCGATGTTGCTGCATTGAAGCTGCTCATCCGTGACGAGTTTAGGATGGACGACCATACTCAAAACGGGATGACTTACCATCAGCGCAGGATACTCGATGACGGGCAGTTGCTTTTTGCGGTCAATTCGCATCCATCGAAAAAAGCCAGCACAGAAGTTACTGTAAAGGGGAAATGTGTTTCCAGACTCGATTTAATCTCAGGAAAGATATATTCATTTCCGGCCAGGGCAGAAAACGGAAAAGTGACTTTCCCTATCGTTCTCGATCCGGTTGGAAGCGCCTTGTTTGTAATAACCGATCAACAAGCTACCGAACCGGAATGGACAACCGTTTCAGGAGCAGAAACCTCATTGGAAAAAACCGGAGAAATGACTGTAAAACGTGAGTCGGACAATGTGATGATGGTGAACTACCTTGACTTGAAAACTGCCAAATCGGATAAAAAGGATATGTATTTTATGAATGCTTTGATTAGTTTATTCAACGAAAAAGGTGTGGAGATGGGCAATCCGTGGCAGCATAAAATTCAGTATAAAAAAACCTGGCTCGAACTCGACACGCTATTCAATGCTGACTCGTGGTTTGAAGCCAGTTATCATTTCAACATCAATCCGGACCTGAGCGCCGAGGCCATGAAGTCAATCCGTGCTGTAGTTGAACGCCCTGAACTGTGGACCGTGAGCATTAATGGTAAGGCAGTTTCGAAAACGAAAGGCAGTTACTGGATTGATAAAAGCTTTCCGGAGTTTGCCGTTGGAGAATACCTGAAACCAGGCAAAAACACGCTGACACTGAAAGCTCCACGAATGCATGTTTTGGCTGAAGTTATGCCGGTTTATTTCCTGGGCGATTTCCTTGTGAAACCTGCCAAGCAAGGTTTTGAAATCACAGGAGGAAATATCAGTGCCGCAGGTTCGTGGCGCGAGGCCGGGTTGCCATTCTATTCGCAAAAAGTGGCTTATACACAAAACTTCATCGTGACCAAAAATGAAGGCATAGCATATAAAGTGAAGCTGAACAGGTGGAATGGCTCTGTTGCCGAAGTTTTGGTAAACGGACAATCAACCGGTTTAATTGCCTGGCAGCCAAACGAACTGGACGTGACTTCGCTGCTGAAAGACGGCGCGAATGAAATCACCGTAAAAGTGACCGGAAGCCTGAAAAACACCTTCGGATTTTTCTACCAGAAAAGCGAAGGCTGGATTTTTGGTCCCTGGTCATGGAACAACGCTCCTGCAAAAATACCGGCAGCATCCGAATATTTCCTGATGGATAACGGATTGATGGAGCCATTTGACCTTCGACAGGCAGTGACCAAAACCCAGCCAACCGAAAAAGAAAAGCCCGTCGTGTGAATTACTGACGGGCTGAGTATAGATTTGAAAAATTTATACATTTATGTTTCCTCTATATAATTGTATGACCGGGAAAATTAAATCCCAATTTTCGCCCCAAACAAGGTTACCGTCTTCTATTTTGAATTGTTTGAAAAGTTCAGTATCGTTGTACTTATTATATTGAGGGTGAGGACGATTTGTAAGGAAAATACCAAAATCGATTGTTTTAAAAGAATGGTCGTTAAACTCAATCTCAATTTTATACCCGTCAACATATCTGGCGTTTTCAACCTTAATAGTTTTCTTTTCTACTTTATTTTCCGAGTTATCTTTTCGTTTTTTGGCTCTGTTTTTAGCAGATAGAACTGTGTCCATTTTTCAACGATTTTAAGGTAATATGCAAAAATAAATGTTTCAATGTCTTTTCGACAGGAACCTGGGATAGGTTTGTGACCAGTGGCCCGCTTGAATTTAATACTAATCAATTTCCCTCCCAAAATTTCGAGTTCTATAACCGATTCGTATTCTCCATAACGTGCATGAACGTGTAAAGGTTTGTGATCATTAGCGTAAAAGAAAAATATAAACCCTAAGTATTCAAAAATTTTAGGCATTTGATTGTTTTTGCGTTCCAAATTTAATGAATTTAAGTGAATGTTGCTTAAAATGTGAAAGATAACTTGAATCCGATAAATCCAAAACGAACATAAAGAAACCGCAAAATCATAATTTCCTGATACTTTCTTCGGTTTTATTTTCAGACTTTATCTGGTCAATCGTCAAATTCAATTCGTTTGGCGCTACTGTTTTACTAATTTAACCACTTGGCGCGATTCGGCCAAATTTACTTTAAGCAAATAAATGCCATTTCTTAACTGGCTCAGGTTAATTTCTGACAGCGGTTCACCCTTCTCGAATGCCCGAACCAACTGCCCGTTTGCGTTGTAAAGCTGGAAATTGGTTCCTTCCAATGAATTGTATCTTATAGAAATCACATCTGTAAATGGATTTGGAAAAACCTTAAACTGAGTTGATATGGTCATATCGGGCTCGACGAAAGTTGCACCATAAGTGTAGGTCATTCGCGACTGATTAACCCATGCGTTGGAAGTTAAAGACCATTCCATGATTAGCAATTGTTTTAAAGTGGCGTTGGTATTGTAGGTATAGAACTCCTTCGAAGAATCATCCCATTTGTTTAATGCAACATTCCAATCCTGCCCAAGTCCCTCTTTGACAGTGCCATCTATATTATAAGTATTCGATCCTTTCATGTTGTTGATCCAAACGTTATTTTTAAAATCTTCAATTAAAACTGAAGTAATTTTTTTAGTACCGTCGTAAGTATTGGTTGTTCGTTGCGAATTTTCCCATGCGTTCAGCGTCTCATTCCATTTTTGAAAAACACTCTGATTTACAGTCCCGTCGGCATTGTAAGTAATTGTTTGCTGAAAAGAATTAGCCAACTGCATGGTCAGAAAATTGATTTGCTGGTCAACAGATTTTGTAAGCTGACCGCTGCCATTATAGGTATTTGTGGTCATTGAAAAATCCATCCAATCGGTAATCAGGATAATTTGCATTTTCTGGGTCAGTATTTTTTTTGACGCATCGTAGGTATAAATCGTTTTTTGAAAATCTTCCCACTTATTGTTATCCTTATCCCACGATTGTGTAATACTGTAATTAATTGTCGCATTTGTGTTTAAAGTGTGAGAGGTTATGTTGTCTTTATCCCAAACCTTTGTTGTTGTGTTCCAGCTTTCGTTAGTAAGTTTGATAATATTTCCATTACTGTCAAACGAATTGGTCATCCGCCAGGAATTCACCCATGCACCATTTTCCCAATCCTCCATAATCACGGTACTGTAATTTTGGGCTGAAAGGTTGAATGAAAAACACATGAAAAACAAAAAGATGTAAATAATTGATTTCATAGTTAATAGTTTTAAGTGTGTGTTTACTGAACGCAATTCAGATGGGAAGGTTGCAATTATGGGAGGGTTTTTTATTGAGTTTTATTTTCTGAAAATTGAAATTGAAATTGCCCGATATCAGAGTGATTTGGCAGCTTTTCTGTAAGAGAAAGTTTATAAACAGCAGGTGAATTTTGATTAACTTTGAACGAAGTAAACTTAAAACAAATCATTATGGGACTTTTTTCAGCATTAATGGGAAATGCAGGCGTAGTTAGCCAGGAAGAATTAAGCCGCGACTACGGCAAGTTATTAACCGAAGGTGAAGAATTGGAACTGGGTTTCAAACTCATTCGCGACACGTTTATTTTTACCTCGAAACGCTTGATTTTGGTAGATAAGCAGGGTTTGACCGGAAGCAAAACCGAGTTTATGTCGGTAGCTTATAAAAGCATTTCGCGGTTCAGTACCGAGACCGCCGGAACCTTCGACCTGGATGCCGAGCTGAAAATCTGGGTTTCGAGTGAAGCTATGCCAAGCATCACCAAAAAATTCAACAAATCAGTGAATGTATATGATGTTCAAAAAGTACTGGCGCATCATGTATTGAAATAGGATGCATTGGAATGGTTGGGGCGAATGGAAAAAGTGAAGTAAAGAGCTTTTCAAATCAAGAAAAAAGGGCAAAAAAAGGATGGCCACAACCATCCTTTTCTAACCTAACCTAACCTATTTCTATGAAAAAAACCTTTCTTGTATTTCTTTTTGTACAGTGCAAATATAAGTGGTGGTTCTGTTAACTGCTGCAAACTGAAGTTAACTGATGTTAAACTTTTAGGAATACCGTTTGATAAGATTATCCGGATTCCTGTGGCCGGATCTTTAATGTATGAATTGAGTGGCTGGTTCATCTACGTACCAATTCAAATTATTGCTTACCGGGTGGATGTGAGCGGCGGGCAATAGTTTTACCGTTTCCTGATTGGTATAAATCTCAGTCAGCTTTTTCGCTTTGCTTTTTCCGGTAATCAGAAAACAAACGTTTCCAGCATTATTGATCACTTTTCCAGTCAAGGTCACTCGTTTTTGTCTGGTTTCAGGATGAGCTGCAATTTCGCAAATCTGCTCTGATTGCAGCAATTCCATTTGATTCGGGAAAATTGAAGCTGTGTGTGCATCGTCGCCCATTCCAAGCAGAATCAGATCGAAAGCCGGCCATCCATTCCGGGAAATCAGGCTTTCCCGAATTTGGGCTGAATAGGAGAGGGCTTCTGTTTCGGGATCGTACTCACCTTTGATACGGTGAATATTTTCTTCAGGAATGGGAATCTGTGAAAAGAGCAGCTTTTGTGCTACCCCGAAATTGCTTTCAGGATGATCAGGCGGTACCATTCGTTCGTCAACCCACCAGAAATGAATTTTTTGCCATAACGCTGAATCAGCGTATTTTTCAGCTAAAACTGAAAATAATAAATCAGGCGTTTTTCCTCCTGAAATGGCCAGATGAAACGCATCTCCGGAATGATTTCCGGCCCAATTCATCAGTTGACCGGCGAATTGAGTAGCCAATTCCATTGGATTTTTGAAAATATGCAGATTCGGTGCCATCCTTTAATTCCTGTCAACTTTCCTACATTTCTACTATTATTCCAATACTTCCGGTAAACAAGGTTTTGCTTTCAGGAGCAGTAACCCCACTCATATTACTTACCCACCAGGTTTTTGAATAGCCCAGACTGCCTACAACCCGGTAATAATTCAAGGATCTGGTATTCCGCAACTTCCAGTTGAACCTGAATTCCGATTCGACCGTCCAATCATATATTCCATCTTTCGTAAAATTTAACAGCGGATATTTATAAAGGTCTATAGAATAAGTTTCTACCATTTGGTGACGGTAGATATCGCCATAAATCTGGTAGATATTATTACTAGCCAAATCATTGGTTCCGTGAATAATCAGTCGGTTGTCCAGGGTTAAAACCAAATCTTCCACAGCAATATTTTCCAGTTTCAAGTTCAGTTCGCCTGAGTTGGGGGGTAGATAAAAACCCAGATTAAATTCATCATGCGTGTAAGTCATATCCAGCGGGCGTGTACTTCCAAAAGTATTGAAATCGGTTTCGGGATAATGGGTATAAACGAAAGGGGTAAGCCGGGTATATTTTAAAGTCGAAGTAGTCCCGGGAACAATTCCGGATAAGGCAGTTGTTTTCCAGCCAAGCTGCCAGGCATAACGGTTATGTGGCATTTTCATCATTTTCCCTGATCTGGTGAAGTTGAATTCATCAACAAAAAACCCGACCCAGGTATTTCCAATGTGTGGTATCTGAAAGGCTATATCAAAATAGAGCGAAAGATTATCCTGATCTCCAACGTCAATCTGAGTCAAATGCGGAAGAACGAAAGGAACCAGATAAGCCAGTTCGAGCCGTTTCGACCAGATATTTCCGCCGGCAGCCGAAATTTGAAGCCATTTGATAGGCATGAATTCAAGCAGGTGGTAGGTGAACATTTTTTGTACCTGTCCCAAATCGTATCCGTAAATTTGTTGTCTGTAATTGGCGCTTTGGTTGGCATAAGAAAACAGTGAGCCTGTCAGATATGAATAACGAATCCAGCTTGCCGGCTGAATCTTCAGTTCGATTCCCGGAAACCTTCTGGCTGTTGAAGAAAGTACCAGATTGTTCTGATCGTGACCCCATGCCCTTCTCTGGTTATTGATACTGAATTGCACAGCGCCGTCAAACCACGATCCGCTTAATTCGGTATGGTATATCATTCCGGCTGTAAGTTTATCCTGAATGGGTTTACCTTCACCCGAAGTTCCTTCGGCCAAAACATGGGCCCACATCGTTTCAAAATTAAACTGGTAGGGCAAATACGAATAACCTAAAGATTCATTTGGAAAAGCTACCTGTTTATTACGGGTATATGATTGGTAAAACAAATCCGGGGTAAGCCGTTCGACGGCAAGTCCCATTGCGGCAGTAAAAGTCAGGTGCTCACCCAAATCTCCTGAGAGATAAGGTTCACCGATCAGACTGGTTGACCATGTGCCATTGTCGCCTGCACCGGTGCGGACCGATGTTTCGGCGCTGAACCCGGCCAAAGCAAAGGTATTTTTCCCGGCCTGTTTATAAGCCACCAAGCCGTTAGAGTCCTTGGTAATATCGGATAAATATCTGCTCACCATTTTTTTCTCCCGATCAGAAAGATTTTCTTTTTCAAGGAGTTTGGTGAGAATACGGGCAATAAAAACTTTTGTGTACGGTTTAGCCTGAGGTAAAAAGCGTAGTTCACCCTTGGCTTCAAAATAATCAAGAACCTGATATACGGTATTCGTCAACGGAATAATCTTATTTTTTAATCGCATCAAATTTAAATCATTTTCAATTTTATCGGTAATCTGAGTCTGATCAGTTGATTGGGCACTAGTTCCATGTATTGCAATGAAAAAATTAAACGTAATCGCCAAAGTAAATAATCTTAAAATCATACTGATTTTTTTATAATTCTTATTTGTAAATATAAACAATAGATGAAACAAAATCCCACAGTATCAAAACTCATCAATATGAAAGTAAATTGTTAATTCAGGTTGTTGGTATGAAGTAATATTTTCTAACCAAGGAATAAAAACTATACTTTTGCGTTTCTGAAAAGATTTATTTAAAAGGAACCAAAATTATGGCAACACATAAAAAAGCGCTACTGATGATCCTCGACGGATGGGGAATAGGCGATGGAACAAGTCGGGATATTATTGCAACTGCCCCTACTCCCTTCATCGATTACCTGACTGCGAATTATCCGCATTCGCAATTGTTAACTTGTGGAGAGCATGTCGGTTTGCCTGATGGCCAAATGGGAAATTCGGAAGTCGGACATCTCAATATCGGGGCCGGAAGGGTCATTTATCAGGACATGGTGAAAATTACCAAAGCCATACGCGAGAAAACGCTTTGGCACGAACCACAAATCGTTAATGCGTTTACTTACGCGAAAGAGAACAACAAAAATGTTCACCTCATTGGATTGATCGGCCCTGGCGGAGTTCATGCCCTGAGTTCCCACATGATTGCCCTTTGCCGGATCGGAACCGATTTCGGATTAAAAAATATTTTCATTCATGGTTTAACCGATGGCCGCGATACAGACCCGCGTTCGGGCCTCGGATTTCTGGAAGACGATTTGAAAAACCTCGAAGGAACCAACGGTAAGTTTGCCTCACTGATTGGCCGTTATTTCGGAATGGATCGTGATAAAAACTGGGAACGCATGAAACTAGCTTACGATTTATATACGAAAGGAAAAGGAACTCCTTCAACCGATTTGCTGAAAACGGTGAAAGAATCGTATGAGACAGGAGTGACCGACGAATTTCTTAAACCAATTGTGATGGTTGACGAAAACGGAAATCCACTGGCTACCATTCAGGAAAACGATGTAGTCATTTGTTTTAACTTCCGCACCGATCGCCTTCGCCAGACAACCATTGCTTTTACCCAACAGAATCTTCCTGAATTTGGCATGAGAACGATTCCTCTGCAATGGTACACCATGACCAATTACAAGGCTGCTTTCAAAAATATCCATGTTATTTTCGACAAACCAAACCTGAACAATACGATTGGCGAAATCATTTCGAAAGCCGGAATGAAACAAATCCGCATTGCCGAGACTGAAAAATATGCCCATGTCACTTTCTTTTTCAGTGGTGGCCGCGAAGAGGTGTTTGAAGGTGAAAAACGATTGATGGCCCAGTCGCCGAGAGTTCCGACCTACGATTTTCAGCCCGAAATGTCGGCCCCGTTGGTACGCGATTTAATCGTTCCTGAATTACTGAACCAGACCGCTGATTTTGTTTGCCTGAACTTTGCCAACGGCGACATGGTCGGCCATACCGGGGTTTACGAAGCAATCTGCAAAGCAATTACAGCAGTTGATAGTTGTGCAAAAGATGTGGTTGAGGCAGCTCAGAAAGGCGGCTACGAAATCATGATTATTGCCGATCATGGAAATGCAGACAATGCAGTGAACGAAGATGGTTCACCCAACACAGCACACTCACTGAACCCGGTACCTTGTATTTATATTTCTGAAAATAAAAACGTTAGAATTAAGAATGGTATTCTGGCCGATGTCGCTCCAACATTACTTAGCATCATGGGCCTGGATATTCCATTAGAAATGACCGGAAATGTTCTGATCGAAAAATAACATAAATAAAGTTCTAGGTTCCAAGCTCCAAATTCCAAGTGGAACTCAATTTGGAATTTGGAATTTGAAACTTGAAACCTATTTGTCATGCTCGAAATTGGACGTGCCATTGTTAGCCTCGATATTCTGGAGAAAAAATTTCTTTGCGACTTGCTGAAATGCAAAGGGGCATGTTGCATTGAGGGCGACTCGGGCGCTCCTGTTACGCCCGATGAAGTAATAGCCATTCAGGAAGCTTATTCTGAAATTGTGCCAAATATTCCTGAAAATCATCAGGAAGAAATAGAAAAGCAAGGCTTTGCGGTTATTGATATAGAGGGCGATCTGGTTACTCCATTGGTAAATAACAAACAATGTGCTTATTCTTTTGAAGAAAAAGGTGTTCTTAAATGCGGAATTGAAAAGGCTTTTCTGGACGGCAAAATCACTTTCCGCAAACCAGTTTCCTGTCATTTGTTTCCCATCAGGGTTACTGAATACAAGCGGTTTGATGCTGTAAATTACGATCAGATTGACATTTGCCAGCCAGGGCGTGAATGTGGAAAAAGTGAAAAACTCCCTTTGTATATTTTCCTGAAAGACCCCTTGATTCGGAAATATGGACAAGAATGGTACGAACAGCTTGAATATGCTGCTGAAAATATGCCTGTGGGAAAATAAATATCTTTTGTTAGGCCACAATCTCGATCCTGTTTTTTTCAGGATCAAAAGCAGCGCTTTCGTAGTAGCCATCCCCGGTCGTACGTCCGGGACTAATAATTTCAAAGCCATCGCTTCGAAGCATATCGGTGATTTGGTCAACCCGCTCCCGCGAGCCGACCCTGAAAGCAAAATGGGCAATTCCGGTATGATGTTTTTTGTAATCGTTTCTGTTATTTGCTACTGTGGGCATTTCCATCAGTTCAAGCCTGCATTCCCCTCCAAAAGAAAGAAAATAGGATCTGAACTCTTTGGAATGGTTAAAGTAGCATGATCCGGATACTGCATCAAAATAATGGGTGTAGAAATTTCTCATCCCTTCCAGGTCATGGATCCAAATGGCTAAGTGTTCAATTCTCATAATCAAAGTATTTGAAGTTCGTTATTGGTTCATCTTCTTGCTTCCCATTCATCAAAAAACTGACTGAGATAATCAACCATAAATTGATGCCTATCCTCTGCAATGGTCTGTGCAGCCTGTGTATTCATCCGGTCTTTCAACAACAGAAGTTTTTACGTACACGGTCAATATGAAACCAGTCATGTCCACTCCCTTCAGAGCAAAATTCATGGGCGACATATTTCCCGGTGTTTTGTATGATTTCCTTAGGATCCATTTCCATTCAAATTTAAATTATTTATGGGCTTATCCGGAAGAAATGAATCGATTTATTTTTGGGAACTGACAAAACTCAGACGAAAAGATTCCAGAATTCGAAAGAACCGCATTTTCGGGATCAATTTGGCATAGTAATCCTTAATTCCTGATTAATTCTGGCTTAGTAATTGAACATTTCAATACATTTAACCGATTTTTCAAATTTGAAAGAGAAAGCTAAAAATAATACTGAACAATTTAATATGGTAAGGTTAGAGCAATTGACCATTCCTGCCATGTTGCAGGCTAGTTTTATTGATTTTGCCGAAAATCAATCGTTAATTTTTGTTGGCGGGGAACCCCGATCCTATGCGCAACTCGAAACTGAAGTGAAGAGAGCCGCTTTGCAACTCCAGTCGCTGGGTGTTAAAAAAGGCGATAAAATTGCAGTACTTAGCCTGAACATGCCACAATGGGGCATTGCATTTTTCGCAACTGCAATACTGGGAGCGGTGGTTGTTCCCATTTTACCCGACTTTCATCCAAACGAAATCAGGAATATCCTTCAGCATGCTGAGGTTTCGGTGGTGTATGTCTCTGAGTCGTTGCGCACAAAACTTGATCCGATTGAAGGCCTGATAATCATTTACATCGAAGATTTTACTGTGAGTTCAGATAAGCTTCAACCTAAATGGAGTGATTTGAACGAGAAGCTTTTCGAATATTCAAAGGTTGAAGAAAACGACCTTCTTTCAATCATATATACATCAGGAACTACCGGAAAATCGAAAGGTGTTATGCTGACTCACAAAAATATTGTCTGGATGGCTCAGCAAAGCTGGTTGATACAGAATATTGTGCCCGGTGATCAGTTCCTTTCCGTTTTACCCCTTTCCCATACACTGGAAAATACACTGGTGCTTATCCTTCCAATCAAATATGGAGCCACAGTGAATTATCTTCAAAAACCACCGGTAGCGTCGGTATTACTGGCAGCATTAAAGGAGGTCCGTCCTACGGTTATGCTGGTAGTTCCATTGATTATTGAGAAAATTTATAAAACGAAGATATTGCCACAAATTAACAGGAAACTTG
This sequence comes from Prolixibacteraceae bacterium, assembly GCA_003457135.1. GTDB lineage: Bacteria > Bacteroidota > Bacteroidia > Bacteroidales > Prolixibacteraceae > Aquipluma. The sequence goes on from DMSQ01000016.1 coordinate 18,536, forward strand.
TTACCCGGTTATTGTATAAAGTGCCTTTCTTCAGAAAGTTACTGCACAAAGTGGCTGGTAAAAAACTCTACGAAACATTTGGCGGACGGCTTAAATTCTTCGGGATTGGTGGCGCAAAACTCGATGATAATGTTGAACGGTTCCTGATGGAAGGAGGGTTTCCACTGGCCATCGGTTATGGGCTGACCGAATCTTCTCCTTTGCTTGCCGGCGCCGGAGTGGGAAAAACAAAGTTTTTGTCAACAGGTACCCCTGTGGAAGGAGTACAGATACGGATTGCTGATCCCGATCCACAAACCGGACGGGGCGAAATTCAGGCCAAAGGTGAAAATATAATGTTGGGCTACTATAAAGAACCTGAAATGACGAAAGAAACCTTTACTTCCGATGGCTGGCTGAAAACCGGTGACCTGGGATATTTCGATAAGAATGGAAATCTTTATATCAAAGGCCGGATCAAGAACCTGATAGTTGGATCGAGTGGAGAAAATATTTATCCTGAAGAAATTGAATCAGTAATCAATCGTATGGAATATGTTTTAGAGTCGTTGGTCGTGCAGCAAAAAGGCCGTTTGGTTGCTTTGGTCCACCTCAACATGGAGGAGCTAGAAAAGAAGTATCAGCATATGAAAACAGAAGCGGTTAATTTTGTGAACGAAAAGCCGGAAGAAATTTTGAAAGAAATTCAGCGTAAAGTCAATGAAGAATTGAATAAGTTTTCGCAGATACAAAGAATCGTGCTGCAACAGTTTCCATTCGAAAAAACACCTACACATAAAATCAAACGATTCATCTATTCCATATAATTTAGGATTCACCTCAGATTTCTTTATTTTATTAGTCGTCAAATGTCAGAAAATCAATCACAAATCAGATATTTTTTGATTAAAGAGAAAAAAAACAAAGCCTATTATGTTTGTAATGGTTTAATTCTATAAATTTAAGGAATATAAACATCAGTTGTTGTTATGCCTCTTTCAACCCGTAATACTGATTATTTTTCAGGATATATCAAGCTCAATGAAAGCCTTTTGATCGAAGAATTTTCGGGACAAATAAACCAAATTCTCAGAAGCAAAAATCTGGAATTGGATACAGGTATTAACCAAATTACAGAAGAATTAAGTAAAAGCATCCGTTTCTTTTTTGAAAATGAGGTTTTACCGGCAGTAAAAATGCGTAAGATCAGTCACTTAAGCTTCGAACGTAAGAATAGTGTTCTTACAGTGGCTGTAACACCGCTTAGTTCGGGAAATATACTACTCAGCTTTGAAGAAACAACACACGCATCAAAACCGAAGGATGACTCTTTGTTTAAAAAGTTAAGTGAAGTGGTAATCAGAGTAAATTCTGATTTAATGATTTTGTATGTATCAAATAACAGCGGTGCGAAATTTGGAATGAAATCTTCCGATCTCATTGGAAAAAGAATGGAAGAAATTATGCTGTTTGACGAGAATACACCTTTAATTACCGGGTTGATCACGAATGTTTTTCAACTGCAAAAGCAGAAAGAAAAAGACTTTTTACTGAAAAAGGGAGAAAAGTATAATTGGTGGAACCTGTGTTTAATTCCTGATAATGATCCAACTACTCAACAACAGTCTGTTCTTATTATTCTGAATAATATAAATCGGTATAAGCTGATTGAAGAAAAGTTATTCGAAAGCGAACAGCGCTACCAAATGGCCACAGAGGCTGCTGATTTAGGAATATGGGACTACATTGTAGATACTGGTACTACTTTTTTTTCGAGAAGGTGGAAATCAATGCTGGGCTACTATCCTGATGAAATTGAAGACAATTTATCTGTTTGGGAGAATTTGTTACATCTGGAAGACAGGGACAGAATGATTCATTATATGAATATTTTTGTAGAAAGTGATTTGCGCCTTTATGAAGCTGAATTCCGGATGAGGCATAAAAACGGACATTATATCTGGATAAGAAGCAGGGCGACTGCCTTACGCGGCGATAATGGAAAGGCGATCAGGTTACTGGGTACACATCGTGATATTACTGAAGAGAAAAAATCAATCAGTGAATTTAAAAAACTTCACCAGGCCATCATTCAAAGCCCCATCTCGGTCATCATTACTGATAAGGAAGGGTATATCGAATTTTTTAATCCTGCATTTTGCAAGATATCCGGTTGGAACGATCATGAACTGATTGGTAAAAAACCAAATATCCTGAAATCAGGGTTTCAGCCTGCCAGTTTTTATGAAAAGCTATGGAAAACAATTAGTTCGGGAAATGAGTGGCAGGGCGAATTTAAAAACAAAAAAAAGAACGGCGATCATTATTGGGAACTTGCCAGTATTTCGCCGATCAGGAATAGTTTTGGGAACATTACCCATTACGTGAAAATTGCAGAAAACATTACCTATCTGAAAAAGATCGAAAATGACCTGAAAAAAGCAAAACAAGATGCAGAAATTGCCAATAAATATAAAAACCATTTTCTGTCGAATATGAGCCACGAAATCAGGACGCCAATCAATTCAATTATTGGATTTAGCGAACTGATGAAGAACGAGAGCCTTTCGTTTCAAAAACGAAACAAATATTCTGAGATTATTGAAGAAAACAGTCAGGCTTTACTTCGCCTGATTGATGACATTATAGATGTGGCTAAAATAGAGGCGAATGAGTTGAAAATCAGAAAAGAAGCCTGCTCGTTAGGCGATATCTTATCCGAACTGGAGTTGACCTACAATAATTTTCTCAGAAGAAAGCAAAAACCAAATCTGGAAATCATTTTTCGTGTTCCTGAAGCAGAACATCATGATACTATTTTCACAGATGCTTACCGACTCAAACAGATTCTGAATAACTTATTCATTAATGCGTTAAAATATTCGGAAACTGGTCGTATCGAAATTGGGTATTCCATTTTGAACGAAAATAAGCTTCGGTTTTTTGTGTCGGATACCGGTTCAGGAATACCGGCAGCCAGGTTAAAGAATATTTTCAAACGGTTCAACTATAGCGATGATACTGCCTCAAATGAATCTCCGGGAACTGGCTTAGGCTTATCTATTTGTAAAGATCTGGCAATTTTGCTGGGAGGCGACATCAATGTAAAATCGGTAGAAGGAGAAGGAAGCGTTTTCTATCTGACTCTGCCCTATGATAAAATTAAAATTCCAATGACACGATCAGCAGTAAAAACACCTTCACCGGCACGATATAACTTCAGCAATTTCACCATCATGATAGCTGAAGATATTCCTTACAATTTTGAATATCTGAGCAGCATCCTTCAACGGACAGGAGCAAATGTAATTTGGGCCAAAGATGGGATTGATGTACTTAAACTCTACAAGAGTTCAAAAATAGATCTGATCCTGATGGATATCCAACTTCCTGAAATTAGCGGATATGAAGCCACATCACAAATCAGGCAAACCGATAAGCTGTTGCCCATCATAGCCCAAACGGCATACGCCATGGCCGAAGACAAACAGAAATGCCTCGAAGCCGGATGCAACGATATTTTGGTAAAGCCCATCCGGATGGACGAAGTTTTGACCATTGTTGCCAAGTACCTGCTCAAATAAAATCTTCTGAAATTTGACGCATTTTCCATTTATTCAATTTCACTGATTAAATTTGAACCTTACAAAAAGAAATGGAATATGCATGTTGACCGGTTTCCTTCACGATTACTCGAAAATGCGGTGAACGAATTTGCCAAGTTGCCTGGCATTGGCCGCAAGTCAGCCTTACGACTGGTTCTGCACTTACTAAAACAAGATATTCAGGAGGTCGAAATTTTTGGGAACAGCCTGATTCAACTTCGTGCTGAAATAAGGCATTGCACCATTTGTCACAACATTTCGGATACCGATATTTGTGGTATATGCTCCAATCCTTCGCGCAATCCTTCACTGATTTGTGTAGTTGAAAATATCAAAGATGTGATGTCGGTCGAAAATACGCATCAGTTTAATGGATTGTATCATGTTTTGGGGGGGATTATTTCACCGATGGATGGGATAGGCCCGTCAGATCTCGAAATAGAGTCGTTGGTCAAACGCACCGAAGAAGGAAATATTGAGGAGATTATTTTGGCCTTAAGTACCACGATGGAGGGCGACACGACCAACTTTTTCATTTATAAAAAATTGAAAAATACAAACGTGAAAATTTCAACCCTTGCCCGTGGTGTATCCATTGGCGATGAACTCGAATATACCGACGAAGTCACTTTGGGAAGGTCAATCGTTAACCGGATGAATTTTGAAGACTCGATCATACGTTAGAAAAAAGAAATGAAACTATCCGTCATCATTGTCAACTACAATGTCAAATATTTCCTGGAACAATGTCTCCATTCCGTATTTAAAGCTGCTGAAAAGATAAGTTCTGAAATTATTGTGGTTGACAACGATTCGGTTGATGGCTCCTGCCAAATGATTGAAGAGCGATTCCCGGAAGTAAAACTAATCAGCAACAAAGAAAATTCAGGCTTTTCGAAAGCCAACAATCAAGCTATCCGGATTTCATCCGGAGAATACATTTTACTTCTGAATCCTGACACTGTTGTTGAAGAGGACAGTTTTCTGAAAATTGCCGGTTTCATGGATCGAACTCCGGATGCCGGAGGACTTGGAGTAAAAATGATTGATGGCAAAGGCAGGTTTTTGCCTGAATCGAAAAGAGGACTGCCCACTCCGGAAGTGGCTTTTTGGAAAATGTTCGGATTTTCAAGACTTTTCCCCCATTCCAAACGGTTTAACCGTTACCATCTGGGTTATCTCAGCAACGATCAGGTTCACGAAATTGATGTGCTGGCCGGCGCTTTTATGCTTTTACGGCGCGAAACACTCGATAAAGTTGGTTTGCTCGACGAAGATTATTTCATGTATGGTGAAGACATAGACCTCTCGTACCGGATCATACTTGGAGGCTATAAAAATTACTATTTCCCCGAAACTACCATCATTCATTACAAAGGTGAAAGCACCAAAAAGGGCAGTATCAATTATGTGAAAGTATTTTACAGCGCGATGATCATTTTTGCCCGGAAGCACTTTTCGAAAGGAAACGCCCGCCGGTTTTCCATTCTGATCAATTTGGCGATCTATTTCAGGGCGTTACTCTCTGTAGCTGGTCAGTTTTTCAAAAAAAGCATTCTTCCTGCTATTGATGGATTGATGATTTATCTCGGCTTCGCCATTTTATTGCCAAACTGGGAGGCTTATAAATTCGAACGGGGATACTATCCGCCGGAATATCTGCATGTTGCCGTCCCGGTTTATATCCTGATTTGGATTACCAGCATTTGGATGAACGGAGGTTACCGGAAAGGGATTGAATTTGGAAGAATTTTTAAAGGTTTGCTGTGGGGAGCACTTTCCATTCTGGTATTTTATTCGCTGGTTGACGAGAGTTTGCGTTATTCAAGGGCTTTGCTTTTACTGGGATCGGCCTGGGCGTTTGCCGTACTTCCGGCATACCGCTATTTTTTATCCAAATTCAGGATAACAGGATTAGACCTTGAATCAGGAAAACAAAAACGAATTGCGGTGGTAGCGGCTCTCGCAGAATCGAAGCGGATTACAGAACTTATTATCAATTCAGGATTGAAAATAGACACGGTTGGATTTGTATCTCCCGGCGAATTAATTCACAGCCCGTTTTATCTCGGAAACATCAATCAGCTACCTGAAATAATCCGGATCAATAAAATTGACGAACTCATTTTCTCTTCCGAAGATATTCCTTCCCAGGAAATTATCAGGATCATGCTCGACCTGAACGATCTGAATATTGACTACAAGATTGCACCGCCCGAAAGCTTTTCCATCATTGGCAGCAATTCTATTTTCACTTCCGGCGATTTGTATGTGGTCAATATTAATTCCATTGCAAAAGAAAATAACCGGAAAAATAAAAGGGCTTTCGATCTGGTTTTATGTTTCTTCCTGCTCTTGTTTTCACCTGTTTTAATCGGTTTTATGACTCATAAAGCGGGGTTTTCCCGGAGAATTTTTGAAGTTTTTTCAGGACGAAAAAGCTGGGTAGGCTATTGTCCCGGAAATCAAAATAGCCTGCCGCGACTCAAAGAAGGGATATTCTCTCCGTCTTCCCTTTTTCCGGAAGCTATTCCTGATAAAAAGAAAGACGAACTGAATATTTTATATGCCAAAGATTACAGGATCATGAACGATCTTGAAATCGTTTTAAAAGTCTGGAAAAATATAGGAAAACCATGAACAGGACAAAACTTGAATATGGACAGGTCAGGTTCCGCGCACTTGAACCCGAGGACATTGATCTGTTGTACGAATGGGAAAATGATGCTTCAATCTGGGAAGTGAGCAATACCTTTGAACCATTTTCGAAATATGTACTGACCAAATACATCAGGGATTCGCAACGCGACATTTACGAAGCCAAAGAAGTTCGCATGATCATCGAGACACCCGAGGGAACTGCCGTTGGCGCTATTGATCTGTTCGACTTCGATCCGTTTCATTTAAGGGCAGGGGTTGGAATCCTGATTCAAGACGAAAAAGACCGCAATCAAGGGTATGCCACCGATGCACTGCATTTGTTATGCAATTATGCAGCGAACAACCTCCGTTTGCATCAGTTGTACGCCAACATTACGGAAGACAATCTGGCCAGTATCCAGCTTTTTACCAACAATGGTTTTCAGCTTTGCGGAACAAAAAAAGACTGGCGAAATACACTGGATGGATGGAAAGCGGAGTTGATGTTTCAGAAGATGCTATATTCATGAACAACTACACGGAAAGATCGTATAAAAAACCCCTTTCATTTGTTATCATGAAAGGGGTTTTTCGCTGCTGCAATTCTTTAGAATGTTTCGTTATGGTTTTGGTTTGAAAACAATATCAACCACATCGGCTTTCGAAGTGAATGTTTTTACGAAATTTTGTACCTGGGGAATGGTCATTTTCTCCAAAATGGTTTCGTAATTTTCAGGAGCAGTGCTAACTACATTATAGGTATAGTAGGTATTCAAGGCCTGTAACCAGTAGTTGTTATGCAGTTTAGATTCCTCCCTGTTTTTTTGCAGATTCTTAACAGATTTGTCCATATCTTCCGCAGTTGGTCCGTTTGCAGCTATTTTATCAATTTCGCGGTAGATAATTGATTTTAAATGTTGTGCTTTTTCAGGATCGGTATCAAACATCAGGGTAAGGGTTTTTTTAGCTTTTGGAAACTTCGCTGAACTGGTTGAAACCCTTACGCCGTATGTTCCGCCTTCTTTTTCGCGGATTTCTTCCAAATAGCGAAAGTTCAGTATGTCGCGGAAAATGCTTAGTAATAGGTTCTGTTCGGGCGTATATTCCATTTTGGCATCAAAAATCACGTTGACAGTATTCTTTTTCACTTCCAAAGGAATTTCAATTTCACGCACGGTTTTACCTTTTGGGCCTTCCACATTGCGGTCGATCCAATTTTCTTTCCGGGGTAAATTGGTTAACGAACCAATGTATTTTTCAGCCATTGCTTTGGCAGTGGCCTCGTCAATATTACCCACAATCAGATAAGTAAAATCACCGGCATCAACGAAGCGGTCTTTATAAATGGCTTCCATTTGCTCTAACGATATTTCGTTGAACATTTCCGGAGTCATAAGTTTGGTGCGCGGATTTTTACTGGTCAAAATCAACGAAAGCGAGTCGCCCATTATTTTCTGTGGATTGTTGGCCATATTGGCAACAAATGCCTTGTAACGTCCCAGCATCGCTTCGTAGGCTTCTTTGTNNCCGTTAAACGTTTCGTTCAGGTCGGTTAAACCCACGTTCATGCTAACTTTTTTGCCTGTCAATGCTTTTTTCAATGCGGTTGCATCGTAGTCGCCAACACCGAAAGAACCAATAAATGCGTTAAGCATCTGAGCTGATGCTACTTTGTCGTTATCCACTTTCGAACTGCCACCAAAGCTAATTGCAGCAAGCGAAACCTGATCTTTTTCGTAATCTGCCTGCCTGAAAACGACTTTGGTTTCGTTACCCAAAGTCCATTCAAC
>DMSQ01000035.1 GCA_003457135.1 Prolixibacteraceae bacterium
CCTTATTTTTATTTAAACAACCTAAGTAGAAATCATAATCCACGTTGTTTTTTAACCTTATTCGTCTATTTGTAAATCAATTAGATAATAAGGTTGAAGCTTCTTGCTCCATTAAAAGAAACAGGTACGCATTATTGTGATGACCCGAATTGGTTCTTCACTAGTCAATACGTAAAACTACTTCCTCCCAAAAACTCACGGATGACCGAGGTTGGCGGAATCTCCAGATCGTCAATGGCTTTGAAATAAGATAAAAACTTTAACAAACGATTGCTTTCGCTGAATTCCGGCTGACTTTCAGTCACTTCTTTCAGGAGCAACTCAGCATACTTTTTGAGTACAGCCAATTCGTAAATTAAAGCCGAATTAAACATGACATCAGCATTCTCCTGGTACGGAAAGATATTTTTATCCTCGCCGGCCCGTACACTTGGCCATCGTCGAATGGTATCCGCAGCCGAGTAATTCCGGTATTTACTATCCCTGATCATCCGGCGGATCATCCGGTTATCGGTAGTCGAAATGTGGTTCTGATCGTCAATTGAGATTTGTGTAAGGGCCGATAAAAATATCTTAAACGTATCTTCTGGTTTAATGTGAGGAATCAGTTGCGGATTCATCGCGTGGATTCCTTCAACAATCAGGATGCCTCCCGCACTAAGTTGCAGTTTTTTCCCTGAAGGGAACTTTTGGCCTGCCGTGAAATTGAACTTGGGCAACTCAATGGACTCTCCTTTGAAAAGTTGATTCAGTTGCCGGTTAAAAAACTCAACATCAATGGCTTCAATGGCTTCAAAATCAAATTCACCATTTTCATCTTTTATGGTTTTTTCGCGATCTACAAAATAGTCATCCAGCGAAATCAGGTTTGGTTTTAGCCCGTTTACAGCCAATTGCACCATGAGCCGCTTGCTGAATGTAGTTTTCCCGGAAGCTGATGGGCCTGCAATCAATACCATTTTCACCTCATTTTTACGATCCCGGATCACATTGGCGATTTCGGCAATTTTTTTCTCGTGAAACGCTTCCGAAATTTTAATGATATCGCCACTCTGCCCATTTAGGGTACATTCATTTAGGTTAGCCACGTTAGGCACGTTTAAAATCTCAGCCCAATCTTTATGTTCCTGAAAAATCCCAAATAACTTATCGTTCTTTGAATAGGGCTGAAGCTCGCTGAATTTTGCCGGTTTGGGAATACGGAGCAGCAAGCCTTCGTAATAGGGGACCAAATCATAAACCTGCAAATATCCGGTTGAAGGAACCTGATGACCATAGAAATAATTGGCATGTTCGCCCATAAAATACAGGTACGAAAAAAGGGCGCCCTGTTGCCCGAAAAGTTTGGCTTTATACCTTAAGTTCTGTTTATTGCAAATTTCCACAGCTTCCTCTGTCGGCAATCCGATTTTTTCGAAGGGAATGTCTTTATCAACAAGTTGCTGCATTACGCTCTTGATGGCTAAAATATCTGAACCGGTAATTGGCCTTTCCAAACCAGCCAGTTCGCAATAATAGCCACGCGAAATACCGTGCATCATTTTCAGTTTAACCTGTGGAAATACCTCGCGAACAGATGCGAAAAGAATAAAAAACAGCGAACGGACATACAATCGCACTCCATCGGGATGAGAGTAATCGATGAACTCCACTTTTTTGTTTTTCACAAACACAAACGAGAGTTCTTTCACCTTGTTATTGACTAATGCTCCCAGTATCGGATTATTAAGTTTAACCTTAAAATCATCTTTTATTTCCATCAGGGTAACACCTAACGGATAAATTCTTTTTTCGCCGGTATTGACGCAATAAATATCAATTGTGTTCATATTGCTTTTTTTAGATTCGATTATTCCAGCTTATTGTTTCTTTTAGTTGCGAGTGTTTTTGCATTCTTTGCTGTTACAATTTTATCTCCGGTTTTTGCTTCGATTTCACGACGGGTGTTGCCTGCAATTGTTCCTCCTTGCTTTGCTATTTTTTTGCTTTCATCAAATGTTTTGGGCAGTTTCTTCTTTGAAATCTCGGTGGTGGTGGCCTCTGCAAGCATGTTTAGCACCAATTCCAGATTGGTCATGTGATCACGAAGATTTTCTTTTTTCAGATCTTTCAGGTTTTTATATTGCTTTGTTGAAAGACCAGCCCAAGCTTTGGTTATTTCATCAGTTAATATGGCATATTCCTGACCCTTTTTAACTCCACGGTTATCCCACTCGTCAGTAAGTTCTTTACGAACTTCAATGCTTTTTAATCGCTGGTTTACCCATTCTTTCGAGTATCCTTTTTTTAGATAGGTTTCCATTAAACGGTCAAACCCAATTTCAGGATCTTCAATTTCGTCGATTCTTTCACGTGCAACTTTTGCCAACCACAACTTAAAGGGTTCTGCTTTAGGAGATGGGATAGACTGGATTAAGCGAAAGAGTTTCTCAGTATCGGCAACATCGGTTTCCCTCAATTTGCCATCTTCAGCAATCATTTTCAACTGTCCGATTTTTTCGGACAGTTCACTGCCTTCCTTGATCAACTTTGCTTTCAAATCGCTCCAGTACTTGCGTGGACGGTCTGTTTCAGTCAGCACTTCAATTACATCAATGATTGAGAAATACCATTTCTCTGCTTCTGCATCCCATAACGAACGAATTTGCTTTGATTCGAAAAGTTTTATTGCGTTTTGTTTTTCCATTACACAAAGCTTTTATAATTAACTTATTCAGCTCTAATATAAGCAAAATGATCTTAATTTTTCAATAATCTAATTCACATTCAGTTCCTGACTCAAGTAATGTGCTGTAAAAGATTCTTCGTTCCTCACAACTTCTTCAGGAGTCCCAAAGCAAACCACTTTTCCGCCTTCTTTTCCTCCTTCGGGACCAATATCAATGATGTGATCGGCTACCTTGATCACATCCATGTTGTGCTCAATGACAATAACTGTATTGCCCCTGTCAACCAGTTTGTTCAGGACTTCGAGCAAAACGCGGATATCTTCAAAATGAAGACCGGTAGTGGGTTCATCCAGTATATACATGGTTTGTCCGGTGTCTTTCTTTGCCAGCTCAGTAGCCAGCTTCACCCGCTGTGATTCGCCTCCTGAAAGGGTTGTTGATGATTGTCCCAGGGTAATATATCCCAAACCTACATCCTGAATGGTCTTCAATTTATGGGCAATGGATGGAATATGCTCAAAAAATTCGACTCCCTGATTAATGGTCATATCCAGCACATCGCCGATTGATTTACCTTTATAGCGAACCTCCAGCGTTTCGCGGTTGTACCGGCGGCCGTTGCAGGTATCGCAATGCACATATACATCAGGCAAAAAATTCATTTCAATCTGTTTCAAACCGCCACCCTGGCAATCTTCACAGCGACCGCCTTTTACATTAAACGAAAAGCGGCCAGGCTGATAGGCCCTGATTTTGGCTTCGGGTAATTGAGCAAATAAATTCCGGATATCGGAAAAAACACCTGTGTAGGTCACCGGATTGCTGCGTGGTGTGCGCCCGATCGGCGACTGGTCAACCTGTACCACCTTGTCAATGTGGTTCAGTCCGGTTATTCCGGAATAGGAAAGCGGATCTTTCACCGATCCATAAAAGTGCTGGCTTAAAATCGGTTGCAGCGTGGCATTGATCAGTGTGGATTTTCCACTTCCCGAGACACCTGTAATGCAAATCAGTTGACCCAATGGTAATTCGACCGAGATGTTTTTCAGATTATTGCCGGTACAGCCTTTCAATGAAAGCGTGTGTCCGTTTCCTTTGCGGCGTTTCTCCGGAATTGCAATCTGATGTTCTCCCAACAGGTATTTGGATGTCAGCGTTCCGGCATGCAGCACCTGTTGTGGCGTTCCCGCGGCCACCACGTGCCCGCCATGCCGCCCGGCAAAAGGCCCCATGTCAATCAGGTAATCGGCGTTCATCATCATGTCTTTATCGTGTTCAACCACAATTACCGAATTGCCGGTGTCGCGCAACTGTTCGAGCGAATGGATAAGCCGGAGGTTGTCGCGGTGATGCAGGCCAATACTTGGTTCGTCGAGAATATACAACACATTCACCAGTTGAGACCCAATTTGTGTAGCCAGCCTGATCCGCTGAGATTCGCCACCCGACAAAGTACGTGAAGTGCGGTCGAGCGACAAATAATTCAACCCGACATCTTCAAGAAAAGCAATGCGGTCGCGGATTTCCTTGATCACTTCTACGGCTATTTTTTTCTGTCTGTCGGTCAACCGATCTTCCAGATTGACCAGCCACTGACTGAGTTCTGAAATATCGAGCCGGGAAAGTTCCGATATGTTCTTTCCATCTATCTTAAAATACAGTGATTCTTTTTTCAATCGCTGCCCGTCACATTCGGGGCAAGGCATTTCGCGTATAAACTGATTGGCCCATTTCTGCGCTTTTTGCGAGGGGTTGTCGTCCTTTTGCGCGTCAATGTATTTGATCACGCCTTCGTAGGTCATCATGTAATTCATGGAAACTCCCAAAGGCGAATTTTTAAGTTGAATCCGTTCGTTGGTTCCGAAAAGAATGGCATTCAATCCATCTTCAGGAATATCTTTAATGGGCGTTTTCAGGTTAAAACCAAACATTTCGCCCAAAGCTTCAATCTGCCAGAAAACCAGCGTGTTTTTATGAGCGCCGAGTGCAGCTATTCCACCGTTTTGAATGTTTTTCGTATTGTCCGGGACTATTTTTTCGAGATCAATCTCACTGATCATGCCCAATCCGTTGCACTTCGGGCAAGCTCCCTGAGGTGAGTTAAACGAGAAATTATGGGGTGCGGGTTCATTGTACGAAATTCCGGTAGTCGGGCACATCAGTTGCCGGCTGTAATACTTGGCTTCCTGAGTGTCGTGATCGAGAATCATGCAGATTCCATGTCCGTTTTTCATAGCAATCTGCAGTGAATCGTGCAGGCGTTTATCGCTTGCTTCGTCAACCAGCAGGCGGTCAATCACAATTTCGATGAAATGGTTTTTGTACCTGTCCAATCTCATGGCGGCTTTTAGTTCGATAACTACGCCATCAATCCGGGCATTCAGGAAACCCTTTTTCAGGATTTGTTCAAATAATTCGCGGTAATGACCTTTTCGTCCTTTTACCATCGGAGCCAGAATCAGTATTTTTCTTCCTGAAAAGGAAGATTTGATCAGTGACAGAATCTGATCGTCGGTGTATTTGACCATCTTTTCGCCGGTGTTGTACGAATACGCTTCGCCTGCACGGGCAAACAGCAGTCGAAAGAAATCGTAAATCTCGGTAACCGTTCCAACTGTCGAGCGTGGATTTTTATTGGTGGTTTTCTGTTCGATGGCGATAACGGGGCTCAATCCTGTAATTAAATCAACATCGGGGCGTTCCATGTTGCCAAGGAAAGAGCGTGCATAAGCTGAGAAAGTTTCAATGTAACGTCTTTGCCCTTCAGCATAAATGGTATCGAAAGCCAGAGACGATTTGCCGCTGCCGCTCAAACCGGTAATTACCGTGAGTTTATTTCGCGGAATTTCGACATTGATATTTTGGAGATTGTGGACGCGGGCGCCATGAACGACAATCAGGCCGTCTTCTTCGGTGAGGTTTTCAGGGGTATGTATGTTTTCCGGGTTCTGCATTTTTATCATTTGTGTAACTAAAAACAAGGAATAAGGAATAAGAAATCATGAAGGATTACTTTGATGTTTCTTATTTCTTATTCCCCGCCTGCTTCGGGCAGGGATATTTCTTATTTGTCTTTTCAATTTTCTTCATTTTTAAAGGCGAATTCCATTCCGTCCGGGATAATAAAATCGCTTTGATTTTTGTTGTTCCGCGGACGGAAGGAAACCTTTTCCAGCTTCCGTCAGCTGAAGCTGACGGCAAAGGATAGTGTTCTTATGTAGGATTCCTGAAATTTAGTTCAGGGCAATATCCTTTGCCGTTGCCTGAAGGCAACGGATTTTGGCATTAATTCGTTTTTGTCCTGAAATTCTTCTCCGGAATTTTCAAAATATAAGTCTTTCTTGTCGGGTTTTTCAGAAAAGGTTCCCTCAGCCAGGGATTAAACATCTTCAGGGTTTTATAGCTGATTCCTTTGTCAATGGCGAATGTTGCCCAATCCATTACCGGTCCCTTTACTTCGAACGTATCCGTTCCAATTGCGGGGTATAGTTGATTTTTTTCAATCCTGAATCCATACTTCTCAGGGTCTTCCATCACCAGTTTAAGCGCCAGAATCCTGAAAACATACCTGGCTGTTTCTTCGACTAAAAGCAAATCGTAATAGTTTTTTGCTTTCTGGGTGAATATTTGGCGATCTATTCCTGTCCTTCCTCCGTTATATGCAGCAGCAACCAGCGACCAGCTTCCGTATTTCAGAAAAGCTGAATTCAGGATACGGCAAGCTGCTTCGGTTGATTTTTCGATGTGATAACGTTCATCAACTTCGGTATTAATTTCCAGGCCGTTTTCTTTGGCCGCCGATTCAATTAATTGCCATAAACCAACTGCTTTGGCGGGCGAAACAGCCCGAACATCGAAACCACTTTCGGCCACACACAAATATTTAAAATCTTCAGGAATATTGTTTGACTTCAGGATAGGCTCAATGATTGAAAAATAGCGTGGCGCATTTTTGATGTACCGGATGGTTTGCGAATGGAAATAAACGGTAGAAAGCAATTCGCGGTCGAGGTTCTCGCGCACATCGTAATACTCCAACGGGACTTCTTCTCCGGCAAAAGTGAGTTTTTCAGGCAGTTCCACCGGTGTAAACAAATGAGTTCCCACTGTATCGGGTAACTGACGACCCGAATTTGAACATGCAGTTAAGGGTAATAAAAAGGCAAGCGGAAGAGCCATCAACAATCGGCTTAACCGGAAAGGAATTTTAAAGATCATAGTTAACTATTCAAAATTTGACAATTCGCAAAAATAGCTGATTTAAATTCCTCAGTCAATAAAGCCAGATTATTATTCGCGTATGTTATTAATTTTAGTTTCTGTAATAAATATCGTCCAACTCATACTTTAAAAGAAACAGCTTAAACATGAAATCATTGCAGGAAGAATTTCTTGAAATACTGACCAATTACCAAGGCATTTTACACAAGGTCAACCTGATCTATTTTCGAAATAAAACGGAAAGAGAAGATAATTTTCAGGAAATCATCTATCAACTATGGAAATCATATCCAGGTTTACAAAACAAAAACAGTATCGGATCATGGATTTATGCAGTTTCGATTAATACTTCCATATCGAAACTTAAAAAAGAACGGCGAATCGAGTACCGTGAGAAGCTACCCGAATCTATTGACAAGCTTGATGTTATTGAAGAGCTGACATTCCATGAAAATCTCAGGAGGTTAATAAAAGCCATTTACAACCTGAATGAAATCGATAAGTCAATCATGCTTTTATACCTGGAAGAAAAGAGTTATGATGAAATCGCCGAAATCATCGGACTATCGAGGTCGAATGTTGGAGTGAGGATTAACAGGGCAAAGGAAACACTAAAACAAAATTTAAATCATTTGAAAAATGGAAACTAACGACGTACAAAACATCTGGAAAAATATCGATTCTGAAATTAATCTGAAAACTACCGATGAACTTCATCAGTTACTTACTGCCAAAACCAGAAAAACCATAAATAAATTCCTGATGATCATCAGCATTGACGTACTTGTGTGTGTTGGTTTGATTGCTTTTCTCCTCACAACCATGCTTAACCGACAGGGAGATACGATTTATCAGGTAAACAATTCGATACTATGCATTTTTACACTTTTTGCATTAATCGTTTCTGTATTGTCGTGGAATAAACTGCAAAACAACAAATACAACTTATCTTTAAAGGATTGGTTGGAACAAAGAATAAAATTGTTGATCAAATGGCTGTTGGGCAGGTACAGCAAATTGTACATACTCTTGATACCTGTCCTTTTGGTGATGATAAATCTGTCAATTCACGTTTATTACGAACGCAAATCTTTTACTGAAGTGATGCAATATGAAGAATCAATATATGGCCTGACAGTAGGTTTCATCATTGGATTATTCGTGTCCTTTATAGCTGTTCAGAAAATCCGCAGGTATCAATTAAAAAATCTTGAATTTCTAGAGGAGATACACAGTCATCTTTAAATAGGGTTTGCTGAAAAACACACAAATCGCTACCAATAAGCTATATGCGACATTTTCAAGCAAAACATATGCATACAAATTTGACCAAATATCTCAGAATGCTTGCATTTTGAAAATTCCAATCTACACTTTTTACCTTGACTCACCCCGAGGTCGCTGCGCTTCCTCCGCCCCTCTCTACGCGTAGAGAGGGGAAAAGCCACGCTTGCGGGGCTTGGGGTGAGTCAAGGAAATGTGAGAAATGAAATTCATTTTCAACTTTGAGTTTTTCAGCCCGTAAATACAAAAAACCGGTCAATATTCCTGACCGGTTTTTTTATGAGAGGATACCACAGAGTACTACAAGTTCGAGGTAATAGCGAACTGATTATTTTTTTTTCACTACAGGAATTATGCCAATTTGTTTGATATTTTGAATATTTGAGTAATCATACAACATAAATCCTTTTTCTCCGATCATAAACAGGTAATCGTTCATCGGAATTACATCGTAAGCATTGATTGAAGGGAAACTGGCTACCAAATTTTGTGTAATTTTTAACGGATCGGCTGAGTTGTAAATTTTTAAACCAGCATCCCCATCGCAGATAAACAGTAAATCATCATCAATTCCCAAACCCTGTGGCCCATACATCGGATACGAAGCAATGAGCGCAAATTTGGTATAGCTGTTACTCATCCGAACCACATCTAACTGATTGAGTGTTCCGCGGCAGGTTGTTCCGCCTTTCAGGGTAACAAAAGCTAAATCGCCTTTAATTACTACCGGATCGCAGGCAGTCATGTGCGAGAAAGTGCCTTTTTGTGATGGTCTTTCAGGAACTTCCAGAGATTGTACAATCATCCCGTTTTGGGTGCCCAAAAACAAATGGTTATCGGTAATAAAAATAGTTTCCACATTCCAGCCAACAGAGGTTGTTTGCAGTAATTTGGCTTCAGAAGCTGAAATCAGTTTAAAGGTATATAACTGATACTGATCAACGATGTATAAAAAATCCTTGTACAGGCCAAAACGGGCCATGCTGCCGCCAACCCCGTAGGTTGTTCCGGTTGCTCCTGAAGCTCCTGTCACTCCGCCCAATGCCATGTAGTTTTTATCCATGGTCATGCTTTCGTAACGGTAATAGGTTGGATAATAACGTTGCTCCAACTCCTGACGTACACTTTTGACCTCCCATTCGGTTACAACGCCTTTTTCTTCATCCAGTTTGGCGAGCGGAAAACCAGTATCATATTTAGGCAATGTGTAAGGAAAAACTTTTTGAACGCGGCCAACTTCTTTAATCGCCGAAAAACTGGAAACGTCAATCGAAACCAAATCAATGTAACTGTCGGCATACAAAATATTGTCTTTGATGGCTATGTCAACATTCCCCGGAATTTCAATAAACCCTTTGTTCTGTGGGTTTTTGGGATCGCTCACATCATAAACATGCACACCTTTCATCTTTTCGTTAATGAAAATGTACTGATCCTTGAAATAGATTTTGCCGGGATTATTCATTTCGCGGGCAGCCGTCATTTTCACTGCTGAACGCAAATCGGTGTAGCTTAGGTAAACCGGCGAATTGGCCATAAAAGTTTCAAAGATCTGGTCGGTACAGGCTGATGCAACCAAAAGGAGCAACATTAAAACCAGATAGATATTTTTAAGTTTTTTCATGGTTGTTTTAATTAAAGATGAACCCGATTTTTAATGACAGACGCGAGAAGTTGGTTTCGAGCTTGTAGCCTTTGTCTCCTGAATAATTGAGTTGATGGTGGCGAAACCCGAATGAAAAGAACCAGCCGAAATTGTCGGATGTAAACCTTTGAAATCCAACGGAAGGATTGATCAGAAAACCTCCTTCGGCGTCCAGTTTTTCGTTCGTGTTAGGGTATGGATAATAGGAGGATGAGCTTGAGTAATAAAGATCACTGTAATGCTGGCGGTTTCCCTCTTCGAGAGCTACTTCGTAGCCAGCCAGTAAATTGAAAAACGGTGTAAATTTAGTATTACGGAATTTATATTGAACCTGCCCGAAAACCGGCATATACGATTCATCGAAAAACTCGGCCCCAAGCCCTGCCCCAACATAGATTTGATCAAGGATGCGGTAATTCAATGAACTCGTAAACGAAAACGGCGCTGATTGGTTGTTCCCGGAGTTGCCCAGCAAAACTCCCATCGAAGTATCGAAGAAATAATTCTGGGTCAGGCCCTGTTCGCGCTGTGCTTTTGAATACTTTGCAACACTGTCAACTTCGGTTGAATTGAAAACCCATTCATTTCCGGCGGAATTAATTTTAACTTTTTCGCCATCATCGAAAATCAACTGGCCCTTTATAATTCCTCCGGATTTGAGGTAAACCAGATCTTTTTTGCCTTTCTGGGCAAATGCCGGAACTAAAATGAAGCCGGCCAAAAGAATGAATAAAAATTTTTTCATTAAAGTTTTGTTTATAAGTTTTCAAACGACAGATGACGTTCGTGTTCAGTTTTCGGTTGTTTGTACTGAAAAGAAGATGGGTTGACTGAAAATAAGGTTGCGCAGAGAAGAAAACAAATTAAAGGTTACAGTTTTCTGTTTTGGGTTGCGAGTTTCGGGGTAACGAGTTTCCACAGCAACTCGCATCCCGGAACACGTAACATTTCATTTTGACCACTGCGACTGACCATTGATCACTGACCACTGACTTCTAAAACTCATAACTCAACCCTGTAAATACTCCAATTGAATATGGTTTGTAGGTGACCGATGAGTTGCTGTTCAGCGAGTTGAGGTAATATTTAACACGTGGTTCCACATTCAGGGAAATACGTTTGGAAAGTCCATATTTCAGGCCGATGCCCAAAGTTCCGCTGTAATTGATTGGTTCCATATCCCTGGTGCTGCCAACAAGGCTCTTGCCTGAAGAACTTTCCATGTAGGTTTCGTTTCCAACCAATAAATTGGAGCTAAAACCGCCCAGCATTTCCACATCAAACCTGGAATCGAGAAAAGTGTAACGTAAATACAGCGGGATTTCGATATAATCAAAATTCTGAATAAAGCGTGCATCAGAAACAACGACTGCAGTTGATGCCATTGTTTTCTCTTCAGGATTGGTCCCAAGTACTATTCCGGGAGGTATGCCGCTAAATTCGATTACTCCTGCAGTACTGTTCATCATCATTTTACTGGTATTGGCATCAATGGAAACATTGGTATTAAAATATTCAGATCCCCGATCGGCGCCGGCAAACATAAAGTCTTTCCCGGAGGAAACATTTGAATTTCCCGAAGACTGTCCCAATCCGGAATAATAAACACCACTTTGCAAACTCCATCGTTTACCTTTTCTAAATTCTACTGAGATTCCTCCACCCAAATCAACCGAATTGGCCGATGCATTCAGCATGTTACTGGCATAGACCTGCGAATGACTGCTACGCGTAACACTGTACTCAGGCGAAACCTGAGCGCCAACCAACCAACGGGCTTTTTTCGGTGTTTCATTCCGGGCCAATACCATCTGGTTTTGTTCCATGATCTGTTGATCAATTGTTTTTACGGCCCAATCATCTTTGAGTGCTTTTGTTTTTTGCTCCTGAAGGCTATTTGCTACATTCTTAGTGCCTTGATTTATGAGTCTGAAAAGACTCTTCATCGGTTGAAGCGCCCTTGATTCTTCACTTTTGGCAACTATTAAAGACTCATCAACAAAATTTACCTGTTCCGATTTTGAATTTCCTGCAATTGGTTTTGTACTCTTATTACTGATTTGGTTTATTTGATTTTCTTTGGCAAGTTCAGCCAATTGAAGATTTACCGTTCCGGGTTTTTCCACGATTTTGGATTTGATATTTCTGAATGTATTTTCTTTTTCTGCAGGTGTAATTTCCGGTTTTACCTCTGCTGATATTTCAGGAGCAGTTTGCTGGCCAACAATTATACCAGAATTAACATCCTGACCGTTCCGGGTGTTGATTTGCCAACCGGCAACAAATGCCAGAAACAAAGCTGCTGCAACGCCAGCTATTCTCCAAAATACTATTTTTCGTTTACGACGGGCGGAGGCAACACTGGCAAGTACATTCTCAAGAATATATGCAGGTGGTTCCTGCTCATAATTCAAGAGTTTGTCCCGAAACAATTCGTCCAAATTTTTATCGTTTTTCATGCTGTATTATTATTTTGGCCTATCAACTCACCAAAGTTTTCGTGCACTTTCTTTTTTAATATATCCCTGGCCCGCGCCAGATTTGATTTTGTTGTCCCTTGTGTGATAGACATCTCTTTGGCAATTTCCTGATGAGACAACCCTTCAATCACATACAAGTTAAAAACCATCCGATAGCGTGGAGGCAACTGTTGAATGAGCTTCATCAAATCGTCAGCTGCTATTTTCGCAATCACATCATCCGAAAAATTGACGGAATCATAAACCGAAACATCTTCGACCGGAAAAAGCAAATGCTGTTTTCTGATCTTTTCGAGTGATACGTTAATCATGATCCGCCGAATCCAACCTTCGAGCGAACCATCGTGGCGGAAGGTTTTCAGGTTGGTAAAAACCTTGATAAAACCATCCTGCATATTGTCTTCAGCCTCGGTTGTATCTTTAGCATATCGCAAACATACCCCGAACATTTTCGGTGCAAACTGATGATAGAGCATTGACTGAGCTTTCGGGCTCCCGTTAATGCAATCGGTTATGATAGGTTTAAAATCTTCCAAGTGCGCACTATTTTCTATTCATCCAAAATTAATGGAATTAAACCGAAATAATCATACTTTGTGCCATTGATCCTCTTTTTCTCCTGATCATCCGGCAATCATCCACTGCCGGTTTTTGTTCAGTTTCACCGAAATACGGAGGTAATTTATCCTAAGATGTAGCTGGGCAGGGTTTAGTTGCGTCAGTCAAAATTTTTCTTTGTTTATTGATTGTCTATTTTTGGGCAAGAATTTCATTTGGCAACGCAACCCAATTCAGGTTCAATCCGTCTTAATTAAAAAAAACAATGTTATGAAACGATTATTTTCACTATTAGCTATAGCAATACTGGTTTTATCCTGCACAAATGATACAGTGAACCCGGTAGTTACCGATTTAATTCTTACCGAAAAATCGGCCAAAATTATTGCAGCGGATAACCAGTTTGGATTCGAACTCTTTCGAAAAGTAAATGCCTCACTTGATGAACCAAAAAATACCATGATTTCCCCGATGAGCGTTTCGTTGGCCCTGGCGATGGTTTATAATGGAACCGCCGGAAACACAAAAAAACAAATGGAAGATATGCTGCACAAGGCCAATCTGAGTCCGGATGATATAAACCAAAGCTATAAAGATCTGGTTTCCGCGCTTCAAAGCCACGATCCGAAAGTGGAACTCTCGATTTCGAATGCCATTTTCTACCGGAATTCATTCAGTGTTAAAAACGATTTTATCACCACCAATCAAAATTTTTATCAGGCCGAAGTTTCAGGTCTTGATTTTTCGAAAACTATTGAAATCCTGAATAAGGTGAATGGCTGGGTAAATACCAAAACCAAAGGAAAGATCGATAAGATTATTGAAGAGGTAAAACCTGAAGATATCATGTATTTACTGAATGCCATCTACTTTAATGGTGAGTGGAAATATAGCTTCGATACCAAAAAGACATTAGAGTTGACGTTCACAAAAGAAGATAAAACCACGGTCCAGGCGCCGACCATGATCATTGAAAAACCGTTTAATTATTACAGTCATCAAAAATTTGAACTGTTGGAAATGCCTTATGGAAGCGGGAAATATTCAATGCTCATTTTTTTGCCAGAAACGGGTAAAACGACCAATGATATTATTTCACTCCTGACTTCAGAAAATGCAAACGACTGGATTTCAAAACTAAGCGAGCAAAAGAAAGAGGTTTTTCTTCCCAAATTCGAGTTTAAATTTGATGATAGCTTAGTTGACGAATTAAAAGCGTTGGGGATGACCGATGCTTTCAACGATGCGAAAGCTAACCTTACTGGTATTTCAGAGGCCGCCCAACTGGTTATTTCGGAAGTGAAGCACAAATCGTACATTAAAGTTGACGAACGTGGAACTGAAGCTGCTGCTGTTACCGGTATAACTGTTGGTGTAACATCAGTTGGGCCAGACAATTCATTCCGGGTTGATCATCCATTTATTTTTGCCATCCGCGAGAAAGATACCAAAGCCATTTTGTTTATCGGAAAAGTGATGGATCCGAAACAAAATTAATTCAAGTTGCCGTCAAACTAAAACCATTATGAAAAGCTTACTCTTTTTAGCTGCATTCGATGAAATAAAAATGAATGGAGTTTACAAAATAGAAATTACTGGCATAGTAGAAAACCAAAATGATTTAACAACAACTATTCGTCGTTCGTCGCCAAAAGGTGTAGTTGATACAGTAATTACACGGCCCTATCATATCGTGAAAATTCCAAAAACAGAAAAAGCTATCATTTATAATGAAATATAAATGAAACACGTTTTTATATCCATATTAGTCATTTCAATTGTGTGGTTAGTTGCTTGTACAGAACAGGTAGAAATGAGTCAGGACAATTGCCTGAAATATGCCGAACTGGATTATTCGAATTACGATAGCCTTAAAACAGATCCTATAACTGTGATCAGCGCAAAAGTTGATGGCGATTGCTTGCTACTCAATCTTCAGTATGGCGGCGGGTGTAAAGAGCATCAGGTTAATCTGGCATTAACTCTGCCCGAATGCGGAACTCCTCCCCTTCCGCCTCCAACCTTCGAAATAAGGCACAATGCAAACGGCGATGTGTGTAAAGCTTTAATTACAAAGGATTACAGCTTCGATATATTTGGAATCAAGGAAAAAGGTAAAAGTCAGACAGAATTTATTCTGAATACAAAAAACTCTTCAGGAGTATGGCAAAGTACCACTTACACCTATAAATATTGAAATCATCCGCCAAATTTTAACAGTATATAACTGAATTGAATCTAAACTGAATTAATAGGTTGTTATATTTGCTGAATATTTTATTTTTAGAATTTAATATCTGAGCAAATTGGCAAGAATTCAAAAAGTTATCAGCGACAATGTTTTCTTTATTCTTCCATTTATCCTGATTATTGTTTCTGCTGCGTTTTTTCTGGGAATTTACGGGAACAACAGCATTTTTCTCTATTTAAACAGGATTCATTCACCAGTCGCCGATTATCTATTTCTGAAAATCACACATCTGGGAGACGGAACGGTTGCATTTCTGCTGGTGTTGATTTTGCTTTGGATTTCTCTTCGCGAAGCCTTGACTTTTCTGACAATAACACTAATTCTTATCATCATTGTAACCATTCTGAAAAGAGGCATTTTCCCGGAATTAGATCGTCCGGCCGGATATTTTGAAACTTCAGAAGTTATCCGGCTGATCAATGGTTATGATCCACCCAGGCGATATACTTTTCCATCGGGCCATTCAGCAACTGTTTACAGCATTTTCCTGTATTTGTCGTTTTTAATCCGGAGACAATGGTTGAAATTTACATTATTCCTGATTGCGTTTTCAGTAAGTTATTCACGCATTTATCTTTCGGCCCATTTCCCTGCCGACGCGGTTGCAGGGAGCTTAATTGCCGTAACAATAACCATTTTGTGCTATTCTGTCAGCCGGCAAATACAGAACTCATGGTTCGACAAAAAACTGATGCTTAAACCTAAAATTCAATTCCGATAGCCACCCAATATGATACAAAATATTTCCATTGAAAACCAGATCAGATTTTTCATTATTCTAATCAGCCTTTTGTTGTTTCTGCCGTTTAATGGATTGGTCCATCTGTTCGATTGGGATGAAATCAATTTTGCCGAATCGGCCCGCGAAATGATCGTGACCGGCGATTACAGTACCGTTCGCATCAATTTCATCCCCTTCTGGGAAAAACCGCCACTCTATATCTGGATGCAGGTTTTAAGTATGAAACTTTTCGGAATCAATGAGTTTGCTGCACGGTTTCCGAACGCAGTTTGCGGTATGATCTCATTACTGGCACTTTTCGAAATCGGGAGAGGATTGAGAAATTACAAATTTGGAATGATTTGGGTCTTGGCATACGGAGCATCAGTTCTTCCATTTCTATATTTCAAATCAGGTATAATTGACCCGTGGTTCAACCTTTTTATTTTCTCTTCCCTGCATTTTGCGTTTAAACACATTGCCCTTCGTGAAACCAATCGGAAGGGTTTTCAGCCTGTGGTATTATCGGCAATTATTCTTGGCCTGGCTGTTCTGACCAAAGGTCCTGTAGCCATTTTGTTATTTGGCGCATCAATTTTTCTATTTCTTTTGCTTGAACGAAAATTCAAATTGTTGAAGGTTGTTGATGTTTTGATATTTAGCTTGCTGCTGTTCTTAACCGGAGGGGCCTATCATTTGTATCAGATATTGATTGGCAACTGGCAACTGGTGTATGATTTTTTTATCTATCAAATCCGTCTCATGAAGACAGAAGATGCCGGTCATGGCGGCAGTTTTTTTTATCATCCGGTTGTGTTGTTTATTGGTGTCTTTCCAACTTCCATACTTGCGCTGAATGCCCTGTTTAAAAAAGGCAGTGTTAACAACAGCTACCGGAAACTGATGGTCATTTTGTTCTGGGTTGTGCTGATCATTTTTTCGCTGATAAAAACCAAAATTGTTCATTACAGCTCATTATGCTATTTCCCGCTCAGTTACCTGGCGGCTATTACCATTTACGACATTTCTTTTAATAAACTGAAAATTAACAAACTGAGCAAAGTAATTATCATAGTGGTCGGGATTGTATATGCCATAAGTCCGGGTCTGATTCAGATCGTCGCAACCGCCCTTTCTCCAGAATTTTTGAGCCAATATATCAAAGATGATTTTGCAATCGCATGTATTGACACAGCAGTGAATTGGAGTGGATTTGAGTTTCTTACCGGTTTGGCATTTGCTGTTGTTCTGGTCATTTCAGTTTATTACTTACACGGGCTTAAACAAGTTTTGATGCTTTACTTTAGTACCGCGTTGTTTATATTCCTGTTCATGTTTCTGATCGTACCAAAAATTGAAAAATATTCGCAAGGGCCAGCCATCGAATTTATTTCAGAATTTAAAGACCAGCCGGTTTGGGTTTCAACCTTAGGATATAAAAGCTATGCACCGTATTTTTATTCAGCCAAGACTCAAAGAGCCTGCCTGGAAGGCGATGAACAGGAATTTCTGTTGACTGGCAACGTTGATCGCCCGGTCTATTTTGTTGTTAAAGTAACAGCCATGCAATCCATTATCGGTCAATACACGCAACTCGAATTTGTAAAGAAAAAAGGTGGTTTTGCATTGCTCAAACGAATTGACATTCGGGTTGAAAATTAATTCACTTCATTTGTAATTCTGAACAATGGAAAGTTACCTATTTGTTTGTATTATGACAAGCCACCCTATTAAATCTTGTCTGAAAAAGTTCTAAAACATTCTAAAAATAAACGTATGATCAAATTCAGATTTATCCTGATCATTGCACTGTTGCAGATTTCAGGAATGGTTTTCAGCCAGAATCCGTTAAACCAGCCTGCCCCAACTGATCCGGCAGTCCGCATCGGCAAGCTTTCGAACGGATTAACGTATTACATCCGTCACAACGAAGAGCCCAAAGAAAGGGCAAGTTTCTACATCATTCAGAATGTAGGTGCGTTACTCGAGAATGATGACCAAAATGGTTTGGCGCATTTCCTGGAACACATGGCCTTTAACGGCACAAAGCATTTTCCGGGAAAAGGGATTATCAACACGCTCGAAAAACATGGAGTGCAATTTGGCCGGAATATCAATGCCGGCACTGGTCATACCGAAACAGTTTACAACCTAAGCGATATTCCTATAAAACACGAAGGATTGATTGATACTTGTTTACTGGTGCTACACGATTGGTCACATTTTCTCCTGCTGACTGACGGGGAAATTAATGCAGAACGCGGTGTAATTACAGAAGAATGGAGAACCGGGATGAATGCATCAAGGCGAATGTTTAATAAATATTTAAAAGTACTGCTCGAAGGTTCAAAATACACAAAACGCGATGTTATTGGCGATACAAGTATTATTAAAAACTTTAAATCCGAAACACTCCGGAATTTTTATCACGACTGGTATCGTACCGATTTACAGGCATTAGCCATTGTTGGCGACATAGATATAGATGCAGTTGAGCAAAAAGTAAAAACTTTGTTCTCGAATATTCCGGCGGTTGAAAATGCGCCCAAACGCGAATTTTATGAAGTTCCTGCCCATAAAGAACCTCTTTATGTACTAGCCACCGACAAAGAAGCAAGCAGCAATTCAGTTTCTCTTTACATTAAACACAGAGCCCCCGAAGCTTCGGAAAAAACTCTTGGGTATCTCCGGAATCAAACGATTCAGACACTTTTTGGAATGATGGCCCGTGACCGGATTACTGAACTACTGCAAAAAGGAGTACCCCCATTCGTTTCAGGAAATATTGGCTACAGCGAATTTGTAAGAGGATACGACGTTTTTTTAGTTTCGACAAGTTCAAAACCCGATCAGGACGATTTAGCATTTAAATCTATTTATACCGAAGCCCAACGAATTTACAAGCATGGTTTTACTCCCGGAGAACTCGAAAGAGCTAAAACAAACCTGTTGACTTCGTATGAAAGCCGCTATAAACAACGGGATAAAATCAATAACGATCAGTTTGCCGACGATATTCAAAATCATTATCTGACAGGCGAACCACTTACATCCATTGATTTTGACTGGGAATTTATCCAGAAAATACTTCCAACCATTTCCGTTGAAGATGTTTCGACACAGGCTAAAAACTGGATGACTCCTGAAAACCGCGTGATTGTGGTAATAGGACCAGACAAACCGGAAGCTAAGCATCTTTCGAAAGAACAGGCTTTGACTATTATGGCTGATGTTGAAAATAGTCCGATTGAACCTTATGCCGACAAGGCAGTCTCAACAAATCTGATCAGCAAAGAATTGAAAGGCTCCAAAGTAAAAAGCGAAAAGAAACTTCCGGAGTTTAATGCCGTTGAATGGACTTTGGGTAACGAGACCAAAGTTGTTTTCCGCAATGCCGACTACGAAAAAGACCAGGTTTCGCTCGTTGCTATGAGTAATGGCGGAAGTTCTAAGGTGAATGACGATAAAGCAGCCTCAGCCATGATGCTCAACGCATTTATCGGTTCGTTCGGGGTAGGCGATTACGATGCCACAGCCCTGAAAAAAGCGCTGACAGGGAAAAAAGT
>DMSQ01000095.1 GCA_003457135.1 Prolixibacteraceae bacterium
AAAATAAAAGTAATCAGCCGGTTCTCAAGAAAATATTTGACAAGTCGGTTAAACATACGTCACGTTATTAGAACAGATGGATCATTTTTGCAATTAAAGAACTTTTGACATCATCAATATCATCAAGGCTGTCATTACCACTCCTCCTCCTATCCATCCAGCAGTGGTCAGTATTTTTTGAGGAGCATCCGTGTGCTGCTTTTGCAGAAAATGGTCCGGATTACTTTTAAAAACTGACAAACATTGTTCGGTATCAAAATAGTAAATTTTTCCCTGATATTCATAAGACAGGGAATTTTCGTCGCCAACCTGCTTTCCACATACCAGATCTGTTTTTACATCGGAACTGACATGATTGTGACCCTCTTGCATAGAACCAGACATGTGGCCTGGCATCATCATCATACATGAAGAAAATGATAAACTTATTACAGTGACTAAAAGAGCAATAAAATACTTTTTCATAATCAATGTATTTAAAAATTGGATTTGTACCTGATAACGATTCCATTAGGCTTTTTGCCAACAGTAATTTTCATTATCTCTTTGAGATTTGGAACATCAACAACCGAAACTGTCCCATCGGTTTGATTGGTTACATAAGAAACATTGCCTTCTTTATTGAATGCGATGGCATGAGCGCCATTACCGACTGCAACCTCTCCTTTATGCACATATCCCGCACTGTTTTTAGTCCACATGTGAATTTTACTTCCATCAGGGTCTGAAACCCACATCTGATTCATCATGCTGTTACGGGCTGCCATACCAGGAGTAAATCCAAGTTGCACCGAATTAATCATCATGTTGGTTGTGCTGTTTACGATGCTTATGCTTTGTCCATCTTCATTATCTACGTACATCATTCCGTCCATGCCCGGCCATGCGCCAACCGGATTATCTCCAACTTCTATGGTTTCAATGACTTGTTTGGTAACAGCATCTATTACAGTTACGGTGTTCGACATTCCATTGGCCACAAATACTTTTTTACCATCGTCAGAAAATGTTACTTCGGCTGGCATCTGACCTACATTAACAGTATTTAAAAGGGTGTATGTTGTGGCATCAAAAATTTTAACTTTCCCTTCAGGCATCATTATAGCTGTCCATAATTCTTTGCTGTCGGGCGAAAAAACGGCATTATGAGTCATTCCTTCGAGTGATAGTTCCTTTAACAATTCACCTGTCACAGCATCTAATATCAGAATCCTTCCAGACATTATTGTCCCGCTTACCGAACTACCTGTTTTGCTGCCACTATGATGCTGAATGTGACTATCCGTTGAACTTCCGGCAGAAGAAGAGGCCTGCATCATGTTATGTCCTTTGCTGAAATCCATGCCTGGCGCAGCAATAGCTAATTTGCTCTTGTCAGTTGACAATGAAATATGATGCGGCCACATGTTACTCATTCCCATTTCCATCTGACCAGCGCCCATACTACTTTGAAGGTTCGCAAGATCAATGGTTTTATCCACTTTATTGGTGGAAAGGTTGATTACCGAAATGGAATTACTTTCGCCATTAACTACATAAGCGGCGTCAAAATTTACCTGAGCGTTAATTGTTCCATCCTTCTGACAAGATGAAAATAGAATTGCACTTCCGAAAAGGACAGCAATTGACATTAATTTTAATTTTTTCATATCTGTATTTTTTTAATGTAAAAGAATCAATGAATAGCCATGACCAATTTCAGTTCCACCTATTGAAATTGGCTGAGTCATGGCTATCGCATTGAAAAATGGGAATAGAAAAATTATTTCTTTCGGTCGTACTTACAGCAATCGTCGAGTTTTGCGTATGCCTTATCGTCTGCTTTGAATTTTTCAGTATCGTGACCAACAGCAGCAATTTTCTTTTGGACATCGTCACTATTCGTTTTTGAAGGATCATACACCAGCGAGAGCATTTTGGACTCTGTATCCCAGCTTGCCTTGGTAACACCTTCTATTTTTGCAGCTTTTTCGATGCGGGTTTTACACATGTTACATTCGCCCCAAACCTTAATGCTTTCAGTTTTTGCTTTGGCCATATCCATTTTGGAGTCTGTTTTTGTTTTGGGCATGTCCATTTTTGAATGATCGTGCATTTGGGCATAAGAGTTTGAGCCCAGAAATCCTGCCAATAAGGCAACTATGATAATTTTTACAGTTTTCATGATTTTAAATATTTGATGTTTTTAAATAGAATTAATTGCCACGAAGACACTAAGGTCACAAAGAAACACCAATTTAATCCCTTTATGAAACTTCGGGACTTGGAGCCTTTGTGGCTAAACTTAAAGACTTAAAGGGAATAAAAACATCAAATAAGGAAAACACATATTTTGGGCAAGCTTACAGCAGAAGCAAGGTAATTTCCGGGTGGAATTTCACCGTTATTCGTCTGTAATAAAGAAGTAAGTGAATGAAAAGTAAAGTTTTCAGGAATAGGAAATACCTGTATAACAGTTAGTGAAAAATCTTTGAATGGGGTAAACGAAGGCGAATAATTGTGGTCAATCTCATAAAACGATACTTTGTTATCACAGCAGCCCGATTCTAAGTGACTTCCGGGCTGGGTGCATTCATCAGTTTCACTTTCCATACCGCATGAAGCTATATTACCCACAATGGATACCTTGGAATCAGCAAGCTCACCTCCACAGTAATGTCTGGAAATAGTAAGCTGCATACCCGAAAGCAGCATGAGAAGGGCAATTGATATGGATAACAGTTTCTTCATGTGATTGT
Organism: Prolixibacteraceae bacterium; assembly: GCA_003457135.1. Classification (GTDB taxonomy): domain Bacteria; phylum Bacteroidota; class Bacteroidia; order Bacteroidales; family Prolixibacteraceae; genus Aquipluma. Next base: position 2,739 of record DMSQ01000095.1, read on the forward strand.
TAAAACGCAAAATACCGAGAAAATGTTTTTCAAAGATATAGATATTTTAATATGTTGTTCTTTTTCACTGATTTGATTAGGAAATATTAACAGTTTTGAGGTAAAAAAACAGGACACGAATCTTCAGGCATCGTTTCTTCCTTCGCAAATCCGCAGTTCGGGCAGGTAATGATTGAATTTGGTTGAATGATTTTTTGCATACCTGATTATTTTAATTTCATTCTTATTCCAACCATCTGAAATATGAACACAAAAAATAAAAGTGGCAAATATAAATACCAGACAAGATCTGGATTTGTTTGAACAATCTTATAATAAACGGAATGAACGATGGCAAAGATAAAGGCCAGATAGGAAAATCGCTGAATATTTTTCCAGGTAGTTGGGTTGAGTTGCCGGAACGAAAAATCATTGGAAGTAATCAGCAATAGAATAAGGATCAAGGCAGAAATCAGGCCGGTATAATTGGCTAATCCAAAATCATCAAGCCGGATCGAATAACCGTGCTCTGTTTTATTCAGAAAGTACTGCCAATTTTTTCCTCTTAAATGAACGAATAATCCGGCCACTGAATGTAATACGGCTAAAATACCACCGGTTATTCCAATATCGCGTCTGAAATACGTCGAAATCGGATTTTTACGCTTAAATATCAAATTGAATGGCCCGATAAGTAATGAAAAGGTAATCAGGATGATGGAGATATATCCGCTTGCATTAGTAATAACGGTAATCGCATCCCTTTTCGGCCAGTTGTGATTAAAAATCAGGCTGGCAATTATAACCACAGAAAATAAAGGCAAATAATGGATTTTTAGTCTCTCACGAAAATTATCCATAAACAATCCTGTATATTTTTATGACCTATTTTTTCGCAATATACAATTTTGTGGATAATATCGGGATTATTTTAAAAGGATGTAAGATTAGAATTCCTTCAGTTTAGGTTCTGTTTTGAAAAACTTTCGCTGATATTCATCCATCTCCAGCATCTGCTGTTGAAGCAATTTCATCATCTCGTCCATTGATTTTAATTGCGAATGTATTAAAGGCTGTCCTTGAAATTTGGATAAAATGCTGTCACTCTTATTTTCCCGGAAGTCGAAAAAACTATCAAAGTCTTTAAAGTTAAAAGCCAGTGAATCAGTATAAGACCGGATATTGTGAAATAGAGGATTTAAACCGAATTTTTTCATCAGCACAGAATCCCTTTTTCCAATAAAAGATCGGGCTGACAACTGATCAAAATCATCAAAGAACGAGTGTCCGGTAAAAGCGCTGTCATTGAAGAAGCTAAAGTTATCTCCGAACAGATTATCAAAATCTTTGAATGAAAGTGAATTTTGAAGAGTGCTATCGCTTGACCAACTGTAGGTATAGGTCGAATCGAATCTGATCAGGTTGCCCTGTTCATCGTATTCGCGGTTGACTTTGAAATCTTCCTTTGGAGAGTTCTTTTTTGGAGCTCCTGTTTGGGACAGGCCGTTAAACACGAGGCATGTGGCCATGATGAAAAAAAGAAAACAGGGTTTCATAACCTTCGATTTTAAATTCACTTCAAAAATAACTTCAAACCACTAAAATTGTATTTTAAAAAATCTTAAAACATTTTAAAAAATCAGAAACCGGCCATAACTCTCAATTCCTTCGAAATAATTCATAATTTGATTATTTCGATTATCTTTAATTTTTTCAATAAATGAAATGATTTAATGGAAAACGTAAAGTTTCAAATATTAGCAAACGAGCAAGGACTTATTACTAACCTTTCAATGAGTGGCTTACTAGTTGTTGAAAATGCTCAACAGCTTAAAAAAGAGTTGGTTGGGACACTAAATCGCTTGTGTGATTCAGTTGAAATTAACATAGGGGAAGTTGATGATATTGATCTTTCATTTATTCAGCTTATTGTTGCATATACCAAACAACTGGACGGGAAGGGAAATAAGTTCAGGCTAAATTGGAATCTAGATGATGATCAGCGCTTATTATTTAAAAATGTGGGTTTGAGTGACGAACTATTTATGAACTATTAATATGTTGAAACAAATTCTAATTGTGGACGATTCGGAAAGCATTCGTGAAGTACTGGCTTTTAGTATTTCGAATGCCGGATTTCAGGTTTTAGTTGCATGTGACGGTATTGAAGCACTAAAATATTTTGATGGAAGGACCATTGATTTACTATTGACCGATTACCACATGCCCAATCTGAATGGCCTGGAGTTGATTTTAAAAATCAGACAAATAGAACATTATAAGTTTATTCCAATTTTGGTACTTACAACCGAAAATCAGGTGAAAATGATCAAGGAAGCCAGGGAGAGCGGGGCAACCGGGTGGCTAACGAAACCGTTTAATACAGAGAAACTTTTGCAGACTTTACGAAAAGTGATAAGATAGTGAATTCATTTGTAGAAAAATTCAAAGACGAGGTTAACGAATATTGCGAACGGCTCGAATCCGGGTTGTTGCTTCTTGAACGTGAGCCTGAAAATTATCATATCATTGATGAGATTTTTAGGATTATGCACTCGATGAAAGGTAGCGGTGGAATGTTTGGGTTCGACCTGTTAAGCGATGTTACCCACGATCTGGAGTCTTTATACGATATATTCAGATCAAAAAAACGACCGATTGATTCTGAGGTTATAAGCTTTACTTTAAGTTCTATTGACGGATTACATAACCTGATGGTCGTGTCGCCCGGCAGCGAACATCATCTGCTGGCCGAAAATATGAAATCAAAAACGAAGCTGCAAATCGCCCGGTTCACCGATGAACAGAATTCGTCTTTATCAGAAAATTCATCTGAAACAGACCATTCGGTACAATCCAATTTTAATCAGAATACCTGGCACATTTCCTTTGTTCCGAACAAAGATATTTTGAAAAACGGAACAAATCCACTTTACCTTATTGATGAACTTAACGCTCTGGGAGAATGTAATATACAGGTTAATTTTGACGAGCTTCCATCTTTGTCAGAAATGAATCCTGAATACTGCTATGTTTCATGGAGCCTGTTTATTGCTACCACCGAAGATATTAAAACACTCAGGGATGTCTTCATTTTTGTGTCCGATCAGGCCGGGATTCAGATAGAGAAAGTTGCATCTCAAAATGTCCTTCAGGATGAAGCCGTTTTGACCAGTTTCCTGAATGCAAAACTTAACCATGAAATATGGGAACCCACAGAACCGGAAATGCCTAAACCTGATATCCAGGAAGACGAAACCGAAGAAATTGGTGTGATGTTGAAATTATCGGTCGAAATTCCAAAAAATTCAGTTTTTGCCCAAACTACTGTTGATTCGATAAGGGTTGATTCACAAAAAATTGACCAGTACCTAAACATAGTAAGTGAATTGATTACCGCTCAATCGAGGCTGGAGGTGATTGCTTCAAAACTGAATCATCCGGATTTGGAAGCAGCTACCGAAAATTTCGGAAAGCTAAGCCGCCAACTTCGTGAAAATGCTTTCGATATGAGTCTGATTCCATTGGAAAGTGTGGCTGTCAGGTTTAAACGTTTAATTCACGATTTGTCAAAATCGCTTGATAAGGAAGTAGATCTGGTAACTGAAGGAATGGAGACAGAGCTGGATAAAAACATCATTGAGAAGTTAATTGAACCACTGCTTCATATCATTCGGAATTCGATGGATCATGGCATCGAAAACAGGAATGAACGCCTGGCCAAACAAAAAACGGCAATTGGCGCTGTTTTAATAAAAGCTTCAACTGCCGGCAGTTATGTCTTGATTGAGATTGAAGATGATGGAGCCGGCCTCGACCTGACCAAAATCAGAAAGAAGGCTATTGAAAAAGGGATCATCAATGATCAGTCGCGGCTCAGCGATGAAGAAATTGCTCAATTAATTTTCGAACCCGGATTTTCAACCTCTGAACTGGTAACTGATATGTCTGGCCGTGGCGTGGGCATGGATGTGGTGAAAAAAAGAATTCAGGAAATGCGCGGTATGATCGAACTAAGTACCGAAAAAGACCGGTTTACCAGGATTTCGATCAAACTGCCGCTTTCATTGTCTATTATTGATGGATTACTGACCAGGGTTGGCGATGGATATTACGTTATTCCGTCATCGGTGATCAAAAAGATACACTTTATCAAACATGAATCATTAAAAAACGGATTCAGGCAGGTTGTTGAACTTGAAGGAGTTCAATTGCCTTATTTAAATATGTACGATGAGTTCGTTGGCGATGGGAATGCCCCGGAAAATCAGCTTATTATAGTTGTTGGTTTAAATAACCAGTTATTTGGTCTTGTCGTTGATGAGGTTATTCATGAATATCAGGCCGTGATAAAACCTTTGGGCAGATTATTGAAAGGACAAAATGCGTTTTCGGGAGCGAGTATCCTGGGGACTGGCCAGTTAGCGCTGGTGATTGATACCAATAAAATGATTAAAAAATATTCGTAATACAATGGCAACAGAAATTATTCATGGACTTGATTCCTATTTTACGTTCAGGATTGGGAATGAGCTTTTTGCGGTAAACATTGGCCATGTGACTAAAATTCTGGGAATGACAGATATTACCAAAGTACCCAATTCACCCAGGTATTTTAAAGGAATAATAAACCTTTTTGGTGATGTTTTGCCAGTTTTTGACGGCCGTTTGAAATTTGGATTTCCGGAAACGGAAAATACCAGGAATACCTGCATCCTGATATTCGTTTTTGAATTGGACGGTCAACCGGTCAGCTCGGGTATTGTGGTTGACTCAGTCGAAAAAGTAGTGATCTTTGAACCTGAACATATAAAACCTGCACCTCAGGTTGGTAAAGGCTTCAACTCCGAATTTATTCATGGAATTGCTACATTGAATGATGAATTCGTAATTATTCTGAATCTTGAAAAAATATTTTCGGAGGAAGAAATTAGTTTGATAAATGCTGTAGAATAAACACATAAAAATAAGGTTATGAGATTTGTTGACTTAAAAATTCGGACTAAACTTTTTGGGGCATTCGGGATTTTGATTCTGATTGGTTTTGTTTTGGTTACTTATTATGTGGTAACCTTGTTCCTCATCAAAAAGGATATCAATTCTTTTTCGAAAGAGTTTCTTCCCCAACTGGAGCTTTCAACCAGGTTAAGCAACGAAGCCCAGAAGGTGGCATTTAACATGGAAGGGTATTATTTAACCGGAATGCCCGAATATTTCAAATTAGCCCGGACCGAACTTGACTCGTTGAAAATTACTTTGGCAGAAGGAGAACTATTGCTTGAAAAGTCGAGGAATCTTTCAAAATTGGAACAGAACTTAAGCGAAGCCAAAATTCTGATGCCACAATATGAACAGGTTATGATGACAGCATTTAAAACTGTTCAGGAAATTAACAGCCTGAAGATCAAAATCAGCCGCAACCAGGCCAATTTCGTGAATAATGTGCCTCCGAAGAAAAAGGCCGGGAAAAATGTCCCCAATCTGAATGAAAAATCATTGCTCAATTCTAAATCGGCTAACGAAGAACTCACAAGAAAAACAGAAACCCTTCAGGAATTGAGGAAAACAAATACGGAAATATCCGAAAAACTTAAGGGAAATTCAGAAAATTTAAGAAATTCTTCAGTTGCATATACTACTGAAGTTGCCGAAGGCTTTGACAAATCAATCAGGTCGTCTGTTATCAGTTTATTTATAATTGCCATTATTGCTTTTTCATTAGCTGTCTGGATTGCCATTTACATTTCGCGAAAAATAACTGAACCCTTGAAAATAGGGATCGAGTTTACCAAGATAATGGCCAAAGGAGATTTGACCGGCGAAATTAACATCAGCCAAAAGGATGAGATTGGTATTTTGGCATTAAACCTACAGACGATGAATAACCGGATTCGGGAGATCATAACCTATGTGGCATCAACAGCAGAAAACCTGGGTACAGCCAGTCTCGAACTTAGTTCAACCTCGCAGTTGGTATCACAGGGAGCATCGGAGCAGGCTGCTTCAGCAGAGGAAGTATCGGCAGCAATCGAGGAGATGGCAGCTAACATTCAGCAAAACAAGGAGAATGCCAAACAAACTGAAATTATTGCAATTAAAGCCGAAGCAGATATCTTCCAGGGAAGTGGAAAAGTGATTAAAACAGTAGATGCGATGCGTGAAATTGCCAATAAGATTTCAATCATCGGCGATATTGCATTTCAAACCAATATTCTGGCATTAAACGCGGCTGTCGAAGCTGCCAGGGCAGGCGAACACGGACGTGGTTTTGGTGTTGTGGCCAACGAAGTTGGAAAACTTGCCGAACGAAGCAAACTTGCCGCAACCGAAATTGACCAACTAACCAAATCGAGTGTTGTTAATGCTGAAGATGCCGGAAAGATCATGAAAGAAATTGTACCCGATATTCAGAAAACATCACAACTCATTCAGGAAATATCGGCAGCCAATTATGAGCAAAGCGCCGGTACTGATCAGATTAATCAGGCTATTCAGCAACTAAACATGGTTACCCAGCAAAATGCGGCTTCTTCTGAAGAACTGGCAACCAATGCGGTAGAACTTTCGGCTCAGGCCGAACAACTCCAGGATATCATTTCGTTTTTTAAAACAGGTACTGAAAGAAATGCTATAAGAACATCCAAAAAAATGAATAACCAGGATCAACCAGTTTCCGAAACAGAACCAAAGGCTAAACGGAGAGTGGTAATCAACCTTGACCAACCTGACATTTCTGACGATGAGTTTGAACGGTTTTAACTGTATCAATGAAATAAACGCACGGATAATTTGACTTATGAAGTTAGAATTTATTCAAATATCTGATGAACTTTTCCACAAACTAGGAAACCTGATCACAGCAAGGTATGGAATAAAAATGCCTCCGGATAAAAAAGTTATGTTTCAGGCCCGGATGCAACGACGTTTACGTGAGCTTGAGATAAATTCGTTTGACGAATATGCGAAAATGTTATTGACTACGAATCTTGATTCACCGGAGCTTTCGGTCCTGGCCGATTATATTTCGACCAACAAGACTGAATTTTTCAGGGAAAAAGATCATTTTGATTTCATTAAAGATCAGATTCTTCCGGAATATTTGAATAATAAACACATTCACCAGGTATCCAAATTGAAATTTTGGAGCGCCGGATGTTCCAACGGACAGGAAGCTTATTCGATTGCCATTGCTGTTGAAGAATTTATGCGTTTAAAGCAGGTGCTGATAGACTATTCAATACTTGCAACCGACATTTCAGGCAGGATGTTAAAAGCAGCCAAAGCAGCCATTTATCCGATTTCGAACATTGATGTATTTCCACTTGAATATAAACAACGGTATTTGCTGAAAAGTAAAAATCAGAAAGATCCCAAGGTTAGGATTATTAAAAGTTTAAGGGAAAAAGTTACACCGTCTTATCAAAACCTGATGGATGACGCCTATCAGATGACCGATGTTTTTGATGTCATTTTATTACGGAATACACTTATTTATTTTAATTCAGAGGTTCAGCAAAAAGTTTTAATGAGGGTTCTGAACAGCTTAAGAACAGGAGGTTATCTGATTATCGGGCATTCAGAATCGCTTATAAATATGAACCTTCCAATTCGATCAATTGCACCAAGTATTTATGTCAAAATTAATATATAAAGGTTATGGATTATTCAAAAAATCAACCTGATACTGAACTTGAAGTATGCAGGAAACAAATTTCTGATCTTAAAAAAGAAAATGAAGAATTGGTCAGGAGCCTTTATAAGGTCAACGAGAAGTTACGCGATTCGGAAAAACTTAAAGGTCATTTCATCAGCAACATTACCAACGAGATTGTAAATCCATTCGCATGTGTGCTTGCACTGGCCGAAAATATCAGGGAGTTGAAAGAAGGCGATATCAGTTTTGCACACCGGTTGGCCGAGCTCATTTACGAGGAGGCGTTTCATCTCGATTTTCAGCTCAAAAATATATTTGCCGCAGCCCTGATCGAAGCAGGGAAAGAAGAACCTAAGCTCTCACAAATACCACTCAATGAACTTTGCGACAGTGTTTGCCAGTATTTCAAAACCCAGTTGAAAAAGAAGGACATTACACTGTCAGTAAAAATGGATCATGCCAACAAATTAATATCTGATGCTCCGGCATTATTCATTTCTGATAAAGATAAACTTGAAATGATTATTAAAAATTTGATTAGCAATGCAATCAAATATAGTCCCGATCAATCAGTAATTAATTTGGATTTTATAATAGGAAACGGATCACTTTCCATTGAGGTGTCTGATCACGGAAAGGGGATCAATAATGATGACCGGAAAGTGGTTTTCGACCGGTTCAAACAACTCGACGAAAAAATTAATTCTATTAACACAGGCCATGGACTTGGCCTCTCTATTGTTCAGGCCTATGCCGAATTATTGGGAGGAAAAGTTAGCCTGAACGATAATTACAAAGGAGGTATTCGCATATTGGTTACCATTCCTGAGAGTTCCGGAACTGAAGACTGGGATGATCTGGAAGATTTTTTACTTGATACTGAAGTTCGTTACTAATGAATGAATATCGCCAGTCAGACAACTTTTTGCATCCATCGTCCATGCGCGTAAGTAAAGATCCGCAATGGGTTACTACCGTGCTGGGTTCGTGCGTGGCTGTTTGTTTTATTGACCGGAAAAGAAAGATAGGTGGTATTAATCATTACATGTTACCTTATTGGAATGGCGATGGATTGGAATCGCCAAAATTTGGTAATGTGGCCATCTTACAATTATTAAAAAAAATGCTCGATTTTGGATCAAATAAGGAAGATATTGTATGTAAAATTTTTGGGGGCGGAGAGGTACTTGGTGAACAAAATTCAGTTTTTAATGTTGGAAAGCGGAATATCGAATTAGCATTCAGGATGGTATCCGATTTGGGGATATCCATCACAGGTTCGAGTACCGGAGGGAAAATGGGCCGAAAGATTCATTTTAATACCGGAACAGGCGAGGTACTGCAAAAGTATCTGGTCAAATCTACTAACAAGGATAAAAAATGAACCGGAAAATAAAAGTTTTAATTATTGATGATTCGGCTTCGGTAAGAAATACATTGATTCAAATCCTTAGTTTGGATCCGGAGATTGAGGTTGTTGGGGCAGCATCTGATCCGTATGAGGCAGTTTCCATGATTTCAGTAAATCTGCCTGATGTAATTACTTTGGATATTGAAATGCCACGGATGAATGGACTTACCTTTTTGGGGAAACTCATGAAACAACATCCGATCCCTGTTGTGGTCATCTCATCAGTGGTTGGCGAAGGTTCTGAAACAGGAATCCGGGCATTGAAGCTTGGCGCAAAAGAAATCATTTCAAAACCCAGGATAGCAAATCAGGACCAGTTGGATGAATACAGTATCCGGATTACTGATGCTATCAAAGCTTCTTCCATGACCCAGCGAATCAGGATTAAACCGATGAAAAAAGAACAAAAGGAAAATGTTCCCGTTAATCGGCCTGATCAGCCAATAACTGCTATTCAAAGCCCTAAGCTTCATTCCGAAAAAATAATTCTGCTTGGCGCTTCAACAGGAGGTACCGAAGTTATTTCCCGAATTCTGAAAAACCTGCGGACCGATCTGCCTGGCATCTTAATCGTGCAACACATGCCCGGTGAGTTTACCAAAGCATTTGCCAAAAGACTAAATACTGAAAGTCAATTAAATGTAAAGGAAGCAGAACAAGGCGATGTTATTCAACGGGGTTATGTGTATATTGCCAACGGTTTTAATCACCTGCAACTGATGATGGAAAACGGAAAATACAAATGCAAGCTTGAAATGGGGCCGCTGGTCAACCGGCACCGTCCATCTGTTGATGTGTTGTTCAAATCGGCAGTTAAATTCAAAGGAAAAAATATAACGGCCATTCTCATGACAGGGATGGGGGCTGATGGCGCCCGGGGAATGCTTGAATTATATCAGGCAGGAGCCATGACCTTTGCCCAGGATGAAAAATCATCGGTAATTTTTGGAATGCCCAGAGAAGCCATTAAGCTAAATGCCGCCAGAATGATTGGTAATCCCGAGGAATTAATTAAATGGTTAAACACTACATTTCAATAAAAATGCAAAATATCGGCCATACTTCCAGAATTCTGATTGTTGACGATGTGCAACTCAACCTTGATCTGATGAAAGATATTCTATCAGACCAGGAATACCAGATTGCTACAGCGATTAACGGTAAATCAGCTTTGGCGAAAGCAAGGGCCCATAAATTTGATTTGATTCTGCTTGATGTAGTTTTGCCTGATATTGATGGGTTTGAAGTCTGTTCAATACTGAAATCAAATCCACAAACGCAGGATATTCCGATCATTTTCCTGACTGCTAAAAAAGAAAAAGACAGTATCGTCAAAGGATTTCAACTTGGAGCGGTTGATTACATACCCAAACCATTCAGTAAAGAAGAACTTCTGGCCCGTGTCAATCTTCACCTGACCCTTCGAAGGGCACAACATGAATTGATTCATTCAAAAGAAATCGCTGAGGCTTCAGCAAAAGCAAAAGCTATTTTTCTGGCCAATATTTCTCATGAAATCAGAACCCCGATGAATGGTATTATTGGGATGATAGACATTATGAAACGCACCGAACTGACCGGTGAACAGCTCGAATATATTGATATAATCGGCATTTCAGGCGAAAACCTGTTGATGATTATTAATGATGTGCTTGATTTTTCGAAGATAGAAGCCGGCCAGGTTACCTTTGAACGGATCATCTTTAATTTGGCCGATGAAATTAATGAGGTAACAAAAATTCTCCGGTATAAAGCCTTGCAAAAGGGACTCAGTTTGTCGTTCCAAATAGCGCCTGAAGTGCCTGAATTATTGATTGGCGACCCGCTCCGGTTAAAACAGGTGTTAATCAACCTTTGCAATAATTCGATTAAGTTTACCTCCAAGGGTTTTGTCCGCATACAAGTGAGCCTTATTAAATCTGATGAAGAACTTGTTCGCCTTTATTTTGAAGTCCGGGATTCAGGCATAGGTATTTCACCTGAAAACCAATCGAAATTATTTACATCATTTACCCAGGCTGAAACATCAACAACCCGAAAATTTGGGGGTACCGGGCTGGGATTGGCCATTTCAAAAAATCTGGTTCAATTAATGAATGGCAGTATTGGAATAATCAGCGAAGAAGGGAATGGAGCTATATTCCATTTTGAATGCGAATTTGGAACTGTTACACAAACCCCTGATATTGAAGATAACCAGGCATTGGAAGAAATTCTGAATTTCGATAAAAAATTTAAAATTTTAGTGGCCGAGGATAACGTTATTAACCAAAAAATTGCTATATTAAATCTCGAAAAATTAGGTCATCAGGTTCTGGTTGTATCGGATGGTATTCAGGCTGTTGAATCCTGTATCAGAGAGTCGCCCGATCTAATTCTTATGGACATTCAGATGCCTGAAATGGATGGAATTGAAGCAACTGCTAAAATCCGTGAATGGGAATATCTCAACAAGGTGAAAACCCGCGTCCCGATTGTTGCTATGACTGCCAATGCCATGAAAAGTGATAAAGAATTGTTTATTAATGCCGGAATGGATGATTTTTTGGGAAAACCTTTTAATGTAAGTGATTTAATCTGGTTGCTCAACAGAATATACAAACAACAGGAGGTATAAATATTTAACTAATAATTACAAAATGGAACTGAAAGATACAGTTTATGCCTGGGAAGGAAAATCGGTACTGGTCGTTGAAGACAACGAAACCAGTAATATTTATTTCGAGGCTGCATTAAGAAAGACCAAAGCCAGGCTGATGTGGGCGAAGAATGGCATGGATGCCGTTGAAATAGTAAAGAAAACCGAACACCTTGATTTGATCTTAATGGACATCAATATGCCTAAAATGGATGGTATGGAAGCCACGAAAATCATCAAGGACATGCGTCCTGAAATCATCATTGTAGTGCAAACGGCCTTTATTTTATCGGGTGAAGAAAGATTGTGCCATGAAGCAGGTTGTGATGAATTTATCACTAAACCAATCCGCTTAAAATATTTGCTCGATACCATTAACCACTACCTGGTGCCACCTACCAAAAAATAAGCGCCAAATTTTTGCTGGCATACCGGTTCAACCAGCGGAAAAAAACCTGAACTGATTTTCCCGTCCTGATATACAGGCGGATTTAAAAGAATATTCTTTTTTGCATAAACTTCAAATTCACCCGGTACTCCGTAAAAAAGTTCAAATTTGCCTTTTGCTTCCTTCCGAATTTTTCTTTCCAAAAAAAGAGTTAGAATTCCCATATTCATTCTGCAATTGATCTCAATACAGGGTTGCATCATCAACCGTTTTTCATTCCTGAAAATCATGGCATCAACGCCTAAAAATCCACGATGCCATCGTACATATACTGATGACATTAATTCCTTTCCGATCACTAAAGCTGTTGTCCCGATCATTTCTTCCAATTCATCACTGTTTTCATCAGGAAAAATATCTTTCAATCCGGTGTGGATAAACGACCCTTTATACTGGCCATTCGAATTGGTTTCGAAGAAAGAGTGACCCAAATATTCAATATCTGAATCCTCATTTATTCGAAACTGAAAAGACAGATCGGCCAGTTTTTCAAGAAATGGTTCGGCTATCAGGTAGTTTTGCTGTTTCAATACTCCTGAAATCCATTCTTTGTTTGAATTATTTAGAATTTTTCTCCGGATGATCTGAACTCCCCGCCCGGAAGAACTCATTGGCGCTTTTAAAACCAATGCCGGATTTTTATTGAGCATTGATTCAATTTCTGTCAGGTTAGTCACCTTTACGCCGGTCATTGATTTGCTGATAAGCCATGATTGCGGATTATTATTCAGGATGCCGGTCAGGAAATTTTGAGAAGTTGATCGTTCGAAAAGTGATTGATGCCCTTCATGCCAATTGTAAACAGGGTTTGTCTTAAATTCTCCGGAACACTTTTCTTTGAGGTTCTTCAGTTTAAAATGTGCCGCCGGGCTCCAGCCCCAGGGGCAGATAACATCATACGAACCGGTTGGCATTTCTTCAAGTTCGGATAAACTGCAAAACCGGGGAACTTCAAATCCACAATCTTTAAGCAGTTGAATATATTCAGCCGAAGGAGGACTTGCCGAAATGACAAAATCGTTTTCTGAGGCAAAGACCAATGGAAGTACGGCTAAATCGCATTCCATTTCCTGAAGCAGAAGTGGCGGTATGTAGCTGAACGACCCGTTGGCAACAGCCAGTTCGCAGGTAGGATTGAAATAGAAAACATTCGCTTTTGACATAAAATGGTTAAAATCAAAAGGCAAATATAGAATCCAATTTTGTGCGTTTCGATGATTTAACGAAAAATAAACATGAAATTTCTATGAAGTGTCAAATTTGACTCTATATTTGCAGCATTGAATAATTGCAGATCATTAAGTCTTTTACCGATGAACAAATTTTCTTCTGAAATAGCAAAAATGAATTTTACCCGTACCATGTGCGCTTCAATGTGTATGTGTATGTGTTTTATAATAGCTATTCAGGAGGTTGACAGGATATAGGTGAATTATACCACAATATTTTAAGCTCTTCTGAATTTCAGAAGAGCTTTTTTTTTGTACACAAACAACTAATACATGAGTGAAAAATCATACCGAAGCATTGTGAAGTCGGTTTCATGGCGAACCATTGGAACACTTGATACTATTGTGATCTCTTTAATAATAACCAGCAAACTTGATATAGCTATAGCGATTGGGGGAGTAGAAGTGTTCACCAAAATGGCTCTTTATTACGCACACGAACGCACCTGGAACCGGATCAATTTCGGACGGATAAAGAAAACAGATTCAGATTATCAAATATAACCCAGAACATGGAAAGAAATTTTTTACCCATATCAATTGATATTTCGAACAGTAAAGTACTGATAATCGGTGGCGGGAAAAGAGCTTTAAAGAAGATACGGATACTTCAACGCTTTGGCGCGCAGCTCGAAGTTGTGGCCGAAAACATCATCAACGAAATTTATTCAACCGGGGTAGTTTGCTTCCTGAAAAAGTATGAAAGCAGCGATTTGAAAGGCTACCTGATGCTTTATTCGTGTACCAACAATGAGGAACTCGACAGGCAAATAGCACACGATGGGAAAGTGGCCGGGCTGTTGGTCAATATTCACGACAATCCAAAGCTTTGCCAGTTTGTTTCACCTGCCATTTATCAGGATGGAAATATTTTAGTGGCGGTAAGTTCAAATGCAGAAAACGTTTATGAATCAATCCATATTCGGAATCAGATTCAGGAATACTTAGAAAATCATAAAAAACCAGAACAATGAACATTCAATTAAATCCATTAAACGAGCAACAATCAGGCGCTTTAACAATCCTTTCTGTGGGATTAAACCGGGATCAACTGCTCTGGATTAACGGCTATTTTCAGGGCTTACTGGTATCATCCGGAAACACTCAATCTGCAAGTACGCCCATTCAGGCTAAAAACAGCAAACAGCTAAAAATTCTGTACGGAACCCACACCGGACGAAGTAAAACAATTGCAGGTAAATTGGCTGAAAAGCTTGCCAGCCGGGGAGTTGAAGTACAGTCGGTTGCTTTGGACGATTATAAAACCAGGCAACTATCTTCTGAATCCAACCTGGTTTTCATCGTAAGTACTCACGGCGAAGGAGAACCCCCTGCAATGGCCGAAGATTTTTACAATTATATTACCGGAAAACGTGCACCCCAATTGCCAATCCTTAAATATTCGGTAGTGGCTTTAGGCGATAAAAGTTATAAGTTTTTCTGCAAAACGGGTATTGATATTGATCAGGCTTTGTCAAAATCAGGAGCAAAAGCTATTCTGCCCATTCTTAAGCTGGATGTTGATTACGAAGATGAAGCTGAGGCATGGATCAATCAGTTTACATCTGTTTTTGCCGAAATTCCGGCCACTCCAACTTCCGAAAATCCTATTGCTATCAATGCTCCAAAAAGTGAGCAATACTCCAGAAAGAATCCCTTCAAGGCAACCGTAATTGATAAAGTGAAAATTACAGGGCGCGATTCGGACAAGGAGGTTTACCATGTAGAACTTTCGCTCGAAGGATCGGGTATCAGCTATGAACCGGGCGATTCTGTCGGAATTCTGGCAAACAACCCGCCGTTGTTGGTTGATGCTATTTTAAAACAAACATCTTTGTCCGGAGATGAACCCGTAACCCTTAAAGAGGATACAATTTCTCTTCGCGAAGCTTTGTCAGACCGATTGGAAATTACAGTTCTAACCCGCGATGTCATTCAGGAGTATTACGAAAAAACCGGAAATCAAAAGCTTCAGGAAATTATTGAAAATGACGGGCAACTGGATAAATATTTATATGGACATGATGTACTCGACTTGCTCGAAGAATTTCCATTCAAATTGATGGCACAGGATTTTGCCTGCATTCTTAGAAGCTTTCCGCCACGGTTGTATTCCATTTCGTCAAGCCAGTCGGCTGTTGGCGATGAAGTACACGTTACTGTAGCTACAGTTCGCTATTCATATAAAGGGCGCGAACGTGCCGGCGCCTGTTCCACTTATCTGGCCGACCGGATTGATATTGACTCTCAGGTTTCAGTATTCATTGAAAAGAACCCGGCATTTAAACTTCCAGAAAACGAGGAAACCCCGGTTATATTGGTAGGTGCAGGAACCGGTGTTGCTCCGTACCGAGCATTTTTACAGCACCGCGAAGCCAGTAACCAGAAAGGCAAAACCTGGCTTTTCTTTGGAGAACGTCGCTTTCATTCCGACTTTTTATACCAGCTTGAATGGCAGAAATTGCTTAAAGATGGGTACCTGGAAAAAATTGATGTGGCTTTCTCGCGCGATCAGGAAGAAAAAGTATATGTGCAGCACCGCCTTTTGGAAAATCAGAAGGAAATATTTGAATGGCTGGACAACGGGGCAAACATTTATCTGTGTGGCGACATGAAACAAATGGCCCGCGATGTGCAGAAGACTTTGCTACGGATTTTTGAGAATGAAGGTGGCATGAGCGAAGAAAAAGCGCTGGAATACCTGAAAACATTGAAAAAAGAAAAGCGATTTCAAACAGATGTGTACTAAAAGTGAACAGTGTTCAGTCTCAGTTTTCAGAAAAGGAAATCGAATTATTCAAAATTTATAACTCAAAATATGAGCGATACAATAAACTGGAATCTACTTTCGGAAGTAGAAAAAATAAAATACGACAGCAATTATTTGCGCGGAACTTTAGTTGAAAGCCTGGCGGATCCAATTACAGGCTCGATTGCAATCGGTGATACCCAAATTTCAAAATTTCACGGCATATACCAACAGAGTGACCGCGATCTGGAGAAAGAACGCAAACGCCAGAAGCTGGAACCTGCATTTTCTTTTCTGATTCGTGTGCGTATTCCGGGTGGGGTAGTTACTCCACAACAATGGTTGCAAATGGACATTTTATCGGAGCAATATGCCAACCATACGCTGAAACTGACCACCAGACAGGCCTTTCAGCTTCATGGAGTCATTAAAAAAGACCTCAAAAAGACCATTCAGGGAATCAATGCCGGATTAATGGATACCATTGCTGCTTGCGGCGATGTGAACCGAAATGTGATGTGCCATCCAAATCCAGCCGAGTCGGAATTGCATGCCGAAGTTTACGAAACGGCACGCCTGATCAGCGAACATTTGCTGCCATCAACCACTGCCTACCATGAAATCTGGCTCGACCAAAAGTTAATAGCCGACAGCAAAAAAGATGTTGAACCAATTTATGGTGACCGTTATCTTCCCCGCAAATTCAAAATCACGGTGGCTATTCCGCCATATAACGATTCGGATGTCTTTTCCCAGGATCTGGGATTTATTGCTATCGTTGAAAACAACCGGATTGCAGGATATAATGTGGCTGTGGGCGGTGGAATGGGTTCAACATTTGGAATGCCGGAAGCTTATCCGCGACTGGCCGAAGTGATTGGCTTTTGCTATCCCGAACAGGTGCTTGATGTGGCAGAAAAAATAGTTCTGGTTCAGCGCGACAACGGAAACCGGCAGAACCGCAAACGATCAAGACTGAAATATACCATTGATGATCATGGCATTGACTGGTTTAAAAACGAGTTGCACAAAAACCTCGACTATGAACTTCAGGAGGCAAGGCCATTCAATTTTACCCGCAATGGCGACCGTCTGGGCTGGAAGAAAGGCACAGATTCGAAGTGGAGCCTGACACTGTTTGTTGAAGGTGGACGTGTAGCCGACAGAAACGGTTTTAACCTGAAATCGGCTCTTCGCGAAGTGGCTCAACACATTGACGGACAATTTATTTTGACCGGAAACCAAAATCTGATCATTGCCAATGTATCGGCTGACGAAAAGAAACAAGTGAGCGAAATCCTGAAAAAGAATGGCGTATTGCCAGGCGAACTTTCGGGACTCCGGCAGAATTCAATCGCCTGTGTGGCGCTCAATACCTGCGGATTGGCATTTGCCGAAGCTGAAAGGTATCTGCCATCGCTGGTCACCAAAATTGAAACGATTCTTGGTCAGCATGAGTTGTTTAAGGAAGAAATTGTGATTCGGATGACTGGCTGCCCGAATGGTTGCGGAAGACCTTATCTGGCCGAAATTGGTTTCGTCGGGAAATCGGAAGGCCATTACAACCTCTATTTGGGTGGAAACTTTAACGGGACCCGCCTCAATACGCTCTACAAAGAAACGCTTACCGAAGATGAAATACTGGCTGAATTAACACCCATCATTTCTGATTACGCACAGAATAGGATTGATGGCGAAAAGTTTGGCGATTTCGTTATCCGGAAACAGTATGTAAAAGAAACATTAAAAGGAAGTGATTTCAAACATTAAAAAATTTATATCATGAAAACTCCAGTATTTTTTATCGGCGAAAAATTGTCTCATAAAACCCGGCAATGGCTGCAAAAGCATCAAATTCAGTACATCGAACAACCTTTTTTGCGGATCGGGTACAAAAAGCCCAACCTTCCATTCTTCGGAACAGTAGCCAAACAGAGCAAACAATGGGTAGTAACGAGCACCTATGCCGCGCACTGGCTGGTTCGTTTCGGGGCACAACTTGGCTTTACCCAAACCGACCGAATTTATTGCTGGTCTGAAAATCAGGCTGAAATTCTAAGCAAGCTTAACTTACCTGTTTCTGTATCATCATTTTCAAAGTCGGTTGAACTGGCCGGGAAGGTTATTTTCCAAAATGAGGGCGAGTCGGTTTTATTCCTGCATGGCGATAAGCTGTACACCGAAATCAATTCAATTTTTGAGGCAACATCCTTGCAGTATTCCGCGATTGAAGTATATAAAAATACTCCCATTGAGAAAATCGTAAACGGAATCTTTGATGCCTATCTTTTCTTTAGTCCATCCGGAATTGATAATTTTAAAGCCTCTGGAAATTTTACTAATCCTTCCTCGGTTATTTTGGCTAACGAAAACTCTACGGCAAGGGCTGCTTGGCGGGTTTTTACCAATAAAGTGTATCTTTCGCCTGAACAGGAGGAATTGTCGTTTGTTCAGTACTCTGTTGCACGATGGATTGAAGAAAACAACAAATAAGTATGAATGGATAAAGGAACAGTTTCGATTTTGGGGTGCGGGTGGTTAGGAGTGCCGCTGGCAAAGCATTTACTGGAAAAAGGTTTTTCAGTGAAAGGTTCTGTTACCTCTCCTGAAAAGTTCGGAATGCTAAGCGATGCTGGTATTTTACCTTATCAGATTGTTTTATCCGATACTGAAGTCATCATGGATGATCCTGATTTTTTCAACTGCAATGTGTTGGTTATTTCTATTCCTCCCCGGCGAATCGAAGGAATTGAGCATTATTATCCGGCACAAATCGGGCAACTGATTCCATTTCTCCTGAAGTTTGGCATTCAAAAAGTGATTTTCATTTCTTCAACCTCTGTTTATCCTGAAAATTTTGGAACAGCGAAAGAGGAAGAC
This sequence comes from Prolixibacteraceae bacterium, assembly GCA_003457135.1. Classification (GTDB taxonomy): domain Bacteria; phylum Bacteroidota; class Bacteroidia; order Bacteroidales; family Prolixibacteraceae; genus Aquipluma. The sequence continues at coordinate 21,727 of DMSQ01000095.1, forward strand.
CTGAATATTCCGGACAAAGCAAGCGGAAAAGCCTTGGTCCTGGCTGAAAATCTGTTGAAAAACCTGACCGATTTCGAAACTACGATCATACGGTTTGGGGGATTGATTGGCGCCGATCGCAATCCGGCGCGTTTTCTCCTGAAATCGGCACAGCCAATAGCCAATGTACCGGTTAACCTGATTCATCAGGAGGATTGCATTGGGATTATTTCAGCCATTGTTAACCAGAATCTTTGGGGCGAAACGCTGAATGCCTGTTGCCCGGAACACCCGCTGAAAAAGGATTTCTACGGTAAAGCAGCCCGAATTTCAGGCTTGCCCGAACCCATGGTTTCTGATCAGGCAGAAGCCTATAAAATCATTGACAGCAGCAAACTGATTCGCCTGTTAAAGTACCAGTTCATTTATCCCAGTCCGATGGATTATCTGGAAAACCTCGAACCAAGTCAAAAGTGAAAAGTGCGATCCTAAAAAAATCATTCCTAAATGGCAACAGCAAATTACCGGAAGTATTTCTCCCCTCCTTCGGAGGGGCCGGGGGAGGCTTCCCATCTTATTTCCATAGTTGGCGCTGGTCCGGGCGATCCTGAATTACTGACCATCAAAGCGCTGAAACGCATTCAGGAAGCTGATTGTATTTTGCATGATGCTTTGGTGAGCGAAGAAATTCTGAACTTGGCCAAACCAACTGCTCAGCGCATTTATGTAGGCAAAATATACAAGGATGGGCAGGACCAAACTGACAGGCAGGAATGGATCAATCAAACAATCATTGAATTGGCAGGGAAAGGACAAAAAATTGTTCGGTTGAAATCGGGCGATCCGATGATATTTGGGCGGGGCGCTGAAGAAATCCGCTTTTGCATTGAAAACGGTCTGAATTACGAAGCCATTCCCGGCGTTACTTCAGCCTTGGGAGCAGCTTCATTGTATGGTATTCCGCTCACCGAACGTGGCAAGAACAGCATGGTTCTGTTTGGTACCGGTCATTACTGCAAAGGCGATTTCTGTGATCTGGAAACTTTTGTTTCTGTCCTGAAATCAGGCTCACCGGTCATTTTCTATATGGGGCTGAATAAACTGGTTCGTTTGGCCCGGCGGTTAATGGATCAATCCATTTCGCCTGAAATAAATGTTCAGGTACTCAGTAAAGTCTCACAATCAGATTCATCTGCATTAGAGGCTAAATTAGGAACCATCGGCCAAATACTGGAATTTGAAAAACCACCCATGCCTGCCTTGGTTATTATTGGCAAGAACGTGGAACGGTTGAGCGGGTAAGGAAGGCCTGACTTTTCTTATCCAAAAGAGAAAGCAAATTAGGCTACTTCAAGACTTCTTTTTGATTTTCGGTACAGGTATGTATTGAAAATGTTTCTTTTTGCAAACCGCAATTGCTTGTCAGAATTAACCATTTTTATATATACACTTTTCGGAACGCCGAAGTATTCATACGTTGTTCCATCTAAAAATGTAACTTCAAGTAAAAGTCCTTTGTGTTTGAAATCAGCTATATTCGATTCGGATGTAGTGGTTCTATATTCTTCTAAATTAGCTGCTCTTGTTTCGGGTGCAATGCTCACCAGAAAATGATAGGCATCAATAATTTGCCGGCTTTTCAGTTCAGCCTCGGTGTACATCGCATCACCTTCCTGGAATTTATCAGGATGCCATTCTTTTACCAGATTACGATAAGTCGTTTTCAGGTTTTTAAGATCGGTGTCTTGTTCAACATTAAACAATTTCTTGTATTCATTAATACGCTTCATAGATGTTTCTTTTCTAAATTTCCTGGTCCCAGAGTATATAACGGTGTTTTACCCGGCTTTTTATAAACAAGCCGCAAAATTACCTATTTAAAAGTCTTGAATGCTACGTAATTGTTAATTGTCTGCTAATGTGGAACGAATGAACGGGTAGGAGTCATTTCTCTACATCAGGTTCAAAAAATATCCATTGAATTGCGTGTTTATGATTCCTGAGGGCGGTTTCGCATCGGTTAATGTTTGCAATCAATTGGTCAACATTCTCCACCGGAGTCATTTTGGCTTTTACCGCCACCATGATTTGAGCGCCCAGTTGAAGGGTAATTAAATTCAGAATTTTTGTTACTTCAGGTTGGGCTTCCAAAAAGCTTGTAATATCTTCCTGTATTTCTAAATCCACACTTTGCCCAATCAATAGACCTTTTATTTTTATAGCAAGAAAGATGGAGATTACGACCAGCAAAATACCAATTCCGATACTTCCCAATGCATCGAAGAGAGGATTGCCGGTGACCATTGAAAGAATGACCCTGGTTGCCACAGTCGGCATAAGAATGGATGGATTCAGCCAACATAGCTCCTGAACCAGTTATTACTGCCGCAACTGTTTTGGTAATGGCAATTCCCAGATTTGCCAGTAAGGCAAATAGTATTGATTTTACTGAAGAAGTATGAGACATCCTTGATTTTTGTGATAATTATTGAATTTCACCACGAAAGTAATAAAATTGGCAAACTACCGGCTCGTATTATTCCCCAATACCAGTTTTCGAACCTGATTATTTCTGTTAATCCTGACACTCAATAAATAGATTCCTGAAGTCAAAAAACCGGGATTAAACTCGTAACTACTTTCTGTAGTATTGCCTTGAAAGCGTTTTATGCCTTTTAAATCATAAACTGAAATTTGCATGTCCAGATCAATTATTTGCTCAGTTTCAATTCGGATCAGATCAGAAAAGGGAATCTGTATGACTTTAAAATCGATTGGCTTATTAATCAGGCGACTTTCGGTTACCTGATCGGAAACACGAAATAATTTACCGCTGGATAAACCTGCAACGTAGATTTGGCCATCGGCACCCTCGCCAAACGTACTGAAATTATTTCCTGAAAACTGTCCAAAATCTTCCTTGACCCAATTCCCGGCTACTTTGTGCAAGGTCCAAATTCTGTCGGAACAATAATCAGTAAAGAAGTAATGCCCATAAAATGGAGATTTGGTTGACCCACGGTAAACAAACCCTCCGGTCACTGAACATTCCTGACCTTGAGCATAGGAAAAAACAGGGAAGGTGAAGGAAGATAACGGACCACATCCACCAGAATTATATGCCTTATTCCCTTCGTAACACCGCCATCCGTAATTTTCGCCCCCTTTGCTGCCTGCCGGCTGAAAATCAATTTCTTCAGTAGTACTTTGTCCGACATCGGCTATCCAAAGGTCTCCGGTAAGTCGGTCAAAGCTGAATCTCCACGGATTGCGCAATCCCAGCGACCATATTTCACCCCTGGCAGTATTACTGTTATAAAAAGGATTGGAGGACGGAATCGAATACGGATTGCCATGATCAACATCAATCCGCAACATTTTGCCCAATAATTCCTTTGGATTTTGTGCCCGGTTTCCAGGATCACCACCTGAACCTCCATCGCCCATACCAATATATAAATAACCATCAGGGCCAAATTTCAAATCGCCGCCATTGTGGTTCTGGTATGGCTGAAAGATGGTCATCAGTTTTAGTTCGCTTTGCGGATCGGCCACATTCGGATCGCCCGTACTAACTGTAAACCTGGAAATATGTGTGCTGTCGCCTTTGCCGATATAATTGACATAGAAGAATCCATTTGACGAATATTTGGGATGAAAAGCTATTCCAAGTAGTCCCCGTTCTGCACCATATACAACCCGGTTAGTAATATTTAAGAAAGGTTGGGAATTGATTGTTCCGGTAGAACTTAAAATCCGGATATAACCCCGTTGTTCAGCAACAAATAGTCGTTTGTCACCTGCATTCGTAATGCTTACAGGGCTTATTAAGCCTGAGGCGAAAGGAATGAGTTTGTTCGCAGTCTGACAATTGGCAACATTTATAACTAAAAAAGAAGCGGATAGGAATACCAGTAAATGAGTAAATTTCATAGAATAGGCCTTTCAGTTCATTGTACTTCAATGTAACAATGAAATGTAAAATTTGTTGGAAATTAAACCGGCAGGTTGCATTCGCCTTAAAAAAAGCCCCGCCAAAATCAGGTGGGGCTTCATTCTGTTTTTTATTATCAGGTTACTTTTGACTGTTCCTGATCTTACTATTCCTGATTCCGTATGTAAAATAAATAACAAAGCCCAATGCCATCCAGGCAATCAAACGTGCCCATGTTTCCCAGGGCAGAGAGACCATCTGCAAGATACAAATGCCTGCCCCTAAAATTGGCACCAGAGGAACAAAAGGCGTTTTAAATGAACGGGGAATATCAGGTCGTTTTACCCTAAGGATAATTACTGCAATACAAACAATGGCAAAGGCCAGTAAGGTTCCAATTGAAACTAATTCTCCAAGTATGTTTATAGGCAATATTCCTGCCAATACCAATGCTACAGAACCAGTTACGAGCGTACTTACATAAGGAGTTTTAAACCGGGGGTGTATTTTTGAGAAAACTGGTGGTAAAAGTCCGTCTTTTGCCATGGAGAAAAAGATTCGGGGTTGCCCCAGAAGCATTACAAGAATAACGGAGCTTAATCCGGCAATTGCGGCGACTTTAATAATGGGTCTCAACCAAAAAAGGCCAGGTCCCATGGCATCAACGCCGACAGCAATCGGATCGGATACATTTAAAAAAGTATAGCTTACGATACCGGTCAATACAATGGCTACCAGAACATATAATATAGTCGAGATTCCAAGGGAACCCAAAATACCAATAGGCATATCCCTTTTAGGATTTTTTGCTTCCTGGGCAGCTGTAGATACAGCATCAAAACCAATGTAAGCAAAGAAAATCACAGCAGCTCCCCTAAGAATTCCGCTCCAACCATAATGGCCCCATTCGCCGGTATTTTCAGGAATAAAAGGAATCCAATTTGCTTTATTCACAAACATAAACCCAATGCCAATGAAAAGTAATATTACAAATACCTTAACAACAACCATAATGTTATTGAAACTGGCTGATTCGCGAATTCCGATCAGTAATAAAGTGGTTAATGCAGCCACTACAAACATGGCAGGAAGATTCAATATCCCGGTCAGATGTGGCAGGTTTGTAATTGAAACTCCGGTATCTGCCAGACTTTTTGTAAGTTCAGGAGTAATCATCTTCCATCCAACCTGTGGTATGTCAACCAAAACGGTACCTAATGCAGCGGTAAACTGTGCTGGTATGATAATTCCAAAGTCCCTCAGGAAACTTACCACATAGCCCGACCAGCCAACTGAAACTGTTGATGCGGCAAAAAGGTATTCCAAAATCAAATCCCAGCCAATGATCCATGCCATAAATTCGCCCATGGTCGCATACGCATAGGTGTAAGCGCTTCCGGAAATCGGAATCATGGAGGCAAATTCGGCATAGCATAAACCTGCAAACAAGCATGCAAAACCAGATATTAAAAATGAAATAACAATGGCAGGACCAGCATATTGCGCAGCAGCCTGGCCGGTTAACACAAAAATTCCTGCACCGATAACAGCGCCAATTCCTAGTGTCGTAAGATTTAATGCAGAAAGGGATTTCCGAAGCCCATGATCGGCTTTCGATTCAGAAAGTAAGTCCGAAATGGGCTTTAGTACGAATAGTTTTGACATAGAGGTTATTTTTTAAAGTATCAAAAATAACTTTTTTGCCGGATAAATAAGGCATCGCAGAAAATTAGGCCATCACTTGCGGTTTCTCTTGCCTGAAAACATAGTTTTAATGGCGGCATAGAAGAACGGAATGAGCGTAACAACGATCAGGCCCAGAAAAATCAATTCGAAATTATCTTTAATCCAGGTAATGTCGCCCAGAAAATAACCTGTCAGGGTAAAAAATGGGACCCAAATGACCGATCCGATAATGGTGTAGGTTTTAAAAACAGGATAGTCGAACTGAACCGTACCGGCCAGAAACGGAATGTAGGTACGGATTACCGGAAAAAAACGGCCAATAATGATTGATTTTTTTCCATGCAGGCGATAAAAGACACGCGTCTTCAGAATTGATCGGACTAAATATTTCTGGACAAACCTGTTTTTACTGTGTTCTATTCCGTTGCCAACCTGTTTTCCAATCCTGTAATTGAAGTGGTTTCCTAAGATTGCTGCTGTAATTAATATTGGAACAAGCAAAAGAATACTCATTTCGGATGAAGCTGCAATTACTCCGGCTGAAAATAGTAATCCATCGCCAGGAAGAAAGGGAAAGACAATGAGCCCGGTTTCCAGAAAAATTATCAGGAAAAGTACCAGATAGGCTTCCCAGACATTTTCAGAAACAATGGCATATAAAGCTTCGTTGGTGTGAAAAAGTATTTCGTAAATTTCGTTCATCATGGCTCTGAATATAAACTTGACAATGAATCTGTTTGTAGATTCATCAAAAAGCAAATAGTTTAATTTGCAGTAATACAATTTACTGCAATTTGAACTATTTAAACAACTAAAACCTGTAAAATATTACGTTGAACGAATTTATTTTAGAAAATTAACTTTTAGAAGCATGTATTGTGCTAAAAACTATAATCCATATTTAAAAATGAAAGCTCAGCATATTACAAACTTTTGTCAGAAATTTTCTGTCTTCACCCTTATAACAAAGTTCAATTTTTAATTCACCCATTATTTAAAACATGATTATTATTGTTTATATTTGTACGTAACTGCATAAAAATTACAACACCCTGATTGCTAACTAAATAAATTAATCTAAAAACATGGATTTCAAAGACCAAATTAAAATTCTGGGTGATAGAGTCACCCGTCTCAAGGACCAGATTTCAACAGAAGAAGCCACTAAAAATGCTTTTATTATGCCTTTTATTCAGGCTCTAGGCTATGATGTATTTAACCCTATCGAAGTAGTACCAGAATTTGTTTCTGATATTGGACTAAAGAAAGGTGAAAAGATTGATTATGCAATCTTCTTAGATGGAAAGCCAACTATACTTATCGAATGTAAGCATTGGAACCAAAATTTAAGCATCCATGATGGACAGCTATTGAGATATTTTCACACTTCAAAAGCTAAGTTTGGTTTATTGACAAATGGAATAATTTATCGTTTCTACTCTGACTTAGTTGACCCTAATAAGATGGATGAGAAACCTTTTCTGGAATTTAATATCACTGAGGTAAAGGATAATCAGGTAGAAGAGCTTAAGAAATTCCATAAGTCCTACTTTGATGCTGATAGTATTTATAACACTGCCAGTGAATTAAAATATACTAATGAGTTAAAACAGCTACTAAATATAGAGCTAAATAATCCTTCTCCAGAGTTTGTTAAACTCTTTGCTAAACAGGTTTATCCAAGTGTAATTACTGCTAAGGTTCTTGATTTGTTTACAAATCTGACTAAAAAATCTGTTCAGCAGTACATAAGCGATTTAATAACTGAAAGACTTAAAACAGCTCTAACTAAAGAAGATGAGGCATCTAAAGAACAAGAAAGTAAGCCTACAATAGCTGCGTTAGAACCTGAAAATAAAGTAGAAACAACAGTTGAAGAGTTAGAAGCTTTTATGATTGTTAAAACTATTCTGAGGCAAAAGATTGATTTTAAAAGAATCTCCTATAGGGATGCTCAAAGTTATTTTGCAATTGTTCTAGATGATAATAACAGAAAAACTATCTGTAGATTATATCTCAACGGAGCTAAAAAATACTTTGTAATACTTGATGAGAATAAAAAAGAGGTTAAAAATGAGATGAAATCCTTAGATGATATTTTTTCATTCTCTGAGGTTTTGTTTAATGTAGTTGCAGGACTCGATAAATCAAAATAGAATATTTTTTTTAATTGGTGGGGCTAAAACAATAAAGGAGAACTGGTTCTGTTCTCCTTTTCATCCAGATTCATGTGGTTGTTTATATCTGGTTAATAGTTTGATTATAAAAAACGGTAATCTATATTTAGATACGATCTGCCAGCAGTTCGCATATTCTAGCCAGGAATTTACTGTCATCAGAAGTGAACGGGGCGGGGGAGTGGCTGTCAATATCCAGTTCGGCTACAAACAGTCCATCTTTCAAAATAGGAACAACAATCTCCGATTGAACATCAAGGCCGCATGAAATGTAATTTTCAACCTGGGATACATCCTGTACAACCATGGTACGGCCACTTTCGGCAACCTGTCCGCAAATGCCCTTTCCAACGGCAATATTGGTGTGTGGAGTAGGTTTGCCCACATACGGACCCAAAACAAGTTCGTTCTTTTCCTGATCAAGGATATAAAAACCGACCCAGTCGTAATGGTAAATTTCCTGCTTCAGGAGTTGACAAATCCGGAGAAGCAGATCTTCCGGATTCAAGTTTATCAAATCCGATACTTTCTGAAATGTTGCCGGGAAGTCGGGTGTGATCATTGGTTGCATTTTTAAAAGTGTTATTTAATAACCATTTGATGCTCGTGCGTAATCTTTTCGCAATATTTGCATTTCAGGTCGAGCGGGTTTTTTGAAATAACCGTAAAATACGTCGTTATTTCTTCGTTGTTGGTGATGCATTTCGGGTTAAAGCATTTTACAATTCCAATTACTTTATCAGGTACTTCAACCACTCGTTTTTCAACCACTTTGTAATCGCGAATGATGTTCAATTTGGCATTTCGGGCAATCAATGAGATTTTGTTTATTTCATCGTCTTCAAAAAATACATCCGAAACTTTGATAATGGCTTTACTTCCCATTTTTTCGCTTTCGAAATTAAACCCAAATGTAATTTGAGATTTCACTTTTTCGAGCCCCAGGATGGATATTACTTTGAACAGATTTTCAGAAGGAATGTGATCGATTACAGTGCCATCGTTGATTGCACTGACTTTCAGTTTTAGTTTCTTTTTTAAACTATCGCTCATGGTCGTAATTATTTAAGGTTGAGGATATGTGCAATGATTGCCTGACGGGTGTAAACGCCGTTTCGGGCTTGAGTAAAATAGTAGGCTTTCTCGTTTTTATCAACGTCGGTATGAATTTCGTTGATTCGGGGAAGCGGGTGCAGGATGCGCATGTTGGGTTTTGTATCTTTTAACATGCTGTTTTTTAGTATATATACATTTTTTACTTTTTCGTATTCAATCGGATCCATAAACCGTTCTTTCTGTACCCGTGTCATATAAATAATGTCGGCATGGTTGATGTTTTCGTTGATTTCGGTATGCTCGAAAAACCGGATTCCCCTTTCTTTCAGGAACAACTTGTATTCTTCGGGCATTGCCAGTTCTTCTGGCGCAATAAAATTGAAAATCGGGTTTTCGAATTCAGACAGCGCCATTAGCAGCGAATGCACGGTGCGTCCGTATTTCAGGTCGCCAATCATGAAAATATTGATATTGTCGAGTGTTCCCTGTGTTTTCAGGATCGAGTACATATCGAGCAGTGTTTGTGTCGGGTGCTGGTTTGCGCCATCGCCGGCATTGATTACAGGTACATCAGCCACTTCGGCAGCATACCTTGCACTGCCTTCAAGCGGATGACGCATCACTATCAGATCGACGTAATTGCTCACCATCCGGGTGGTGTCGTGCAATGTTTCGCCTTTCGAAACGCTTGATGAACCTGCATCCGAAAATCCAATAATACGGCCTCCCAGGCGGTTGATGGCTGTTTCGAAACTCAAGCGGGTGCGGGTAGATGGTTCAAAAAACAAAGAAGCGACTACCTTGCCTTCAAGTAGCCTCTGGTTTGGATTTTGCTCAAAATCGGCTGCGAGTTTTAAAATGTGCAGATAATCTTCTTTCGAATAATCGGTGATCGAAATTAAGTCTTTCTTCTTCATCTTATGGTTTGATTTTTAAGTGTGTAAGATTCAAAAAAAAAACCAACAGAAATAATTTCGCTGTTGGTTTTTTATGGGAAAAAGTATTTCAGTAAATAACCTGAAATGTATTGATTCGGATGTATGGTAAAAACAATTTAGGGAGTTTGGGAATATTTTTCCGTGGTAGTTAATTCCACCGGGCAAGTAGGAAATTTGTTTTATCAGGCGTTTCATCAAAGTCCGAAATTAGTTTGTTTTAGGAAACCATCTTAAAATGACATTCAATTTTTATTAAAAGGTTATCAACAGCTGCCAGTTTTATCCGACTTCTGTAACGCTAACATTTTCAATCTTTAGCAAAGTTTCTTCAATCCTATCTGATTCACTTAGCCGGATATTTGTTTTGATTTTGCACTTCAAGTCGAAATGTGGATCGATTTGCGATAATTTTTCGTCTTTAAACACCTTCATCACATCATTCATCGCGCTGTAATCGAATTCGACCAATAGCCATTTTTCGATCAGTTTTTCAACAATTTCAGCCTGATTAATTGCGTCCAACGCTGCATTGCGGTAGGCATTTATCAATCCGCTAACGCCCAGCAAAGTTCCACCGAAATACCTGACCACTACGATCAGAATGTTGGTCAGGTCGAAACTTTGAATTTGTCCTAAAATGGGCTTTCCGGCAGTTGAAGAGGGCTCTCCGTCGTCGTTGGTTCTGAAATGTAATTTGTCGGCACCCAGTCGCCAGGCATAACAATGATGACGGGCTGAATGATGTTCTTTTCTGATAATTTGTACGATTTCCCTTATTTCGTCTTCGGTATTAACCTGAAATGCAAAAGAAAGGAACTTGCTTCCTTTGTCTTTGAATAGTCCTTCCGAAGGTTTTGAAATTGTTTTAAACGTATCTTCCATCAGTAGATCATTAATATCAGGATGGCTATAATTGCCAATACAATTCCCGCATGATTGATTTTTGTGAGTTTTTCTTTAAAGATTGCTGAACCTATCACAACTGATAGTAAAACAATACAAATATTGTTTAGCCCAAAAACGATTGAACTGTCCAGTTTGCTGTTATTCAGAGCTAATATAAAAAAATAAAGGGAACCGAAATTTGCAGTTCCAAGAATTATTCCTCCTGTGATTTCGGCAAAGCTAAAGTTCGCAGAAATAGATTTGCGTTTAAGTATAGTATAAAATACGCCAAGAATCAAAGCAACTGAAAATACCATTGCTGAAAATAACAGGCTGATGCTGTTGGGAATATGGTGGGTTTGGGCATATTTGACAATCGAGTCAGTAATGCCTGATCCGAAGAAAATTACGATGGGAAGAAAAAACAAAAGGAATCCTTGCTTTTTAAGAACCGGACGATAACTACTCAAAAAAACAGCAACTGCAGCAATTATAAGTCCTGAAATTTTAATTGCATTATATTTTTCTGAAAAATACAGAATAGAAAACAGAATGGGGATAACCATCGACATTTTACTTGCAATGGATGTTACTGCTACTCCTGATTTTCGGGTAGAATACCCAATCAGGAAAAACATTAAAATGAAAGAAAATCCAATTAAAATTGCAAAGGGAAACCAATAAGAAGAAAGCAATCCAGAAATTGAAAGCGGTTGCTTGTTAAAACTAAATCCGAGAATGCTGGCGACCAGATAATTAACAGTGATGAGTTTTACCAGATTCGTATTGAATCTTTCTGAAATTTTAAAAGTTGTAAAAATTATGGCTGATGAAAGAATACTCAGTAAAAGATAAATCATACGAACAGGATTTGCACTAAAATAAAAAAGCAGATCAAAACGACCTGCTCCCGAAATTTTACAATTTCAATTTCTTTTCAATTTCATCGACACAAAACTTGAAATTTTTATCAGTCTCTTTTAGGTTATTTACTGTTTTACAAGCATGTAATACTGTTGCGTGATCTTTGTTTCCTATTTGTGATCCAATGGATGCCAGCGACGATTTGGTNNGTTGGTGATGTGTGAGGCGATGTACTCAAGTACTTCGGTCGAAATTTCAATTCCGTCTTTATATATTTTGCGTTTCAAAATATCCATCCGGGTTTCAAAACTGGGCTGTTGAAGATCAGCAGTTAAGCCCCATTTAAATCTTGAAAGCAGCCTTTGTTCGAGACCTTTAAGTTCAATTGGTGGTTTATCTGACGTCAGAATCAGCTGTTTGCCGCTTTGGTGCAGATGGTTGAATATATGAAAAAATGTTTCCTGTGTTTTTTCTTTCCCTGCAAATTCCTGAACGTCATCCAA
>DMSQ01000087.1 GCA_003457135.1 Prolixibacteraceae bacterium
TATTTTTTTAATGGACACTCATGTTCATAAATGATTAAAAAAAATTACCCACACTATCCGTTATAGAACCCAGATTTTCTATCATTGATTTGTCCCATACGGGTCAAAAGACATACAAATTTTCATCAGATCTACCGACCACTCGTTCCTACCAGAACCAAAAAACAAAATTTAAACAGTCTCAAAAAATAGCTACTACTCAAACTGCTTCATATAGTCCAGAAATACTTTGGCTGTGCGGTCCATATTTTCCATTGAACCTCCTCCTTCCAGAACTTCGCACATTTCATAAATTACCCAGCCCTGATAACCTATTTCTTTGAGGGTGTTGAACCATGTTTTGTAATCAATCATTCCTTTCCCCATTTGTGTGGCGCGCATCACCGGCTGCAGGGCTGAATAATTGGTCAGGTCATTCACATAGCTAAACCGCGGTTGCCTCACATAATCGGCAGCGATGGTTTGTGCCAGAAAGGGTTTCATTTTCAGGATGGACTGCCTCATTTCTTCGGAACTGAGGCCTTCGAGCGCTGGCGACCATGCATCCCAGCCAGCCAACACATTGGGCAAGTTTACTTCTTTCAGCAACCAGTACATGGCATCGTGGTGCAAAGCAATATCATGGTGATTTTGAACTACCAATGTAACTCCAAATTTAGCTGCCAGTTTGCCAGCCATTTTTAAACCGTTCACCACTTCAGCATATTGCTTGTCGTAAGGAATTCCGGGGCGCTCATAACCTGTAAAAACACGAACAACTTTAGTTCCGAGATCGCTGGCCAGTTCAGCCAGTTCACCCACCCAGGCCGCCTGAATTTCCACATTCGGTATTCCGGGCTTATCAATACCTGCAGTAAAATCGGTATATCCGGCCAGGCCAACAAGTGAAAGACCCAGCGAATCAATTTTAGCTTTAAGTTTTGCCCGGGCAACTTTATCGTAATCGTGCGGTGACAAATGCGGTCTTTTGGCTGCCAGCATCACACCCTGATAACCTAATTCTTTGGCTTTTACGAGAAACTGATCTACAGTAAGCAATGGCTGGCCGCGCCAGACTCCCATATAACTCACCGAATGCAAACAGGTTTTTACTTTAAAGTCTTTCGGATTGCCAGAAGGTAATTGTTGTGCCGGCAGGTCAGTGGTCAGAATAATAATGAAGAGAAAAAAACAGAATATCAGTTTTGTTTTCATGATCAGGTAAATTGTGAATTACCCGATGAAAATAGTATTTATTAAGCGCTTATCAAAGTTCCGAAATATTCCATCCATTTTTTGACAGATAAGTCCTGCTATTTCTTTAATACGGGTACAAAAATCTAAAGAGTTGTTTGTCAACTAAATTTCATTATACTTGTTACTTATTCCAATATTTCAGATTTAAACATCTTTCTAATTAATCTAATTTAAAAATCGATGGTACCAAAAATTCACAGTTTAGGCGGTTACATTCACGAGTTTCAGAAAAGTATTGCTAATCCGGAGACCTTTTGGGCTGAAATTGCTGAAGGTTTTTACTGGCGCAAACGTTATGACAAAATTCTTGAATGGAACTTTGAAGAACCTTCAATCCAATGGTTTAAAGGCGGAAAACTGAACATTACCGAAAATATTTTTGAAAGAAATTTATATACCATCGGAAGCCAGCCTGCCATCATCTGGGAACCCAACAACCCGGAAGAACAGAACCGCATACTTAGCTACAATGAGCTTTTTGAAGAGGTCAATAAATTTTGCAATACGCTGAAAAAACTTAATGTACAGAAGGGCGACCGCATTGCCATATATATGCCTATGATTCCCGAATTGACCATCGCCATGCTGGCCTGTGCACGGATTGGCGCCGTTCACTCGGTAGTTTTTGCAGGTTTTTCTGCAGCCTCACTGGCCGACCGTATCATCGATGCCGAAGCCAAAATGGTACTGACTGCTGACGGAGGTTTCCGCGGTGAAAAAATTACCCCTCTTAAAAATATCGTGGATGAAGCTCTGGAAAGTTGTCCGGGCGTTGAAACTGTTTTGGTTTATCAGCGCACCAAACTTCCCGTTAACATGGTTTCAGGCCGCGACATTTGGTGGCACGATGCTATTGCCGGTCAGTCAGAAGAATGTAAGGCCGAAGAAATGGATGCTGAAGACAACCTTTTTATTCTCTATACTTCCGGCTCAACCGGGAAACCCAAAGGAATTGTGCACACCATAGCCGGGTATATGGTTTACACTGCATATACTTTCAGGAATGTGTTTCAATATAATGCCGGTGATGTGTATTTCTGCACAGCCGATATTGGCTGGATTACCGGACATTCATATATTGTTTACGGTCCGCTCCTGAATGGGGCAAAAACTCTCATGTTTGAGGGTGTGCCTACCTGGCCCGATGCCGGCCGGTTCTGGGACGTAGTTGATAAATACAAGGTCAATCAGTTTTACACAGCGCCGACTGCCATCCGGTCACTTCTGGCTCTTGGGATGGATCACATCAACGATAAAGATTTATCGTCGCTCAAAGTACTCGGAACAGTTGGCGAACCCATTAACGAAGAGGCATGGCACTGGTATCACGACCATATTGGCCGTAACCGCTGCCCCATAGTTGATACCTGGTGGCAAACCGAAACCGGTGGAGTGATGATTAGTCCGATTCCCGGAATTATTCCTACCAAACCTTCATTTGCAACACTTCCGTTGCCCGGAGTTCAGCCTGTCATTGTTGATGCTGAAGGCATCGAATTACATGGCAACAGCGTGAAAGGAAACCTATGCATTAAATTTCCATGGCCAGGCATCGCCCGAACAATCTGGGGCGATCATGAACGCTTCAGGGAAACTTATTTCTCCAACTTCAAAAGCCTGTATTTCACCGGAGATGGCGTTCAGCGCGACGAAGATGGCTATTACCGAATCCTTGGGCGGGTTGATGATGTGATCAATGTTTCGGGTCACCGGCTCGGAACCGCTGAAATTGAAAATGCAATTAATTCGCACCCGTTGGTGAACGAATCGGCCGTTGCTGCTTATCCGCACCCCATTAAAGGACAGGGAATTTATGCTTTTGTGGTTTGCGGCGAACTTTCGACAGGAGGAGAAGAAGGCATCCGGAAAAGTATTAAAATGGCAGTTACAAATCTTATTGGGCCTTTTGCCCGTCCTGATTTGATTCAGTTGGTTCCGGGATTGCCAAAAACCCGTTCAGGAAAAATTATGCGCCGGATACTGCGAAAAGTCGCTGAAGGCGATGCCTCCGATCTGGGAGACATTACTACCCTGCTCGATGAAGATGTTGTTGTAAAGATTATTGACGGGGCGTTGGTTGAGGTGAAAAGGTAAGAAAGTTATCAGTCGCAGTGTTCAGTAATCAGAAATAGGAACTGAAAACTGCGACTGAACACTGACCACTTTTTATTCCTCCATGAGCCCCATCGATTTGAAAACCTTTTCAGTTATTCCTCGTCGGCTTTCTTTGAATTTTTCAGTATTATCGGTGCTTGATTCCATGTTGCAAACATACAGCCAGACATTTCCATTTTCTTCGAGGTAGCCAACCAGCCATCCCACATTTTTCCCATCCTGAACGGTCATTCCGGTTTTTCCACGGAAAATCCATTTTTCGGTTTGTTTCAGGATGATGAGTTTTTTGACCAGATCAATATTTTCCTTAGAGAAGGGCAACTTATTCGTGTAGAAGTGTAAAAGAAAATTCATTTGTTCCCAGGGGGTAATACGGGAATCGCCCCAAAGCCAAAAACGATCTATGGTTTCTTTTGAAATATCCATGCGTCCAAAATCAGAATCATTAATGTATTCTTTCATTCGTTCAGGACCAATACGGCGGGCTACTTCCTGAAAGTAAGGAACTGCCGAATACTGAATTGCCGTTGCAAAAGTATGGTCACGGTTCCATTCTTCAACTGATCGTACAACTCCATCCCAGGGAATAACCATACTATCGCCGGTAATTACACCAGTTTCCAATCCAATTAAAGAGTTGAGTATTTTGAACGTAGATGCGGGCAAAAAGCCCTGTTCGCATCGTGTTGAATTGTATATCTGATAAACATCGCTTTTCATGTCATACAAAAGGAAACAACCCTGAACGCCATATTCTTCAAAAAAAGGCTGAAAGTTTGGAGGGACATCTTTTTTTGCCGGCTGTATAGTACACGAAGCAAGGCCGATTAATATGGTCAGAACGATCAGTATTTTATAAGGTTTCGTTTGCATAAACATGATTTCACGAATTGAATGAAATAAAAAGGAGCAGCAACAGCCACTCCTTCAAAAATATCATTTTATTCCCGGATTATTTCGTAGCAGCCTCCAGTTTTTTCATGATTGAGAATATAAATACTGCCGCGAGAATACAGCAAATGATAAAAATTCCCCAAAGCGCGTATAGTTCAACTTTGCCCCATAATAAACTTCCGACGAAAAGAAATTTATTTCCGATTGCCGTAGCTAGTAACCATCCTCCCTGCATCAGGCCCTGGAAGCGCGGAGGGGCTACTTTGGCAACGAATGAAAGTCCAATCGGGCTCAAAAAGAGTTCGGCAATGGTTAGAATGAGGTAAGAACTCATGAGCCAGTAAGGAGAAACCCGGTCGAATTCGGCAACTGCAACTCCGGCCATTTCTTTAGGGGAAGCAAGGCCTAAAGAGCTGATTAAAACGAGAATAAATCCAAACGCGGCAATTACCATTCCAATGCCAATCTTCCGGGGAGATGAAGGTTCTTTATCCTTTTTATTTAACCATGCAAAAATTCCCATGACCAAAGGGGTTAAGGCGACGATGAACAAGGGATTGAATGATTGAAAAACTTCAGGTGAGATAAGATTAGAGTCGCTGTAGGTGGACGCAAAATAATAACTTAAGAACCCGAAACCGAGAAATCCAATGGCGCCGAATATTCTTGCCAAAGGCTTTTTGTTAAGGAATGCAACAACACATCCGGCAATGGCGGCAATTACTGAGAGTAATGACCAGATATTGAATATCAGATTGGTGTATGGTCCCACATATTGATTGGTATAGTCGCGGGCAAACATGGTCAATGTAAGTCCGTTTTGATGGAAGGACATCCAGAAGAATATGACAACAACAAAAACCAGGGTAAGCGCCACAACCCGGGGTTTTTCGTCTTTAGTTGATATTTGGAAGATCAAAGAAACAAATCCCACAAACAAGCCAACTGCCAGTCCTAATTTGTAATTAATGTCTTTAATATCAGTATAACTATCACCTATATGAAATAATGCTACAACGGCTGCCATTAAACCCAATGAAATAATAATATACTTCATATTGCTTGCCAGATTTATAACTGGCTTTTTTTCTGTAGCAGTCTGATTTTGCTTTTCGGCCAATGCAAGCTTATATTTCGAAGGTAAAAGTTTGTTAAAAACTACATAAACCAGTAAGGATATAATCATTGCTCCTGCTGCAATACCAAAGGCATAATTAAAACCAGTTGAAAATACTTTGATATAATCAGTAGCAAAAACAGCTAAATCAGTTGCAGTTTTTCCACCATCAGTGATGATGGCAGCATTGGCCAGGGTCTGAAACTGTTCCACATCTTTTATGGTACCAGCAAGGTACTGATGACAAAGCGAGGGAAGGTTGGCATTTTCAATGTAGCCATTGGTTGTTAACCAAAACTCTTTTATTCCTTTGGCCACAAACGGGGCAAAAAATGCTCCCACATTTATTCCCATATAAAAAATCATAAAGGCGCTATCCCTGAACTTCTTATATTTGTCATCATCATACATCTGCCCTACAACAGCCTGTAAGTTGCCTTTGAATAAACCATTGCCCAAAGCAATAATCAATAAAGCGGAAATTGAAACCCAAAGTTCGGAACCAGGAATCGCGATAATACAGTACCCGACAAACATGATGATCTGGCCGATAAAGATGACTGATTTATACTTTTTTGTCCAGTCGGCCAGCATACCGCCAATAAGTGCAAGGGCATAAATGGCAAAATAAAACCAGGAATAAATGCTTCCGGCAGAGTCTGCATCAAGGCCGTACCTGGCCTGTAGAAACATGACAAGAATGGCCATCATGGTATAGAAGCCAAAGCGTTCGCCCATGTTGGTAAAAAAGGCAACCAATAGCCCTTTTGGATGTTCTTTCAGCATAATTAATTATTTTTTAGTTAGTAGATACTCGTTGTAGGTTTTACAATGCTGACAAATATAAACAAGTTTTTAAGCCGTACAATTGGAGAAAAATCATGACTAAATGAAAATTATCGGATAATTTTCATTTACAAAGTAAAAAATATCGAAAAATACATGATTAGCTTCTATAAATTTCCTGAAAATTGACAGCTATTTAAATGTCCGATATTTCGTACCTTTAGCATAAATCTGAGAGCAATGAAACTTTTTACTTGTCAGCAAATCGCCGAAATTGACCGACTGACGATGAAACATGAACCTATTTTGTCTATTGACTTAATGGAAAGGGCCGCACAACGGGTAGCTGAATGGATCTTGCAGAAAATTGTGAACGACCAGCCGTTCTACATTTTCGCCGGACCTGGAAACAATGGCGGCGATGCATTAGCCGTTGCCCGGATGCTCGCCGGATGCAATTATACCTGCACCGTATTTTTGGCTGATTTTGGTCGTGAATTAAAAGACGATGCAGCCATCAACCTCACACGTTTGAAAGAACAAAATAAAGTACTGCTAAAATATATTGATTCTGAAGATTCGATTCCGGAAATTCCTAATGAGGCAGTGGTGATTGACGGGTTGTTTGGTTCAGGAATAAACAAATCACTGGAAGGATTGGCCCGGGAAATTGTCAGGAAAATAAACCAATCGGGAGCAACTGTCATTTCAATTGATATTCCGAGTGGACTTTTCGGCGAAGACAACACACAGAATGACCTTTCCGGAGTGGTCAGGGCCAGCTACACACTATCTTTTCAGTTTCCTAAAATAAGTTTTCTTTTTCCTGAAAATGCAGACATCGTTGGAGATTGGGAGGTTTTGCCGATCGGGTTGCATCCGGAAGCCATCCTTCAGGCCGAAAGCAAATATTTTAACCTGACGAAGACATATATTTCAGGAACAATAAAAAAACGCGCGAAATTCTCGCACAAAGGTATTTATGGACATGCCTTGCTGATTGCCGGGAGTTATGGGAAAATGGGAGCTGCTGTTCTGGCTTCCAGGGCATGTCTGCGTGCAGGTGTTGGATTACTGACAAGTCATATCCCGCGTTTGGGTTACGAAATCATTCAAAATTCGGTTCCCGAAGCCATGACTTCCATAGATCATTCAGATACGGTTTTTACAGAATTTCCTGAGCTCGGTCCATTTTCTGCGATTGGTGTTGGCCCCGGACTTGAAAAAAAACCGGAAACACAAATGGCATTCAAAAAATTACTTCAGGCAAAACCAAAAAAAATGGTCATTGATGCCGATGCCCTGAATATTCTTTCTGAAAATAAGGACTGGCTTGAATTATTACCTGAAAACACTGTACTGACACCCCATCCCAAAGAATTTGAACGATTGGCCGGGGAAACATCCAATTCATTCGAACGCCTCCAAAAACAACTTCAGTTTTCAGTAAATTATAAGGTCATCATTGTTCTCAAAGGGGCGCACACCTGCATAACCGTTCCTGATGGCAGTGCATTTTTTAACAGTACGGGTAATCCGGGAATGGCAACAGCAGGCAGTGGCGATGTATTAACCGGAATCATCCTCGGGTTACTGGCGCAAAATTATACCGCCGAAGAGGCAACATTGATCGGAGTATATATACACGGGCTGGCTGGTGACCTTGCTGCTGCCCAATTCGGACAACAAGCCCTGATTGCCGGAGATATAATAACTAAGCTGGGACAAGCTTTTCTGCAACTTGAATAATATTTTGGCTATTTTTGGGTTTTAAATTACGATGAAAACCAGAAAACAATAAAATTTCAAATCATGAAGATTTCCATATTCACCTTTATCCTTTCGGTCTTTATAGTCTCGATGGTGACTGCGCAAAAAGACGACAAAAGGAAAGTAGCAGCCGGGGCTGTAGCTGCACCAACCGAAGGCATTGTTTACAGTTTGCCGCAAACCGGAATTCGCGCGCATATCAAAGCCACGCGCGAACGTTTTGTTCACGGGCCTTTTCAGGTGTACGCACAAAAAATGCTGGGCATCGAAAACGTTTCTGCCACCGATGCCGACCGGTGGAACATGGACGAAATTAAACTGGAAGTATTCAGCGAACCCGATGCCGAACAAGTTCGCAAAGCGATGGGACCGGCCGCACACATGGTCAGTTTGACCGAATCCGGTATTATTGCAGGAATAAACAGGACGGTAAAATCTCATGAAGTAGAAATTCAAACACAGTCATTCCTGACTAAAAATCTGGATAAACAGGTTAAATTTACCGATCTGTCTATCTGGAGTTTTTATTCGCCATCTGATTCAACGAAAAAATTTAAGCTGGTTTCCAAAAACCAGGAGCAGAAAGCTGCCGAAGCTGCCGAAACGATTTTCAATCTTCGGAACTCTCGTTTTGCATTGCTTACCAATGCTGATGACGAACCCCTCCCCGATGGAAAATCGTTTGAAGTGATGACCAAAGAGCTCGGAATAATGGAAGAAAATTACCTCGCCCTTTTTATTGGAAAATCAGCTAAAGAAAAATATGAATTCAGTTTCGAATTCGTGCCCGGCGAAAAAACTGTTAAAGGTGAAGTCTTCTTCCGTTTCAGCGATGATCGCGGAGTTTTACCTAAATCAGACTTGTCGGGTCGTCCGATTGTAATTGAAGTGAATAAAATCGAAAATCTTGCATCAAAATTAAACGGATTGAGTACTTCAGAAAATCCAAATGCAGGCAAAAGCGGTGTTTACTACCGCATGCCTGGCATGGCCGAAGTCAGGATTATGGATGGCGGAACCCAACTGGCCGGGGCCCGCCTGTCAATTGCACAATTCGGAACCACCGCACCAATTCCTGAAGATTTGTTAGACGGCACATACAAAATCGAATTTCACACCAACACCGGAGCAGTAAAATCAATTCTTAAAACTGAAGGAACTCCTGAAGAAACAAAATCAGACAAAAAATAATTACTGAACATTCAATCTGTAAACTTTAATCTTACTTTATGCAAACTTTGAAAAAAACACTTCACGATTCCGCAATTGCCAGATGGATCGCGCTTTTACTTATTTCTTCAACCATGTTTTTTGCATATTTCTTTGTTGATGTGGTTGCACCTCTTCAGAAAATGATGCTCACAAACTTTAACTGGTCGCCCGAAGTATTTGGCTATTTAGGTGGATCTGAATTTGTTTTAAATGTTTTCGTTGGTTTTCTGATACTTTCCGGGATTATCCTCGATAAAATGGGCATCCGGTTTACTTTGATGCTTTCGGCAATTACGATGGTTGCAGGTGCGGCCATCAAGTTTTCTGCCTTACGATACATTGATCATGCTGCTGTGTCGAATGTATTTGGATGGGAATTACCAACTACAGCGCTTATTTCCTATTGTGGTTTTGCCATTTTTGGAGTTGGTGTCGAAATGGCAGGGATTACCGTTTCAAAAACAATCGTTAAATGGTTTCGGGGCAAAGAAATGGCCATGGCCATGGGGCTCGAAATGGCAGTTGCCCGCCTGGGCGTTTTTGCTGTTTTTCGTTTGTCGCCCATTTTTGCAAATGCTTCAGCAGAAAACCCTGCCGATTGGGATGCAGCAAATTCTGTATTTATGGGTATGGCCTTTCTGTGTATTGGATTACTGACGTTTTTGACTTATGTTTTCATGGACGTCAAATTAGACAAACAATTGGGAGATGCCGCGAAACTTGCCCCTGAAGATGAATTCAGGATCAGTGATCTTGGAAAAATTTTTACTAACCCTGGGTTCATTGCCATTGCCGGACTTTGTGTTTTATTTTATTCTGCAATTTTCCCATTCCAGAAATTTGCGACCGACATGATTTCATCTAAATTAAACGTTTCAATAACAGAAGCTTCAAACCTGTTCTCCTTCTTTCCTATTGGCGCAATGGTGCTAACTCCGTTTATTGGTTTGTTCCTCGATTTAAAAGGGAAAGGCGCTTCGATGATGCTCTACGGGGCTATTCTTTTAGTGGTTTCGCATTTGATTTTTGCTCTTGTTCCCAACGAAAGCTTTTCATATATCATCGCGTTGGCTACCATAGTTATTTTAGGAACAGCCTTTTCACTGGTACCGGCATCCATGTGGCCATCTTTGCCGAAAATTGTTGAAGACCGGTATTTAGGAACTGCTTATGGCTGTATTTTCTGGATTCAAAACATCGGATTAATGCTTGTTCCGGGATTTATTGGTTGGTCAATTACCAAAGCAAACCCAGGTGTGGCTGAACAAATAGCAGCAAAAGTTGAAGGGGCTGCCTACAATTACATGGTTCCTGAATTGATTTTTGCCGGATTCGGCGTAGCTGCAATTGTGCTGGCGCTTTACCTTCGCAGTGTTGACAGTAAACAAGGTTACGGGCTTGAACTGCCAAATAAGAAAAAGTAGATTCCATTTCCAAAATATTAACTGAATTTTATTTTAAAAATAACTATATGAGCAATGAAATCTCAAAATTAACTCCCAACGAAGTTTGGGAAAATTTTTACCAGTTGACGCGTATTCCGCGTCCCTCACATCACGAAGACCAAATCAGGCACTTTGTTGCCGATTTTGGTCGCAATCTGGGGCTTGAAACTATTCAGGATGAAGCCGGAAACGTAATTATCCGTAAGCCGGCCACTTCAGGAATGGAAAAACGGAAAGGCGTTATCCTGCAAGGCCACCTCGACATGGTTCCCCAAAAAAACAGCGACAAAGATCACGACTTTGCTAAAGACCCGATTGAAACCATTATTGATGGCGATTGGGTACGGGCCAATGGCACAACTCTCGGCGCTGACAACGGTATTGGAGTAGCCGCTGCAATGGCCGTGCTGGAGTCGAAAGAACTTGTTCACGGACCAGTAGAGGCGCTTTTTACAGCTACCGAAGAAACCGGTATGGATGGGGCAAACGGACTTGGGAAAGGTATGCTCAAAGGAGACATCCTGATCAACATGGATTCGGAAGATGAAGGGGAATTGTATGTAGGCTGCGCTGGCGGCGAAGATGCCAATGCAAAGTTTAATTATACCGAAGTTCCTGTTCCTGCCGAATCTATCGCGTTCAAACTTAATGTAACCGGGTTGAAAGGCGGCCATTCCGGACTGGATATCAACCTGGGACGCGGAAACGCCAACAAGATCTTCTTTCGGGTATTGAAAGAAGCTTACAAAGTTTGTGGATTACGGCTTGCTTCAATCAACGGTGGAAATTTACGCAATGCCATTCCACGCGAAGCATTCGGAATTGTCACTGTTCCATACGCAACTGCCGATAAACTGGTAGGGCTCATTGCCGGATTGACAACCGTCATCAAGCGCGAATTGACTGCAACCGAACCGACTCTGAAAATTGAACTGGCTAAAACTGAAATGCCTTCAGGATTGATAGACGAAGCCACACAAACCAGACTGACCCATGCAATTGTTGCATGCCCAAATGGCGCTATCCGTATGAGCGACAGCATGCCAGGATTGGTCGAAACTTCTACGAATCTGGCTATTGTGCGATCGGAGCCGGAAACTAAATCTGTGAACATTGCCTGCCTGATGCGCAGCTCTGTTGATTCGGCCAAAGCTGAACTCGGCTCAAGAATGGAGTCGGTATTTACACTGGCCGGCGCCGAAGTGAAACTGACAGGTGGTTATCCGGGATGGAAACCCGATATGGACTCTCCCATCCTGAAAACGATGCAACAGGTTTATCTGACCAAATTTGGCCGGATTCCTGAAATTAAGGCCATTCACGCCGGATTGGAATGTGGAATATTGGGCGGAACTTATCCCCGGTGGGACATGATTTCTTTTGGGCCAACCATTCGTTTCCCGCATTCGCCCGACGAAAAAGTAAATATCGAATCAGTCGGTAAATTCTGGGAGTTTCTGGTTGAAACGCTAAAGAATATTCCAGCGAGATAAGATCTGATTCTTAATCCTGTTAGGGATTCACGGTCGGTAGAAACGAATGCAAAAATCTATTATTTTTTTTGCTCACAACCAACTCTTAAACTTAACCATCATGCAAAAACTAAGTTTTTCTTTAATTTTTGCACTTCTCGAATTAATTGGCTTTTCCCAACCTAGCAACTCCACCCTTCCCTATCCAAATTCTCCTGCTGAAATTCCGGGAATGAAACTGGTTTGGGCCGATGAATTTAACTTCACCAGCAAACCAAATCCTGAATTCTGGAAATACGAGAAGGGGTTTGTGCGGAACGAAGAATTGCAATGTCATCAGGAGATTGAAAAATAATGGGATGTAAATGATGAAAACAAAACCTTACAAGTTCGGTATTGCGCTTAGCGGAGGCGGCGCCAGGGGAATCGTTCACCTTGGAGTACTTGAGGCCCTTCATAAATATGGCATCCAACCCGAAATCATTTCAGGAGTAAGTGCAGGAGCCCTGGTTGGCGTTTTTTATGCCGCCGGAATGGAGCCACTCGAAATTCTCGAACTGGTGAAATCGAACAAATTAGTGACCATGTTTAAATGGCAATTGCCGTCAAGTGGTCTGATTGACATTAAAAAAGTCTTTTCGCTACTTGAAAACCACATTCCGGTTGACGACTTCTCAAGTCTTAAAAAACCATTTTATTGCTCGGTGGTAAACCTCAACAGTGGTTATTCGGAAATTAAAAATGAAGGAAAACTTTTTCAATGGGTAGTTGCCTCAGCTTCAATCCCGGTCCTTTTCGAACCCCAGATCATTGATGGAATTACCTATGTTGATGGCGGATTACTCAATAACCTTCCGGTTGATTGCATACGTGACCAATGCCGGATTTTGACCGGGGTACATGTGAATCATAACGGAGCCGAAGAAAATATTTCAGGAATTAAAGCTGTGGCAGAGCGTACACTGCGCCTCGCAATGGGACAGAATGTTCGTGAAAGCCTGTCCAAATGCGATTTTGTCATTGACCCTCCGGAGACCAGGAAATACAATACGTTCGATTTTAAGAAAGCAGATGAAATTTTTAAAATCGGATTCGAAGAAGCTGAAAAACGAATTCCAGAGATGTTTGATTTAATTAATTCATATTACTAATTTTTAAATATACCCAATGAAAAAGTTATTGTTTGTTTTATCAGTCATGGTTATAGCCTCTTGCGGCCAGCACAAAAAAGAAATTGCCCGTATGCAGGCAAAACAGGATAGTATTGCACAATTAGGCGTACAAAAAGATAATTCCATTCTGGAATTTATAGGAGCCATGAACGAAATTCAGATGAACCTGGATTCGATTAAAAGCATTGAAAAACTTGTTTCTGTTCAAACAGCTTCAGGAATTGAGCTGAAAGCAGAAGCAAAAAAACGCATCATTGAAGACATTTACCAGATTAACGACTTGCTTCAGAAAAACAAAGAACTGGTCAAAACACTTCAGGGAAAACTTCGGGCATCGAATGTGAAAATTGCCGAACTCGAAAACATGATTTCGTTGCTAAACAAGCAAATGGGCGAAAAAGACGCTGAAATTGCCACTTTGAAACAGGAATTGGAGGAACTGCACATCAACGTTGCAGGCCTGAACCAGAAAATTGAAAAGATCACAACCGAAAGCGAAGCCACCATAAAGGCAAAAACGCAAACTATTAATGAGCAGACTATTGCTATGAACACCGCTTTTTATGCCTTTGGGACGAAAAAGGAACTGGAAGAAAAAAATGTGATTGAAAAAGAAGGTGGTGTTTTGGGCCTGGGAAAAACCATCCAACTGAAAAAAGATTTTAACCGCGACTATTTCATGAAAATAGATATTCGTGAATTTAATGAGCTACCCTTAAACAGCAAAAAAGCTAAAGTTATAACCACTCATCCGGCTGATTCATATCACCTGACAGGCGTAAAAACTGTTGAAAGCCTGGTCATTGACAAACCGGAAGAATTCTGGAAAGCATCGAAATACCTGTTAATTGTTGTGGAATAATCAACCTGCATGAATCTAAATGATAAAGGCTCCGTAAACCGGGGCCTTTATCATTTGTAGCAAAATCATGGATACAGGCGTTGAATCGAATGAATTTTTACCGGGCTGACCAAATACTGATCCTTATTTTCCTGCAACTGAATTTTTTTAACCACATGCATTCCTTTGGTCACCTTTCCAAAAGCTGCAAATCCTTGACCATCCGGATTACGTTTTCCGGCAAAATCAAGTTCCGGCTGATTGCCAATACAAATAAAGAAGCTACTGGTCGCCGAATCGGGTGTATCGCGTGCCATTGATAAGGTCCCGTTCTGATGTTTCAGTCCGGTTTGTTTGGTGGTTTCCATACGGATAGGATCAAACTGTTTTGCCTCAGGAACATCTCCTCCCTGGATCACTTCAATTTTAACTTTCCGTTCTTTTTCATTTTCAGGAGTGCAAACACGGTAGAAAAAGGTTCCATCGTAAAGGTGTTGGTCGGCATATTTCAGGAAATTGGCGACAGTCAATGGCGCTAGATCAGGATATAAATCAACGCGAATATCTCCGAGCGAAGTTTTGATTAAGCAGGAAGGCGTTTTCTGTGCAAAAAGACTAAGAAAAAAAAGGTTCAGTATTGCATAAAGGAGAATTATCTTCATGATAATTTATTTCTGTTAAAATTCATAGGACTACATTTCATTCCGTCCTATGCTTTTACATTTCGGGGCTTTGCCCCTTGCTGTATTGAAGAGGTGGCCCGTAAAAGCAAAAGGTGAAGTGAAACGTAACCCTTTGAATTCATTTCAATAAAAATTTTACTTTTTCTTTTTCGATGATTTGGCATGTTGGTTATAATCAAGAGCCAAACCAATCCAGTAATCGAAGTCACCAGCAGTTTTTAGTCCCGATTCCTCAATCATGACCCAGCCTTTCATAGGTTTTCCGGTAAACAGCATTTCGTGGCAGCCTGTCTTGTCGAGAACATCTTCATAGCGAGCAGGATCGATCCGGCACATCATTTCGTCTTTGATTACGCCAACACACATTTTATCGTTGAGCATAAAGGCTATTCCGCCCATCATTTCCTTTTCCTGAATAGCATCCAAATACTGAAGCTGCTCACGGATTCGGTTAGCCAATTGTTGATTGTATGCCATTTTGAATTTTAATGAATCTCGATATCGTAAGGCATCCGTGCCTGCACGCCTTTCTGTGAAAGGAACCTACGCAATTGTTCGTAGTATTTATAGTTTTCGCCAAGTTCATCTTTCATGAAGCCAGCTTTTGCAGAACCTGAAATTTCTTTCATTAGTTCTTCAATCGGATCTTTCAATTTGGGAAGGTTCACAATGCGGTAAGTATCCAGCTTAGCCATCTTTTTGGCTAATTCAATCGCATCAGTCAATCCACCATACATATCAATCAGCTTAATTTCTTTGGCATTTGTTGCTGCCCAAACACGCCCCTGCCCTATTTCATCAATAGCAGTTTTCTGCATTTTCCGGCCTTCGGCAACGCGGCTGATAAAAGTATCATAACCATCTTCAATTGTTTGTTGAATCAAATCACGTTCAAAAGAAGTCATTGGGCGGGTAATCGAAATCATGTCTGAATGTTCGTTAGTGGTTACCACATCCTGGGTAATTCCAAGTTTGTCGGTCAACAACTTCTGTGCATTGGGGATCATCCCGAAAATACCAATTGATCCGGTAATGGTGGTCCTGTCGGCCATAATCGTATCAGCCGCGCAGGCAATGTAATAACCTCCCGATGCAGCTACATCGCCCATCGAAGCAATCACCGGTTTGGTTGCAGCAGCCAGTTTAACTTCGCGCCAGATCACTTCCGAACCATAGGCGCTACCGCCCGGCGAGTTGATGCGCAACACAATAGCTTTAATTGATGAATCGCGGCGGGCTTCACGAATCGTACGCGAAAGATCTTCAGACTTAATATCATTTTCAGAGGCTCCGGTATCAATATTTCCTGAAGCATAAATTACCGCTATCTTTTTACGGGCAAGACCTTGTGAAGCCCGCTTTTCAGGAACTTTTACATACTTAAAAATTTCTACGGCTTTAACATCATCTTTTTCGCTGGTTCCGGTCAGTTTTTTCAGGTCATCAATCACCTGATCCTTATATTTCAGGCGGTCAACCAGGTTTTTTTGTTTAGCAAAATCTGCTTTTCTGAAGGTGGCCACCATATCGGCAATATCGTTCAGTTCGTCAATACCCATTTTTCGGGAAGCTGAAATGTCGGTCAACATTTCATTCCAGATACTTTTCAGGTATGTTTCAGTCTGAAGGCGGTTCTCGTCGCTCATTTTATCCAAAAGGAAAGGCTCAACGGCAGCTTTATATTTACCGTGTCGTACAATTTGTACTTCAACGCCCAACTTGTCAAGTGCCTTTTTATAAAAAGTGCGTTCTCCGCCCAGTCCCCTGAAATCAACCGATCCCTGTGGATTCAGGACCAACGTATCAGCAATGGTGGAGAGGTAATAAGCCTTTTGGGTAAGATATTCACCATAGGCATATATAAATTTTCCGGAAGTTTTAAAATCTTTCAGCGCTGAACGGATTTCCTCAACCGATGCCATTCCAGCCTGAATATCTTTCGGGTTCAGGTAAATCCCTTTAATATTATCATCGGTTTTGGCTTTTCGGATACAGCTGAGAATATCGTTCAAACCTACAGTTTTAATGCCCTGAAAAATACCGAAATCAAAGCCTTTGAAAGGATTCTTTCCAGCCCGGTCAACAATCTGATGATCGAACTTCATCAGAAGAACACTATTTGCTTCGACCTGTGCAGGTTGGTCGGATACGGAGAACATGGCCGAAAATATTCCGATGGTAATAAAAATGAGAAGTAAACCGGCAATCATCACACCTATGATGGAAGCCAGTGTAAATTTGAAAAAATCCTTCATGTGTATTTTATTTAAATTTGTTTGTTTCGATTAAAATGTACGATAGATTTGTACGAATTTAGTGTTTTTGTTACACATTTCAGAAGGCATTGTGCGAATAGCAATGTCAAAACATCCCATATCTCTAAAATATGATTGCCGAGAATCAAAATATTGAATGGAAAGAAACCTGGCGCGATGAGTATATCAAATGGATATGCGGATTTGCCAATGCCCAGGGAGGCATCCTGATCATCGGGAAAAACGATCTTGGTGAATTGGTCGGATTGAATGATGCAAAGCTGCTTTCGGTGGAAATTCCTAATAAAGTACGTGATCTGTTAGGCATTATGGTTGATGTAAATCTTCTGGAAGAGGTTGAAAAGAAATATCTCGAGATTATAGTCGAACCCTACCCTTATCCCATTAATTACAAAGGACAATATCATTACCGTAGTGGTAGTACCAAACAGGAATTGAAAGGTAATGCCCTGAATAAATTCATTTTACAGAGAACTGGTAAACATTGGGATAGCGTACCTCTTCCCAATTTGAAATTGCAGGATATGGATACTTCTTCATTCGATTTATTCCGAAGAAAAGCAGCCAGAGCGAAGCGTGTGGATGAAGAGACACTTGGCGAAAGCAACGAATTGCTGCTTCATCATCTGCACCTGACCGATAACGGCCAATTGAAACGAGCTGCTGCATTGCTTTTTCATCCTGATCCTGAGAGATTTATTACCGGATCGTACATCAAAATAGGCTTTTTCGAAAGTGAAACGGAATTGATCTATCACGACGAAATTCATGGCAATCTCTTTCAGCAAGCTGATAGAACGATGGAACTGCTTCTGACTAAATACATGAAAGCCAAGATAAGCTACGAAGGGATAACAAGAGTTGAAACCTTTCCTTTTCCTGAAACTGCCTTGCGCGAAGCCGTTATCAATGCCATTGTTCATAAAGAGTATAGCAGTGGAATTCCCATTCAGATTAAAGTTTTCGAAAACCGAATCAAAATATGGAACGACGGGCAATTGCCGATCGATTGGGTTTTAGAAAATCTGTTTTCCTCCCATCCATCTAAACCCAATAATCCGGATGTGGCCAATGCCTTTTTCCGTGCCGGAATGATTGAGTCCTGGGGTAGAGGAATCGAGAAAATCATTAGTCTTTGTGTTTCCTCCGAATTGCCAAAACCTGTTTTTAATACTGCCTTCGGCGGTTTGCAAATCGAATTCATACCAAAACAAGAAGATTTGGAAAATGAGGGAGAAAAAATGAGGGAGAAAACGTCGGTGAAAGTGACAGAGAAAATGACAGAGAAAATGACAGAGAAAATGACAGAGAAAATATTAAATCTCATTAAAAATAATCCTGAAAATACGATTGCAATTTTAGCTAACCAAACAGGAAAATCGCAAAGCACCATTAATCGAACCTTGAAAAAATTACAAAAAGACAATAGAATTGAACGTATTGGTCCCGACAAAGGCGGCTATTGGAAGGTGATTGATAAATGATACAATTAAAAGCAAATACTAATGATTAGGCTTTATCTACTCTTAGGTGGAAATATTGGAGATAAGCAAAAGGTGTTTTCTGAAACCCGCGACAGGTTGAGAAATTTATTGGGGAAAATCACTGCCCAATCCGCCGTTTTTGAAACTGAACCCTGGGGTTTTGAATCACCCGATATTTTTTGGAACCAGGCACTTGAAATTTCAACCAGCCTTTCTCCTGAAGAAGTTTTGGCTCAAACTCAGATCATTGAGCAAAAACTGGGACGAATCAGGAAAGAAAGTCAATATAGTTCGAGGATTATTGATATTGACATCCTGTTTTACGGTGATCAAATCATTCATCAGGAAAATCTGGTTATTCCGCACCCCCGGATTCAGGAACGAAAATTTGCTTTGGTACCGCTATTCGAAATTGCGCCCGAACTGGTTCATCCGGTTTTTCAGAAAAGCATTGGGCAGATGTTGGAGAAATGCACCGATGAACTTATGGTCAAAATAGTTCCTGATGTGATGCGTTGATTTCATTCATCATTCAAAATTTAACATTCATCCTTACAATGAGAGCTTCTTTTAAAAAATATACACTCAACTTCAAACAAGCATCAGGCACCTCACGAGGAGTTTATACCACTCGTGATGCCTGGTTTATATTTTTAACTGAAGGAACAAATACCGGATTTGGAGAATGCGCGCCGTTACCCGACCTCAGTATCGAAAGCTTGAATAAGATGAGTTCAAAACTGCTTCAGGTTTGCGACCAAATCAGTTATTTCATTTCCACTCCTGAAGAATTGAGGGCCTGGCCATCCATTCAGTTTGGGCTCGAAACAGCTTTGCTCGATATAAAAAATGGCGGCGACCGCATTCTTTTTCCCTCTGCTTTTACCCGCAGTGAAAAGGGAATTCCGATTAATGGACTAATTTGGATGGGCGCTCCTGATTTTATGAAACAGCAAATCAAAGCTAAGTTGGATGCCGGATTTCACTGTATCAAAATGAAAATCGGCGCCCTGGATTTCGAAACTGAATTCAGTTTGCTAAAAGCCATTCGCAGCGAGTTTTCTCCTGAAGAAATTATACTCCGGGTTGATGCCAACGGAGCCTGGTCGTTTCCGACAGCTCTGGAAAACCTGAAACGCTTGTCTGATTTACATCTCCATTCCATTGAACAGCCTATTGAAACTGGCCAATGGGAAGAAATGGCCGAATTGTGCCGTAAATCACCCGTTCCAATTGGTCTGGACGAAGAATTGATTGGAATAAGTTCCGGTAAAGAAATGCAAAAGTTGCTCGAAACGATCCATCCGGCTTATCTGATACTGAAACCGAGTTTGCATGGCGGTTTTGCCGGTTGCGGGAAATGGATTGAACAGGCTGAAAAACACGGATCGGGCTGGTGGATTACCTCAGCGCTGGAATCGAACATCGGCCTGAATGCCATCGCGCAATGGACTTTCCAATTGAATGCAAAAAACGAACAAGGACTTGGAACCGGCCAGCTTTTTACCAATAACTTCGATTCTCCGCTCGAAATTTCGGGCGATCAGTTGTGGTTTCGCCCGGAGAAAAAGTGGAATTTGGAAAAACTTAATGATGTACAAATGGATGACGAATTTTAAGTGTTCAGTCTCAGTGTTCAGTCTCAGTTTTTAGTAGTCAAAATAACGAAGAATGAAAAAATTAAAATCGCATATTATCCTAAATGGCCTAACAATAACTTCTGTTGAAATTGAACAACAAAATGTTCTTAAACTGACAAAATCTGGTATTTCTGATTGGGAAAAAGAACTATATCTATTTCTGGAAGAATGGTTTTCGGATTCCGATTTTGTGTTGGCCCAAACATCAGGAAGCACAGGTGAACCCAAACTCATCGAATTGCCGAAATCAGTCATGATTAAAAGCGCGCGGCGAACCATTGAATACTTTGGATTACAGCCAAACGACAAACTTTTGCACAGTCTGCCATGCCGGTACATTGCCGGGAAAATGATGGTAGTTCGGGCTATTGTTGGTCAAATGAACCTGATTACTGTTGATCCGGCAAGTGATTTTAATTTCTTAGAGCACGAATCATTTGATCTGGCGGCCATGGTTCCCAACCAGGTTTTCAAATTGATGGAGCAGCCTTCAGGAAAATCAAAATTACAAAACATCAGAAACCTGCTTGTGGGTGGCTCGTCCATTTCAACAGCATTAGAGGCACAAATCAGTCAGCTTTCAACGCGGGTAGTTTCGACCTACGGAATGACCGAAACCGCCTCGCACATTGCGATCCGCGAACTTTCAGGCAGTTTAAAATCGGACTATTATCAATGTTTACCCGGAATTTCAGTTAATCTGAACGAAGCCGGATGCCTGCAGATTCTTCTTCCCAAGTTCGGTGAACCATTGCAAACCAACGATTTGGCCGATGTCCAGTCTGAAACTTCCTTTCGGATATTGGGTCGGGCCGATTCGGTCATCATTTCAGGAGGAATTAAGTTTTCACCCGAATTGATTGAGCAAAAGCTGGATGGTGTAATTGCTCAGCGGTTTGTAATTTCATCGGTACCCGACGAAAAACTAGGCCAAAAGCTGATACTGATCATTGAAGGACAACCGTTTGACACCAACATTCTAAAACAACAACTGGCTGAACTTCTTACGCCATTCGAACAACCCAAAGCCATTGTATTTCTGGATAAGTTCCAGGAAACGTCTTCAGGAAAAATTATAAGGAAAGCGCCCTAAATCACCCAAGGTGGTGGACTTCATTTCCTGTAAAACCAGTAAATAAATTCTTTAAAGCTCATATTTCCAGAGTTTCCGGTTCTGAAACTCCCTTCCCAATTTTGGGGAAGGGATGCCTGCCTGCCGGTAGGCAGGGGGATGGGGCTTCTTTTTCCCCATTCACCGATTTTTGACTTTTACTGACCGATCCCGGATGGATTTAAGATTCAGGCTATTCTATTTTTACATCATCAAATTAATCGTGACATGGAAAAGTATATTGAACACAAAAAACATTCAGGATCGTTTTGGGCATACGTGCTCATCATTTTTGGAATACTTTGGATTCTGAAGCAAAGTGGCTGGGACATTCATTTTCCAAATATTGGCGAATTCTTTGCCGGAATTGGCCATTTTTTTGGCAATCTGGCCCATTGGTCTGTTGGGACTACTGTTCCGGTACTTATTATTCTGGCTGGAATAATACTCATTACCGGACACCGGTTTTTCGGAGCGCTTCTTCTGGTGATCCTGGTACTAATCATTGTACCTCATTTCCTGTTCATCCCCGGAATACTGATGATTCTCTTTTTCCCTGTTATTCTGATCATTATCGGAATAATAATTCTTTCAAAACTATTATAAGACATCAAAAAATCAGATTTGACCGGTAAGAATAGTCGCTTTACCGATCAGTGGTCGGATAGAAAATGATAGTATTTACATTTGTACCCAAGAAAAACAAGCAAAAATGGAACGTAGAGGTAGTGATAAACGGTTATATTTCGGAGTTATCCTCATCGCATTGGGAATAATTCTGATTCTGGAAAGGCTGAACCTGATTCCGGAATCATTGGCAGACCTGCTCATTTCGTGGCAAATGCTATTGGTCGGAATTGGTATTCTTTCGCTTATAGGAGGCAATCGTACAGCAGGAACCATCCTGATTATTATTGGCGGAACTTTTATGATCCCCGAATTGATTTCTGTTCCCCATGAATTGAGACGGATTTACTGGCCATTAATATTGGTTGCCATTGGGATTGCCATATTATTGCGGCAACGCGATCATCTGAAGTCTGGATCGGCTGACGAACCGGTTCCCGAAGTACTGGATAACAATTCATTCCACACCTTCGATGATTTTGTCATTTTTGGGGGCCGCGAAATTTTTGTGAACTCTCAGGCATTGGCCGGAGGGAAAGCCACTTCCATATTTGGCGGTATCGAATTTGATTTGAGAAAAGCTAATTTGAAACCCGGAGGCGCCGTGATTGATTGCGTCAGTGTTTTCGGTGGCTGTGGCTTTAAAATCCCGATGGACTGGAACGTTCGCAACGAAGTGACCACCATATTTGGAGCCTTTACCGATAAAAGAGGAGATACCTACAGCGATAAATATTACGACCCTTCCAAGACTTTAGTAATTAAAGGAGTTTCCATATTTGGCGGTATCGAAGTTAAACACTTCTAATCCATGAAGCACCCGTTAACCAATAACTACCGTCTTCTCCTTTATTATTCCTTGTTCTGGGGGATAATAGCCATAATCAACATCTTGTTACAGGTATTGTGGTACAATGTGCCAATTACCTACTCGTTGCTCGACTCTGGTTCTAATTACATTCTTTACCCTTTACTCGGCTCAAGCATCTGGTATAGTATCAGGTACAACAGCCTTGAAGAGGTTTCGGTGGGACGGTTAATCTTGTTTCATTTTATTGCTGCTTCCATTCTTTGCGGCATCTGGGTTTATCTCAGTTATGCCATTTATCAGCCTTTTATCTACGACAACAACAATTTTTTAAACGACGGACTGCCTTCTAAAATATTTGTTGGCTATGTCATGTATATCATTTATCTCGTATTTTTTTATGCGGTAAACTATTATCAAAGCCTGAAAGAAAAAATCAAGAAAGAATCGGAATACAAAGCATTGATTCGCGAAGCCGAATTGCAGGCCCTGAAGTCGCAGATTAATCCTCATTTTCTTTTCAACAGCCTGAACTCCATTTCGTCGCTTACGGTTAGCGATCCGGAGAAAGCCCAGGAAATGGTGATCAACCTGTCCACATTTATGCGGTATTCGCTGATGCACAACGAAAAAGAAATGGTTTCGTTTTCAAGAGAATTGGAAAACATTAAACTCTACCTGAGTATCGAAAAGATACGGTTTGGGAAAAAATTGAATGCCGAATTTGAGATTGATGCCCACTGCCTCGAAGCAGAGATTCCAAACATGATTTTACAGCCCCTCTTTGAAAATGCAATCAAATACGGTGTTTACGAAACTACTGAGCAGGTAACCATCAAAACTATCTGCGAATGCGATGGAAATTTGTTGAAAATTACTATCATTAACCAATACGATGCTAGTACAATCAAGCGGCGGGGCGAAGGAATCGGCTTGCGAAACATACGCAAGCGCATGGAAATTATTTACCACCAACCCGATCTGATTAAAATAACCGATCATAAAACGAGTTTTGAAGTTCAATTAGTCATACCACAAAAACAAGCAGTGTCATGAGCGAAAAATTACAAACCCTGATTATTGAAGACGAAGAACTGGCCCGCAACCTGTTACGTTCGTACCTGAAAGATCATCCCGGCATTGAGGTAATCGGTGAATGTGAAAATGGATTTGACGGTGTAAAAGCCATCAACGAGAAAAAACCCGATCTGGTTTTTCTGGATATCCAAATGCCCAAAATTACCGGATTCGAAATGATAGAGCTACTCGATTATAAACCGCAGATTATTTTTACCACTGCGTACGATCAATACGCTCTCAAAGCCTTCGAATTGAATGCCATTGACTACTTGTTAAAACCATTCTCGAAGGACCGTTTACTGGCAGCTATTGAAAAGGTCCAGCACCGTATCCAAAACGGAGAAGATTCTGCTGAAAAGCTGGAAGAACTTACCAATTTGCATCCCGGCTATGAGTTTATCGAACGGATTGTGGTGAAAGACCGCCATAAAATACACATCATCACGGTTGATAAGATCCGGTACATTGAGTCGCTCGACGATTATGTGATGATATATACCACCGACGGGCGCCACATGAAACAGAAAACCATGAAGTATTTTGAGAACAATCTCGATCCGAAGAATTTCATCCGCATTCACCGCTCCTACATTGTTCAGGTTGACAACATCGCCGAAATTCAGCAATACGAAAAAGAATCATACATCGTTATCCTGAAAGATAAAGACAAAACCAAGTTGAAGGTAAGCAAGACCGGGTATAAAAAAATTAAGGAAGTGTTGCATTTCTAATCTGGCTTTATGCCATATCAACCGAATCAAATAAAGTCCTGCAATTATCGCAGGA
>DMSQ01000052.1 GCA_003457135.1 Prolixibacteraceae bacterium
TTTTCAGCAAGCTGAACTCCTTTCGCTCCTTCATGAAGCGTCCAGGGGAAAGGTTCGTCTTTGACCACATGCCTGAGGAATAATTCCCACTGAACTTTAAAAGCATTCTCATAGACTTCCTGTTCGGGGACCTTTGCCCAACCCTCAAAATAATTGATTGGCTGGGGGATATCCGGATTCCAGACTGGCTTTGGAGTATTCCCATAGTGCTGAATGTAGCATTCACGAAGACCGGCCACTGCTGAGCCTTTTGTCCCATCAACCTGAAGGGTTAGCAAATCGTCGCGCCGAACCCTCACGGTCCACGATGAATTGAAGTGCGCGATAACGCCATTCTCCAATTCAAATGTCGCATAAGCTGAATCATCGGCAGTACAGGCATAAGGTTTACCATTTTCATCAACTCTGTTTTTAATATGGGTTGCACCCATACAGGAAACAGCTTTCACTTTTCCGAATACATTATCCAGTACATACCTCCAGTGACAAAGCATGTCAACAATAATTCCACCGTCGTCTTCTTTCCGGTAATTCCATGATGGGCGCTGTGCAGGAATGGTATCGCCTTCAAAAACCCAGTATCCGAATTCTCCCCGAACCGAAAGAATATCGCCAAAAAAGCCCTGCTGAATTAAGCGTTTAAGTTTCACCATTCCGGGAAGCCATAATTTATCCTGAACAACTCCGTTTTTAAGCCCGGCTCTTACACAGATTTCATGCAATTCCAAAGCAACTTCTGTGCTTACTGCAATCGGTTTTTCGCAATAGATATGCTTGCCGGCTTTTACCGCTTTTCGGACTGCATCTGCTCTTCGGCCCGTTGTTTGTGCATCGAAATAGATGATATTATCAGGATTGCTGAGGGCCTCATCCAGATTTGTACTCATTTTGGTGATTCCGCTGAGTTTACAAAGTTTTTTCAGTTTGTCCTCATCGCGACCAATCAAAATCGGATCGGGCATAATGGTTTCTCCAGATCCGATCTTCACCCCGCCCTGTTTTATGATTTCCAGGATTGACCGAATAAGGTGCTGATTGGTTCCCATGCGGCCAGTCACTCCATTCATGATTATTCCGACAGTATGTTGTTTCATGTCACAAACAGTTTTTATATGATGTAATTATTTGTTTCAAAAACTCCGACTGATCCATTTTCCAATATTTCGATGAAAATATCTCAACCTCCTGAAATCCATTGAACCCGGTATTCTCAACCCAGGTCCTGATTTTCCGGATCGGGATACAACCTTCACCCATTAAACCACGATCATTCAGAAAATCGGTGGTCGGAGTTTTCCAGTCGCAGATATGAAAAGCCAGCAAGGCGTTATTTTTACCGCAGCGTTCGATTTCCTTTTCCAGATTAGGGTCCCACCAGAGATGATACACATCAACAGCAACTCCCACCCACGGCGAGTTTAAGGCTTCGGTCATGTAATTGGCCTGTGACAAGGTGTTGATAGCCGAACGGGTATCGGCATACATGGGATGAAGCGGCTCAATCGCCAGTTTAATACTGGCTGCCGATGCTTCGGGAATAAGTTCAGCAATTCCATCCTGAATTTGTTTACGGGAATCTTCGAGCGATTGCGCCGGATCGGCTCCGCAAACCAACACAATTAATTGTGTGCCAAGGTCAAATGCTTCCTCAATGGCTTTCCGGTTATCATCCAGCGCAAGTTTTCTTTTTTCAGGATCAACACTTGGGAAAAAACCACCCCTGCATAACGAAACGATTGAAAGGTTGTGTTCACGAAGCATTTGACCAGTTTGCCTGATATTTCTTCCGGCTAAAGCATCGCGCCAGACTGTTATGCCTTTTACGCCGCTCGCTGCATAATTCTTTGCCGCATCATTGATATTCCAGGGTTTTGTGGTAATGGTGTGCACACAAAGTTTCGAAAGTTCGTTGATTGGCTCACGGTTCATTTGACACAGTTAAAAAAGGTGTAATAGTTTTCTTTGTTGATGAACCGTTGAAGATAGAGGCCAGCTTCGCGGATATGGTAATCGCCCCACATACCCGATTCGCCAAAAGGTATTTTACTGCCTTTCGGAACAAAATCCCAGTCGTTGGGTCGGTGATAAATGGAATGAAGCAGCAATCCCTGATGGTTTTCGCTGGTACTCAAATATGGTTCATCGAGCAAAGTATTCAGCACAGTAAGTCCGGCCTGGAAATATTTTTCCCCAGCTTCGGTATCACCTTTTTCAACTAAATATTTTCCCAAACGCAATAATCCCTGTGCTCCAATTGCTGCTGCAGAACTGTCAACCGGCTCAAAATCATTGAATGGATCAGCAGGTCTGTTCAGGTAATCGCCCATTTGATGAAGGTTTGGCGCGCCTGAATCCCAATATGGAATTCCGTCGGTTGGCGTATTTTCGATGTAAAAATCGCAGGTTGCTTTGGCCGCTTTCTGCATGGTATCGGAAAGAACGTCTTTCCCACCATAGCCGATCAATTCAAATTCATCAATAAAATCGAGCATTTCCAATTGCTCCGAAAAACCACACATGGCCCAGGCTAAACCTCGAGTCCAGGTAGTGAAACCGGAA
Source organism: Prolixibacteraceae bacterium (assembly GCA_003457135.1). Lineage (GTDB taxonomy): Bacteria > Bacteroidota > Bacteroidia > Bacteroidales > Prolixibacteraceae > Aquipluma. Next base: position 2,560 of record DMSQ01000052.1, read on the forward strand.
TAGCCTTGTTGTGAATTCGGACACCGGTAGTTTCCATCTTTGACATTGAAAATACTTTCGTGGGCAGTTCGGCCCCAAACATCATAACTGTCGCGGCCTTCACCGTAGAATACAGCATATTTTGCCGTTGCCTGAATGTGTTGGATGGCACGTTCAAGCAGGCTGATCTTCACATCGCCTTCGCCCTGAAAAACATGACCAAGCAAATGACTGATCATTAAAGAACGGCAGGAACGGATGGTGTCAACAAATAAAGAATGTACCCCGTTGAACGAATAGATAAAACCTCCGGATGGAATAGAAGTCCAGCGTGAAGCCTGCACTGCTCCTGATATTTTTAAGGACAGTTCATAGAAATTCTTCTCCCATTCGTTGAAAGGAATTTTTCCTTCGCGCATGAGTCGCAACAGGTTTCCGTAGGTGCTGACATTGTTAAAGCCGTGATCGTGAACCCCGGTGTGGCTGACATGAGGAGCCATTTTTGAAATCGTATTCTTTCTGGCCAGTTCCAGCCATTTTTGATCTTCAGAAATGTCAAACTGAAGGAGTACCGATCCATATTGAAAACCTTGGGTCCATTCGGTCCATCCCCGGGTTGAATACTTGCCTTCGACAGTAAATACAGGTGAGCCTTTTGATTCATCGTACTGTTTTTCAATCAGATGGATTTTCTGATCCGAAAGTTGCCAGAACCGGTTGAGTTTGCCGGAAAGTTCTTCAGGTTTAAGTTTGTTGTTTATTCGCATGTGTCAGGTTCGTTTCAGGAGCCTAATTTACGTTTATTCAGCCTCTTTTTTCAATGCTGAGAGGGTTTTTTGAGAATTAAAGATTGAGTCCACTCCGAAAAGTCATCCGATGAATCTTTTATTACTATTTGAGATAATTAAAGTCAGCTAATCAGATGTTTATGAATCCATCGGATGACTAAGTCACATTACCAGTTCATATTTGGCAGCAGAGGTTTTCTTCAAATCGTTATAACTACTTTTCCTTTGTGTTCTCCTTTACCAAAAATCCTGAAAGCTTCTTTAAACCCGGTTAGTTTGTAAGGCCCATCTATCACAGGCTTGACTTTGCCAGCTTCGAAAAGTTCGTTCATATAAATTAAATCCTTGTTTGGCTTCAATGCAACGATACGTATGTGCTTTTTACTGATTAACGAAATCAACCGCCCCAGAACTAAAGCCTGTAAAAGCCTAGCCATGGAACCTCCAACGGTCACATAAATTCCATTGGGAGCTAAAACACGGAGATAATCAAACATAGAACGATTCGTCTTAACATCAAGGATCAGGTCATACGACAGGTCATTTTTGGTGAAATCTTCCCGGGTATAATCAATGACATAGTCAAAGCCTATTGATCGCATCATGTCCAATTTACCTGTACTGTCAACACCAGTTGTTTCAACCCCGTATAGTTTGGCTATCTGCACTGCAAAAGTGCCAACACCTCCGCCTGCGCCATTAATCAATAGCTTTTGTCCCGGTTGAATTTTCCCTTGATCAATAAGGCCCTGTACAGCGAGCATAGCGGCCTGCGGGATTGCAGCCGCTTCAATGAAACTCATACCGGCCGGCTTCAGTGCCAATGATTTTTCTGTAGCACAGGAATACTCAGCGAAGCCTCCCCAGCGTCCACTCAAATCACCATACACATCATCACCGGTTTTAAACCGGGTTACATTTTTACCAACTGCTTCAATTCGTCCTGCAATATCGGAGCCGAGTATTTTTTTCTTGGGTTTCAGAAGACCGTTTAGCATGCGATTTACAAAGTCACCTTCCAGGAGGCCAAAGTCCCAATCATTTATTGATACCGCATAAATTTTTATCAAGACTTCGTTGTCCTTCGGAAAAGGTTTTTCTATTTCGTTGATTTGCAGAACTTCAGGACCTCCGTATTTGGCGTAAACAATTGCTTTCAACTTATTGAGATTTAATTATTAAATGACGCTCAACCTTCCGAAACTGCACGCAGGGCGGGAGATTCCCGATAATCTTCCTGCGAATAGTTGCTTGACACTCCGATTACTTGGGTTAATTTTTTGTAAACGAAACACCGAAACCCGGCTTGCGGGTAGTTGGCTAATGATATATGCAACAGTATCCCAAATTTAAGAACATTATTCCATGAATATATTATGGATAATAATAAATTTAAGTTATTGAAAATTAACTTTGCTTATAAGCGTCGTTAAGTGGGGAAAGGTAAATACAAATTCGGATATCAATTTTGAAAATGGTATATATTTATATACCTTTACTCCATTAAACACAAAAGACGGCGTTCTTTCAGAGCCTGTACCTTATCATGGTAGCAAAGAATTTTATGAACCACCAAGGAAGAAAATTGCAAAGAGAATGGGGCTTAAATAACCTTATTAAAAAATACGACGATGGAAAAATTAATTATTCAAATCGGAGCAAGTTCCGATCATTTTGGCGGTTTTGCTGTAAATGTTGACGGAATTAATGGAGCTGGAAACACTGTTGAAGAATGCAAAACCAACATATTAGAGGGCTTAAAACGAATGATTAGTTATAGCAGCGAAAGTTATTGCAAAGCTCCTCAATGGCTGGTTGACGGTGACTACGAAATTGAATATCAGTACGACATTCAAAGTATCCTAAGTTACTATGCCAATGTATTTACCAAACCTGCCCTTGAAAGGCTAACAGGTATCAATCAAAAACAACTTCACCACTACGCCACCGGCCTTAAAAAGCCGCGCGAACCCCAACGAAAGAAAATTGAACAGGCGTTGCACCGTCTGGGTAGTGAGTTAATGTCCGTTCGTTTCGTTTGATCTGGTTTTGCATTTTTATCAATGACCACTGCTATAACGAATTAAGCCGGGAAATATGCCCGGTTTTTTTTATTTAATTCATCAAAATTGACAAAAACGGGGATTGAGTGTTTCAAACCGAGTATCAAAGAAAAAAGCGCTTACAATTTTTAACTTGTAAGCGCCTGATTGGTTGGTCGGTCTGCTGGGATTCGAACCCAGGGCCCGCTGATTAAGAGTCAGCTGCTCTACCAACTGAGCTACAGACCGAATCGGCGACAAAAGTAACAGATTGTTTGTCATTTTCAAAAATTACAGAACATTTCGCCTGAACCCAATGGGCTTAGTTTCCCGGAGAAGATTATTTCCTATAAATATGTTGAAATAAATTTATCTTCGTGCTTCATTTTACAAAAAAATTATGGATCCATATATGGGTGAAATTGCCGCTTTGCTGACTGCCGTTTTCTGGACAGTTACAAGTCTTTCATTCGAATCGGCAGGTAAAAAAATTGGTTCACTTCAGGTCAATCTTATTCGTTTGGTAGTTGCATTTTTCATTTACGGAGTAGTAAATTATTTCAGGAGAGGACTGATACTACCTATTGATGCTAGCGCCGAGAGTTGGTTATGGCTGGCTGCATCAGGAGTGGTTGGCTTTGTGATCGGCGATTTGCTTCTTTTTCAGTCGTTTGTTGTCATAGGTGCACGAATTGCCATGTTGATCATGGCACTGACTCCTCCTATTACAGCCTTTATGGGCTGGATGATTTTAGGGGAGGTTCTGAGTCCTATGAATTGGGTGGGGATGATTGTCACCCTGACCGGCATTTCAATCGTCATCCTGAAACGCGAAAAACTGGAAAACAGCCTATCGAAAAAGCATAAGATAACTACCAGTTATAGTATCAAAGGAATTTTACTTGCATTTGGCGGAGCCATTGGTCAGGGCGTTGGCCTGGTTCTCAGCAAAAAGGGCATGGGCGAATATGATGCCTTTGCAGCCTCGCACATCCGGGTAATAACAGGCATGATTGGATTTGCCATTATTATCCTGTTTACCAAACGATTTGGAAAAGTCTGGAAAGCCATGCACCATAAATCTGCCATGAAAAGGGTAGCGCTTGGCTCTGTTTTCGGTCCCTTTCTTGGCGTTTCATTTTCGCTGCTTGCCATCCAACACACCCAGGCCGGCATTGCAGCCACCATCATGTCCATTGTTCCGGTGCTCATTATTCCACCGGCAATTTTCCTATTTCATGAAAAGGTAAACTGGAAAGAAATAATTGGGGCTGTGATAACTGTTGGGGGCGTGGCCATTTTCTTTTTGTAAGAGAATCTATTGCTTCGTCTTCAGTGGATTTTCTGATTCATCAAAAAAATGTTTTTGAAGAGCAGGAACTACTTCATCCTTTTTTACAGCCAGTATCATTTTTGCCAGCTGATCTACTGTTGAATTGATCAGCAATTCACCGGCTTTAGCATTTGCCTTTGTACCATAGCCACCGTAATGGTTCGGAAATTTGGCATACCACCAGATTCCGGTATAAACATTTTCGAGGTTTTTCAACCGTTCCTGATCAACTCCCGATTGCTGGCCTGCCCTTTCGAGATGGGTGAGTTCAGGCACAATTGATTTCAGAACAGAAGATTCCTCATTTCCGGCGTGGGCGTTAAACGGATCATGCATGGTAAGTTCTTCGGCTTTTTTTGCCACTTCAGGATCATCGGTTGGTTGAAACCAGTACAAACTGTATGAACGCCGTTCAGACAATTGAGCCATTCCGAAAAAATTCAGAAAAGCATTGTTCCCGCCATGACCATTTACAATAATGATTTTGTCGAATCCGTTGCGGGCAAGTTCGTTCAGTGTTTCCTGAAGGGCCTTCCAGATTAGTTCCGGACTGTAAGCAATTGTTCCTGGCTGATGTTTGGCTTCGTTAATCTGGCTGAAATAGTACCAGGGATATACAACCGTATATTCTTTTTCGGCTGCACGCAATGCAAATTCACGGGCAATATAAAGATCGGTTCCCAAGGGAAGATGAGGCCCGTGTTTTTCAAAAACCCCGATAGGCAGAATACAGGTTTTCGATGATTTTTCGACAGCCTTGATAAAATCAGGGGCTGTTAATTCTTCGAGCCGGAATGGAAGCTGTTGAGAATGTGCAGAAAACGCAAATAAAATTAAAAGTACAACAGGAAACAGATTTTTCATGATCGTTGGATTTGTGGTTGAGTAATATATTCTATTCTGATTTTACTTTACGTTTCGGATTCATGTACATTTCGTTGGCAAATGGTTTGAAGTCATGACTGCCGGCTACTTTTATCAATCCAATCTGTGCCGATTTTAAGGTCTTTCCGGTTATGGCATTTCCTTTCATATCAGCCAAAACCACACTGAGCAAAGTTTCATTCGGATCGCCGAAAGGCAACAGGTTGGCAATATCTTCATCTGCCTCAATGTCAGGTTTCAATCCGTTAACATAGTCAGAATCACCCACCGAATTTGCATATTTGACCACAATGGGCTGCATGGCATATTTGTGGTTTGGATTGACATTTCCCTTTTCGTCCCAGTCTTTAATGGTCATTGAGCCTGTATATTTTCCTACCGTATTGATTCCTACAACGGTCACTTTCATATATGGTTTCAACCCGTTGATTAACAGTTCGCTGGCCGATGCTGTGTTGTCTGATACGATGATATAGATTTTCGGAAGATTGAGTGTCTGAATTGGAGTAGCCGGGTTCTTATCGGTTTTTGCAATGGTGGTAACAAAATAATCTTTGAGGGAATTGGCCCCGTATTGTTCCACGAAATAGGCTTCCAAGCCGGCATTGTACTGGCTTTGGGAAAATACTTTTGAATCATCGGTTCCGTAAAGCATACTGGCCAGATAAACGCTGCTTTGCACCGAACCACCCCCGTTGTATCGCAAATCGAGCACCATCTGGTTTATCGCGGCATCTTTGAATTTCTTAAAAACATTGTTTAACTGAATATCAAAGTCGGCAGTAAAAGCATTATAAACCAGATACCCGATTTTCTGATTATTAAATTGGAATACTGTATCTTTTTGAATGGGGTTTTCCTGCATTTCGATGGCTGTCATCGTAATTGTTTTACTGCTTGGCGAAATGGTATTGTTTACGATGGTAGCAAAACCCATGGTGTAGGTTTTGTTGGTAAAAAGCAAAGTCCGGTAGTTTGAAACGGTCAATTGCTGATCGTTGATTTTAAGAAAAATATCGCCCCGTTTCACTCCGGCTTTTTCTGCCGGTGAACCTTTAAATACATACCTGACAAAACCAAACACGTTATCAGAAGTTCCTATTCTTCCAAGCATAAAGTCGTAACCCATTGTTTCCGAGATACCGGCAATCCAATCATCGATGGTTTTGGAGTTGTCAACTAAAAATGACCATTTGTCAATTTCCTTGTATTTATACAGCAAACTGGTGAATAGTTTTTGAGGATCGGAATACCTGTTCAGGAATACGTTTAAAGTATCCGTATTATTATATTTTGCCTCTGTCAGTGCAGGAACCTGTTGATTCCATAGGTAGTAATCGCGCAGGCCTTTAAAAATAAAAGTATTAACCTCGGAGGCTTTAGGAATAATAACAGGCACTTCCTCTTTACGACAGCCCGAAATCCATATTCCGGTAATCAGAACAAGTGGAATGAAGTATTTAAGTGCTAAATTTTTCATATTATCCGATAATAAATTGTACAATTATTCACAAAATTAAAAGGTCAAAGTAAATAAAAGATTAGAGACATAAACAATCCTGCAGCAATAAGGATAGAGAAATTCAGAATTAAATTTCTTCGGATATTTTTACTGCCCAGCGAAATGGCATAAATCATTTTTAACAGGTTGTTACTGTTGGTGGCATTCAAGATAGCGATTGCAATAGTTGTTTGTCCGATTCCTGCTTTCTGCTGCAGAAGGTTGAGTAAAAACGGGTCAATATCTGTAACTCCAACCACAAAGGCTAATTGTGTAACACCGGCACTTCCGTATTTTTTCAGTACAAAATCGGTAACCACAGCGAAAACAACAAATAATATCCCAAAAATAGCTGCAGTCCTGAATTCCAATGGATTTTTGCCTGAAGCCTGATCGGCTTCCGGAGTAGTTTCTGATAGATTTACGGCATTTCTCCCTGAAAAAAAGCGTGAAAGCAAATAAGAAACCACGAACATGGCAATAAATGGAATGGATAGTTGTACTGCTATCGGTGTGTTAAAAATGAAAGCCAGGATCAAAATCCGTAAATACATCATTCCGTTGGCAATCATGATAGCCGAAACTGTTGCCGAACCTGCCAATCCTTTTTTTTCCTGCCGGGCTAAAATTACCGTGGTGGCCGTACTGCTGTAAATACCTCCTAAAACTCCGGTAAGGAAAATTCCTGAATCGGGAAAAACGAATTTCTTCAGCAGATAGCTTGCATAAGAAATTCCTGAAACAACCACAATGGCAAGCCACAAATGATAGGGCGAAATCGGGACCTGGGAAGAAATATTTTCTTCAGGAAGTAAGGGCAAAATTATACCGGCAAAGGCGATGAATTTGGCCAGTGTGATAAATTCTTCTTCAGAGGCCTTTTTTGACAGGCTTATGAAATCGCTTTTCAGTTCGGTAATAGTAAGCAAAGCCACAATAAACGAAAGCATAAGCCAAACCGGTTGTGTAAAAACCATAATGGGAATGCAATAGGTGAGAAGCGCCAGTATCGTGCTGGTTAACCCATATTTGCCATTTTGCCCGATCTTATGAAAATACTGTATCCCCAGTAAAACTCCGATCAGGACAAACCCGATAAGGAAAGGGATATAGTTTACCGGGTCGGCAATAAAAAGCACATAGGCAAGCAACCCAATGAAAGTAAATGTACGGTCGGTGCCAAATAAAAGGTCGTCCTTCTCGTTGATGTGGTGCCGGCGCTGTTCAAGTCCGATGAGCAACGAAAAAATAAGCACCAAAAAAAATTTCACAAATTCATCCGGTATGTAATTCAGGATTTCCATGTGATGCAGATGATTGAGAACAAAGATAATCTTTCAAAATAGCTAAAACAAAACACTTGCCCTTCATTTCTATATGGTGAAATGTGTTTCTATTCCATATCGCTGAGGTGCAAATCGAGCGCTTTTACCGAAATTTGAATTTCGCGGATGGATATGGCCAGAGATAGAATCAGTAAAACAAGCGCTATTCCAAAAAGAATTTCGGCCCAAACATGAAAGTGTACATAAATCAGAAACATACAAATTACACAAAGGAGCAGGCTCGATATTCCCAAAACCTGCATGGTCTGCGTCAGACGAAGCCGTTTTCTTAAATTCTGAATTTGCCCAAACAAAACAGAATTCGGATTCTCTTTAAAAGTGGTGTGCAAAGTTCTGACTACCTGTGCATAAGCCAGGAACCGGTTCGTATAGGCCAAAGTAATAAGCGATACTGCTGAAAACAACAAGGCGGGCGTGGTGAGTGTCAATTGTTCCATGATATGAAAATTAGCGCCTAAAGTGAAAACTATTTACTATTTAATCATTTACAATTTACTATTAAGGGTTGCCGTCGTTTTGCCCAAAAATAGTAAATAGTAAATAGTCCAATTGTAAATCAATTCTATTATTTCAATAATCCAGATATCGTCTCGCCAAGTTTTTCCTCGCGTAAATTGCGACCAATAATTTTACCGGTTTTATCGAGCAGTAAATTGGCTGGTATTGAATTCACCGCATATAAGGCAGCCGCTTCGTTTTTCCAACCTTTCAGATCTGAAACATGGGACCAGGTAAGCTGATCGTCGGCAATGGCTTTCAACCATTTATCCTTACTGGTATCGAGCGATACGCCAAATACGCCAAATCCTTTAGTTTTGTTACTGTTATAAACTGCTACCACGTTCGGGTTTTCGCGGCGACAAGGACCACACCACGATGCCCAGAAATCAATCAATGTATATTCATTCTTCGAATAGATATCACTCAGTTTAACCGGATTTCCTTCAGCATCGTTCATGGTGAAATCGGGAGCAGTTTGTCCGATGGCTACAATCTTAAGCTTCTCAACCCGTTCTTTCAGCATAACAACGGTAGGAAACGAATCAAGTTTTGCATCAAATCCTGCCAGATAACCTGCCAGAACATCGGCTTCCATATCGTAATATACGCGTCCTAAAAGATATGGCGAAACAAACGAAGCCGGATTTGCTTTGATATATTCTTTTTGCTGAGTGTCTATATCGTTGAAGATATTTTCGGCCAGAACCATCAAACTGTCTGACTGGTTATTCGCACCGCTTTTCCCTGCTTCTTTTGATTGTTTGAGAAGTGCCATGCCTTGTTTGTCCATTTCGTCAAGTTTATCCTGAATGGTCTGGAATTCATTATGAACGATTGAACCTGAAACTTTTGCTGCATGCACGGAATCAATTGAACCTGTAATCGAAATGATTGAATTTTCAACAAAAAACATCAACTTGTCTTTATTGGAGCTAACACCGAGATAATATACTTCAGGATTATGAACTGCTCCTTTGAATTCGCATTCACCATTTTTAAATTCTGCTGAATCGAGCTTCACCCATTCGCCTTTTATCCGTTGGTTAAGAAATGCTTTTCCTTCAGCTTTATTCAGTTTTACTTTTACCTGATAAGAAGGAGTTTGGGTACAGGCAAAAAAACCAAATAACGATGCAAGCAGTAAATAATTTTTCATGGTTATGGTATTAATAGTTGTATGTTTTTCAAGTCATTGCAAAATAAAAGAAATAATTGGATGTTTAGTTGTTTTTATGCAACAAAAAAACCGGGACAAAGATCCCGGTTTTCCTTCTATATTTCCTAATAATGAAAGTTTGTTTTTGATTATTTCTTCTCCTCATATCCTTCGAGATGGACGCTTCCTACCGAACGGCCCGATGGATCGGCGTTGTTCCTGAAACTGGCGTCCCATTCGAGTGCGATTGGTGTGCTGCACGCTATTGAAGGTACTGACGGAACACAACTTGCAGCCGAATCGGACGGAAAGTGCTCGGTAAAAATGGAACGATAGAAATATTCTTCTTTCGACATGGGAGTATTGATAGGGAAACGGTATTTCGAGGTATTCATCATTTCGTCGGTCACTTTTTCGGCAACCATCGCTTTCAGCGAATCAATCCAGTTGTAGCCAACACCATCCGAGAATTGTTCTTTCTGCCGCCAAACCACACTTTTAGGCAGATAATCTTCGAATGCCTTACGGACCACCCATTTTTCCATGCGCCCGTTTTTGGCCATTTTTTCTTCCGGATTAATGCGCATGGCCACATCCAGAAATTCTTTATCGAGGAATGGAACGCGACCTTCAACACCCCATGCTGCCAGCGATTTGTTGGCGCGCAGGCAATCATACAAATGCAATTTTCCCAGTTTGCGGACAGTTTCTTCGTGAAATGCCCGTGCATTGGGGGCTTTATGAAAATAAAGATAACCTCCAAAAATCTCATCGGCGCCTTCGCCTGAAAGTACCATTTTCACGCCCATTGATTTAATAACCCGTGATAAAAGGTACATGGGTGTTGATGCACGGACAGTGGTCACATCGTAAGTTTCGAGGTGATAGATCACATCGCGGATGGCGTCTAAACCTTCCTGAACAGTGAAATGGATTTGATGATGGACAGTTCCGATATGATCAGCTACTTTCCGGGCTGCTGCCAAATCGGGCGAACCAATTAATCCAACGGCAAAAGAGTGCAATTGCGGCCAGTAGGCAGTTTCCGAATCCTGTGATTCGATGCGGAAAGCCGCGTATTTTTTTGCAATAGCAGAGATAACCGACGAGTCGAGGCCGCCGGAAAGCAACACCCCATAAGGAACATCCGACATTAACTGACGGTGAACGGCAGCTTCGAGCGCTGTTCGCAACTCATCCATATCAAAGCCGTTGTCCTTTACAGCGTCAAACGATTTCCATTCGCGGTCGTACCAGGTTTTCACCTCGCCATCGGCGCTATACAGATATTTTCCGGGCAAAAATTCTTCAATTTTACTGCAATGGCCTTCCAGAGCTTTCAACTCGGAAGCCACGTAATAGTTGCCATGCTTGTCCCATCCCTGATAGAGCGGAATGATTCCGATATGGTCGCGGGCTACCAGGTAAACATCCTTTTCCTGATCGTATAGTGCAAAAGCAAAAATTCCATTCAGGTCTTCCAGAAAATTGATGCCTTTTTCGCGGTATAATGCCAGAATAACTTCGCAGTCGGAATGCGTCAGGAACTCATACGAATCGCCAATCCGTTCGCGGATTTCAAGGTGGTTATATATTTCGCCGTTAACAGCCAAAACCAGTTTTCGGTCTTTACTGTACAAAGGCTGACCACCCGATTCAGGATCAACAATTGATAAACGCTCGTGAGAAAGTATAGCCTTTTCACACGAAAAAATGCCCGACCAATCGGGACCACGGTGACGAATTTTCTTCGACATCTTCAAAACCTGGGGGCGCAATTCCTGCGCCGGAACTTTTAAATCAAATACACCTACAAATCCACACATCGTATTTTGGGTTTAAACATTAACTTAATTGAAATATAATTTGCGTTCAAAAATAGTCATTTTGATTTATTTCAGAAAGAATAACTGACATATTTCTTATATATATGCAATTTGCTGTCAAATATTTCAATTCTGGTTTATTTTTGTAGAATTTATGAATTTTGATTTTTTGATTGAACTCTCTTTTTTCATATCATAAGACCGAAAAAATCTTCCTTTTATTTCCTGACCCCCCGATACCAATACAACACCAACTAAAATTAAGGTCTGTTTTCAGGAAATACCCATTTCGGAGTATTTTGTTGCACGATTGTTACGAAAATGTAAAAAGGCTGCCAAAACTGACTGCCTTTCCCCATATTTTATCTTTCCCCATACGAATCGTTATAGAACCATATTTTTTCAATCAAGGCTAAACGTTAAATCTGAAGTGCATGATATCGCCATCCTGGACCACGTATTCTTTGCCTTCGATACCAATTTTACCAGCCTCGCGACAGGCAGCTTCTGAGCCTAAACGGATATAGTCGTTGTATTTGATTACCTCAGCACGGATAAAACCCCTTTCAAAATCGGTATGAATAATACCTGCTGCCTGGGGAGCTTTTGTTCCATGAACATAAGTCCAGGCGCGACTTTCGTCGGGGCCGGTTGTAAAATAAGTTTCGAGGTTCAGTAATTTATATGCCGCGTGAATCAGCATATTGACTCCGGGCTCGGCTAATCCAAGTTCTTCCAGAAACATTTGTTTTTCTTCGTAGGTCTCCAGTTCAGCAATATCCGATTCAGTAGCAGCTGCAATCACCAAAATTCCGGTATTCTCGTCTTTCACGGCTTCCCTAACCATCTCAACATACCGGTTGCCATTCTTTGCAGAACCTTCGTCAACATTGCAGGCATATAAAACTGGTTTGTTGGTCAGTAAAAAGAAATCATGTGTTAGCTTTTTCTCTTCCGGATGAAGTTCCACGGTGCGGGCCGATTTGCCCTGAATAAGCGCATCGCGGTAACGATGACTGATTTCGACTATCTTTTTGGCCGAACTATCTGCTCCATGTTTTGCTACCTTTTCCCACTTTGAAATACGGGCTTCGACGGTTTCGAGGTCTTTCAACTGCAATTCGAAATCAACAATTTCTTTATCTCTGATCGGATCAATTGATCCGTCAACATGCGCGATGTTGTCGTTATCAAAACACCTTAAAACATGGATGATGGCATCAGTTTCCCTGATAGTTGCAAGAAACTGGTTCCCCAGGCCTTCGCCTTTACTTGCTCCTTTGACCAAACCGGCAATATCAACAATTTCAATCGTAGTTGGCACGACTTTTTTCGGCTTATCAATCCGTTGAAGTTCAATTAACCTGTCGTCGGGAACAGTAATTACTCCAATATTGGGTTCGATCGTACAAAACGGATAATTTGCCGATTGTGCTTTTGCGCTCGACAAACAATTAAACAAGGTTGACTTTCCCACATTCGGAAGCCCGACAATTCCACATTTTAAAGCCATTCTACTATAGAATTTGATATTTGATGCAAAGATAAGCGATTCAACCAACTATGATGCAATTATTATCAACACAATGAGAGATAATAAATTCCGGAATATTACTTTTGCGATCAAAGCTTGTCAATATGATTTTAGATTCAGTTTCTGTTGATTGTGTTATTTTCGGGTTCGACAAATCCGGATTGCAGGTATTACTGGTTCAAATTGACAAAGAAATCCTTAAACAGGTGCTTCCTGAGCAGGCAAGCTCTGATCAGATCATTCAGATCTACGAAAAACATCCGGTATTTACGGGTGATGGTGATTGGAGTCTTTTTGGCGGACATGTCCCCGAACAACAGGATTTGGATGAATTTGCCAAAGACCTGCTTTTTCAGGCAACCGGACTGAATGATGTTTTTCTTCAGCAAATTCACGCTTTTGGTTCGCTTGAACGAGTTCCATACACACGTGTCATCACTATCGGATATTATGCGCTGATTAATCCGGCGTATTACGATCTGAAACAATCGAAACTGGCCAAATCGCTGCAATGGTTTAACCTGAATGAAATACCAGCTCTCTGCTTCGATCACGATAAAATCATCGAACAGGCGCTCCTGAAACTGAGGCAGGAAGTGATGTATCATCCGGTTGGATTTCACCTTTTACCCGAAAAATTTACTTTGACCGAAATTCAGTCGCTTTATGAAGTCATCCTGAATAAAAAAATGGACACGCGTAACTTCCGGAAGAAACTGGCCAAAATGGGATTATTAATCAGCTATGGAGAAAAGCAACAGCATGTTGCCCACCGCGCAGCCAAATTATATCAGTTCGATATCCAGGTTTACGAAAAGCTGAAGGATGAGGGATTGAATTTCAGGATTGAATAGGAAAAGACGGAAGACGGAAGACGGAAGTCAGAAGACGGAAGACAGAAGTTAGAAGACGGAAATTTGAAAACTATTTAATTGTCAAATTGTCAAATTGTTTCAATGTCAAATTGTTTCATTATCGAATTGTCGGATCGTAGAATTGCCTAATTAAACCATTTCTTACTAATCCTGTCTGATTACCAACGATTGATTTCCGTATGACCAACGACCAGCAAATATTGGATAGTCTGAAAGATCCTTCAACCAAGGAGTTGGCTTTCAGGCATCTGGTTTCCAAATACAAGGAAAGGCTTTACTGGCACATCCGGAAAATCGTGTTGAACCATGATGATACCGACGATGTCCTTCAAAATACTTTTATCAAGATATGGAACGGGATTGACTCTTTCAGGGCAGAATCGAGCCTGTTTACGTGGCTGTACCGCATTGCGACCAACGAATCAATCACTTTTCTGAATCAGCGAAAGCGCAGGACAATGACAAGTTTGAATGACGAAAACCAATACTTGATTGACAATTTGGAAAGTGACCCTTATTTTGATGGCGACAAATGGCAAATGATTTTACAAAAGGCTATTGCAACCTTACCTGAAAAACAAAGGCTGGTATTCAACCTGAAGTACTTCGAGGAAATCAAATACGAGGAAATGTCGAAAATTCTGGAGACTTCAGTTGGCGCCCTGAAAGCATCATACCACCACGCGGTGAAAAAGGTGGAAGAATACGTTAAATCGCACGAAACCAGAATTGAACCCTAACAAAGGAAAATTAAACATTCGGAAAATTAAACTATTTGAATTTAATGATGTCAAAGCTATATAATTAGAATGTCATGTACGAAAAAGATCATAAAGAACCCGATTTTATGAAACGGCCCCCAAAAAATCCGTTTCGAACTCCTGATTCCTACTTTGAGTCACTCGAAGACCGGATCATGGTGAATATTAAAAACACGACGAAGAAAAAAAGTTCTTCATCAGCAATAATACGGTTCCTGAAACCTGCACTGGGTATAGCAGCCAGCATTACCCTTGTTTATATGCTGGCTTATAATCCAATTAATAAGTTCCTGCAGAAAGGCACTGCAAAAACTGAACTGACCGATACTGCCGGCACTGACTTGCTAAATAATTATTCCATCAATTTAGCTTCAATCGATGATAATTCATTGATAAATGCCATTTTTACTGATGAGACCAACATTTTCGCTGAAACTAATCCGGATGAATTTCTGGCTTATCTTTCTACCGACATGAATGATGTTGAAATTTATTCTGAAATACAAAATTAACGAATCATGAAGAAGTTAATCCTGATAAGTATGCTGTCAATCTTTTCTTTTACGGTAATGGTTGCCCAGGAAAGAAGAGGCCCAAGTCCTGAAATGTTTGAAAAGATAAAGGCTGAAAAAGTATCTTTTTTTACCAGTAAGCTCGACCTGACTCCTATTGAAGCACAAGCTTTCTGGCCGGTTTACAATGAATTTGAAAAGAAAAGGTTTGATATACAGCGGCAGATTCATGAATTTGAACGTATGCCTGATGAAAAATTCACTAACCTTTCAGAATCTGAAATTGAAAAAATGACCAGTAATTATATTGGTTCTTTCGAAAAAGAAGCGCTGCTTTTGAAAGAATACAATAAGCAATTTTTGAAAGTACTACCTAAAAAGAAAGTTCTCATGATGTACCGGACCGAAAATGAATTCAGGTCGCATTTGATAAGGGAATACAGGAAGAATCAAAAGAAAGAATAGAAAAAGCCGGATTTTCCGGCTTTTTCTGTTTTAAGGAAATACCCGATAAATATCCTTACGGTGTACAACGCGAGCAAATTCAACAGTCCGATCTTTTCCATTATCATATCTCTTGAAACTTTATCAGAGCGATCAACTTTTAACATCATCTCGCCCAGACCAATATCTTCTAAATCTTCTGTTGCAAGTACCTTTGACTGGATTTTCATTTTATCTAATAATCCTGAAATTAATCGCATTTCAGAATCATCTTTAAATTTAATAACCATTGCTTTCATACTTCGACTGCTTTAATTCACACAAAGATATGTATTTCAATAAACTTGAACTAATCAGAAAAGTAATTTAGATGAGGCGCAGTAATATTTATTATTCCTTGAGTTACCGTGAAAGTATTTTTATCAGTTCCTGTGGATCAACCAACTGTTGTTCGCCGGAAAGCATGTTTTTTAAATTGATTTTGCCCTGTGCCAGTTCATTTTCACCTACAATAGCTACAAACGGTATTTTCTTGTTATTGGCCCAGGTCATTTGTTTGGCCATTTTGCTTTTATCGGGGAAGATTTCGGCATTGATTCCGGCCTTGCGCACTGCCGCAAGTACAGGTAAACAAAAAGCCTCTTCATCAGGACCAAAATTCACAAACATCAGTTTGGTCGAATCAACTGTTTCTGAAGGGAACAATTGCAATTGGGTCAGTACATCGTAAATACGGTCGGCGCCAAAAGAAATACCGACGCCTGAAACACCCGGCATTCCAAAGTTTCCGGTCAGGTCGTCGTAGCGGCCGCCGCCGGCGATGCTGCCCATTTCTATATCTTTGGCTTTTACCTCGAAAATAGCCCCGGTATAATAATTTAAACCGCGCGCCAATGTCAGATCCAGTTCAACTTCGGTGGTCAAGTCCAACGAATCCAAATAGGCAAATAAAGTTCGTACTTCAGCAATTCCATTTACACCAATGTCCGACTGACCAATCGCCGATTCCAACTGAGCCAATTTTTCGGAAACCGAACCCGACAAATGCAAAATCGGCTGCAACTTATCAACAGCATTTTGCGGAATGCCTTTTTCGGACAATTCTTCGTTCACCTTTTCCAATCCGATTTTGTCCAGCTTATCTATGGCAATAGTAATATCCACAATCCGGTCTTTTTCGCCAATTACTTCGGCAATTCCAGCCAGTATCTTACGGTTATTTATTTTAACTATGGTATTGATTTTCAGTTTGGCAAAAATCTGGTCAACAATCTGCAGCAGTTCCATTTCGTTGAGCAATGAGTCGCTGCCAACGATATCCACATCGCACTGGTAAAACTCGCGGTAGCGGCCCTTCTGCGGACGGTCTGCACGCCAAACCGGCTGAATCTGGTAACGTTTAAATGGAAATGAAATATCGTTGCGATACTGCACCACGAAACGTGCAAAAGGCACAGTCAAGTCGTAGCGCAACCCTTTTTCCGAGATTTTGTTGGTCAGCCGGATACTGTTTCGTTCCAGCAATTCCTGATCTGAAAGACTGCCGGCAAAGTCTCCGGAATTTAAGATTTTAAACAGCAGTTTATCACCTTCTTCACCGTATTTTCCCATTAGTGTTGACAGGTTTTCCATGGCAGGAGTTTCAATCGGTTGAAATCCGTACAAACGAAAAACACTTTTGATGGTATCGAAAATATAGTTCCGGTTGGTCATTTCAGCCGGAGAAAAATCGCGGGTTCCTTTTGGAATTGAAGGTTTCTGTGCCATGTTAATTTATTTCTGAAGGCGCAAAATTAAGGAAATTCAGGAAAAACCGGCCATATTTATTGGTTATCAATCTCTTTATTCTTTATAGGAGCCAGTTGCCTTGCATTTTGTTTGGTTACCACTTTCTTTCCTGTTGTTTTCTCCAATTGCAATCGGGCAGCCCTGGCAACATTACCGCCCTTTCTGGCCACAGTTTTGTTTTCTCCGAATGTCTTTGGCTTCTTATCTTTGGATTTCCATCAACCTGTCGAGGCCAATTTCCGGATCCTCAATTTCGTCAATCCGCTCACGCCCCACCTGTGCCAGCCACATTTTGAATGGCTCNNACAACATCAACAATCGAGAAATACCATTTCTCCTGTTCGCTGTCCCACAACGAGCGAACCTGTTTTTGTTCAAATAACTGAATGGCTGATTCTTTGGTCATATTTTGGGAAGTTAATTTTTGTTTGAATAATTTATTCCATTCGTTGTTTACCTCAGGAAGTCTCTCAAAGGGTGGGTACAAATTGTACCCATCCTTTGGCAAGTTCTTTATCACGTTGTCGCATCCGTTTAACGTATTGCTTTGGATCGTTGCTATCGGTTAGAACCAAAACAACATCTTCTATAACGAAATACCATTTTTGGTCAGCTTGATTCCAAACCGACCGTATTTGCTTGCTTTCGAAAAGTTTAATATTGCTCATGATTCGATTATTAATTGCCAGTTTAAAGGTTTTACAACCGAAGCGTGGCTTGTTTAGAATTTTGGGCATATGAGTAGTGGCAGTTTCCTAAGCGAGTCATTATCAACCAAGGCAAAAACTTCAATATAAGTACTACCCTAGGCAACCCACAAACCCCGCTATTACTTATATGTCGTGTCGTGTACTGGCTTTTATTTAATTCTTATAATATCATCATCAAAATCAGTCTTTAAATAAACTCTATCAAATTCTGAGCATGTCTCATATTTCTCTTTATCATTTAAACGAAAGGACACAGAATTAAGTGAACCAATTAAAAGTACTAGCCATATTTCCGACAATTCCAATTTGCTTTTTTTATATTCTTTAATTTTCTGTTCTTTTTTTTGTATCTCCTCTTTTAACCTTTCCCGAGTCAAATATTTTGATTCCCAATTTTTTTCTGAATAATTAAAAGTAATTTGAGAATGTCTTGTTGTCCTTATCTTGGTTATAAAATCGGGTAAAACAATACTTCCATTTGATTGATGAGCATAAACCAAGTCCGCAATTTCTTTGGCTAAATCCGCTTTTTCATTTTTTCTGTAATCTAATTTGTCATTCTTAATGGAAATTGTGGCAAGTACATTAGCATTTGGGTATTTTATGCTATAAATTTTTTTAGCAAAATCTAATAGAGAAACTATTTTTAGATATTTAGAAGCATCTTTAGTCAATATGCGAGTGTGTTCAAGTCCGATTAATGTAGCATTATATTTAATTATAAAATCGGGGGCAGGGGGCTTTGGTTTATCAATAATCTGAATGCCGGAATCAATTCTATATACAAATTTTCCAATTTGACATACTTCTAATATCTCCTTTTTTTCAAGGTCATATTTTTCTAAAATTGGATTTATAATTTTCCCTAACTCGATCTTCTCAATTTTTGATTCAGAGATGAGCTTTTTTAAATCCTCTATGTTAATCCCGAACTTCATTTTTTAAGCTTCTGCATAACATCTGTTTCCCGCCATTTGGCAGATATTTCTGATTCTTCAGACTTATTAAAAATTTATAATCCTGGCAAAACTGATTACCAAATTTAACCTATTCACCTCAGGAATCAAAGCCGCTTTACAAGAAGTTACAAACATTAATTGCAACCCAAAACCCTGAAAATGAAAAAGTCCGAAGCGATTACCCACCCCGGACTTTGTGTTTTATTTTATCAACTGACGGGGTGACTTCGAGTCACCCCGTCAGTAAAAACTATACCAGCTTTTTGTATTTCACACGCTGTGGGCCAACATCGCCCATATGCATTTATTTTATTTCAATACCCGTAGTCTGGATTTCGTAGGCAAAAGGATTCTGTATATTAAAATCGCCCTCCCAAATCGGATGTGGTTCTATTCTTAAATCAATGGTTCTTCTCAGCCGCATCAATTGCATCTGAACGGAAAAGAAGTCGTCCATCTTACCAATCACAATAGCAATATCAATATCAATATCACTGTCTTTATGCTCATTCCCTTTGGCATAAGAACCAAACAAAAAAGCTTTCTTTAACTCCATATTCTCGGGAATCCTCTGAATATATAGCTTTACTGTATCTATAATTGATTGATCAACCATTGTCTTAGCGTTTCAATTTTAGAAATCCATTCGTTAGAAAAGTCAACTGTGCAAAGTTTCTTCTATTCTTTCACCAATTTTTTATATTTCACTCGTTGTGGACCGACATCGCCCATTCGTTTTTTGCGGTTTTCTTCATAATCGGTGAATCCGCCTTCGAAGAACACCACTTTCGAATCGCCTTCGAAGGCCAGAATATGCGTGGCAATGCGGTCGAGGAACCAGCGGTCGTGCGAAATAACCACAGCACAACCGGCAAAGTTGTCCAAACCTTCTTCCAGTGCACGTAGGGTATTGATGTCAATGTCGTTGGTAGGCTCATCAAGTAACAATACGTTTCCTTCTTCTTTCAAGGCCAAGGCCAAATGAAGGCGGTTCTTTTCCCCACCCGAAAGGTATCCGCATTTCTTTTCCTGATCGGCGCCTCCAAAGTTAAACCGGGAAACATAGGCACGGGCATTCAACTGTTTACCACCCACTGAAATCAGGTCGCTTCCACCGGTAATTACCTGAAATACCGTTTTCTCAGGGTCAATAGTCTTGTGAGTTTGGTCAACGTAGGCAATTTTTACGGTTTCGCCCACTTCGAAAGTCCCTTTATTTGCTTGTTCCAGTCCCATGATCAGTTTAAACAAGGTTGTTTTCCCAGCGCCATTTGGGCCAATAACTCCCACAATTCCGTTTGGAGGCAACACAAAATTCAGGTCTTCGAACAAAAGGCGGTCGCCGTAACCTTTGGCAACATCGGTAGCAGAAATAACCCGCTCACCCAGACGTGGGCCGTTCGGAATAAATATTTCGAGCTTTTCTTCCTTCGTTTTCACATCTTCATTAACCATACGGTCGTAGGCGCCCATACGGGCTTTCGATTTGGCCTGACGGGCTTTGGGCGCCATTCTTATCCACTCCAACTCTCGTTCAAGCGATTTTCGACGCTTGGATGCAACCTTTTCTTCCTGTTCCATGCGTTTCGATTTCTGATCGAGCCAGGATGTGTAATTTCCTTTCCACGGAATACCTTCGCCACGATCGAGTTCCAGTATCCAGCCAGCAACATTATCAAGGAAATAGCGGTCGTGGGTGATGCAGATTACAGTTCCTTTGTATTGCTGAAGATGCATTTCGAGCCATTGAATTGATTCGGCATCCAAATGGTTGGTGGGCTCATCAAGCAGCAAAACATCTGGTTCTTTGAGCAACAATCTGCATAAAGCAACCCTGCGGCGTTCACCTCCTGAAAGCTCTGCAACAAGCTGTTCGTCGGGCGGACACTGTAAAGCGTCCATCGCGCGTTCAAGTTTGGCGTCGAGGTTCCAGGCATCAAAGTGATCAATTTTATCCTGAAGGACGGCCTGTTCAGCGATCATTTTATCCATGACATCAGGATTTTCGTAAACTTCAGGATCGCCAAATTTCAGGTTGATATCTTCGTAGGCTTTCAGGACATCTACAATTTCCTGAGCCCCTTCCTGAACAATTTCTTTTACAGTCTTAGTTTCATCTAATTTTGGATCTTGTTCAAGATAACCAACCGTATAACCGGGTGCAAAAACCAATTCGCCCTGAAACGACCCTTCGAGTCCGGCAATGATTTTGAGCAGTGTAGATTTTCCCGATCCGTTCAATCCGATAATGCCAATTTTAGCGCCCAGAAAAAAAGATAGGGATATATCTTTCAGGACTTGCTTTTGTGGTGGATAGGTTTTACTTACCCGATACATTGAGAAAATAATCTTTTTATCGTCGGCCATATTTATAGTTTTTTGGGTTTTTTATTTCAAACGTATGTTATCAGTTATCCAAAACAGGATTTGAGTTATCAAAAATAGTGCTTTTTAAGTTTTTAATTCATTACTTTTAGCTTAAGAAATTGTCTCTTCCAAAAAAAGCTTTGTGAAATTATTAATCGTTGATGATAATCCGATCAATCAGAAATTTCTAAGTTACTCTTTAAGAAAGGACTTTGAAATTGTGACCGCTTTAAACGGACTGGAAGCTATTAATATTCTTAACAATCAGGATTTTGACCTTGTTTTGATGGATCTTTCGATGCCCGTTATGGATGGGGCTGAGGCTACACGAAGAATCAGGCAATCCCTTCTTTTCAGAAACAGACATATTCCGATCATCTTTGTAACAACCAACGATTTTGAACACGAACGTATCAGGTGTATGGAAAACGGCGCTGATGATTATTTGATCAAACCCATTAATATTGAAAAGCTGCGAACCAGCATCAACTTTCACCTCAAACAAAAGCTGGATTTAACGTACTAACTGTACACTAAAATTGAACTTAATACCCAATATTTCTTTTTATTGCATTTCAAAAAATGGAAACAAAAAAGGCTGATGTAAAATCAGCCTTTTTTTATACTTCGAATATGATCTTATTCTTCAGGTTTAACTTCCGGTTCAGTTTCAACTTTAGGTGCAACAGGCGCTTTTGCGACCGG
Organism: Prolixibacteraceae bacterium; assembly: GCA_003457135.1. GTDB lineage: Bacteria > Bacteroidota > Bacteroidia > Bacteroidales > Prolixibacteraceae > Aquipluma. Next base: position 24,572 of record DMSQ01000052.1, read on the forward strand.
AGCTTTTACTGCCGGAACTTTGTCAGCTACCTTTTTCTTTCCGCCACGGCGCGAACGACCTGGTTTTACCTTGCCTTCTTTAGCGGCCAACATGCTTTCGTTGAAGTCAACCAACTCGATGATGCACATTTCAGCATTATCACCCAAACGGTTTCCTGTCTTCAGAATCCTTGTATAACCACCCGGGCGATCACCTACTTTTTCTGCCACATCCCGGAATAACATAGCCACTGCGGTTTTGCTTTTCAGGTATTCAAAAACCACCCTGCGCGAATGTGTTGCGTCGTCTTTAGCTTTGGTTATCAAAGGCTCAACATATAATCTCAGAGCTTTGGCTTTGGCTAAAGTTGTCGTGATACGTTTGTGGAAAATCAATGAATTAGCCATATTGGACAACATCGCTTTCCGATGAGAGCTTGTTCTTCCTAAATGGTTGAATTTTTTACTATGTCTCATTTTTACTTATTCCTTATCAAGTTTATATTTACTGATGTCCATTCCGAAAGTCAGGTTCAAACTCACCAACAAGTCATCGAGTTCGGTGAGTGATTTTTTGCCGAAATTACGGAATTTGAGCAAGTCGTTCCGGTTATAGGTAACCAGTTCGCCCAATGTTTCAACATCTGCTGCCTTGAGGCAGTTTAAAGCCCGTACCGAAAGATCCATGTCAACCAATTTGGTTTTCAGGAGTTGGCGCATGTGCAGAACTTCTTCATCAAACTCTTCGTTTGCAAATTTTTCGTCAGAATCAATGGTGATTTTTTCGTCGGAAAACAACATGAAGTGATAAATCAGAATTTTTGCGGCTTCTTTCAGTGCATCTTTCGGATGTATTGAACCATCGGTAGTGATTTCGAAAACTAATTTTTCGTAGTCAGTTTTTTGCTCAACACGGTAATTTTCGACAGCATATTTCACATTCTTAATCGGTGTGAAAATTGAGTCGATCGGAATTACTCCAAACTCAGCATCGATAGGCTTATTTTCAGCGCTTGGGACATATCCGCGACCTTTATTGATCGTGAGTTCCATTTGCAGCTTAACTTCTGGTTCCATCCGGCAAATAATTAATTCCGGATTTAAAACACGGAAGCCGGTCATGAATTTATTAATATCTCCGGCGGTAAATGCATCCTGGCCGGAAATTGAGATTGAAACCTTTTCGCTGTCAAAATCTTCGACTTCGCGTTTAAACCGGATTTGCTTCAGGTTAAGGATGATTTCAGTAACATCTTCCATCACTCCTTTAATAGTCGCAAATTCATGGTCAACTTTGTCTATTTTGACTGTAGTTACTGCATATCCTTCCAAAGAGGATAACAGAATTCTACGTAAGGCATTTCCAATAGTAATGCCATAACCTGGTTCCAATGGACGGAATTCGAATTTACCGTACTTCTCATCGGTTTCAACCATTATAACTTTGTCGGGTTTCTGGAACGCTAATATTGCCATAATAATACTGAGTAATTGATTATTTAGAATACAACTCTACTATAAGTTGTTCTTTAATGTTTTCAGGGATTTCTGATCTTTCAGGACGGGCAAGAAACTTACCGGTCAATTGAGCGCTATCCCATTCCAACCATGCATATTTATTATAACGACGCGAGTTCACTGAAGCAGTGATCACTTCGAGTGATTTTGATTTTTCACGAACGCCAACAACTTCACCGGCACGCAAATGGTAGGAAGGAATATTGACTACTTCTCCATTAACAGTGATGTGTTTATGAGAAACTAACTGACGCGCGGCTGAACGGGTAGGAGCGATTCCTAAACGGAATACTACATTGTCCAAACGGGCTTCGAGCAGTTGCAACAGAACTTCACCGGTAACTCCTTTTGATGCGGATGCTTTCTTAAACAAATTAGAGAATTGTTTTTCCAAAACGCCATACATGTATTTGGCTTTTTGTTTTTCTCTTAACTGTAAACCATATTCAGATTTTTTACGTCTGCGGCTGGCCAACCCGTGAAATCCAGGTGGGTAATTTTTCTTTTCAAGTACTTTATCAGGTCCGAAAATTG
>DMSQ01000024.1 GCA_003457135.1 Prolixibacteraceae bacterium
TCGCCCATGCCGGGCGCACCAAAGCAATAAACCCAATCCGGTGCTGGGTTCGCCTTCGGTGCCTTTCCGGTTGGTATTAACATCAATACGGAATAAATTACCAACCATTTCCTGGTTCATCCCAATGCCTGTGTCCTGAATAGTTATTTCAACATTTTTATTGTCGGTAGGTTTGGCCGAAACAATTACTGTTCCTCCTTTGGGTGTAAATTTCACGGCATTCGAAACGAGGTTCCGGATCATGGTATGAAGCATGTTATTATCAGCAAAAACCTCTAATCCTGCAGGAATGTAATTTACAATTTCAATTTCCTTGGTTTTGGCTGATTCCAACACCATTTCAATACTTTCATCAACAAGTCCATTTAATTGAACGAACTCCGGTTTAAAAGGAATTTCCCCTTTTTGTATTTGTGACCATTCCAACAAGTTGTTGAGCAATCGGTACAGGTTGTTGGCTGAGTTTTTCATGCTAATGGCAAGCTCCTGAATTTGAGCCATGGTAAGACTGGACAACTCTTCGGCCATGATTTCGGTTAGTCCCAAAAAGCTGCTGAATGGGCTTCGAAGGTCGTGGGCAATAATAGAGAAAAATTTATCTTTTTCGGCATTGAGTTTTTGAAGTTCTTCATTTTTAAGTTTGATTTCCTGCTCCGCCAGTTTGCGTTCGGTGATATTTATGAAAATTTCGAGTATTGCTTTTTTGCCTTCAAACATCATTCCAGTGTGAATGATTTCAAATGTTTTGTTACCCAAAATGCCTGCCGCTTCATAACCTTTAGTTGTACCTAATTTGATTCCGGCTATTAGCGGACAGTCAGAACACTGCGTTTCATCATCACGGTATAGTTTCCAGCATTTATTTCCTAAAGCTTGTTCACCAAAATATTTTTTCAAATTCTCATTCTGGAATAGTACAATTCCATTTTCGTCAACGATATCCATCCCGAACGGAATAGTTTGCAGTAAATGCCGGCTTAATTCCTCACTTTCCCGAAGTTTCTTTTCTGCACTCAGTAACTTATCTCCTAAAATAGCTGATGCCCTGATAACAATAAAAATCGTAATGACGACCATAATCAAAATAACTAATGCCGAAGTTAGTGTTTGATCAGTATTTTTTTCTAAAAAGTTTGTTAATATAAAACCTTGTAATACAACTACAAAAACAATAAGAGGCAAAAATGTTTTTAAGAGTAAAAATTTAACCGGATTTTTTTTGATCAGGTTAAATGTCCAAAATTTCAATTCGGATACCCGAAGCAAAGTTACGCTGAATAGCAGGAAACAAATGGCAGTTGGTAACGCTACCGGGGTAATTTGACTACCATACAGAAGCGGTGCCTTATACAGATATCCAATAACTAAAACTGTTGCTATAAAACACGTCAATAATGAGAATGTGCCACCTAAATACCTGATAGCGCTTGAGTTATGTTGCCTGCCCGGGAAAATACCAATGCAGGTAAACAAAAACAAGACAGAAGTGATTGGCGACATTCGACCTATGTGAACTTCCCCAAATTTTTCGGGATTAGCAATAAAAATGTTTTCAATATCCCATGTGAAATTGAAGATATAGTCGAGGACAATTAAAAGACAAAACAATGCTACCAACAAGACTACCGGAGGTGTGATTGATTGTATAATGCGTGATTTTCCGAAATTAAAATCTACAATTAAAATAAAACTTAAAATAAAAAACAGTAAGGCTGTTGAGGGTGCGATAGGAATAAATTTCAATGAACCTGAGGCAATAATAATTTTACCAAATAGCCAACCCAGTAAACTTGAACCTGAAATTAGAAGTACAAGAAAAAGAAGAATTTCTTTTCTTTTGATGATTTTAAAAAATAAGGATTTTCCAGTTTCCATTTATAACTATTGTGGCTTAAATTCTTGAAATTTTATTTTTATTTTATCTTTCATCAGTAATGACAGCTAGATCCCCACTTTCATTTTACTTTTCACACTGATCGGAACGGTAAAATAAAACGTACTTTCTATCCCTACTTTACTTTCCACCCAAACCTGGCCGCCTTGTTTTTCAACAAACTCTTTGCAAAGCAGCAATCCCAAACATACTACCGTATATCAAGAAGAAATTTCCAGATCGGAATTACTTCGATAATAGCTTCCTTTACTACTATGTTTTCACTTTCATCTTGGGTAACAAGGATGGATTTTGATAAACCCAATTCATTCATAGCGATTTGCAATGCTGAAATTTCGCGTTGCCGTGTAACTGGATTTACGAGCGTTTGGCAAACCTGTATCAGGGTAATATTCCGTTGCTGATCCTGCATCAGAAAGTCAATCTCCTGATTCATTGATGTTTTATAATAATAAAGTTTGATGTTTAACCTTCGTAAGGCTACAAAAACGATATTTTCAAGCAAATGACCGCTATTTACAAGAACACCTGATGTAACAGACCGCACAAAAGCATGGTCAATACAATATATTTTTTTCGGATTTGCATTTGATTTACTTATGGAGGCGCTGAAAATCCGGACTGTAAATAAAAAGTAGGCATCTTCGAACCAGGAAAGATACTCTGCCACAGAATTTTTAGGAACCTTATGTCCCAATGACTTTAAAAAATTTGTAGAACCATTCAAGGTGTAGAGTGATGCAACGTTTTCCAATAACTTTCGGGACAAGTCAACCAGCGCTTTCGGGTGGGCAATATCATAACGCTCGATCAAATCGCGGAAAAGAATTGAGTTAAAATATTCCTGATGAATTTTAATCCTCAACGGCTTGTCCAAACCAATCACTTCAGGAAATCCACCTTGTTCATAAAAATTCTCAAATGATTTTTGGATCAGTATCCGATCTTGGGTTGTGGCAGGAAAAGAACTTTTAATCCCCGAATGATCAAGGTATTCAATGAACGAGAATGGGAATAATTCCCAGGATAATGCCCGACCCCTCATTTGGGTGCCAATCTCTTTTGAAAGCATTTTTGCAGAAGAACCTGTGAGATATACTTCACAATTCTCTGTCCTCAACACCCGGTCAATGAATGCTTCCCAGCCCTGAACAACCTGAATTTCATCGAAGAAGAAATAGACTTTCTCCTGCACCTTTTTCGCAGGATATATCATAAAGTAAGCCTCAAGGACTATATCAAGCGATTCTGATTTTATTTGCGCAAGCCGGTCGTCAAAAAAATTAACATAAAGGAAGTTCTCCTTCGATACACCTTCGGAAATCAAACGACTGATCACCTGATTGAGCAAAGTTGATTTTCCACATCTCCTTACTCCAATAAGAATGGTGGCCTTTTTTTCAACAGAACGAACCTCCAGATTACGGCGAGTCCCTGTAAATAAAATACCTTCCTGAGCATTAAGAATGATTTCTTTTAATAACTGCAACATGATGAGTTTTTAAATCGGCAATATATATTACCACTTTGACCCAATATTAGTAATAATATTTACCACTTACAAATATATTCAATCTGCACCGGAGTTGTTACCAATCATTGCAGCAAGTGTAAAATAAAACGTACTCCCTTTCCCTTCTTCGCTTTCGACCCAGATTTTGCCTCCATGTTTCTCAATAAATTCTTTGCAGAGCAATAAGCCCAATCCGGTGCTGGGTTCGCCCCCGGTACCTTTCCGGCTTGTTTGAACATCGGGCCTGAATAAATTATCAACTATTGCCTTGCTCATTCCAATACCAGTATCCTGAACTGATATTTCAACGCTTTTGTCGCTGTTTGCTTTTACCGAAAGGCTCACTTTTCCTCCTTTGGGTGTAAATTTCACGGCATTCGAAACCAGGTTGCGGATCACAGTCTGGAGCATATTGCTGTCAGTAAAAACGGCTGTATTATCCGGAATACTGAAATTGATATCAATCCCTTTATTCCGGGCAGGTTCGAGCGCCGGGGCCAAACATTCATCTACCAAGGGCTGCAACTGTATAACTTCAGGTGCGAAAGGAATTAACCCCCGCTGCATCTGCGCCCACTTCAACAAGTTTTCGAGAAGACTGTAAAGATTGGTGGCCGAGTTTTTCATGCTACCGGCAAGCTCCTGAATTTGAGACATGGTGAGGCTGGTCAACTCTTCGGCCATAACCTGGGTCAGTCCCAAAAATCCACTGAAAGGGCCCCTCAGGTCGTGGGCAATGATGGAAAAGAATTTGTCTTTTTCGGCATTTGACTTTGAAAGCTCTTCATTTTTAAGTTTGACTTCATCCTCTGCACGTTTCCGATCTGTAATATCCATTGACGTTCCGAGAATACCGTAAATCTCCCCCAAAGAATTTTTCAGGGGTATCTTACTTGTAAGCAGTATGATGGTGTTTCCTTCAGGGGTCGTCTGGGGTTCTTCGTTATGTAACAGGTTGTTGCCACTCTCAATGACCTGTCGATCGCCGCTGCGGTACAATTCAGCCTGGTCGCTCCATCCCATCTGGAAATCATCTTTGCCGATCATGTCCTTCGGATCGGAAAATCCTGCATCACGTGCAAATATGGTGTTACAGCCCAGGTAAACGAGGTCCTTGTCTTTCCAGAATATCCTCACTGGTATAGCGTTTATAATTCCTTCGATGAGTTGTTGCGATGTACGAAGCGCCTCTTCTGCCTGCCTGCGTTCGGTAACATCACGGAACGACCAAACACGCCCGATCGAGGAATCGTCCATGACCATTGGCGCTGAAAATCGTTCAAAAGTACGTCCATCCTTGAAATGTAGATGATCTAAATCTTCATCGGTTGAATGGTAGAGTTTCTGTACTTTCGAAATAAACTCATCTGGATTGGCCAACTGTTCGAGTACAAAACCAATTAAGGCATTATCATCGCCCGAATCAATTAAAGCTTGTGGAATCCTCCACAGTTCGGCAAACCGCTTATTCGTTTTAATCACTTTACCATTACCATCAACAGCCAGAATACCATCGGCAGTTGATTGAAGGATTACGTTCAATTTAATTTCACTTTCACGAAGGTCTTCTTCGGTTTGCCTTCGTGAGGTTATATCACGGCCAATGCCAACAAGTCCGGTAATATTTTCATATTTGTCTTTCAACGGAATTTTCGATGTGAGCAACCAATGCTTTTTGCCTTTGGAATCAATCACATATTCTTCCCTGTTAAGCACTGTCTGGCCTGCCTGCAACACCAACTGATCGTCGGCAAAGAACCCTTCGGCAAGTTCTTTTGGATAAAGATCAAAGTCGGTCTTCCCTAAAATTTCTGCTTCCGTCGTTACTCCTGAATAGCTTAATTCGGTAAGGTTGGCAAGTGTTTTTCGATAGCCGGTGTCTTTGCTGTAAATTGAATCAGGAATATTATCAATGACGGTACGTAATAATAAGCGTTCATTTCTTAAAGCTTCCTCGGCCTGCTTGCGGTCCGAAATGTCAATGCCCATTCCAACCAAACAAAGCTTATCGTCAAATTGAAATTGCTTACCTGTAAAGAAGAATGAAGTTTTAGTTTTGTCTTTTGATATCAAATCAGCTTCAACGGTTGCTTCACCAATTTGAAAAACCTGCTGAATACTTTCCATTACTGCTGTTTTGTCAGGTTCGTCGAAGAGATCGAGTGGCGAGAGATTAGCGACTTCTTCCGCAGAATATCCGGTCATATTTTCAAAATTCCTGTTCCAGCGCAGAAATTTTCCCTGTTGGTTGAAGAGATAGAATAAACCCGGCAAACTGTTTATCGATCTTTGGGAGAAGTCCATCTCCTTTTTGATGGCTTCTTCATTCAATTTGCGTTCAATTGCCAGAGCTATTTGGCTTCCGACAGAATCCAGAAACTGAACATCGCGTTCTGAATAGACATTCTCCTTTTCGTAGTGTTGAAGGACCAAAACGCCAATTGTCGCGGTGGGTGTATGTAAAGGCACACCAACCCATGATGGTGAATACGAACCAACTAACTCCACTTCGTTTTGCTCTTTGAGCAATTCAAATGAATCCGGTGTAAACAGAAATGGTTTACCGGTACGAAAAACATAATTACTCAAACTTTTCCGCATGGCATCGGGTTCCGGGATTGAATCGAACTGATCAACCCAGTACGGGAAACTAAAGAGTTTCGTATTCTGATCAAACAATGCCACGAAAATATTATCGGCATAAACCACTTTCGCGAGCGATTGATGGATCAACTTCAGCAATTCGTTCAGATTATCAGTCGTAGTAACGCCTTGAATAATTTCATGGATAACTTCGCGTTCCAAATTAGTTTTATTCCGTGTGGTGATATCACGCCACATAGTATAAATAACCTGCTTCCCTTTTATTTGTATGGGTGTCAGCATCACTTCAACAGGAAGTTCACTTCCATCCGATTTTGTATGTATCCATTCAAATTGATTATATCCTTCTGAAATGGCATTGTCAATCATGATTTTTGCTTTTTCGGAAGAGAGGAGGCCATCGGGTTGTCTTTCAGGTGATAATTCCCAGGGTGATTTATTCAGAAATTCAGCTTTGGAGGAATACTTAAGAATAGAAACTGTTGATTGATTACAGTCGGTAAATCCAGTTTCATCTAAAATTAAAATCGGATCAGTAGATTCATCAAATAATCGCCGGAACCTTTCTTCGTTCTCGAGCAATGCTTCTGCCGATTCAATCTTTTGCTTATAGACCAAAGTTCGCTGATACCTCCATACAAATCCCAAACCCAATCCGGAAATTAAAAATATTCCGAATGAAAACATCATTGTCAGCCAGGTGTCTTTTCTTAGTGGTGCGTAGATCTCACTTTTATCGGTCTGCGCAACCAGGTACCAGGTCGAATTTGGAACTTTATGAACATGAGCGACCACCGTTTTTCCACGATAGCCCATGCCTTCCATGTGCCCTTCATCACCAAGTACGGCCCGGGCTGCCGGGAAGCTTGTATCCTGAATTGGTACCCTTAAATTCAATGCAGAATTCTTTTGAAACCTCAGCTCGTTTAGATAAACTGCTTCGTTTCCATCGCGCCGTAAAATCACAGTTTCGGAAGTTTCACTTGGTATTGGCCAATTGGCGAGTATCGGAAAAAGATACTTTTTCGGGTCTATTCTCAACTCAATAATACCAATCAACTGCTGTGCATCAAGAATAGGAACAAGTATTTTCAGAAATATTTTTTGCTTAAATTTGCCCCAGTAAAAGTCTGTAAAAACCAATTTGCCTGATTTTAGCGAATCAATATCTTTAGGTGCAATGTTTGAAGTGGGCAGTTCGGTTTCTTTTGATATGTTAATTTTCCTGTTCAATTGCAAATCGGTCAGAAAAACCGCATCATATTTAAATCCGGTTTGAAATTCCTGCATCCACATTTCAATTTTCCTTTTTGAATCGTGGTCGTCAGTATTATTCAAATATCGTTTAGTAAGCCCGGAAAATACTTCATTCCCGAATATGGTCTCCGCATCGCTGCGCTGTTCTTCCAGCCAATGTTCAAGCTCACCAACCTTTAAATCAGCGATTAAGCTAAGCTGATTCTCAACATTAGTCCTGTAATTTCTTTCGAAATTTCTATGATATTGAAATCCGGCAATCGCAATGAAAGCTCCGATAATTAAAAATACAGCCAGATAGGAATAGAATACGCGTTTTTCTTTTCTGTCGTTGGATTCCATAAAATTCATGCTCGATTATTAATCATACATACATCAAAACTCAGTAAACGTAGCTAAAGGAACTCAATTTCTTTTAATTAACGGGGCACTTTTTTTATAGGTTTTTTTGTATTGCCTGTTTTTGCCATTAGATGGAATTTGGGCCATTGTGGTAACGTCCGTTTTTCCATATATTTCACACTTTCCGGATTTGGTGGTGACCTTGGAGGATGGTGGTAAAAGCTGGAAAGGCTTTAACAATGGTTTAATCCCGGATTGGACATTTGCGGCGCTGGCAGTAAAAACACCTTATGTTTGATGTCTACGGTAAAGAGATTGCTAATCTGGTAGATAAAACACAAACTTCCGGAATTTACGAACTTGAGTTCAATGCTCAAAACCTGAAGAGTGGCGCCTATTTTTACCGCCTGAATACCGGAGATTATACCGAAACCAGAAAGCTCCTGGTGGCTGGAAATAAATAAATTCTCAAAGGATCTCGTTTCACTCCATTAAGAAATTGAGGCAGCAGCAAACATCTGCCAAAAAGCGACCACAAATTGGTTATAAAATTGGTCAAAGAAGTAAATATCCCGGTTCATCCGAACAGATGCAAGCATCAGGCACTTAATCCTGTCAGGTTTCGAAAACCTGACAGGATTAGGCAAAGTTTTTTCAATGGTTTGAAAATAGGATTTAACAAAAGGCATATTATACACCAAAATATTAATGCAAATCTTTATATTTGGAAAAGGAAATTTATTTGATAAACCTGGCATATCGCAAAATGCGACAACCTTTTTACCCATGGATAAAATCACAATAATTCCGGAAGAAAAAATTGATCGGTCAATCTTATTAATCAGAGGGCAGAAAGTGATGCTTGATGCCGATTTAGCAGTAATTTATGGAATAAGTACAAGCAGGTTGAATGAACAAGTAAAACGAAATAAAGACCGGTTTCCCGATGACTTTATGTTTCAACTAACCGACGATGAAAAAGCAGAGGTTATCGCAAATTGCGACCACCTCGAAAGACTCAAATTCTCCAGAACGAATCCTTATGCATTTACAGAACATGGAACAATTATGCTTGCCAGTGTATTGAACACACCAATCGCAATCCAAACCAGCGTATTAATTGTAAGGGCGTTTGTAAAGTTGCGGGAGATTTTATCTGCAAATAAAGAACTGGAAAAGAAACTGTCTGATCTTGAATCCAAATATGACAAACAATTTTCAATGGTATTTCAGGCAATACGGGAATTAATGCATCAGCAAATTACTAACAAAGAAAGACCAAAAATTGGTTATATAATTGGTCAAAGAAGTAAATAACCCGGTTCATCTGAACAGATGCAAGCATCTGGCACTTAATCCTGTCAGATTTCGAAAACCTGACAGGATTAAGGACGATCCGCTCCCAATCCCTACAGCACCTCTTTCGCCTTTTTTACACTTTTTACTTTTTCGAAAGTCAGTGATAGCCGGTTGTTGCCTTCAATATCCTATGGGATTGATAAGGAAATTTTGATAACTTTGCTTCAATGACAAAGTAGATCAAGACCCTATGAACGATGAATTTGATAAAGAACAAATTATTAATTTTTGGTTTGAAAGTTCTGAAAAGGATTTCAAGGCCATGATTGATCTGTATCAAACCCAAAATAACAATTGGGCTTTGTTTATGGGGCATCTGGTGATTGAGAAACTGCTAAAAGTTGTTTATGTGAAGTCTAAGGGTGAATTTCCTCCTATGATTCATGATTTGAGACGGATTTGCGAAAAGGCAGATATTGAGCTAGATTTATCACGACAAATACTTTTAGACAGTATTTCGCGGTTCAATATTAACGCCAGATATGACGATTACAAGCAAAGTTTTTACCAGCTTTGCACTGATAGTTTCACCGCCGAATGGATTAATAAAATAAAAGAATGCCGGTTATGGATAAAAGCGAAGCTTTAAGAATTAGTAAAGGATATTTGCAGCGAGTTCGGAATTCCGATTTGGGATTTTCGGAAGCCTGGCTATTCGGATCTTTTGCAAAAGGTAGTCAGCACGACAATAGTGATATTGATTTAGCTATCGTATTAAACAGCAATACCAGTCATACTTTTGAAACCGAAGTTAAATTAATGGTTATCCGAAAAGGTGAAGAAACGATCATTGAACCTCACGCTTTTACAAAAGAAGAGTTTGATTTTCGTGTACCGATTGTGGATCAGATTATTAAATATGGGATTAAAATAGAAATCTAATTCTTTTATTCCTCCCCCACTCCTTCCAGCACCTCTTTCGCCTTCTTTACACTTTTTACCTTCTCGAAGGTCAGTGATAGCCGGTTGTTGCCTTCTTTCATGCGACAGTTTTGGGGATGGATTTGCACGTATTGAAGCACTTTCCCAAATGCGGGCGACTGGTAAAACACCGATTGCGGATCGGAAATAAAGTGGCAAATCATCTTATGGTTCTTCAGGATAATCTTTTCCATTCCTAACCGAATAGCCACCCGGCGCAGGCGTACCACTTCAATCAGTTCAATACTTTCATCCGGAAGTTTGCCGAAACGGTCGGCCAGTCCGGCTTCGAACTGCACCAATGCCTCTTCGCTTTCCAGATTGTCGAGCTCGCGGTAAAGAAGCATTCGTTCCGAAGTACTTTGGATGTAATCATCCGGAAACAACAATTGCAAATCGGTATCAATCTGGCAGTCGCTGCCAAATTTCACGTTCAGGAATGCCTGCGATGTATCTTCTTTTTCGTCCTGAAAAAGCTCTTTAAAATCAGTTTGCTTTAGCTCCTGAATAGCTTCGTTCAGGATACGGTGATAGGTTTCGAACCCAATGTCGGCAATAAAACCGCTCTGTTCGGCTCCCAGGAGGTTTCCGGCGCCACGGATATCCAAATCCTGCATGGCAATGTTGAAACCGCTGCCCAGTTCCGAAAATTCTTCGATCGCCCGCAACCGCCGGTTCGCTTCGTTGGTAACCGTTGAAAGTGGAGGCGCCAGCAGATAGCAGAACGCTTTTTTATTCGACCGCCCAACCCTTCCGCGTAACTGGTGCAGGTCGCTCAGTCCGAAGCTCTCCGCATGGTTGATGATGATCGTATTGGCATTCGGAATGTCTAGCCCCGACTCGATGATGGTGGTTGCAATAAGCACATCAGTTTCACCGTTGATGAAGTCCATCATCAGTTTTTCGAGCTTTTCGCCTTCCATTTGTCCATGCCCAACCGCTGTGCGGGCTTCAGGCACAATCTTTTTAATTTCGGCTTCCACTTCATAGATATTCGAGACGCGGTTGTGAATAAAAAATACCTGGCCATCGCGGGCCAGTTCGTATTGAATCGCCTCGCGGATAATATCAACGTTAAAACCGTGCAGTTCGGTAGCAATCGGATATCGGTTGGGCGGCGGCGTTTGGATAATTGATAAATCGCGTGCGCCCATCATCGAAAATTGCAAAGTACGCGGAATTGGCGTGGCCGTCAGCGTCAGCGTGTCCACGTTTACCTTCATCTGTTTCAGCTTTTCCTTCACCGAAACACCGAATTTCTGTTC
>DMSQ01000084.1 GCA_003457135.1 Prolixibacteraceae bacterium
GGCAGATATGACAAGGAATAGTATCTCATTAAGAGGATAATAGAAATGTCCTTTGGTTATTCTACGTGGATCTTGCAAGGCTGAAAAATAATCTTCGAAAACATTTTGATAAATAGACTTTTGTGCGTTTAGATTAGCCATTTTTTTAACGCTAACCCAACAATTAATCATAAAGATAACAAATTGTATTCAATTCGCCAAATAATTCACCATTGTTTTAAAAGCGATTTCCCTGCCTGTATCAGGCAACGTTAGGTTCGAATAATTATTTTCTGTAATATTGCAATTACAGAAACCATCTTATCGTTTTTACCATGTCTCAAGCACGTTACACCAATTTGGATTACCTGAAAGAAATTACAGGCGGAGAATCTGAAATTATGAAGGAATTCATCCAGATGTTCTTTGATCAGTTGCCTGAATTCAGGGATGGGATGACCAATTTTTTAGCCGAAAAAAAATGGAAAGAACTGGGCGAAATTGCCCATAAAGCTAAATCATCGGTGATGACTTTCGGGATGAACGACCTGGGGCACCGGTTGAAAGAGCTGCAACTGAAAACTCAGAAACTGGAAGAAACTGAAAGCTATTCAGAATACGTTCAGGAATTTATGGGAATTATAGCACAGGCAGAAACTGAACTTCAGGCAGACCTCGACCAATTATAAGCATTTATTTTATCTGTATTTCTGATTGGGGCCATCCCGTTCAATATCTATGGTACCTCCGGTATAGCCACATTCACCCATTCGTGGCGAATTTACAACGGGCATGCAACTGTAATCTGAAAAATCATCACAAATTTCTTCGTGTTTGGCTGAACATGGTTCACAAAAGAACGAATATTTATCCCAATTGCATGTTGAACACAGATTAACTGCAAGTTCTTTTTTGCAGGTGGCACACTTAAATTTCAATGGCTCATTGCGAGATAACAGGATAAGTTTATCCTTCAGGTTGAGCTTATACGATTTTAACGCTTTTAAAAAAACGCGGGTAGTGGTTCCAAAATCGTAATCGTGATGTATTTTCACCTTGGGAGCGAAAACGTCTTCCACTTTGTGATTCATTCCAACCTTGAAATTTTTATGCCCAAAGGCGCTCAAGTGCCCGCAACATTCCAGCCAGATGTCTTTCAAAAAACTGTCGATCTTTTTCATCTGCGCATCTCCTTTGACCAGCAGGTGCAGGAACATTTCGTCAGCTTCCACTACGATATGATTAAAGGACTGCGCGTTCTTTCCCGCGTCAGCTCTTTCTAACTCAGACAAATGTTTGGCCAGGTGTTTCCCTATTTCCCTTTGTGAATACAATTGCTGGCAATAGATGCAATGTCCTTCAGATTTATATTCTTCTTCCATTGGTAAAAAAATCTAATATTCTTCATAAATGTCAGTCAGCACTTCACACCCGGTATCAGTAACAAGAACCGTATGTTCAAATTGGGCGGAAAGTTTATTGTCAATAGTTCGGGCAGTCCATTTATCGGTTTTGTCAACAACAGTTCCTGCCCTTCCCTGATTAATCATGGGCTCGATGGTAAAAATCATCCCGGGTTTCATGTTCGGGCCAGTATTCCGGCGCGAACTATGGTCAATCTGAGGTTCTTCGTGAAACTGAATACCAACGCCATGTCCACAAAATTCATATACGACGCTAAATCCATTTGATTTAACATACTTGCTGATAGCAAAACCGATATTTCCAAATTGATTTCCGGGCTTTACCTGTTGAATTCCCAAATCAAGACAATGCCTGGTAACTTCGATCAATTCTGCTGCAATTGGTGAAATCTCTCCAATGGTGTACATTTTACTGGTATCGCCATAGTAACCATTAAGAATTGTAGTTACATCAATATTTAAAATATCGCCGTATTTCAGGATCGTCTTTTCTGAAGGAATTCCATGGCAAACCACTTCGTTCAGCGAAATGCAACACGATTTTGGGAAACCGCCGTAACCGAGCGTTGCGGGAATAGCCCCGTTTTTACGAATAAACTCATCTATTTTCTGATTTAAAAATCCGGTTGAAACCCCCTCTTTCACAAATGGCTCAATATACTCGAGTGTTTGCCCGGCCAGTTTGCAGCTTTTACGGATACCAACGATCTGCTCAGGAGTCTTTATGATAATTTTTTCCATTAATTTTCTGAAATTTGTGCAAAAGTCGTTAAATCGATTGGTAATTCAAAACTGAACAATAGATTTGCACAAAGGTTTATTACAACCGGTAAAGAGATGGAAAAATATCAGGAAATCCTTTCAATTAAGTCGTACCATACCAACAAATACGGCAACGCATCGATAACTTCACTTTTCAATATTCTGATCGAAGCCGCCTGGGCACATGCTCAGGTTATGGATTGGGGATACGACAGTTTAAAAAGTAATAATCTGTTCTGGGTATTGTCGCGAATATATTTTCAGATAGAAAAATACCCGGTCTGGCAGGATCGGATTACACTGAGTACCTGGTCGGCCGGAACTGATGGAATGTATGCTTACCGGGAATATATTCTGGAAAATGAACAGGGAGAGATACTTTTACGAGCCAGCTCGGCCTGGCTGATTCTGGATATGGAAACGCGCAAAATATTCAGATTGAGTGATTTAATGGCGACTTTCCCCAAACGTATTGATTCGAGAGCTTGCCGTAATCCAAAACGGCTAAAGCCTGATCTTCATCCTGAAAACCTGAATTTTCATCCGGTTTTGTTCAGCGAAATAGACATCAACCAACACTTTAACAGTGTGAAATATGTGGAACGTGTGTTGGACGATTTTGGGATTGATTTTCTGGACCGGTTTGAGCCTGCCGAAGTGGAAGTTAATTACCTGAAAGAAGGACAGGCAGGCGATTCACTGGCAGTTTCTGCAAATCCACTTGCTGAACATGAATTCCTGAATTGCCTTGTACGTGAATCGGATGGAGCCGATTTGTGCGTAATGCGGATTTTATGGAGGGCAAGGAGATAAACTTTGTAGAGACGTAAGATCTTACGTCTCTACAGATCAACCCAATAATCTATTTTCCCGAATACCATTCCAAAATCTTTCCAACCTTTTCCTCCAATGGCATATAGCCATCCAGCCAATGAATCTTGATTCCCTGATTTTCCATTTTTCGGAACCAGGTCATTTGCCGTTTGGCAAACTGGTGAATGGCAACATTTAAATTATCGAACATTTGCTGATAAGTGATTTGGCTGGTCAGATGAAGAGTCATGTATTTGTATTCCAGGCCATAGTAAGTAAGCTGTTTAGGAGTTAATCCGCTGTCGAGCAATCGCTGAACTTCATCAAGCATTCCTTCTTTCAATCGTTGTTTCAAACGATTTGTAATCCTTTTGCGGCGCGAATCGCGGTCGAACTTTACTCCGACTACCAAACTTCTGATTTCCGGCATACCCGTGTCAATTTCAGGATGGGTCAGGTAATATTCTTCGATTTCAATGGCACGGATGGCCCGCTTCGAACTTTCGGTATCGGTTTGGTTGTGGAGATAATTTTTGTAAGATCGGAGGATTTCAGTCAGTTCCCAAAGTAATTTGTCATCCAGTTCTTCCCGAAGCTTTACGTTTACCGGAACCTGAATCAGTTTGTAGTTTTTCAGGATGGCTTCCAGGTACATGCCGCTTCCACCGCACATGACGGGGAGCTTATTACGTTCGTTGATCTCTGCAAACACACGAAGAAAATCTTTCTGATATTCATATACATTGTATTCGTATCCCGCGTCAACAATGTCTATCAGATGATAAGGAACCACTTTCCCATCAACTACATAATCGCAGTAGTCTTTTCCTGTTCCAAGGTCCATTCCCCGGTAAACCTGGCGCGAATCGGCTGAAATAACTTCGCCATCGAGCATCGAAGCCACTTTGGCTGCCACACTGGTTTTTCCTGAAGCTGTTGGACCAAGAATAGTAATTAAATTATATTTTTTGTGGTACATGGGTTCTGAAGATTTCGAGATTCAAAAATACAGTTTTAAATTGTTAATTTTGAAACCGAATTTTATTCAGGAATGCCATGAACACCGGAAAAACTGAAGCATTGGTAGTCGATTACCAACTTCGCTCGAAAGGAATGATTGATTTCGGGAAGTACTCGTATTATGCCATCACGCATCATTCAACCAGTATAGAAGGAAGCACAC
Organism: Prolixibacteraceae bacterium; assembly: GCA_003457135.1. Classification (GTDB taxonomy): domain Bacteria; phylum Bacteroidota; class Bacteroidia; order Bacteroidales; family Prolixibacteraceae; genus Aquipluma. The sequence goes on from DMSQ01000084.1 coordinate 4,162, forward strand.
TTACCGAATCGCAGGTTGTTAATTTACTTGAATATGGTAAACCGTCAACCAATAAACCGTTTGAACATCATTTAATGGTGGTTGATCATTTTCACGCTTTGCAATTTGTAGTGGGAGAGGCTGAAAAAAAACGACAACTAAGTTCGGAGTTTATTCAGGAAATTAGCGCTTTGGTGATGAAAAATACAGGTAGTGTAGTAAATACAGCTTTGGGAAATTACAATATTGCCGGGGGTGAATTCCGTTTGGGAACAGTAAGGGCGGGAACACGGACTTTCCCGGATTACAAAAAAGTGCCCGGATTGGTAACTCAACTTTGTAAAGAAACCAGTGAAAAGTTAAAGACCGTCCAAACTTTTGAAGAAAAATGCGATCTAGCCTTTCATGTTCATTTTCAGTTGGTGAGCATTCATCCTTTTGGTGACGGTAACGGACGCACTTCCAGGTTGCTGATGAACTATATTCAGTCATGGTTTGGACTACCGTTATCGTTAGTTTACACCCAAGACCGCATCAAATACATAAATGCGCTCGAATCTGCACGGGTGAAAGAAACCGAACAACCTTTTCTGGACTTCATGTATTCACAATATTCCAAATTCCTGAAAAAGGAAATTTCGATGTTAAAAGATTGAAATGGTACACAAGCAGCAAAACATTAGCATTAAAAACAAAAAAGCTTTCTTCGATTACGAGATACTCGAAACCTTCTATGCCGGTATCCAACTGGCTGGAACCGAAATTAAGTCAATCCGAAGTGCAAAAGCCAGTTTGGTTGATTCGTATTGCTCATTTTATGCCGATCAGTTGTACGTGAAGAATATGCATATTTCGGAATACGAGCTTGGCACCTGCAACAACCACATTGCCAAACGCGACCGCAAATTACTCCTGAATCGCAAAGAACTCGATAAACTCCAAAAGAAAACCAAAGAAGGTGGTATCACCATCGTACCACTCAAGCTTTTCATTAACGACCGCGGACTAGCCAAACTGGAGATTTCGCTGGCAAAGGGGAAAAAGACCTTCGACAAACGTGAAACCCTGAAACTGAAGGACGATGTCCGAGAGATGGATCGGGCAAGGAAGTTTTAGACGCGGAGTCCGAAGACGGGAGTCGGGAGACCGGAGTGCCGCTCCCTGAGCGCCGGAAGCTGTCGAATTCGCCTTCTGAAATATTTCCCATGTTGCTAGAATTAAATAGACAAAACTTGACCTGAAGCTGGGATAGGACACAATAGAATTTTCTATTTCTATAATTTTTTCTGCTTGATAATCATTGAAATAAATTGGTTTTTTTATCAATAATATTTTGAAAAAGCACTAAGTTTGGTGAAACGTTATTGTTGCGATTTTATGAGTCAGTTTCCGCAATACCCAATTATAAAAGTACCTAGTCATTTACTAAGTGTAAAAGGTTCTATTCCAGGATTAAAAATACCTCCACCTCGCTTACCAATAAAGCCAGAACTTAAACAAATAAGTAAACCTATATTGCCGACTAAGCAAGAATTTGATCTTAATGACGGTTGCTTTAAATATATTCTATACTTTGCTGCTATTGGCTGTTTAATGTTGTGGGTTGCCACAAATGCTAGAAATAAGGAGGCTGGAGCTGAAGCTGGTATCTTTGGAGTCTTGATTTTGGGGATTGTAGTGATAGGTATTTTTAGCTATTTAAAAGGAAATAATAACGACAATAAAAATTATGAAGTAAGATTAAAAAAATATAACGAAGAGCTAAGTCAATTTCCGTTCTTGGTCAAAGAAGCAAAAGAGAAGTATGAAAAAGCTTTTGTAAAATACGAAGAGGATTGTCTGAGGTATAAGGAGGACTTAAAAAAGTATGAGGAGCAATTGGCTGAAATTAGGACAGCGGAATACGTAGAACAGTATCGTTGGGATGAACTTGTCAGAACTTTAGAACAAAGTGTAAAGCCGGAGAGAAGTACTAGTAGGGTTACAAAAGGAGTTACTGAAGATTTCTTTACCAATGAATTGAAGAAATCAATAAATTTAGATGTCCAACAGAGTTTAATGCTAAAATTCACTGGCAATGAAAAAGGCTATTATCCAGATATAGTTATTTCAGATAAAGAAACAGGCTTACTGATTGACATTGAGATTGATGAACCATACATTGGCGCATCAGGCGAACCAGTTCATTTCATTCAAGGTGGTGATGAAAAACGTGATGAATACTTTGTAAATAATGGCTGGATAGTAATAAGGTTTGCAGAAGAATAAGTTATCAAAAGCACAACTAATTGTATCGTTTTTATTAATTTAGTTATTAGTTTATTGATTAGGAAAGATTCAGATACTTTGCCTATGTCTTTTGATGAATTTATACAAGCATACTGTACAACTAATAAATTTGGTGTAGCACAATGGAGTAAAGATAAAGCACATAAAATGGCGTTTACACGTTATAGAAACACCTATCTTGGGTTTAATTTATCAGAAAAGTTAATAACAGAGATTTAAATTCAATAAATTCACAAAGAGTTTAATCCATTATCCCCTTGTTACAAATGATATCAGATGCAAAAAATATCAAGTAATCAATCATAAAAACCTTAAACCATGAAAGACTATGGAATGCTGCTTGAAAAAACAATTGAGGCATATTGGGGGCAGCCAAAAACGACAATTTCTTTTGCGAATTATTATGGAGATGATTTTAAAATGAAAGCTATCTTGTTTTCTCTTGTAGTAACCCAAATTAATTATAGATCAGAAGAGTATCCTGAAGAGGAATTAAAACAACTAGAAGATTATGAGTCGAAATTTTGGAGTAGTACTCCTGAATTTTCTGATGATATAAATGTTCTTAAACTTTTGGCGAAACATAAAAACCTCTTAATTGCTGATCTGTGACCCCGCTCCTCCAGAAATAATTCAGTATTGTTTTGCGTGGCTTGATGTCAATTTGCAATCAACAAATCTTCTCGAAAGCCCCGCATTTAAAATCAGGATCATTGCGCTGATCGTTGCGGTTCATCAGGCAGAGCAGGTTTTCGTCCCAGTCGTCAATCTGGTGTTTTCGGCAAATGATACACAATCCAGGAACGGGTACAGAATCGGGGTCGATTTTGGTCCCATCATCATTATAAAAACCATTAATTTCTTCGCGGTACTGGTTGCGATTATTTTCAAGATTTTCAAGTTCGTACGAAAGTTCTTCCCAAACCATTACCTCCAGTTTAGCTTGTTTAAATTCAAACCAGGCTTGTCTGTAGCTTGAGCTTTCAACAATTCTTTTGAAATTGGCAAAAGGCTTTCGGTTATTCAAGGCATTCTGAAGTTTGTTTTTTAGGGTTTTGTCGTTTAGCTGGTCAGTAAAACTTTCCATTATGCCAAACGATTCGTGGGATTCCCTTGGTTCAACGGTGATATAGGTATCCCATTCTTCATGGATATAGGTTTGTTCATGGTTGTCCATATCGGTTTGCATCTTGTATCCAAAAGGATCATCGAGCATCGTCTTCGGTATTTCTTCTACTTCCAAAGTTTCGGGATTAATAAAGCAAACCAGTCCGCAGTCTATATTTTGGGCTACTGATTTTACCAGTTCACGATATTTTTCCGGAACTTCAGGTTTTTCTTCAACCGGATTTTCATAAATCTCTTCGAGTAGAAAATCAAGAATTCTTTGCAGTTTTTCTTTATCCTCTTTTACCGAATGTAGAATGGGAAGTATTCCGTTTAACAGTTGCTGTGCATCCATAACGATAGTTTTAAAAATTTTGAGAATAAAATTACCAAATTTTCACACCAACTTCGCTTTTCGCATTTCATCTTTTAATGCTGGCAGGTTAGGCTTGTGGTTGTATAGCTTTCCGATCAAATCGCGTTTTTCGGTATCGAATCCAGGTATCTCCTGAGTCAATTTAAGCCAACTGGAAATTCGTTCATAAACATCTCTCCCCCTTTGTTTTTCAATGGTTTTAACTGACTTGTTTTTAATGTGTTGAAAACAAAATTCAGGATAAATTCCTAAAATTGGCCGGATTAATTCTCCATAATGCCAATCATCAGAGTTTTTTTCTACAATTGTTTTGATGCTTTCGTAGCGTTTTTCCACTTCAAGAATACGCACCGGGAAAACCTTGTTCCGGGTAAATTCTCCCAGAAGCCTGTTTAAATCGGACTCGGAAAGGTATGCCCGTATTTTCATGTAATGTTTAATATCCTCCGTATCGGTTGTAAGTTGATAAAAAACATTGATATAGAGCATACTGTCGAGTTCTGATGTTACATAATCTTTGAGGAAGCCGGCCCAAAATCGTTTGTCGGCAGGAAACAATTCATTAGCTGTATTTACAAAATTGAGTTTGTCTGATTCGAAATAAAATTGAAGCAATTGTTTTGCAACCTCTTTGTTGATGCGGTAGAACTGAAGGGCAGACTGCAGCCATTCGGTTTTATTCCCTGAATTTTTATTGAGCAAAAGAATAAGTTCAGGCACCGATTGCCGCTCTATGGTTGATTTGTCAATAATTGATAAAATTTGATTCGCTTTGGTCGATTTTTCAGCAAGTGCGATCAGAAAATGTTCGAAATAAGCTGCAAAATGTGGATTTCCCGGGTACTCAGCATCCGTGTATCCGGCAAATATTTCGAAAGCTTCACATACAGATTTCTCAGAAATGGCGGCAATTTTTAGCTTGTCGGTAACAGTATTCAGGGTTGATATGAATTCAGTTAAAAGATGCTCGTTTACATCCTCAAAATTTCCCATATCGTCTTCAATTTCAGCATCCTGGGTGGCTTCGTAAAGCCCAATGAGCATGGCAGCAAGCTCAACCGGTTTCTGTGCTAAAATATTATTTACAGCTTCAGACGTAAATGAATTGAAAATAGCTTCAAATTCCTGTTCACTTGCCTGCTGGTATGCTTCCCACTCCTCGATGTAGCCCGAATGAGGCGCATGGTAATTATCCCAATCTGGATTTTCAAAATCAACATCCTCGAAATCATTCTGGTACTCTGCTTTGATTGCCGAAACAATTTCCATAAATTTCTTCATCGGGAATGCCTCTGTGTCATTTTGTTCCGATTGAATGAAACCGGTAAATGCACTTTGAAGGTCGGTATTGTTCTGGATAATTCCATTCAGGAATTTCAGTTTTAAACTGTCGGAGCTGTTGGTGTATAGTTTTTCGAATTGCATAATATGTGCCTGGATGTAGTTTATTGCATTTAATTTTCTGTATGGTTGTATTCTTCTGCAAATATAATTTCTTAGATCAGGAATCAAAATCAATTTTTTAATCCGACGCCCACTAAATTCTGCTGAAAAAATCATCGCCAAACGGATTCATCCAGATAAAACCAATGGGAATATCGGGGTAAGCCTCCGTAAAGACTTTGTATTTGTTTGGTTTTATGGCCGTTCGTCGAATTTGGCCTCCAAAGCTTTCGGGTTTTCGATACCAGGTATAACAAAATCGACTTCATTGCCATCGGAAGTCCGCTTTTTGATATTTTTACCTGTGCATGGGGGAAAATGCCAGATATTTTTACCTGTCCATAGGTAATATTATCTGATATTTTTACCTGTGTCCATCAAAAAAGCCCGGCAGAACTCAATCCACCGGGCTTTATAATGAAGTTTAAAACGATAATTTTTACTTTAAAGTGGCCAGCGCGTCTTTGATGCGGGTTAAGCATTTGGTCAGGTCGGCTTCTGAGGCAGCGTACGAAATGCGGATACATTCAGGAGCGCCGAAAGCATCGCCGGAAACCACACCGGTGAAAGCATTCGACAGGATAAATAAACCCATATCGTCAGCATTGTTAATGGTTACAGTACCATCCGATTTTCCGAAGAACGATGAAATATCAGGAAATACATAAAAAGCGCCATCGGGTTTGCTTGTTTTCACTCCCGGTATTTCGGCCAGCATGGAAAGAACCAAATCACGGCGTTTCTCAAATTGCTCAACCATTGCTTTTACGGTGTCGAGCGGCGCGTTTAACGCGGTTACCGAAGCAATCTGTGAAACTGAGCATGGTCCGGATGTATATTGTCCCTGCAATTTGTTGCAGGCTTTAGCCAGCCATACCGGGGCGGCAATGTACCCGATGCGGTAACCGGTCATGGCAAAAGCTTTCGAAACGCCATTCACCACCACAACCTGATCTTTAATTTCAGGGAATTGGGCAATGCTTTCGTGTTTAATTCCGTAAACGATGTGTTCGTAAATTTCGTCCGAAATCACCATGATGTTTGGGTGTTTGGCAAAAATACCGGCAAAAGCTTTCAGTTCATCCCTGGTATATACGCTTCCGGTTGGATTGCTCGGACTACTGTACAGGAAAGCACGGGTTTTTGGTGTGATTGCAGCTTCGAGTTGGGCAGGTGTAATTTTGAAATCACTATCAACAGTAGTTGGGATGATCACATTTATCCCTTCGTTCAGTTTTACCAGTTCGATGTAAGTAACCCAATACGGGGCCGGAATAATGACCTCATCATCTTTGTTGATCAACGCTTGCATGAGGTTGGCGATTGAATGTTTGGCTCCGTTTGAAACAATAATCTGATTGGTGGCATACTCCAGGTTATTGTCGCGTTTCAGTTTGTCAACAATCACTTTTAGCAACTGTGGGTATCCGGGAACCGGAGAATAAGTGGAATAATTGTCATCAATAGCTTTTTTAGCGGCTTCCTTGATGAAATCGGGGGTATTAAAATCTGGTTCTCCAACACCGAGGCTGATCACGTCGATGCCTTTTTCTTTTAATTCTCGGCTTTTCTGGGCCACAGCAAGGGTGGCCGACTCTGAAAGACACGCAACTCTATCTGAAACTCTCTCCATAACTGATATTTTGATGGGTTTAATGTTGAACTATTTTCGTTTGCAAGATAAGCAAAAAATCAATTAACTGATCAATATTGTTTCGATTTGCAATTAATATGGCTCGAAAATTTACGATTTGTTATTATTAATCGCTTTTACATCTTTGCGCATTTCCCAGGCTGGGGGAGGATTGGCTAAAATTAGAGCTTTTACTCTCGATGGAAATATTCTGTTGCATGTTTCGGGTTCCGAGTTCCGGGTTAAACGCGCATCTCGTAACTCGCAACAATTCTTTTTAACGCTGAAAACTATTCAAACAACCCTTCATCACGGATCAGCATCAGGATTGACGAATGTGGCAGGATGATGTATTTTTCCTTGCTGAATTCTATTTCCCAGCCACTTTTATTGAGATAGACGGCCAGATCACCAACTTTGGCCTGAAGCGGAACATATTTGACTTCATCCTTTTTGTCTTTCCATGGTTCGTCGGCATCGGTCATTGCCGGGATTGGATATCCCGGGCCAACCCTGACAATATAGCCACTGTGCGTTTTTTCATTCTCCTGAACGGTAGGTGGCAGGTACAATCCTGAAGCGGTTTTCCCTTGTGGATTTTTGGGCCGTATCAATACACGGTCGCCTATCATGATAAATTTCTCAAGGTTCTGTTCATCCAATGATAATTCCATACAGTTGCTTTTAACGATCATACAAAGATAAAACAATCGGATTGAATCATTCCATTTTCGCAATAAATGACATTTTATTGATTTTGTAAATATTTTTTCAAGATTGAAAAAATATTTTTTTATAACCGCGAAAACAATTTGTGCAAATCAACAAAACGATTTGTGCATAAAAAACACACACACATACTGTATAACCTCATAACAAAGTAAAGGAGCCAGGCACTGCCCAGCTCCTTTTTTCATACTTTGGCCTCATAAGTTGAGTACATTTCAACCTGCTCAATCTCTCGTTTAAGACCAATTGAAAGGCTATTTAAACAGCGTTTCAATGTTCGGAGCATGGCTGGAATAATGTGCTTTTCATAGAATTCCCTCGGCCTTAACGAGTGATCTATGCTAACAATCTCCTGCTCACATATCGGTCCAGAATCAATACCGGCGTCAGCCCAAAACCAACTGGCCGCTGTGATCTGATCACCCCGCTTATACGCCCATTTGATTGATGAAGCTCCCCTGCCAAATGGCAAGGGGCTTGGGTGAAATATCAGTGTTCCGTGCTTTGGCTGCGTTAGCCGCTCCATCGGGAGTATCTCAGTCAGGAGCGGTGCAATGGCCACATCGGCAGCGCGTGGATCGGTTACTATATAATGCCCTAGCTCGATCACTAACTGACGTGCTGAGGCATACGCGGCGGTCATATTATCGCCTAAAATAACTATTCGCATATCTTTTCCCCTTCATATTTAAACGCCTGTACAGCCCGGAAATGACCACCGTACCCGGTAGCGCATCCGATTGATCCGTCGTTAAATACCTTCCCGGTTGTTTCCCTCGACTTCTTAATCGATGCGGCAGACCTGCTTTTGTTTGATCCGTAAAGGCTACCAGCAGTTTGCCGCCATTTCTTCGAGTGCCTTAACGCGCCACATAACTGCGGGTGTGAGGTGTGGAAGAAAGTCGGGTACTTCTTGCCACACCGCCCGTTGCCCTGCAAATGATACTCGCAGATAGCATCCAAAAACTTCGTTCCTACTCCTATCCCCTGCCATTCGGGCATAACTACCAGCCGGGTTGACCGATACGCGTTCGCCGTAAAAAGGGGCGAAACGGCCAGATGACAAACCGGCTCACCGTTAACAACTCCGACAAAATACTGGGCGGCCACGGGCAAAGGAAGGTCTAAATAGTAATGCGGCTTAAAATGCTTGAATACACTTCCTGAGACTTGATAAATTTCAAGTTCGAGCTTTGGGCGTTGCCAAAGGCAGTCACGGGCGAACCGTGCCTCCTGTGTATCGTAAACCCAGTCCGGTTGTAACCATTCCATGATATCGTAGTGACACGATAAAAGAACGATTTGCCCCGGTCCGCGCCTCCACGTTTTGGCAAATGCTGCCGCGCCTACTTTGGCAATCTGCCGGTCAATAACGCTGGTAAATTCGTCAACGACTACCCTTTCAGGTCGCTCGCAAATCAACCTGGCTAAACCGGCTCTGAACTTTTCGCCGTTGCTAAGCACACTAAATGGCCTCAGCCACGCCGGAACATCGCCAAGTCCAACGGCGGACAATGCGCCCGTGACCTGGTTAAAATCGCCGACTGGAGCAATAGCGTCAACAATTGGCTTTTCATTGTCCCACCCTGCATAAAGATCATGGATCGGCGTGTTGAAAATACTGCCGCCAATACTTGTTTTGCCCGATCCTGACGGGCCAACAATCAATCCGATTTTCCAGTTCATTTCCTCAAAGGGCAAGTCTGCAACATGGTTCCAGTCGCACCCTGACTCGGCGTTAAACAAACTTTTGACTCTTGCAGCCCGGTAGCTGTGAAAGTCGCTGCATCTGTGGTTTACTTCTACTCTCATACGCAAACTACTTTTAAGGTTAAACCCAACTTTCTGAGCGTTTCATAAATTTCGGCCTGCTCGCTCTCGCATTTGCAGATGACAATTATGCCATACTGCGGCCTGTAAGTGTAATTACCCATATTTCAAAAATTAATCTATATTTGTTCCTCTCACGTCAAAAAAAATAAAGGTGCACTAACACCGCAAAGGCATTTGCCTCTGGCGTGGTGTTAGTGCACCTTTATCATTGAACCGGCGACGTGAGAATTTCCGGTTTATGGAGCCGGGGGCTCTTTTATTCCTCTATCAGTGGCATAACCGCTTTCATCTGATTTTGATTAAGCCCCAAACCCTCAATCGTTGAAAATTTAATTTTATAAAGATTGATATCGCTATCCGATTCAAGCAGTTCGTTAACCTCTTTCCGGTAAGCGTCCGACTGTTTTTTCCAATCCTCGCCCTTTTCCCAATCGCTTAAGACTTTAGCCTCAATTTCGGCCTGTTGTTCCGGTTTAGCATCTTTCATGGCAGCCATCATAATCGGAAGTACTTCGGTATGAAGTTCCTTAAATCCATTAGGCTTCATACTTTCAATTGTTTTTTGCAGGGTTTTTGCCTCCCTGCCAAACCGGTCAATATTTCGCTGAACAGCGTACTGAAAGACTGAGTTTTGAATGTTGTTAAAATCGGTATTTTCTAAAAACGAAAGCAAATCGAATACTTCTGATTTTTTCATGTTTTTGTAATTTATTTGGTTATAAAACAATTATTTCGGTAATAACTCCGCTTACCACATGTACCCTTTTCCATGTTGAACCGTCGAGCCAGAAATAATAACCGTCGCCGCATGGGGTTGATCCGTTGGCATCTAAATACACCGACATATTGACGGCCATCGAATAGGCGTATCCGTTGAAGCCGGTAACTGTGCCTCCGTATGTACCCCAATCTGACCACGCCTGTTGAGCCAGCGCCAGCGTGGAATAAAAATAATATGAGCCGCCCGGAGGAATGCAACTGATATAATCTTTAAATGGAAATGCCACCAACGATTGAGTGCTGGTGTAATTTCTGAAATTTAATAATCTATCCTTGCTGCCTTTGTATGTTGCATCCCAATTGCTTTCTGATAATGCAGCAGCAGCCGTAAATGCAGCCGAAAGTGATGCGCCGCCAACAACGGCAACTACGTCCGAAAGCTTAAATGTGTTTGTATTGGGTACGCTAGGCATTGATCTGTGATTTAAGTTTTTCGACTTCAGCTTCGAGATAAGCTACTTTCGCAATCAGCAAATCGGTATAACTGACGGTTTTCATTTTTCCGGCTTCTGAAAATACAAGGTCAGGATTAATCAATTCCAACTCCTGAGCTGCAACACCATAACGCAAACGGGTAAGATCATTCTTCATTCGGTACTCAATCAGATTGACTTTTTTCACCCAGCTCAAATCCTGAATAGGCTTAATGTCCGTTTTAAGCCGAACATCAGATCCGGAAAGTATAAAATCGAGCGCGGTAACATTTCCTGAGAAACTTGCGGAAGTGCCGTTGATTTGACCTGTAAATGTGCAGCCTGAAAGGTTTGCCTTTAGTTCCAACGCTGTAAAAGCGCCACCGCTTGAAACAGGCTTTGAGCCACCGGAAGTTGGTGCTTCGTAGTTTAAATGGTTTTTTAGCGTGAAACTTGACCAATAAAAATCATTATTATTCAAGTATCCGGCAGTAGCACCGTCAACAATCACCTTACCTGAATTAGAATAAGCCGCATTCCAGTTTGCGGAGGCATCGGTTAAAATAGAATATGAACCGGAAGACACGCCACGAAGCATTATGCCCTGACTTGCAAAGTCACCATCTTGTACTACATCAGCATGAGAAGTCTGAGCAGTTAAATATCCGGCATTGGCATGATTTCCCCACCCGTAAGCGGTGTTCCAATTTGCCGAATTATCGGTTATTGAAGTACCCCAGGCCGAACCTGTTGACAGTGCAATACCTGCGCCCGGATAAACCATTGAGCCGCCGGTTGCAGCAATAGTGACGTGACTGCCCGTTTTGGTAATGTTTATTCCTGATCCGGGTATGAAATCAATGAATCCGTTCATGTTCTCACCACCGCCGCCATTGATCAGGATCGAATTTGCATAGCCTTGATTCCCGTGGTTACCCCATCCATAAGCTGTATTCCAGTTTGCCGAATTATTTGTGACCGAAGTTCCCCAGGCCGATCCGGTTGACAGCGGAATGCCTGAACCAGGGTAAACCATACTCCCGGTGTTGTCGCCCACAATCAGGTTTCCGTTTGCATCAAACTTCAGGATTTTATTCTCGGCCCATCCGGTACGGTCAATGCCTTTTAATTTCCAAATCGAATTCGGGATCAATAGGTTTCCCCAAAGCATACTTGCATGTCTCATACGATTTCCTCCCCTGATGTTATTGTACCCAATTTATAAGTCAAATATCCTTCTTCGCTTTTTACTTCCCTGTGGTTTATGTCAGCCAAAACCGTAGCTGTTGTACTCGATTCGGTCAAATCAACCTTAACGTACAGGAAATAGGCGTCTTTAGTGGCAAGTATAATCGTAGTTTCCGCGACCGTCCATGTCCGGGTCGGGTTATACCCTGCCGCAATTTCACCCCTCGGTTTGGTGGCATTCCGCCAGTTGGTAATCGAGATCGTTCCGGCGCTCATCCTGATCTTATCTTCATTGCCGTCAACATTTTCCTCAAGCATAGCATCCTTTATATAGAACTGTGGAACACCGGTATCATAGGCCAGCATCCTTGGATCAATTGATTCTGATCTAACAAGCTGATCCGAATTTAACTTTTCGTCAACCGGGTTAATGATCTTGTTCGAAAGCTCGGCGGTTGTTTGCTCCGATCCGCGCTGGGTGTTCACATCATCCATTTTGATTGCGCTGATCACTTTATTTATCTTTTCAACCTTATTCAACAGCTTCTGCCGGTTATTGAGCGTTACCACGTCGGCAGCCGTCAGGTTATAAATACCGGTCATCAGGTCGCGCTGTATGTCAATCAGCCGTTTGGTTGATGTTCCAAAATTGGCGTCCGGATCTGAAATAGTTACCGAGTCGCCTGGCAATATACTGCCCGGATCGTAACCCGGTTTGGTCGGGATCTTAAACGTTACTTTGGGCGTCCAATATTCGTTTTGGTAAGCCAGGGCAGCAACCCTTAATTCTTCCTCTGCCGTGGCTATTTCGCCCGTATAAGGGTTCACGTCAATCAGGATATATTCGTCGCCGGTAGCCGGATAAAGGTCGGCATTGGGGTAGTAAACGCCCGACTGTTTGAGCGGTGTAAGCGTGAATGTAAAAGTCGCGTGATCGTAATCAAAAACCTCGAACTCAAACCCGGCCAGATCGCCCGTGTTAAAGCGCATTTTCGCCGTTGTACCGTTTATCAGGTAAATGGTATTGCCCGACCCGTCTTTTGCCTTCAAATCGAAGGGCATAGATGAATCAGTCAACTTATAAGTTGCCTTTTCAGGATAGTTGACCGGATCAGGCGAGGGTGTATAAGCGTAAGAGCTTACCGTTCCCGTGCGGTGAGGAAAAATATCATCAAACAGTTTATATACTTCGTGAACCTCGCCGTAAAAATCGTGGACCATGGGCATAGTTGCCAGCTCTAACCGGTTACGGCCTCCGCCTTTATAATCAACCGGGATGTTTCGCGCCGCTCCGTATGCGTAAAGGTGGGTGCACATCAGCTCGCGCTGGGTTGATGTGCGAAAAATGCTGTATAACTGGTTTTCTTTGCCGTAGGCGAAGGTCAACCCGCTGGCTGAGCCTGTCGCAGTCTGAACGTTGATCTGAACCTTTCCGGCTGCAATCCTATAGCCCCACTCTAATTCGTAAGCTGCCGCAGTACTTTGCAGCACGTCCAGGCACTTTTGGCCTGAAAACTGGTGATTGATGTAAATCGTATCTTCAACCGTCCCCTTGACAAAAACACCAGGGAAACGGCGTTCGGCATTTACGATGATCCGATCAACAATCTGGCTCAAATTGGCATACCAGGGCGTTTCGCCAACTCCCAAAACGAAAAAAATAACATCGCGCAGCCTGAAAAATTCGTGTTCGAACTGGCATTTATAAATCCGCTTATTAGTCGAGTATTTGTCAATTTCGGGAAATTCGAAGGCTATGTATTTAGCCCCGTTGTATAGAATATAGTCTCCACGGCCTAAAACATCGGCCCCGTTTAACTCTATGTCAAAGGTGATTGTGTCGGAGCCCTGAAGGGCCTGTGAAAGCCTCACGTTGGTGCAGCCATAAACGCCATGAGCCACACCGTCGCTCCGGTAAATGGTAATGAGTTTGGCAAGCGAATCACCGGCAACGGTTAAGCGAAGGGTAAACATGCCAATCTGAAGCGAACTGACGTACCGCGTTTTTCGCACCAACTGTACGGCTTGCTGAACCGTGACATCAATTTCGTTACCAAATACAGTGGTAAGGGTCCGCTCGCCGGGAGCAACCAAAGCGGCATAAAAAGCAGCCACCTTGCTTTTGAAATCTGCGTAACCGGAGGCCTTAATCCAGCAGTTTAAGGAGATTTCCCGCTCCTGGTATTTCACGTCAGCGGCATATTGCCAATAGTCGCGCCCATCCTGATCGGGCCAGTCAGTCGAAACGTCAACAATCCGGGGCATGTCTAATACTCCGGAAGATTTAACCACGCCAACGCCATAAGTCTTAAAGTCAATATTGTCAAGTTTCCATCCCATACAGCCCCCTCCAAACTAAAGCCCCACCCCAGCCCTCCCCACAGGGGGAGGGAGCCGGAACCGCTTCGATTATTTGTACTCTGTTATTAGTCATATCATATTGTCATTTCTTCGTTCTTAGCTTTCCCCCTGCGGGGGAACGGGAAGGGGGCTTTAGCAAATCGTTACCGGTAAATTGATTGTAATAATCTTACCATTGATGAAAGGCATCTGCAATTCGTAGCCCTGTGCAAATACCCCGGTAAAGCTTTCGTTATGCCCGAGCAGTACGATATCATGTTTTAAACTCAATTTCAACAACGTTTCAAAAGCCTCTAATTTGGCCAACAGATCGGTCGTATCTGCCACCATGCCGAGTAGTTTGATAGTGGCAGTCCTGGGCTGAAACACGATGTCTTTCGCCTCGTTGCCGGGTTGGGCAAGTATCTTTTTCCGTGCCGGAAGGTTAAAGTAATCGTCCAGGTTCGAAACCTTCATCCCGAAGGTTGATATGTTTGTTCCGTCAATGGTCATAGCAGCCCCCCTGCCCCCCGGAGGGGGGTTCTTTTGCGATCCGTTATTTTATCATTATTCCTTGTCATATCATTGCCTAATTTCTTCGTTCTTAAGCCCTCCCTTTCGGGGAGGGTTTGGGTGGGGCTTCTTTTACAGTTTTTCCTTCAGTGTCCGGTTCATTTCGCCTATACCTTCCTCTATGGCTTTTAACCGAGGTAAATACCTCGAATTTTCAGCAACTTCTTTCATATAAAGCAGGTTTTTGCTTGCATCATCCTGCCCGGAAGCCATAGTCTTTAGGATGTCTTTAATATCAACCCTTACAGCCATTAGCTGCCCGACCATGGCCGAAACCGAATCCTCGGTGGCTGATGCTGATACTCCTTTTGCGGCAGAGCTTGCTGAAGCCGCGCTATTTGGCAAATCTAAAGCACCCGTAAGGTTATTCCACAATGGGTCAGTCTGATCGGCTATTGCCTTGGTACGCCTGTCTATCTCTTGCTTTTCTGCCTCGGTTAATTTTTTGTCAGCTAATGCCTCTTTAATATAAATCGTTAAATCGTCTATTTGAGGACCTAAAATTTCAGCTTTAAAGATGTCCATGACAGCGTTCAAAAGAGCCTCGTTCATGTAATCGGCAAAATCATCAACGCTGGTTTTGCCATCCTTAAACCCTTGGGCGATAACATCAGCAATTGTATTCTGAGTAAACCCACCCACCAAAAAATCGGTTAAAGCCTGATCCGCATCGTCAATTTCATTCTGAACGTCTTTAACCGCCTGTGTCAATTCCCTGACCTTATGAACACGGTCCCAATAAACCGGGCCCACATCAAATATTTTATTGTCCAGCTTTTTTTGCGCGGCTACAAGTGCCGCTTCCGTTGCCGATTTCTTTTCTTGTAATATTTTAATTTCATCTCTGCGTTTATCTGCCTCCCCGCCGGTTCGCCCCGCCTGGTCAATCAATCTTTGCTGATCTCTTAAAGCCTGGTTGATTGCTTCGATTTGTTCCGCATATTTGGCGGCTGCCGTCTGCGGAAACATGGATATGATCATCGATACGGCTTGAGCCGCCATTGCGATAGGGTCGCCCGTGGCAATAGCTCCGAGTGCGTCACCAATAACTTTCCCCTCGGCCTCGCTTAACGCCCCTTGTTTCATTAACTCTGCGGTAATTTGTTGAGCTCCGTTAAAAACAGAATTCCAAATACGTTCTTTCCGGGTTGCCGCATCTTCATCTAACTTTTCCTGATCCTTTGCCGCATCCTTGTTTTTGTCTTTAACGAACTTATTTAGCTCTGAGGTCTCCAGCTTTCTGTTTTTCCAGATGGCATTTCCTTTTTTATCAATCTCAACCAGTTCCTGCATGGCGCCGTCAAAAAACCGGGTTTGCCCAACCTTGGCAATTGGTTTTATTCCGATAGATGTTATTTGCTGGTTAGCTTGCGCTGCCGCTTCAGTTTCGGGATCGCGGGCTTTTAACAGGGCAGCGTTAATAATGTCGTGGCGTAGTTTAAGCTCTTTCTCGAGCAGGGTAAGTTTAGCGGCCAAATCATCCAGCTCCTTGCCATTTGCCTTGTTCATGGCCTCTTTGGTTGCCTTTATCTGGTTCTCAATCTCGGCAGCTTCGCGGGCTTTTTTGTTGGCTTCAGCTTCACCTTCTTTTATCTCTTTTTTAATTCCGTTAACAGTTGTAAAAACCCTCTTAAGTCCTGAAAGAGCTGAGTCATCGGCTTGGCCTACCTTTTTGTAAGCTTCAATAACATTGATTAGCATTTCTTCCTTCAGCTTGCCTTTCCCAATTAAAGCATCGGCGTACAATTTTACCTCCGGCGATGTTTCCTTAAAAGCCATAGCCGTGGGATCAACTGATCTTTGAATTGCCGCATCGGTAATCCCTAAGTTTTTAAATATAGCTCGTGTTTTATTGTATTCCTCGGCCTCAGCTTTAGTCGTTGCAGAAACCTGTTTTAAAGTTTTCAGGAGCTGGTTTTGCTCGTAAGTTTCCCGTTTGGTTGCGTCAAAATTGTCAGTATCTATCTTCGAGCGTTCCTCTGCTATTGCCACTGCGGCAGTCAGCTCTTTTTCGGCAATAGCGATTCTACGTTTTGATAAAAATTCTTCGTTCTCAATTCTTTTTTGACCTTGAGCCAACCTGATGTCTTTGGGTAAATCCGTATTACGTAGGTCAATTTCAAGCTGCGTATTCTCTTTCAACATGTCAGCTTCAATCATTGACAACCCCCAAATTGCTTCTTTAACCTCGTCCATGGCTTCCGCATAAGCATGGCCCGCCCTTATTGCCTTTTCCATATTGGCGAAGAAATCAGTCCAGTCACCCGTAGCCAGCGTTTTGTAAAAATAAGACAAGCCCTCTTCAGCACCGGCTACCGCAAAATCAAACCGGTCCATCCCATCTTTGGTGGAATTAATAATCTCCTTGCCAATTTTCATTGCAGCCGCCACCGATGCCAATCCAATTGCCCACTTTCCAAGCGAGCCAATTAATGACGTTTGTGATTTTTCCTCCGCAACATTCGCCACAGTTGATGCTCCTTTGGCCCGTGTAAGTTCTTTCTGCATATTAAGCAACGCGCCCTGTTCTGCTATCAGGTCTTTTTTTGCCAGGCCTAACGCCGAGGTAGCGTCAATCTTATTCCTTCCGGTTGAGTTGCTGGCCGTGTTCTGAAGCTCTTTAATCGATTGCTGAAGGTCTTTAATTACCTGCTTCTGCACCGCGATTGAGGCCTTCATATCCTTGGCCGACTGGTTGGCAAAATCGCCCATCGAGGCCGTCATTTTGGCGGCCTCTTTCTGTACGGTATCGGTCACGCCGCTAATCTCGTCTTTCATCTTTTTGGCCTGTGCCTCAAAGTTGACGTTCTTCAGTACAAATTCAATATCTACGGGTCCAACGGTGTTACTCATAAAAAGCCTCCCCCCTGCCTGCGGCAGGCAGGCAACCCCTCCACGGGGAGGGGCTTTTTAGCGATCCGTTATTTATTGGCATATCTCTTTTCACTTTCATTATCTCGTTTCTTTCTCCCTCTCCTTCGGAGAGGGCCGGGGTGAGGCTTTTTATAATTTATTTAAAAATCAAAAAAATGAGCGCATAGTCGCGTAGTAGCTGTCTCCAACCTGTTGTGATCCAGCAGTTGCCAGATGAACCGCATTATTATGAACCTCTTCCGTATCAGAAATTCTTGCTGAAACAGCCTGTGTAACTCTAACATATCCATAATATCTGTCAACACTTAAACCGGCTATTCCAACAAACACGTTTGCATTATAAGCTCCCGCGTCGAAACTTGATATAATCAACTCCCGAAGCCTCCAAATATTCATTTGATATTCACTCTTATACCCCGTCGTGCCATAATTCTCCGCCCAACCTCCCTTACTATTGCCGTCAGACGTAGGCAATTGCACTATGATCTTAGTTGTGGCATTGTCGGCCAGGAAGGCTGTAATTATGTCTTTTGCATATTGAATTACCTGAAGTCTATCGGCCTCCGTTTTAATCACTCCAAACGATTCGTTTACTCCAAGCTGGAATGTTACGATATCGAATTTATCCGCACCCATACCCAAACCTGTTCGGTATGCAGCAATATTTAATCCAGAGGAATAGAATGGCGACGATGCTCCTGCAAAAGTTGCGTAAGTCCAACCAGACCGTCCTTCGTGTTTTGCCGGATCTGTCCCGGCAGTTCCAAAAAATAATGGGATATTTGATCCCAGTGATGCAAATAGAGCCTGTATAGTTGGAGATATTGGCCCATTGTTCATGAGCGAATCACCGACGCACAGTACTCTTTTAACTGCTGATGGTGCGGCATTTGCTAAAACAATCAATGAAACTGTCTTTGTGGCAACAACAGTATGATTGCTATCATACACCTTTATCAATAAGGACTTTGTTCCTACATCGCCAGCAATTGCTGTGTAGCGAAATGCCCTTTCGGTTGACTTTCCTACTGTAGAAATATATTCAACAGAATACTCCTTTGGAGAAGTTTTTCCACAATCTGTTCCAAGAATTATTGCGTCTGAATACAAATTCAACTCAACTCCAACAACAGCATGAATAGTTGCAGGAATGGTAATTCTCGGTGTAAGAACATTCTGTTTGGTAGCAAGAGCTACTCCTAATGCTTCAGCGGATATTCCACCCGCCTTTTCAAGTATCATAGGGGCAGACTGGTAACCGTTTGACGCGCCAACGGCTGAAACAGCCCACGCTGTTGTATAATTGTTATTTGTTGTATAGAGAAACGCCGATCTCTCCTGAGATGTTCCGTTAAGTGTCGTCCACCGAGCTAATGACACGGTTGATGCCGTTTGCAGAAAATATACAAACAAATACTCATTCGTATTCAAATTCAACTCATTAGTTAATGTAACCGAATGGAAGCCGGTTGCATTCACATTAAAATTACCAGCCGTGACCGGAATTTCTTCTATTAGCGTATTTGCGGAAAATTGTTGAGAACCAGACCCAAGTGAAGTTGACTTATAAACCCTCAATATTCCGGCGGTTGTGCTAGTTCCCCACATCCGAACCCTAATATACTTTATTCTGCAATCCGTCACTATTTTCTGAATGCAGGCAAGCCCATATACACTACCACTTGAAGAATAGGTAGCATTGCCAACATATTCGGCACCCCCAAGCGGATGTTTATATACAATTGAATCGTCGCCTAATTTTGCTTTAAAGGCTACTACTGTTGCGGCGCTCATGGCCGATGGTTTTATTCCGCCCATAATTTAATCCTCCGATATTAAAATGTTACTACTATCTTCTTCAATCAAATAATTACTAGTATCTTCTTCTAAAAGAGCATTTGCAGGAATTGAGCTTGAATTTGCGCCAAGCTGAATCCCCGAGCTCTTGCCGATTGACTTTCCTATTGATTTCATTAAAACAGGATTTTACAAACGGTCATGGTTGCGGTTGAACGGACACGCAGGAACTGACCTGGTATAATATCGACCAAATTGATCTCGTCTGATTCATTGACAGTCCAGCTAATATCTGTGATGGTGGAAAAATTAGTTCCGTCGATAGACCGCTCTACCGTTACGGTTGAGCTGGCTGATGTGGTTACCCTGATAGCGCATTTCGAGCTATCAACTTTAACGGCATCGCTAAGGTTGGCCGTAATTCCTAATTCTTTAAGTGTAGCCATTGTTTTAAGTTTTTAAACTTTCCCAAAGTTTTGTACGACTTATAAAACTTTGGGAAAGTTGTTCGTAAATAGTAAATAGTCCCCGCCTGCGTCGGGCAGGTAATTGTCAATTTAATTACGCCTCGCAAAAATCATCTAAAAAATCTTCCTCCGGCTTTACTTTGCCGGTGCCTGAGCCTGTCGAAGGCATATATCGCGGCGCATCGGCCAGCATCATGCGTATGTTTATCCAGGCTATTCCCCAGCGGATATAATCCACCGTCCAGCCGGTTGCTTCGCATATACTCCAAATAGTACCCCAGGGGCTATGGAGGCCTACAGTGCGGCCCCGTGACTCCCCTCGCCCGTCGGACTCAGATTCCTCGGCATCGTCACCCTCATGCTCCGTATTAATCTGATAGTATTCGTAAAATCCTCCATGCCGCTAAGCGTCACGATTACCAGGAACAACTCGAGCAGGCGGTGCGGTTTTACTTTCCATTTCAGCCAACTGGCCAATACTCCTGAAAACAAAAATATTTTCAGTTTCGAGTTCAGGATCATAACCGCGAGTATGCGCCTGACCGTTTTAGAATGCGCTGCTATTAACCGATGTGCTGCGTCCAGGTCGCCGGTGTCAATGCCCTCGAACGAGAACCCTGCTTTTAGCGACAGCATACTTAAATGTTCGAGCGTGCCCAAATAGGGCTGCCCAATAGTGACAGCGATCTCCTTTTTGCCCAGCAGCCGCAAAAAACGCGGGGCGGGTAGTCTGACCCTTACCCCGCGTTCGAGAATCGTTTCGGCTGCGCGCCGTTGAATTTCGTCAGGCTGCATACTAAGCCGTTAAGTACTTCTTGATTGGCGCAGTTGCAGCTTTGGTAGGAACCAGCACGTAAGCGGTAATGTCAATTTTATTGACATCCTTTTTACTGAATTTCCAGGACAACTTAGAGATGATCCGGCAGCGTGGCATGTCAATGGTTTCGCCCGATTTGGTTTTGATACGCACCGATTTTTCAATCAGCGTGGTCGCGCTTGGGGCTTCCCAGGCTTCAGTGGCTCCGGTTCCGGTTACGGTTCCGCCAAGTGTAGCGGCAAGGGCAGTTGGAGATACGTTCATGATTGACCATTTCAGGGTTTTTACCGATTTACCGGCGATAAGTTCTTCCGGCTCGTCGTTTTCCTCCGAATGAATTTCAATGATTTCAGGCTCTCCCTGCGACAAGTCGCAAGAGTCCTGGTAGGTAACGCCCAGCGCGGCAAGGGCTGTGCTCATTCCGCCGTCTCCGGCAATAGCGCCCACTTCTATGGACAATAGTCCGATTGATCTTTTTTCTGTTGGCATTTTTTATGAGTTTTTTGTGAGTTTACTGATTGATGCTTTTATATATCCGCGAAAGCGGAACCAGGCAAATAACCCGGCGAGGATTACGATTGTGGAAACAACCGTTTTAAATGAAGTTTTTGCAGTATTTAAAGCTCTTTTAAACCAGCTTTCTTTTTGCTCTGTAACGATTACTGAGCTTGCCGATGTCCGTATAGTTTTTTCCTGAACGGTAACCTTTTCATCCAGCTCTTTGCTAACCGCTGTGGCTTTTATTTCTCCCGATTTGGTAAGCTCAATAGTAACCTTTGTCCGCTTCGTTTCAATAGTCTGCCTTTGTGGTATAAAACTATTACTGTCCTTTGAGTCCTTATTGTCCTTAAAATCCGGTTGAACCTGCATGTTCACCGCAACGGTATCACCAGGTATATGCACCACCTTTTCCACCTCGCTGAAAGAAACCGATGTACTATCAGTCGTAATCTGCTGTACAACCTGCCGGTGGCTCCGGCAGGATGACAACATAATTACAAACAAACCTATTGTTATGAAAAAAAACTTATACATCGCTTTTCTTTATTTCTTCTTTGATTTCGGCAACTGTCGTTTCCAGGTTATCGTGCGATATCTTGTCCAGCAGTTTCAGAATTTTTTGATTCGTATAATTCAGCTTCTGGACATCTTTCCGTAAACCTTCAACCTTTTTGGCAACCGCGTCATATTTTTCGTTCGACACGGTCAGTTCGGCTTTCAGGTTTTCGGCCATTTCGCGCCAGATTTTAATCGCTTTCTCAACATTGTCGAGTTCGGTACTTTCGGCAGTTGCTTCAGCTCCTTTGGCCTCCGATCCCGCTTTCTTTTGCTGCGAGCGGAGCGTAATCAGCGAGATGATAAAACCACTTCCAAAAATCAGGTTTAATGCCAGGCTTATATAATTGCTCATATAGCTGTATATTTTCCCGATCTCATTTGCAACACATCTTTCCGGTTTCCGGAAGCCTTGTAACTCACGTGAACCCATTCCGGAGCGATAGCATTGCCACCTTCCCAAATCAACTGGTCAAAGTCAAGATGGTTTCGCACCAGGTTAAACAGCAAAGCATTCTCATCGCAACTCAAATCGGCAGCCTCGCCTTTGCAATGCTGACTATTTTTAGCCCCGCCCACCGAAATATTTACTGAAACTGAACGAAAGCCTGAATTCACATCGATTGGTCGTCCGTATAGGCTTCGAAGCGGCTGTAGCACATTTTTTGCCAGTTGCTTTAAAGCGTCGAGCTGTGCATCGTTCGGCCTGTTGGGCAACATGGTTGATGTTACCGTTAATTCTGCGAGCGTAAAGTTTTCAGATAGTTGCATGGGGTTCAAGAGGTTTAAACTTTTCCAAAGTTTTTAAATCGTATTTAAAACTTTGGAAAAGTTGTTTTATTTATCGGCTACCTATGAGCTTGCATCCTGTACCAGGGCGAAAACTCCCAGGCCGTCGGCACGTTTAATACGCCCGCCCAAACGGACCAAAGCCGAATAGATATCGCCGTAGTGCTGTGGGTCTCCAATATTTTCGAAGAACTCTTTTTCACCGAGGGCACGTATAACTAAATCTTTATGCCAGAATAAACCGGCGCCGTTATCGGTAGTGGCCGGGGCGGTATCGGGATCGATAGGTACCGGAGTTGACGCGTTGGTATAACGCAATACGGTAGCCCGACTGCAACAGAAAGTGAATCCGAACAATTTACCAACTACGCCGGTTTCCGGATTCAAGGCCTGGCTAAAATCGCGGTACTGGGTAGCCGTTAACGAATCGGTAAACTGGTCCATCATATCAGCATCTAAACAAGCCACACGTCCTTCGCCCGGAATGTTCTGCTTATTGAAAAATTTCTGCATAGCCTTAACATCCGAATGGGTTACCGCTTTACGGTTGCCCGTGCCATAGTGGCCGGCAACTGCGCTACCGGTTGTACGTTTAATCTGAGCGGCAAGCGTTGGGGCCCAGTAGCGGAAAAACCAATCGCCAACCAGCTCATTAATAGCTCCCGACTGTTCGCTTAATACGCTTGAGCGTTTATCATAGCTGACTTCATATTTTTCAGCGTTCTCGATCTTCATTGGATCGCTGGTAAATTCGTCCAGCACAAAAGTGATATCGGTGTCCTGGCGAAGGGTAACGGTGGCCGGAAANNCGGTTTTGCCCCCGCATTGGGGATGTGGACCACTTTACCCGAAAGAACAAACGCGTCGGCGTTCATCGCAAAATTCAGGTGAGGGTTAGCCTTGAACAGGTTCCCGACGATATCGTTAATCCAGATTTCTTTCTGAATACCTCCGACGAAAGTTACGCCCGATGGCATCTGAAGAAATGATGCTGTAAATATTCCGCCAGCCAACGGCAAAAAAGGTACGGCGGCCACCGAGGCGAACGCGAATGCTGAAAACAGCGCGAACATAAGCGACAGTATCAGGCTTTTAAGTGAAATTCGTTTTTTCATTGTGTATAAAGATTTTAAATGGTTTTTAAATTNNGAGACAAGGCATGCCTTGTCTCTACCTGTTTTAATTACGACGGCACGAATGCGGTTCCGTCGTAGGTGTAACTTTTAAATACGGTTGACGAAATGGCAACGGTAAGGTCGGGGGCTGCGGCGTCAAAACCGGTTCCGATAGTTGCAATGCACTGGGTACCGTCTGCGGTAAGTTTCAGGTGCAGTTTTGCCCCTGGCGTTACCTGGGCGTCAACGGTGACGTTGATAGTCACTGCACCGGTTAGCGTTGCAGGCTGCAAAAAGGTTTCCATCTGTTTGATGGTTACTGCCAAAGTAGCCGCGTAGGCTGGAACTTGCACCTCGGCAATCGGGAAAAGTACTTCCTTAACCTGAGCCGCTGACCCGGATGGAGGAGTAAAGTTGAACGAGTTGCTCGACCCGTCGGCGTTTTTCTTAATCCACATAATTTTATTTTTTAGAGGGTTTATGTCCGAATTTGGTTTCAAACTTGCTTTCGTACAAGTCGTAATACTTGGTTTTAACTGTTTCCAGTTTACCACTGCGGTCAATTTCGTCCCAGCTCAGTTTAGTAAGCTGTTCAAGTTCAGTTTCAGAACCTTCGTCTTTCAACTGGTCTCTAACTGGTTTGCGTTTTGGAATAGCAGTCAAAGCAGTTTTAGCGGCTTCGTGGTTGCTTTCAAAAAATTGCAGGTACGATTCTTTACCAGTAGCGTCAATACGGCCATCTAAAACGGCAGCATCAACCAGGGCGGTTGCCTCGGCTTTTTTTGCATTGGCGTCAGCCAGCTTAAAGCCATCATTTTCAGTTTGGAGCTGATTGCGCTCGGTTGTCAGTTGTGTAATTGTTTGTTCTGCGGTTTTGGCTTTGTCGGCCAGCTCCTGAACCTGTGCAACTGTCAACTCACTGCCGTCAGCGAGTTTTACAATTTCCATAGTATCATCTGATTTTAAAATGAGTTTTTTAATTGGTATTTCCTGGGGGTTTTCAGAAAGATTAACGACGTTATCTTCCTCGTCGTAAAGCGCCAGCGAATTTGGGTTAGAACCGATATCAACGACCGATACTTCTTTGAGCGCCCATTTGGTAGCTGTTTCATACCGCTGCCCTGGCTTAATGTATTTCGCGTCTGATGACTGTTCAATAACCCGGATGCCTGCCGATACCATTTTATAAATGCCATCGTCCCATTTTTGGGCGATCTTGGCGGCAAATTCGTCTTTCATATCGAAATTCAAATCACCTTCCCAGCGTTGCTCCTTTTCGTTGAATGAAACGTTGTCGACAGTACCCAGCGCCAGGACTTCATCTTTAGTACCACGCCACGGACGGTTGTGCATCCACAACAGTATATTGTTTTTCTTATACTGGGTCATGTCGCCTCCGGAGTTTAGCAGGTAAAACCCGTAGCTGTTAACCGTTTCGTCTGATATTAATACCCGTCTGCCCATTGCTTCATTTAAAGTGATTAAAGTTCTGTTCGTCGTTCAAATGGTGGGCTAAGTAAATCAGACAAAACGTCATAAAAAAGTTTCTTGTTAACGGTTAACATAAAGTTTGTAGTATTTAAAACATAAATAGGCTGGTGCGCGCGTGAATTGTACTTTTCAGAAAAAATTCAGACGAAATGTCAGGTTTAACTATCGATCAAAAAAAGGAATGGGCTGAATTGCTTTGCACGAAGGAAGGATACAGCCAAAAAGATGCCGCCGCTAAAGTGGGCGTTTCGACCGTTACCATGAACAAATGGTACAACGATGGCAACTGGCACCGGATCAGGCAGTCGATGCTGATTACCCGTCAGGAGCAATTGAGCCGGTTGTATATGCAGCTCGACGAACTTACTTCGGGCATTCAGAAAAAACCAGAAGGCGAACGCTATGCTGATTCGAAACAAGCCGACACGATCAGCAAATTATCAGGTGCAATTAAGACGATGGAAACTGAGGCCAGCATCGCCGATGTGGTTGAAGTGTCGAAACGGTTCCTCACCTGGTACCGACCGTTCAATCATACCAAAGCTTTAGAGATTGCCGGTCTGTTCAACGACTTCATTAAAGACATGCTAAAACGCTAACCGGATGGCACAATCAGTATTAAAACCGTTAGACCGGCAGGCTGGCCGGGACTGGGACAGTTACTTTGAAAGTTTCATCGCTTCGGTAGCTGCCGAAACGAACGAAAGCGACTCGGAACGAAAAAAACGGATAGCTAAACTGGAAGCCAATTTCGAAGATTGGAAAATGTACTATTTTCCGAAGTATTGCTATGCACCATCAGCAGCATTCCATAAACGTGCAGCCAAGCGCGAACTCGAAAATGATGAGTGGTATGAATCGAGGGTATGGGCGCGAGAGCTTTCGAAGGACGTTGTTGAAATGATGATCACCCTTTACCAAGCGCTAACCCGCAAAAAGAAAAATATACTTTTCATTTCGAACAGCAACGATAAGGCTTGCGAGCTGCTTGAACCTTACCGCATCAACCTGACCAGCAATGAACGCATTATTAATGATTACGGGCTTCAGGAAAATCCCGGATCGTGGGCGTATGGAGATTTCACCACGACTCAGGGAGTATCTTTCCTCGCTGTTGGCGCCGATCAGTCCCCTCGCGGATCACGAAACGAAGAGGTCAGGCCCGACAAAATAATTATCTCGGATATTGATACCGACAGCGATGTTCGTAATACTGAAATTATCACTAAACGTTGGACATGGTTTGAAAAGGCCGTATTTCCAACCCGTTCAGTTTCGAAGGCTTTACAGGTCATTTGGCTGGGCAACCTTATTGCAATAGATTGCTGCGTTGCCCGTGCTATGCTCAAAGCCGATCATGTAAGCAAGGTTAATCTCGAAGATAAAAACGGCAATAGTACCTGGCCCGAAAAGAACAGCCCCGAAAACATTGCCCGTATCAAATCGAAGATCAGTACCGCAGCCTATCAGGCCGAGTACATGAATAACCCGCTGACTGAAGGTGAAACGTTTAAAGAGATGCACTGGGGCAAAGTTCCGGCGCTTCATAAATTCAAGCATCTGGTTGCCTATGGTGACCCCGCTCCAAGCAATGCCAAAAACAAAGCCGGTTGTAACAAGGCGCTTTTTCTGATGGGAAAGCTGGAAGGCAAAACATACATTTTCACCGGCTTTTTAGATAAAGTTGTCAATGCTGAATATGTGGGCTGGTATTATGACTTGAAAGAGTATGTGAAAGAGCGGACCCAGCTTTACAACTACATCGAAAATAACTCTCTTCAGGACCCATTTTACGATCAGGTTTTTATTCCGCTGTTTGTTGCTGCAACAAAGGAAAAAGGTTATTCTATCGGCATTATTCCGGATGAACGCAAAAAACCCGATAAGTTCAGCCGTATTGAGGGAAACCTTGAACCGCTTAACCGGTTAGGAAACCTGATTTTAAACGAAGATGAAAAGGGTAATCCCCACATGAAACGCCTCGAAGAACAATTCCTTTTAATTTCTCCACAGCTCAAATCACCATGCGATGGGCCCGACTGTATAGAAGGTGGGGAATGGATATTAAAAGAAAAAGAAATGCAATCGGCAGGTTCATTCACTTGGGGCCAACGTCAACGAAACTCTAAACGCTATTAAACAGCCCCTCCCAAACCCTCCCCGAGGGGGAGGGCTTAAAAAGAAAAAACAACATTAATGCTTAAAAATATGAAAATAAAAACATTATCAGCGGTTCTTTCTCCCCTCCTTCGGAGGGGCTGGGGGAGGCTTTTGTCTTTTTTCCTTTCCGAGTACAAACGTTTCAAAGGCCGCCCGTCAGCTCTTTTAAAGGCCATTGCAAAGGCGGATAAAATGCATCGTGAAACAGGCAAACACTACAAAGTGTATTTCCTCGAAAACCGGTACCAGGTGTTAACCCGAATGGATATTCAAGCCCGAAAATTCAACGGTGAATTTCTTTACTATATGAATGTGACTAAAATGAGTGCGATCACATTTTTCGACACACAAACCGGTTTTGTCTCCAGCTTCGCTTACGACCTGCTGAAAACCAAATACAGCGGCATGCGATTAATAAAACTTGGTATTGTTCAATCCCCTGCCGTCATTGCGAGGAACGAAGCAATCTAATAATTAACTTAAGATATTTTACACCATGTTTTTAACACAAGCAGAACTGAACACCCACATCTATGGCGAAAACATAGATGTAATTACCCGCGAAGATGATACCATTGTTGCGGCTGCCGTTGACGGCGCCTTGGCGGAAGCTAAAAGCTACCTGGGCGATTACGATACGGTAAGTATTTTTTCAGCTTCAGGAACCGGCAGAAATGCCCTGCTATTAATCTTTGTGAAAGATATAGCGGTGTGGCACCTCATTAACCTATCGAACCCGGGTATCGATTACGACATGCGACAGAAACGGTACGATGCCGCAATAGCCTGGCTAAAGGGCGTACAAAAAGGAATCGTCACTCCCGATCTTCCAAAAGCGGAAGTAAGCGGCACCAAGCCCGGAACAATAAGCTACGGAAGCAATACCAAACGAATACAACATTTTTAATTATGGCACAACGTAAAAAAGATACTCAAACCGCCACTGCCACCGCCAAGGGCATTGTGGTGAACCAACTGGTTATTAAAACACTGAACAGGCAAACGCAAAGTATTGATAGCTGGCGCACTGCCCTGAAGAGCGCCGACAACGGAAAGCGCACACTCCTGTATAATTTATACCAGGATATCCTGATCGATCCGGTCCTTAAAAATGCCATCGGCAAACGCATCAGGCCAATCACAAACGCCGGGCTTACTTTCACGGTTGATAAAAAGGAAATTCCCGAAATAAACGACCTGGTTAAGACCAAAGCGTTCAGGATACTTTTAAAGGAAATCATGCTGGCAAAAATGTGGGGAATTACGGTTTTGGAAACATCGTACGAAAAGCTGTTCGATGTGTTCAGCATCCCCCGAACCCACATCAACACGGCTAAAAACCTGATCGCCATTAACGAAG
This sequence comes from Prolixibacteraceae bacterium, assembly GCA_003457135.1. GTDB lineage: Bacteria > Bacteroidota > Bacteroidia > Bacteroidales > Prolixibacteraceae > Aquipluma. The sequence goes on from DMSQ01000084.1 coordinate 32,771, forward strand.
GCGACGAAACCGGTATTCCGTACCTCGATGATCCCTTCCTGATTGCTGTTGAAGGAGAAGACCGGTTCGGCGAAATACTGGCAACCTGTCCGTATGTAATTTATAAACGCGGCAACTTTGGCGACTGGGCGCAATTTGCCGAACTCTTTGGGATGCCGTTCAGGCTTGGTAAATACGACGCATTCGACGAAGCCAGCCGCCTACAGTTGATTGAGGCATTGGATAAGGCCGGATCGGCCGCTTATGCCGCCGTTCCGAAAAATACCGATCTGGAATACATTGCCAACAACTCGACCGGTGATGGTGCGCTGTACAACAATTTGCGCAAGGCTTGTAACGAGGAGATACTGATCGCTATTTTAGGTCAGACCATGACCACGGTGCAAGGCGATAAAGGCGCACGGTCGCTGGGCGAGGTCCATCAGGAAGTGGAGGGCGGCATACATGCCGATGACCGTATTTTTGTTGAAACTATCCTGAATACCGAAGTACTCCCACGGCTCGAAGCCCGTGGCTTTAAGGTTTCGGGCGGTACGTTTGCTTATCCCGAATTGGGCGAAACCATCAGCCTGAAAGACCGGATCACCATTGACAAACAGCTCGACACCATTGTTGAAATTGAGCCTGATTATTTTTATGAGACCTACGGAATTCCAAAGCCGAAAGACGGGGGCGGAAAGAAAGTGAACGGTGATCAGTCTCAGGAACCAGGGAAACAACAGCCTCCCCTAACCCCTCCGAAGGAGGGGGACAAAAAGCCACCGGCAAAGGAAAAGGTAAAGTTGAGCGATGAGGTAGAGACAGGACATGTCCTGTCTGACCGCCCGGTCGATCAAAAACATTTCTGGAAAGGGTTTTTTGATTTTTTCGTAGCAGCCTCGGGGAGCGGGGCTCTAAAAGTTGGAAATCACCTCACGAATAGTGAGGGCGTCACTCTAAGTGACACTCTCACTTTCTCTGACCAGGATTTTTTTAAACGGTTCTATGACAATAGGCCGGACTTTGACCAATCATACTGCCTCAAACCTGATCAGCAATTTCCGAAAAGGATGGGCAAAAGATCAGGTTAAACTGGCCGATATCGGTTTCGATTACGGTTTTCAATCGGAAGTTGCACAAACAGCCATGGAGCTTAACTTATTCCACTTCAGTGCAGCTAAAACGCTGGCCGAATGTCAGGAGCTTAACGCAATATTCCGGGAGTCAAAAAGCTTTGATGACTTCGTAAAAAAAGCTTCAGTTAAACACAATCTGTTTAATAAGACCTGGGCAGAAACGGAATATAACACGGCTTATTTAACTGCCGAAAGCTCGGCAACTTATTATAGGCTGAAGGATCAGGCGGACATATTTCCGTTTTGGATGTACCGCACTCAGGGAGATGAACAGGTACGGGCTTCACACGCCGATTTAGACGGACTGGTTCTGCCGCAGGATGATCCGGCGTGGAGTACAATTTACCCGCCAAACGATTGGAATTGCCGCTGCTATATTGTGCCACGCACAAAAGCTGAGGCAGGGGGGGCCGACATTACCAAGCAGCGCGAAGTGGCCCGGGTGTTCATTGATTCAGCCGATTTTAAAAAAGCTAAAGCGCAGGGATGGGGCGTTAACCGCGCCGACCTGAAACAAGCTTTCACGAGCAACCAGATGTATATTAAAGGCTTTCCGGGTATGGGCGGAAAGCTGCTGAAGGTTACCAAAGAACTCAATTTGCTAAACTATATTGACTATGGGTTAAATCCAAAATCAATGCTGATGCAAAAGGCTTTAAAAGATGTTACAAAGTACACTGGTACTGCTGAAGACTGGAAGGCGGCCAATACTATTGACGGAAATATCGTGCTTTTGGATTACAATAGCAGGAGGATCATAGTTCCCGAAGACGGTTTTTCGAAACATACAACGGGTAGCTATTTGGCAAGGGTTGAGTACCTGGATGCGATGAAGGAAACGTTGTCCACGCCGGACGAGGTTTGGGTCAATACCTTGCAAACGGGTTCGTTCGACAACTTTATTTCGATGAAGTTTTACGGCGACCAAACGGTGGTAGTTATTTCGAGGATAGAAAACGGAAGAGTATCAGAAGTAAAAACATGGTTTCCTATGATTGACGGAACCGTAAAAGTTGGTTCTAAAAAAATACCCATAGAAGAAAAGTTCCGTTCGGGGATGCTCATAAAAAAATCCGGACAAAACTGACCGGATTCTTTTGCGGGTTAATCTCTTTGTTCTACCGTATCCTCGGATCGACCCAACACCCATCGCCCGCGAGGTGCTTGCCAGGTCTTCAGGCATAAGAACGCTGAAACTTCAATACAAATGTAGTAAATTTTTTACAATGAGATACGCTAACCTTCAGGATTATATTTCGGCGCTCGAAACCAAAATCCGGGCTAAGGTCCCGAATATCATTGCCGAAACGGCTACCGAATTCTTTAAAGAGCGGTTCCAGACCAAAGAATGGGATGGATTGGCTTGGCCGCAAACAAAGCGGGTGGTTCGTAAGGGTTCGCTATTGGTCAGATCCTCGAAGTTGGTGAATTCAATCCGGCCTAGCCTGGTATCTGCCAATAAGGTGGTGATCAGCGCCGGTAACGATATGGTTCCGTATGCTCAAATCCATAACGAGGGTGGAGAGCTGCACCCTAAAGTAACTCCGGCCATGAGAAAATGGGCATGGGCTAACTATTATGCAGCCGGAGGGGGAGCTTCGACAGGCTCAGCTACCGAAGGAAAAGGGAAAACGGAAAACAAGGAAGCCGCTTTCTACAAGGGTTTAGCCTTAACTAAAAAAACGCAGCTTGATATTGTTATACCCAAACGCCAGTTTATGGGGCACTCTGAACGGCTGAATACGAAGATTTTTGAAAGGATAAAAGGATTTTTAAACGAATAGGTACAACTTTCCCAAAGTTTTATAAATCGTACCAAAACTTTGGGAAAGTTACCCATATAAAATAGTAACCATGAAAGATGTATTTTTAAAAACAGTAACCAGGCTTAAAACAGTATCGGCATTGAAGTGGATTGATGCGGAAGACGGACAACTTGATTTTTTCGAGGGTCGGCCTCCTGTAGCCTTTCCCTGTGCCTTAATTGATGTGGAGTATCCCAACTGCGAGGACGAAAGCGACACCATCCAGATGGTAACCGCCCGCGTTACCGTTCGCCTGGCGTTTGAACCTGTTGGACAAACAAACGGTGCGGCTCCTACCTTGGTACAAACAAAAGCATTGAGCCGGTACGATACTGTAAATGCCTGTTATACCGCGTTACAGGGTTGGGGCGATGGCGAGGTCTCAGGGTTCAGCCGGAAGAGCCAGACCACCGAAAAAAGGGACGATAACCTAAAGGTGATCGTGCAGGTGTGGGAAACTTCGTTTGAGGAAGACAGCCTCCCCTAACCCCTCCGAGGGAGGGGAATAAAAAAACGCTCCGAACATGAGATGAACTCGTTCGGAGCGTTTTAAGTCTCCCTTCCCAGTTGCCTGAGTTTATCGAAGGCGGGGAGATTTAGAGGGGGCTCTCAAAATAGGCTGCCTTAATTTCTTCAACTGAGCCATACTGGCATGTTGCGTTTTGTTTTTGTTTTTTTTCGCTCTTCTTTTTGCAGGCGATACAAAAACAGACGAAGTGCTTTGTGATGTCTGAGCGCTACCGATCGCTGTTCGCATGTTGTTCCATCACTAATCTCTGAGCTTAGCCAGACATCGGCGAACTGAGAAAGTGTTTCATAAATAGCTGCCGGCGAATCAATCTCTAATAACTCCTCTATAGGAGTTTTCTTCATGGGTGGCATAGTTAAAATGTTTTAATAAGTGTTGATTAAAATAAAAGAACCAATGGAGTTGATCGTCACCTACATACCATAAGGCAAAGTAAATCGCGGAACCTTACGGATACCGCACTCCATTGGCTTTATTTTGCCAATTAAGAAGCGTGGACACTTTGCCTTATATGTAGTAACGATCGTTGGCTAAATAACCGAATTAAACAATAGAATCAAAATTTAAAGCAATAAAAAAAGCGACCATGTTGGCCGCCTTTCCTGTTATTTGATCGAGTTAATTAATCGCTTCAACGCTTTGATATGCGAAAGTGCTAAAGCTCGCTGGGTGCCGGTGGTTCCGTCTGAAAATTCGGAACAAATCCATGCTTCAAACATCGTGTCAATGGTTTCAATAAATTCGGCGGGTTCGTCTTCACCTAAAAGCTCCCGCACTGCTGTGCATTCCATACAGTCTTCCATTAGGATAGCCCTCCTATTACTTTATGGTTTGCAGTAAAATCTAACACCAACTGTACGGCATCTTTCTTCGATTTCAGGAAATTGCAAAATACGGGGGTTATAAAGTTGCGGCCAAACAACTTGGCGAAATGCTGCGGGAACAACCTTTTGCGAACGGCCACGCTGCCACTGTTACGGCTGTAGCCCAACGAAACCAGCACATCGAGGTAATTGTACCACGATTTGCCCTGGTGAATGGTTGGCTCTACCCCGTTAAAGGGTTTTACAAGTAAAGCATCGCCCCGCAACAGGTTTACCAAAATTTCATCAACAGCAATACTAAACTCAGGGCTTAACCATTGTGCAAAACGCATGGCAATGCGATAATCTGTAACCCATGTGCCTTGGTTTTGTCCTCCTTGCTTAACTTTCACAAGCTCAGCCGTGGCTATTTTTTTAGCCACGCTAAGGGCATTTAGATAATCTTTTGATTCTTGTGTGATTAACCAGTTAAGTGGTCGTTTTGATCTTCCAAATGGCTGAGACATCTGGGTGAGGTTGATACTCATGTTGCCGTTTTGAAGTTCAACGGCAAATTTTTGGTGGTTTAGCTCCACCACCTGCAAGTTCGTAGCTTGCTTTTCATTTCTTTTTTCCATGATAGTCAAAAATGGTTAAAAAAGAACCCGTCCGGTTCAGGTGTGACTATCAATTACACGCGGGGCGTGAAATCTGCCGATGCTTTCGCATTCAGCCACCATACTGCGGACGAGCCTTATTTGTTAATAAAAATAAAATCAGGAATTTTGCCCCTGAAGTGCAATAATTGATAGTCAGGAGCAAATGTGAGAATTATTTTTAAGAATCAAAACAATTCTTCATAAATTTTAAGTTCGTTTGGAAAAAAGAGCGGTTGTTATATCGTTCTTGTTTTTTATTACCTCCAGCTCCAGTTCTTTTATCGGTTCATCATCCTGTTCGTATGCAATAACTTCGAGCAACCGAATAATCTCGTCGTTTTGCTCCACCAGTTTATTTATTTTAAAATACCAGGTTACTACCTCGCGCAAAACAAGAAATAGAATAGCAGCGATAAAAACAGATACGACAACGATGATTAGAATTTTTTCCATGATAGATTGGTTTTAAGTTATTATTGGTTAAATATAGAAAAGTTTAACTTACCCGTTCATTTCGTGGTCTGAAAACATGGCCAGTTGGCGGCGTTGGTCGTTGTAATCGCTAAACGTGAGTTTCGAGATTTTATAAAGTTCCGATTCGGCCTCTTTTAGTACCGTTTTTGCCGTGTAGAAACTACGGCGGGCTTCGCGCTCAATTTCTAGCTGTCTATCTATCTGTTTTTGCTTTTGCTCAACAAACTCGGCATAACTGGTAAAATGTTTGTAAAGGGCTTCATAGCACTCAAGTTTATATTTGATCAACACTTCGCGGGCTTCCTCTTTTACGTTTTTTGCACTAATGCCAAATATCCATCCAAATACAAATTTGAAAGGAATTGAGGCCATTTCGCGTTCTTTTTTGTCGGCTCCAACTGTGGTGCTCAGCCCCACGGTTGAACCTAAAATTTCATCCTCTTTTATCTTCTGAAGTTGACTTGAAAAATCAACCCCTATTGCTTCGCAAATAGGTTTTACTGCAACTCTTTTTTCTCCATTTTCGATCACAAGTATATCAACCTGGTTGATCCTTGCTACTGTTGTTGTTTTTGAAACTTCTGTCATAACTTTTGTTTTTAATTGGTTTGTTTATTTACTATTTAATCCTCTTACAAAACTCTTCGTGTTTATGCCCGAAATCCTTATCGGTTTGCAGTAGCGCATCAACTGTTTTGCAAGCGTGGATGGTTGATGTGTGTTCTTTCAGTCCATATTGATTTGATGCAGATTCCTGCGTTTCGTTTAAATTTCGATACCTATAACTGATTAGTACCATTCGCGCTTCAACCACTTCACGCTTTCTTGTTTTGACTTTCAGCAATTCTTCTGGTATGTCCCAAATTTCGGCGGCTATTTCGTCAGCGGTTTTTAATCCTGGTATGGCCATTGGTGATATTGCATTTTTCATCTTGATCGTTTTTTTAGGTTAAACTTTTCCAAAGTTTTTTTAATCGTAATAAAACTTTGGAAAAGTTAATACTGGTTAAATCGCGTTTATGTGTACGCCACAATCGGGGCAGCATCCGTCAGGGTTCATTCTCAGGTCAAACCACCGGCCACATTTAATACATTGGTGCCATTCTTCATGGTTGCCATGTAGAGACAAGGCATGCCTTGTCTCTACGAACATCCTGAATATTGCTTTCATAATACGCCTCCCGCGTAAGCTTCCCAAAGTGGAAACATTGATTTATCGTCGATGTAGTAATCGGCATAAACCTTACGGCTGTTTCCTTTATCACAGAAAGGTGCGTCAGGAAGATTATCGTTTACGGCGTCGAACTCAATGCCGTAATTCCGGCAGAATTCAATAGCTTCAGTGAGGTATTTCCGCCCTGGCGAATCTTCGCGGCAAGTCCATAAAATTAGTTTGTGCCCGGCTGCCTTAAAGTGCGAAAGCGTATCAAAAGCTTGTGGTATCGGTTTCCCGATCTCAGGAAAACGATCTACGGCGATGGTTCCGTCAAAATCTATTGCCAGGATCATAAAGCCCCCTCCAAACCTCCCCCACAAGGGGAGGCTTTAAAATCGGTTGTAGTTTCATATAGTTCGTTCAGGATATACAACAGCACATCCGATTTAACCGAATTTGATGAAACCAACGGACGGTTTTGTTTTCCCACCAGAAGTTTTTCAATTACGTCGTATGTTTCCAGTACTTTTTCAGGGTAATCAATTATTTTGCTCATCTCTTTTATATTTTAGTCATTGTCAATGATCCATTTAACATCGAATAGATGCGTTATTTCTCTTGCTTTAACGACACCGGGGTAGCTTTTGCCAACCGATTTTGCATACCTGGGTATTGTTTTTAGGTTCAGGTAATCGCCTTCCAGTTTAATAAGTTCAACCAACCCCGCATTGCTCCACTTACCATCGTGTATGGCCCGGCCTAATTTGGCTATTGCATTATATTCGTAATCTGTGAGTTGCATCTGGTTTAATTAATTAAACTGGTGATATTTACAAGTTATGGCGCAGTTTAATCGCCGTCTGGATCATTCCAGCAATGTTTCCGAGTTCCTTGATCTGTCCAGCCATATTCTTCTAAGCCTCCGTCCATGATAAATTCATCGGCATCCGTCCATGTCGTAAATTCTTTAACTAAGACTTCTCCTTCGTCATCGCGAATAAAGTCTTTCAAACCTTCATCAATAAAGCTAAATTTTAACATGTTAGTAATTTTAAATTGTTAGTAATAAAACCGCCACCATAACTTCAGCTACCCGCAATTGCCGTGTCTCACTTCGTGGACACTCAATTGCTTTGGCTCGGCAACTGTCGTGTAGCTTCCGTGCGTTATGGCTCAGTTTGTGGCTTCCGCTGCTCCATTACTTTCAGGTTTTGGTGTTTTTTTGCGGTGGCCGCCATGGTTAAAAATTACAACCAGGGCAATTATTGCCAGATAGATTAGCGCTATCCACATACCGCCGGGTTTGCAAGTGAGTACTCGGCAAAGCGTTTACCGTTGCGCTCAACCAGTTCGGAGCATATAGCCATTCCCATCCCTTTCAGGTTATGGATACGGGCCCCCAGGCGCAGGCAGTTGAATTGTTCCAACGCTTCGAGCGGTGTAATCTTTTTACCCGCTTCCAGGTGTTTGCGGATCTGTTCGTTTTGTGATTTATTTTCCATCTTGTTTTTGTTTTACCCCCGACAGGGTTCGGAACCCTGTCGGGGATGGATTAGAATAAGCTCGGTTGTAAGGCATCGGCCACCACTGTTTTAACCGGCTGCTGATTGTTTGAGAGGATATCGTCAATTTCGCTTTCTGCTTTTTTACACTCCATTAGAATGTATTTATCGCGGCTCCTGAAGTATTCTTTCTGAAGCCTTCGCATTTCACGTACTTTGGCGGTGAAATCGGTTATCGCTTCCATCCTAGTTGTTTTGAAATTTTGGGTGTGAAACCTCCAAAATGTTGAAAAAGCCGATCTTTAAAGTATTCAGATATCGGATTCGTGTTGTCGAAAAATGCGACGTTCCCTAACCCAAACCGCCACATACGGCCCATATCGTAATGAGATAGCTGGTCAATTTCAGCTTTTAACTCATCGTAGGTTTTTTCCTTTTCCATGGTTAATCGTTAATTGTAAATGACATTTCCATAAAGTTTTTGAATGCCCGGTCGCGGGCTGCTTTGGTCTCAAACTTTTCGAGTGTCCGCCACTCATGGTTATCTTTTCCTTTAAATTTGATGCGCGATGTAGGCTGATCATCGCACCGGAGAATAGTAAACCCGGCGTTGATTACTTTTACTTGGCTTGCTTGATCCATAATTGTGGTTTGTTTGTTTGTTTCTCCCGACTGTTCGGGGTTGTTCCGGATGAGGGCTCAAACCTCGTTTCTCAAATGTTTAGGTGTTTCAGTACAATTTCTTTCCTGTGTAACCTTACAAATCGAATCCGGCTTCCATCTGCTATTTGTGCAGAATTAAGGCTTAACTTGCAGTCTAACCGTGTTCCCTTTTCTTCAGAGACCAATAGCCCCCGTTTAGCGTCTGGGTACACCGACCGTTCAAAGTGTCATTCTCAGTCATGCCAATTTGAACCTGCTTGCGGGGCAGTGCCATTCCTAGTTTGCCAATATCCCGCTTTTGATAACTTTCCCAAAGTTTTACAAGTCGTATAAAAACTTTGGGAAAGTTATTCTCCATCCCTCCCGGGGGAGGTTTGGAGGGGGCTTCCTTCCAACCGTTAAGCCTGTACACCTCGTTCCTCGCTTCCTCCAATGAATATTTTACGTCGATCTTTGTGCCTCCCCCTCCATGTTCGGTGTATTTCCATTCACGAATTATCCATTGGCATCCGCTCCGCTCGTAGGTGTACTTTGGCTTTCGGCTCATTATTATTCGCCTTCCTTTTTAGGTTCGACGAAAAATGTTTCTTCCTGGATAACTGCAATACCCACTTTCGGCAGGTACTGTGCTACCTCTTCATTATTGCGGTCGGCCAATAATTTATCTTTTGCAGGTTCTTCAGATACGCGCACGTAGGTTGGAAGGAATTCCTTCAGCATGTTGGTTACTGCTCCCCAGGTGAAGCCTTTCAGGAGTTTCAACTTTGGAACTCCAGTGCGAAATCCAATGGTTCCATGAATCGTGTTGAGCGATTTCTTGCGCCAAAACAGATCTTCCTTATTTTCGACAGCCCACGCCTGTAGCATATCGAAAGCTTTGTCTTTCCGCTCACCAAGAGCGGTGATCTGGTCGGCATACTTCTCACGGATGCGGGTGATCTCAACATCCATGGTGGCGTTAATTTTCTGGAGCTTAGCGTCGCAGGTTGCGAATTCGGTGAACGCGGCTTCCATTTCTTCGGAACTAATGCCGCTGTGAACTACTTTTTTTTCTCTTGTTTTGACCATGATTTTGAATTTTTAAGAAGCCCCCTCCAACCTCCCCCGAAGGGTGAGGCTTTAGGCGACCGGGTTATTAATTTGGATACTATTTGTTTCTTCGGTTTTAAGTCCCCTCTTTTGGAGGGGATTTAGGGGAGGCCGTTGGGCCCCAGTTTTGCCAGTTCGCGTTTGGCATTGATGCACATGTAATTGTTAAAAGTTGAGCGCGACATTGGATGCTGTAACCTGATAATGTTGTCAAAAATCCACGTTTGGGTCTTTCCGTGGCGCTTTTCTTCTTTCACTATCGTTTGAATCATGATCACGCGTTCCAAAAAATATCGCCTGTTCGATGCCATGCTAGTTCAGGTATGATAATATTTCAAGCTCTTCAGCCGTGATCTGTTTTACAGCCTTAAAATCCTTTTGCTTGTTCAAAAATGTGTGGTAAATGTTTCTTAGCCGTTCGGCAGGGATATCGTTAAACCTTCGGTGGCCGGTAGCACGGCAGGCAATAGCCTTGATGCGCTGGGCATCCGAATCCTGGCTGATTGTTTTCAGCCAACCGCCGATACTGGCCATAACCTGTTTGCGAAGCTTGTCGAGTACCGGGGCTTTCGGTGTGTTATCCCTTTCGAGCGCGGCGCACAGCTCAGTCAACTCCTGAACCGAAAGGTCGAGCGAACTCCCAACGCCGTACGACTCCATAATTGCGGCCTTATCCTCTTTGCCAAGCCCTAACTTGGTGGCCAGCGTATGGTACCGCTTAACCAGGAGAGCGTGTTGTAGGTCTGTTGTTGTTTTCATATTGAAGCCTCCCCTAACCCCTCCGAGGGAGGGGAACCGGAGGGAGTTCCGGGTTTTAAGGTTATTATTTCAATTTACGTTTATCACTTTCGAAGCATTTTTTAAGTCTCCCACTCCGGGGGAGATTTAGAGGGGGCTTCTATCCCCAGTACATTTCGCTCATTTCGTCGTTAATCTCCAGTGATCCGCCTTCCGAAAACCTGCTTAACACAAACGCCCGTAAGCCTTTCACGTTGATGATTACCTTCGCCATTTTCGAGGCCATTTTGGCACAGGCGGGGTAAGGTTCTTTTCGGTCTTCGTGCGCTACGAAAATGATCAGCTTTTCGGGGAACGCGGTGATCAGTTCACGGATACCAACCGACTTAAACTCGTCGCGGTAAATCGTAAGGTTGTCAATCACCAGTATGTTGGGCGTTTTCGCCTTCGAGAACTTTTCTTTAATTTCCCCGACCGACAGATACTCGTCAAACAGGATCTTATCGGCTGCCGTTATTCCCGCCCTTTCGCAAGCCCTTACAAAACTTAGGTCTGTGCCTTCCTCCGCGCTGATGTAGGCAACCTTTTCGAATGTTGCCAGTGCTTTTACCAGTTGCAGCGTAAACCAGGTCTTTCCGTTTTTTTCGGGTCCGTAAATCAGCCAGCATCCTTTCATTTCAGCCTCTCCAATCGCTTTGGTGAATAGTTCGCTATCGAAGCGGACCGTCTTTCCTGTGCGTTTTTCAAAAAGGTTACGGGCAGTAATAGATCGCGTCATGCGCTAGAGGTTTTCAGTCAGTTCGCAAATAGAATCGTTCAGTTGGTTGAGCATTTCACTGAGCCGCTCGGTTTCTTCGAGGTATTCCCGGCCTTTTTGTGAGTCCTGCCAGCGGTCGCCGTGACTGTTATAAATCTTTTTGCGCGTTTCAACTTCATTTTCAATATCTGCGATAAGCTGTTTAGCCACATGTATGATTCGTTTCATTTTATTTGGTTGATTGGTTTTCATTCATCATTCATCATTCACAATTCATCATTCTTATTCAGCCTCCCTGATTAAAATCAGTAAACTTTCAGCCCTGCGTAGTCCGCCAATGTGGCCTCCCGAGTCGTTTGCCAGACATCGTTTGGCAATGGCATTAATCTGGTCGGGATCGCAATTATTGGCGCTCAAAACGTCGGTAATCAGTTTCTTATAAAAAGCATTCCGGTCCTGACGCTCGCGGGGAACGATGGTTGAGAATTTTTCGGAGTAACGCGAGAATATCTCGGCAAAACCAACCTTTTTATTGGCTATCCCGCGCTCTATTTTAGCGCGCAATCCGTCGGCGCCCATCATATACCATCCGCAGTAATTTTCGGTGGCATTCCAAAGTTCTTTCAATTCCAGAAAAGCTTCGTATTCCAGGTCACCGGCTTCGTCTATGATTACAACCGGCTGATTGATGCTCTTCAGGTAAAATTTAAGGGTTTCCTTTACAGCGAAGTATTGTCCTTTGCTTTCGCCTCCTACGGTTTTAGCCAGAAGCCTGATAAATGCCTGGCGGGTTTTAGCCTGACTGGCATCCACATAGAAAGTGTTTTTCATCGTGCGGCTCAGGTATTTGGCCGTGAAGGTTTTGCCGATTCCGCAGTCATCCACACAAATCATAGCTTTGGCGTGAGCCTTGCAGAACTGAACACCGGTTTCGATCATCACAAACACGTCGGTACGGGCTACGTTCCATTTGCGGTCTTCGATGGTGATGCCCAGGAATTGGGCCATCATGATCCACTGCGTTGTTTTCAGCAATCCCATGTGTTCGCCATTGTTCAGGCGCGAAAATACGGCAGCCGAAATTCCAAGCGATTTGGCAAATGCACCATTACTGCCGTCATACAGCTTCCGCCGCTCGTGCATCTCTTCAACAATCTTCAGTTTAAATTCCGTGGTAAGTGTAATAGCCATAGTTTGTTTGTTAGAGACGCGATTAATCGCGTCTGTACGGTTAATTAAAATGTGTCGTATAAACCTTTATTAAATGGTGTTGAAATGAAGTTTAAATCATCATCATTCAAATCCGGGTTGTCGAGCACTTCAACCGGAACGATACGCTCGGTAACGGTGCGGCGCAACCCGGATATTTTGAATTTGTTGTTTAGCGTTGTTGGAATGTTGTCGATCACAGTCACCGGTTCAATCGATTTGCGTTTCGTGTTGATGAATCCGTTAACCGAAGCCACGTATTTGCTCATCAGTTCGCGGGCTTCCAAATCGGTTTCGGTTTGTTCGAGTCTGGCACGGTGATAAACCGGTTTCGAAACGGCTTCGCAAATACAGCGGTCGGTTCCACGCAGGTAAACCAATGCTTTTAATACTTTACCGTCATTTCCGTCGAGCCAGTAAATGTCCAGGTCTTTCCCTTCAACCTGAGCCATGAGGCTAATCAGCCGGTCGCTAAAGGCAATCTGTCCGTTTTCGCCTAACAGGCATTCCGTATTGTTCAGCTTAATAATTCCGGTATTGCACGAGGTTTGTGTTTTGAATCCCAACGACGGAAGGAAAGCCCGCCAGTTGGTTGGAGTTATATTCGGATGTTGCATTTCAAGTAATACCTCCCAGCACGTTTTACCTTTAATTACCGGGTGTTCATCGTTGTTCCATTCTTCAATATCGATCAGGCACTCTTCAACAATGCGGTCGTAAGATAAAATCACGTGCTTACCTGGACCCGCCTGATTTGGTTCTGATAATGCGTTTGGACGGGCAATCCATCCATAGCGTTTCTTCTCTTTTTTATACCTGAGCGGTTTCCAATAGGGTTCAACCCTTTTCTCGCGGGCAGCATTGGCGGCAATGTGCGTTTTCTGAAACATCGATCCCTCCTGAAGAAAAGTATTCAGGAAAACACTGTTACCGCTCATTTCACCTTCGAGTTCATAAGGCAGGCTTAGTCCCCACTCGGTATAATTCCTGACCATCTGACGGTAAAATTCAAGGATCAGGCTCTCTTTTGTTTTTCCGAACACCCAGCAGGTTATGGCTGCGCTTCCAAGGTCAACAGCTCCGTACATCCAAACACGTTTGCCTTTTTCGTACCAAAAAGGAGGTTGACGGTCATCAACTGATATTATACTTCCGGCAAATTCCGGCATCTTCATGCTATGATAAGGCTTAAATTTCTGCATCCATAATTGACGGTCACCACTGCGTAGGGTGTGTGTTCCTGCTTTGTTGGTCCATTTTGCCAGGTAATTGGTGATTGTTGCCTGCGAAAGCTTTGGAAATTCCTTTGAATCGAATATTTCGCCCCATTTATTGTCAATTACATCAACATATCCGCTTAAAAAACCCTCATACTGACGGGCAATTTCGGTAGCAGTTGGCTTGTACGATTGATGCGCGAACATGCTGTTGAGTAAATTCATCACGGTTTCATCCACTTTTAAAGCCGATTTATTACAGAAATTTCCATGAATCAGCGCGGAGTAACCTTCTTTTTTATAGTCTTTCAGTTTGCGGCGCAAAGCGGCTGCGTTGGCTGGTAGTGTATGCGATTGTATATCGCGGAAACGGTTGCATTCGTTAGTAACTGTAGTCCAAACGTCAGCCACACCACCGCGAAGGCTTTTGCGTAATTCGTAGCGTTTGGTATAAATGCGCTCAACCGTGTTCAGAACCGAAGCGTTCAGGGTATATTCGTCAATCACATCATCCGGCAGTAATTTGCCGTCGGTCAATTGGTAATTTGTGTAAAATTCAATAGCGCGTGAGTCGCGTGAGTAATGTTTTTCAAAAAGCGATTGCCTCACCTGGCGTTGTGGCTCCCCAAAAGTTTCAACCAATAGTTTCTGCCAGTCACGGGGTAGAGTGTCCCATTTTACGAGGGTAGGAGTGTTTGGCCCCTGAGCACGCAGCCGTTTAATGTAGTTGTTTTCAATCCGGTGTTGTAACCCACGTGTGCCAATTAATCTCAAGCTATTATCATCCGCGTCTCTGCCTTCTATAAGCACACGTGCCTGTACTCCTAATTGATCGTTGTGATATTCGTATGGGGTCATGGTTACTGAGTTTATCGAAGTATTGGTTACTGAGTTTATCGAAGTATTTGTTTTTTCGTACCGGGGGCCGCAGTGAGAATTTGCGGCCTATCCCGGTTTCATGAAAAAGCATATCTTTAAGTGGTCTAATTCAAAAATCTATGCTATGAGTGAAAAATCAATCTCGTTTAATATTCATCTCCAAATAGAACTCCTCCCGGATATGTCCCCATCGCGTCGGAGCGAGCTAAAATCTGGTGTAGATCAGATTCTGATTCCTCTTTGCGAAATGTTTGGGCTTGATTTACAGAAATGCGACTACGATTATTACAAGTCGTATGAGGATGAGCTTCAAAAGATTTATATAAGCGTAATTCAATACAAAATTTCGAGAAAAGTGAAGAGCGTCCAGAATTACCACTGTTTTGCAGGAATCGTGGTATCGGTATTCGAACTCTTAACACACGATGACGATTTTCGGGAATGTTTAAGCCATTACAAACTTTTGTCATGATCTTTTGGTTTTAAGTGATTTATTGTCTGAGTAAAATAGCCAGGATAATACCAGGCCCATAATTGCTGTGGCATAGTGCCAGGTGGCGCCTGCGAATAGTGCGCTAAATAGGGCTATCACCGCTATCAGCAGGAATATGCCCAAAAACAGGTTATTCATTGTTCTCATTTAGTTGGGTTTTACCTTGGTTTATGATTTCGATTAATTCTTTTGCGGCCTGTAATACTCCTGGATTCATGGTACGCTGTTGGTTAATCATTGCCTTGATGGTATTGGGTTTGTAGGCTCCGTTTACCATTCCGGATATAACCTCGTAAGCGCCTGCGCGGGGCAGTTGTTTTTTTATTTTTTCAGTCTCTTCGTCTTTTATTTGTTTTTTCATTTTGTTTTGTCGTAATTTTGTATTCATTAACGAATACAAATATATTATCATTTGACGATATTTCAAACAAATGATAATATTTTTTCATCTATTGACAAATTATTTTTATCAAATGACAATACACGAAAGAATTGCACTTGTAATCAGTACATTGAAATTGAACCCAAATTCATTTTCAGTGGCTATTGGTGTAAATTCAACGATTATTCACAACATAGTGAAGGGTCGTAACGCTCCCAGCTACGAACTTTTCAATAAAATCGCATTGTCATTTGATGATATCAACATGAACTGGCTTATTTCAGGAAACGGGGAAGTATTGAAGGTTAATAGTGATTATGATGTCAAATCCGGTAATAAATTTAATCCTGGTGTCCAGCCTTGCGACAAATGCAAAATGAAGGATGATTTAATAGATAGTTTACGGCAACAGGTGGAAACTCAGTCGAAACTGATCAATTACCTCGAAAAGAACAGACCGGCTGAAGACGGGCAAAAAAGAAAGGAATAACCCTCCGGTTATGTCAATAGCAAGCTAAGCGAAGCCGTATAACTCACCCCGCATTTGCCCCGCTTTCAACGCAAATAAAACGCGCACACACGTTTTTAAAATCCAAAATTCTGCAAAAATAGCTCTAAATAGTTGTATATCAGCTAAACGCAGTATTTAACAGGCAATTATATTCTAGGATTATCGGGGGGGGGTATCGCCTTCCGTGTGCGTTAACGGGTGCGTTTTTTTGGTACTAAGGGGGGGGTTATACGTCATTTTTTTAGTGCTTTTTTGTCGCCTGTTTGTCGCCTGTTCGTTCGCCTGTATGTTTTTTTAGTGTTTTTACTGCATTTAAAAGGCCGTTAAGTTGGCAGTAACCTGGGCACAAAAAAAGCCCCGTTTTAAGGAGCTTTTGTGGTAAATAGTACTACCGGCATTATTGGCTAAAATGGCTTATTTTGCGGGGTTTTTAGGTCTATTTGGTGGTATTGTGTCACCCAATTAAAGCAAGGTAAATTTTTGCCCCGTTTTTTCTCTCCAGCATTAAAGTAGAATTAAAGCAATCATCAAGTTTTTGCACAATTCGTTTTAACAACGTTTTTCGTAACCTATTGACTTTCTTGTTAGTTAGCAGCATCACTTTTGCATCATTCGTTTTATGCCCCTTATTTTGCCCACTTTTTTGATGTTTAGGATTGGTTTTTTGGCGAATTCCGAAAAATTATCTCTCAATGTAAAAAAAAATTAAATTATAAGTATTTAAATATCAATGAAATAAAAAATAAATAAAAAATATTTTAAAATAAATGGTACTATGTGTTGCATGGTATCATTTAAAAGATATATATTTGCAGTACAAATAACAATGTAACGAAAGGTAGAAGTTTAAAAAAAGAACTATGCAGTTTGTAACGAAATTGAAAATCAATCGTCATACGAATAGAAACAAAAATCTAAAAACTAAAAATATTTTTAAACAATAGGAGAACAAAGTCATGAAAACAACAAACAATGCTCAGAAAACAGAAAATGGTTTAGTGAAAAAATCAGTATTACGCGGAAGCGCAGTAATCGTCAGTCTAGTATTAATCAGTTGGACAGTTGGAGCCCAGAATTTTTGGGATCAGGTTATGACCGGTTACAATTACGGCAAAATGGCTATGACAAAAGTCGAAAATTCAAATAAAACAAATGGAAGTGATGAAAATGATATTCAATTTGAATTGGAAACTCAGGCCAACAATTTAATCGAAATTACTTTCGAAGCTATCGAAGCAGAATTGGAACTTCAGGTTGAAGTGTATGATGCCAATGAATTTGTTGAAGCAGAGTTGACAGCCGAAACTGAAAACCGGATGAACAGCTATGAAGAAACCTGTGACGAAGTTATGGATCAGGCGTTGAAACTTCAGGTTGAAGTATATGATCCTGCGAAATTTGTCGAAGCTGAAATAGCGCTCGAAATCGAAAGCTGGATGACCGAACAGGAAATTATCAAATCAGTCGAAGTGTTTACAGCTAAGGGAGCTGTTCGCGAAATCGAAAAATACGCCCAGAAACAAATAGAACTTCAAACCAAAACACAGGAATGAAATAGCAGATATCGAAATCTTGATGCCGTTAAAAACTTCAAATCAGCAAAGAAAACTTAAACCATACAAGGAGGCAAGATCATGAAACTGGAAAACACAAAAGCACAGATGCGGAAAGGGGTTCTCGAATATTGCATACTGTTAGCACTCGAAAATAAACCGCTTTACGTGAGCGACATCATTCACAATCTTGAAAAATCGAAAATGATTGTGGTGGAAGGAACGCTCTACCCCATGTTAACAAGACTAAAAAACGAAGGTTACCTGGGATACCGTTGGGAAGAATCACTTCAGGGACCTCCTCGAAAGTACTACGAATTGACTGAAACAGGTCAGAATTTTCTAAACGAACTTGCAATGGTCTGGAACGATTTGGTTAGCGCCGTTTTTCAGATTCACCAAAGCAAATAGCTGAAACTACAGAAACTACAGAAACTACAGAAACTACAGAAACAATATTTACCATGAAAAAGACATTCACCATAAACATCAGCGGTAGCGTTTTTCACATCGAAGAAGATGCTTTTGAGAAACTACAGAATTATTTGCAACTTTTAAAAAATTTCTTCGATTGCCAGAAAGGCGGACAGGAAATTATACAGGACATTGAATCCCGGATTGCCGAATTACTTCAGGAAAAAATAACAGAAGGAAAGGAAGCTGTCACCAGCCTGTGGGTCGATGAAGTCATACAACGGATGGGGAAACCTGAAGATTTTATGGATCAGGAGCAAGCCGATATTTTTTGTGTTGACGAAAAGCCCGAAAAAACTAAAAAACGGCTGTACCGTGATGGAGAGAACCGTGTTTTAGGTGGGGTTTGTTCGGGTATGAGCGCCTATTTTAACATCGATCCTGTGTTCCTTAGGGTTCTGTTCGTGTTACTGGTTTTTCTGGGTGCAGGAATTTCGGTTTTCGTTTATTTGATTTTATGGATCGTCGTACCGAAAGCACAAACTACCGCCCAGCGTTTGGAAATGAGGGGAGAGGAAGCAACCATTTCGAATATCCAAAAGACGATTCAGGATGAGGTTACAGAAGTCAAAAACAGTTTTTCAAAAATCAATAAATCCGAAACTTTTCGGAGGGGCAAAGAAGCTGCCAGCAAGGCCGGGCATGTTTCGGTTCAGGTTTTAAAAGGTATGGGACGTGCCGTTGGCGTAGCATTTGGAAGTTTATTAATACTGACCGGATTTGTCGGATTGGTGACTTTTCTGGTTTCAATCACGGTCGGAAACTCAATCGTTCACAGTAATTCAGTAGGATTTACCCCCGAAGCTGATTGGCCAGGACTTTTGGGATTTATGGTGAGCCCGGGATTGGTCAGCATTGCAATTCTACTCTTTGTTTTACTCGTAGGAATTCCGCTTTTGGCTATTCTTTTTATCGGGACCAAGCTTGTTTTCAGATATAAAACAAACAATAAGCTGATTGGATTGGGCGCCTTTGGAATCTGGTTGGTTGCCCTGGTTGCAATGATCGTTTTAACTGCCGGGCAAGTAAGCAATTTCAGGCTGAAAAATACTGTTTCCTCAGGCAAATCGGTCAACTGTACGGCTTGTAAAACACTATACATTGAATTGGCTGCAGCTCCTGAAATAGTAGCTACGGAAAAGAAGGTTCATTTTGATGATTTTATTTTGGCAACCATTAACGACGAAAAAGTTCTCGCCGGAAGTCCTCGCCTGCAAATTGAACCAACCGATGCCACCGATTTTTCGTTCATAATCAAACGCACTGCCCGTGGGAAAAATACAGGCGAAGTTCAGAATAATCTCGACCACATCCGGTATGAGGTCGCAAATCAGGATTCAAGCCTGATGCTCGACCCTTATTTCATCATCGGAAATCAGGTCAAATGGCGAAATCAGGAAGTTCAGGTTATAGTAAAGGTACCGGAAGGTAAAATGATTCATCTCGGGCAAAATCTTGATCAGTTGTCTTTTGATTTTGAAAACATCAACAACATCTGGAATAAGGAAATGACAGGTAAAACCTGGATAATGACTCCGGAAGGACTTTCATTAAAAGAGTAACAACAGAAACAATAGAAACAACAGAAACAATTAAAACTACAACAACATGAAACGGTTAACACGCTCAAACGACAAATTAGTTGCTGGTGTAATCAGCGGAATTTCAAACTATGTGAATCCCGAACTCGATCCGGTATTTTTCAGGCTGGCATTTGCAATTATCACGTTTTTCAATCCTGGCATGATCCTGATTTATTTTGGATTAGCAATCATATTACCAGTTGAGGATGTAAGTTATTCGAAGTAGCAAGTGATCATATCTTTGTTTCTAATTTCCCTCACGAGGGGATAGAGCAAAGCCGTCTAATTAGTGTCGTCATTGCGAACGAAGTGAAGCAATCTGTTGNNTACCAATGACAGATTTTTATATGCTGTTGATAATGAATAGAATGAAAATGCTTTTAACATATCTCATGTATCAATTTAGCATTCTGTCATCATCACATTGTGCCCCAATTTTTTTTGGGGTGAAAACTCGCAATGACGAACTTTCTTCAATTATTTAAAAATTGCCACTTCCTTTTCTCCATTCGATTTTACATACCCGCGAAACATGCCCGATGTGTTAAATTCCATGGCAATGTTTCCTTTTCGGTCAATCCCGATCACTCCTCCGGTTCCGCCCAGTCGGGTCAGTTTCCTGATTTCTTCGCTGCAGGCATCGGCGATCGAAAGCTTTTTATATTCCATCAGCGCCGAAATATCTCTTGAAAATCCTAATCTGATGTAATATTCGCCATGTCCGGTACATGAAAAAGCGCCGGTCTCGTTGTTGGCATAGGTTCCGGCGCCAATAATGGGCGAGTCGCCGATGCGGCCATATTTTTTATTGGTCATTCCGCCTGTTGAAGTGCCCGCTGCAATATTCCCGTAAATATCGAGGGCAACACAGCCAACCGTGCCATGTTTGTCTTTGGCAGTAGCTTCCCTTTCCTTTTTGAGCAATTCCTGAAGTGATTTATAACGTTTCTCAGTGTGGAAATAACTGTTTTCGACGGATTCAAAACCCTGCATTTTAGCGAATTGTGACGCTCCTGAACCATTTAGCAGCACATGTTCCGATTTTTCCATGACTGCCCGCGCCACACGAATCGGATTTTTAATATCCCTGACAGCCGCAATGGCTCCGGCATTCAGCGACTTTCCTTCCATCACCGAAGCATCTAGTTCAACTATTCCATCGTGGTTAAAAACCGCTCCTTTGCCGGCATTAAAAAGTGGCGAATCTTCCATGATCACGATTGTTTTTTCGACTGCATCCAGACAGGTACCACCGTTTGTCAATACCGAATCGCCAATATGAAGAACCCGGTTCAGGACTGAAATGTATTCATTCTGCATTTCAGGAGTCATACTTTTTTTGTCCATCACACCTGCCCCGCCATGAATGACCAGCGAGTATTTTTTTACCGGTTGGGATTGGGCCCAAAAGACTGTGGTTAAAAGAAATATAGCCAAACAGAAGCTTAGTTTTTTCATTTTCAGGATTGTTTTTTAGTTGATGCTGAAATAAATGGCAAAGAAATGAAGAATGCTTCCGGCTAAAACAAAAAGATGCCAGATTCCATGCGCATAAGGAAGGCTTCTCCACATATAAAAAATGACTCCAGCCGAATAAGCAATGCCCCCCAAAACCAGAAATGTTATGCTTATTGAAGGCAGGCTCTGGTAAATTTGTTTTCCGGCCAGTACAGCCATCCAGCCCATCATCAGGTAAAGAACAACCATCAGTTTTCTGAAACGGTGCAGGAAAATTGACCGGATCACTGATCCAGCAATGGCCAGCCCCCAAATGATACCGAAAAATGTCCAGCCTAAAACACCACGCATCGAAGTGAGAAGAATGGGAGTGTAGGTCCCGGCAATAAGCAAAAAAATCGAAATATGGTCGAAGCGCGCAAAAAGGTTTTTTAATTTCGACTCCGAAAAACTGTGATATAGGGTTGATGACAGATAAAGCAGGATCAGTGTGCATCCATAAATCGAGAAACTGACCAATTGCCAGATGTCGTCATGCCTTCCGGCAACAATAATCAGTACAACCAATGCGGCAATACTTAGCAGCGATCCGATGCCGTGAGTAATTGCATTTGCAATTTCTTCTCCTTTTCTAAGCTGGCGGTATGTTTTTGGTGACTGTGAATTCATCCCGAAGATATCAGATATTGGTCTTCTTATCAATCAGATAGGAGTTACGGTCTGTAGAGTTCCGGGCATTCAGCTCAGCCAGAAATCCGGCCAGGAACAATTGTGTCCCGATAATCATGGCAGCCAGCGAAAGGTAAAAATAGGGACTTTCAGTAATTCGCGGCGCAATTTCGTTATTCAGGGTATGAATTATTTTTTGTGCGCCAACCCAGATGGCTGCCGCAAATCCAACAATAAATGTAAGAGTGCCGAAAACCCCAAAAAAGTGCATCGGGCGTTTGCTGAATTTCGAGATAAAAATAACAGAAAGTAAATCGAGCGGGCCACGGATAAAACGTTCCATCCCGAATTTGGTGGTTCCGAACTTACGTTCCTGGTGCCGGACCACTTTCTCGCCAATTCGTTTAAACCCGGCCCATTTGGCCAGAACCGGGATATAGCGGTGCATATCGCCGTAAACTTCTATACTTTTAATCACTTGTTTCCGGTAGGCTTTCAATCCGCAGTTAAAATCGTGGATTTTAATTCCCGTCATCCTCCTGGCAGTCGAGTTGTAAAATTTACTGGGCAGGTTTTTTGAAAAGAAAGGATCGTAGCGTTTTTTCTTCCAACCGGAAACAAGATCATAATTTTCTTCGGTAATCATGCGGTAAAGCTCGGGTATTTCCTCCGGACTGTCCTGAAGGTCGGCATCCATGGTAATGACCACATCGCCTTCGGCCTGGGCAAAACCACAATACAAACCTGCCGATTTTCCGTAGTTGCGCCTGAATTTGATTCCTTTAATGCACTGATTTTGCTGACAAAGCTGCCCGATCATTTCCCACGAACCATCGGTACTGCCATCGTCAATCAAAATAACTTCATAGGTAAAGTTATTGGCCTGCATGACATTGTCAATCCAGGTTGTCAATTCAGTTAGTGAATCAACTTCATTAAAAAGTGGTACAACTACGGAAATATTCATTCAGCTATTCTTCAGTTTTTACTTCTTCCATCGCTTCGTCAAAAGCGTCCGGGTTGCCTTCCTTTTTTACAAAAATAGAAGTGAGCAAAGATACAATCGTTCCACTAAATACAGAACCGACAAATCCCATAATTGACAACCAGGCAGGTGACATCATTTTTGAAGCCACCGACATGGCTGTTTCAATCTGATCTTCACTAAGTCCTTTTTGCATCATGGCTTCTTCCTGCATTGCTTTCATCTGGTCAATCAAAGCCGGATCAATAAATGTGTAAAGTATGAGCGTATATAAGGCAGAAACAATTCCGGCAAAGAGCATAATTGCTACTCCAAAACCCAATGCTTGCCCGTATGTAATGGCCCCTTTTAATTCTTTATTACGGTAACTGATTTGCGCGATTACGATACCCGCAATCATAATTACAATTGAAATATAGCCAACTGTAGTATTCAGGATCAGGCCCGAAACATACAAAATAACTGAGAAAAGGGTTAAAACTAAAGCAAGGTATAAGCCATAAACCATTGCCGATTTCCAAAAGGTTGATTTTTCTTCCATAGTGTGTTTTTTTTGGTTAGTGATTAACAAATATATTTGATTTTATCGTCTGCTGATATATTCCGGGTCATTTTCTGAATTTAATTATGCCCGCATACTTTTCGGGGACTAATACTTAATTGAGCATTAAAGGATTAGTAATTAGATTGAAAATAAATTATAGGCAACACCCCGATTCATTTGCAGGGAAGTCAATTTTTTCTACTTTTGCGCCGGGTAAGTCCTGTACGACTAGCTCCTGTTGAAATCCCCCAGGGTCGGAAGGCAGCAAGGGTAAACGGTTGAGCGGTGCGATGCAGGTAGCTTACCCACTTTTTTTTTGCCGAATTAGCTCAGTTGGCCAGAGCACGTGATTTGTAATCTCGGGGTCCTCAGTTCGAATCTGAGATTCGGCTCAACAGGAAGATTTGAAGATTAACAGGAGACACAACTTCTAAACCGTATTTCGCAATATTATTCACTGCCCACTACTTCAGCGCCGGCATAATCGGATAAAACAACTTCAATTGCACCGCTGCATCGCTGCCTGCCGGTTTCTTCTCAAGTAAAAGTTGTCGGACAATTTCGGGTTTTAAATCCTGAATGTTTTGTGAGCGCAGTTCGTTGCAGGTGATGAAATACCGGGCGCGTTTCATCACTACTCCCATTTTTTGAAGGTGTGACGAATTTAACATGGTGTGTTTTCGGGCCATAATAATCAGAGGGACCGACCGGGTTCCGATTCCCGGCACACGAAGTAGCATCAGCGGATCTGCTTTATTAATGTCAACCGGAAAGAGGTGCGGATTTCGCAGCGCCCAGCTTACTTTCGGATCGAGTTCCAGATCGAGATTGGGATTTTCGGTACTCACTATTTCACCGCTTCGGAAACCATAAAAACGCAGCAACCAGTCTGCCTGATACAAACGGTGCTCGCGTCGGAGTGGGGGAGCGCTTAGAACAGGCAGTCGGCTATCGTAACTGTTTACAGGAATGTATCCTGAATAGTAAACCCGTTTCAGATTGCGCAGGGAGTATAAAGCCGATGATAATTTCAGAATGGTATGGTCAGAGTCGTTGGTGGCCCCGATAACCAGTTGCGTACTTTGCCCTGCCGGACTGAACAATGGCGCATTCCGGTGGTGTTTCCGTTCTTCTTTCGATTCAAGAATTCCGGTCGAAATTATTTTCATCGGCTCCAAAACACTCCTGAAATCCTTATCAGGTGCAAGCAATTTCAGATTGTTCTCACTTGGTATTTCAATGTTGACACTCAAACGGTCGGCCCATCGGCCTGCATCAGCAATGAGTTGCTGACTGGCTCCTGGAATGGTTTTCAGATGAATATACCCGTTGTACCGGTGTTCGGTTCTCAGCAATTTGGCCACCGAAACCATTCGTTCCATGGTGTGATCGGGATTGACCAACACTCCCGAACTGAGGAAAAGGCCTTCGATGTAATTCCGTCGATAGAATTCAATGGTCAGGCTGGCAATCTCATCAGGTGTGAATGTGGTGCGTGGAATATCGTTGCTTTTGCGGTTGATGCAGTAGGCGCAATCGTAAATACAATGGTTGCTTAGCATGATTTTCAGGAGCGAAATGCAACGTCCATCTTCTGCAAAGCTGTGGCAAATGCCCCATGCGGTTGCATTTCCGATTCCTCCTTTGGTATTGCTTCGCTGGGTTCCGCTCGAAGCGCACGAAACATCATATTTGGCCGCTCCTGCCAGTATCTTCAGTTTTTCAAGACTGCTTTCCGAAATCATTGCTGTTACTTTTTTTTGACAGCCAGTTAATCATTGGCGCCTAAACAAGATAGCAGAATCGTGTGAAAATTGAAAAGGAGTTGGCAATTTATTTTGGGTGGGTGAATTATTTCTTAATAGCCCAGTTGACTCATTTGTTACGGATTAAATATTAATGATCCCCAACGTTATTGGAAGTTAACGGGAAACTTTAAGTTATCAACCCGAAGTTGTTGAATAATTTTATGTATTTCCCTGCAATAATATTATTAGATTTGGACATTGTTCATCAACCCAATCTGCCTCCGATCATGTCGAAAATCCTGATCAACCAGTACTACCAAAACCTCGACCGGACCCTCCAGTTCGGGAAAAGCCACAACGAACAAAGCATCCGCAATCACTTCTGGCATTTGCTAAACGATTACGCACGTAAATCGAACTATGAAGTGATTCCCGAAGTGGCAGTCATGGGGACACGTGGCAAAAAAGTTTACCCCGACGGAACAGTAAAAAACCTGTGGGGACTCGACATTGGACTCTGGGAAAGCAAGGATGAAAAAGACGACATCGAAGCAGAAATTGATGCCAAGATACAAAAGGGATACCCGCTCACCAATATTCTGTTCGAAGATAGCAACCTGGCCGTGTTGTTCCAGCTGGGCGAAGAGGTTGGACGTGCAAAAATGCGCAATGCCGATCAGTTGCACGATCTGCTAACTACTTTTATCAATTTCAAGAGCGAAACAGTTTTCAAGTTTGAAGAGGCTATTGAAAAATTCAAGGCCGACATTCCGGTGATTGTAGAAACGCTCAGATACCGTATCATTGAAAGCCGCGAAATAAATCCCAATTTCATTGCCGCACAGTCCACTTTTCTGGAACTGTGCAAGGCGGAGATCAACCCTGATATCACCATCGAAGACATCCGTGAGATGATGATCCAGCACCTTCTTACCAGCGATATCTTCAACCGGATTTTCGACGATCCAGACTTCCACCGGCACAACACCATTGCCGCCGAATTGGAAAAACTAATTGATTCACTTTTCTCATATTCGGAACGGCGCAATTTGCTTCATTCCATCGAACATTATTACGAAGCCATCAACGCAACGGCGGCGAGTATTACCGACCACCACGAAAAGCAGAAGTTTCTGAAGGTGATCTACGAAAACTTTTACAAGGTTTACAATCCCAAGGCTGCAGACCGGCTGGGCGTGGTTTACACCCCCAACGAAATTGTGCGTTTCATGGTGGATAGTACAAATTACCTGCTGCACAAACATTTTGGAAAAACCATGGCTGACCGCAACGTCGAAATACTCGACCCGGCAACCGGCACCGGCACGTTTATCTGCGACGTTATCGAACACGTCATCCCCAAACAGGATTTGGCCTGGAAATATAAAAACGAAATTTACGCCAATGAGGTGGCCATTTTGCCTTACTACATTGCCAACCTAAACATCGAATACACTTTTAAACAGAAGATGCTGTACTATGCCGAGTTTCCCAATCTTTGTTTTGTGGATACGCTCGACAATACCGATGCACTGGCTTTTGCAGGCAAACAACACACCCTGTTTCGGCTCAGTAGCGAAAATACCGAACGAATCCGCCGCCAAAACAGCAAAAAGATTTCGGTGGTGATTGGCAATCCACCTTACAACGCCAATCAACTCAACGAAAACGAAAACAACAAGAACCGCGAATATCCCACCATTGATAAGCGGATCAAAGACACCTATATCAAACACAGCACGGCGCAGAAAACCAAGCTTTACGACATGTACTCGCGCTTTTACCGCTGGTCAATGGACAGGTTAGACAATAATGGTATTTTAGCTTTCATTACCAACCGCAGCTTTATAGACAGCCGCACGTTCGACGGTTTCCGGAAATGCGTTCAGGATGAATACGCTTATGCCTACATTGTTGACACCAAAAGCGACGTGCGCGCCAATCCTAAAATTGCCGGAACTACCCACAACGTGTTTGGCATCCAAACCGGCGTGGCTATTATGTTCCTGATTAAAAAGGAAAAGCAGGAAGGCCCGTGCAGAATTGAATATGTGGCCATGGAAGATGACTGGCGCAAGGAAGTGAAACTCGACTGGCTAAAGAACAACCAAATTGCCCATATCCATTTCGAAACCATCCACCCCGATAAAACCAACAACTGGATCAACCTATCGGAAGACAACGACTGGGAAGAATTATTACCAGTTGCCGACAAAGATGTAAAACTTGGAAAAAGTAAAAATGCACTTTTTGAGTTGTTTTCTTTGGGCGTTGTTACTAATCGAGATGAATGGGTTTATGATGAAAATGAATTGGTTTTGAAGAAAAAAGTTCAGCATCTGATAACCGTTTACAATGCAGATAGGGAAAAACTAAAGGGTAAGGATAAAAATGCTATCAAAGATGAAGTTGATTCCTCCATTAAATGGACAAGGGCAGTTAAAAATGATTTGTTTCGAAACAAAGAATACAAATACGATGAATCGATAATTATTAATAGCCTTTATCGTCCTTTTGTAAAAAGGAAATTGTATTTCAGTAAAGAGCTAAATGAAATGCAGTATCTGATGCCTGCAATTTTTGGTAAAAAAGGAGGCGAGACTAATTTTACAATTTATCTCTCTGGGCAAAGTTCATCAAAGCCATTTTCTTGTTTTTCAACTCAAATAATTGCAGGACTTGATTATTTAGAGAAAACTCAGTGCCTCCCACTATACCGTTACAACAAATCCGGCAACCGCACCGAAAACATTACCGACTGGGGGCTGGAGCAGTTTCGCGAGCATTATGGTGTGGGCATTGTAGAGACGTTGCATGCAACGTCTCTACCCGAAAACGAAACCGAAACCCGAAACAGAACCACCGAAACCGAAATTACAAAAACCGATATCTTCCATTACACCTACGCCGTCCTTCACAACCCGGCCTACCGTAAAAAGTACGAATTGAACCTGAAACGCGAGTTTCCGCGCTTGCCATTTTACGACAATTTTCACCAGTGGGCAGCCTGGGGCAAGGCGCTGATGGAATTGCATATTGGCTACGAAACCGTTGAACCTTTCGCATTGGAGGTCATCACCGCCGAAACGAAAGTTGAACACCTTCAGCAAAAAACCATGTTTCCTGTGGCCGAAGAACCCGAAGCGATATTTGCCCGCAAGCCCAAAATAAAAGCCAAACTAATGGCAAACAAGCAGACGGGAATCGTCGAAATAGACGAACTTACCTTTTTGAAGGGAATCCCGAAAATAGCCTGGGAATACAAGCTGGGCAACCGTTCTGCATTGGAATGGGTGCTCGACCAGTATAAGGAAAAGAAGCCTAAAGACCCCACCATTGCCGAAAAGTTCGACACCTACCGCTTTTCCGATTACAAAGACCATGTGATTGACCTGCTGAAAAGGGTCTGCACCGTGAGTGTCGAAACCATGAAGATCGTTGGAGAAATGGAATCTACCTAATTTTATTTCATCTAATCAATATTTTTGCTGAGGGTGAGTTGGATGAATTGGCAACTGTCAAGGATTTCTTGACAGTTCAAATGGAAGGTACCCAGAGCGTAAAACGATCTGTAGAACACTAGCTCGGTTTCTCACACCCTTTCCGGTTGTAAAAATACCAGTTTATTGAAGTAGCAATCAGTATAAACACCAGTAAACCAATAAAGAATGCTTTTGCATTTCCGCTTGCCGAAATAACAGCGCCAATAATGGTTGCAAAAACAAACGGGCCGTAGGCTGCGATTGCAGCTGTCCAGCCAATCACACCGGCTGCCTGGCGTGGATTGTGCCCGAAAATAATAGGGTATTGCCTGAAAGTTGCGGCATTGCCCATTCCCGTAAAAAAGAACAAAGCCAGAATAACTGTTACAAACATGGGGAATTGTGCCATACCGTCAGGCGCTACAAGTCC
The DNA here is from genome assembly GCA_003457135.1 of Prolixibacteraceae bacterium. Lineage (GTDB taxonomy): Bacteria > Bacteroidota > Bacteroidia > Bacteroidales > Prolixibacteraceae > Aquipluma. Next base: position 61,678 of record DMSQ01000084.1, read on the forward strand.
CATAGTTACCAGCAATGTGATTCCGGTTGCCAGGCCGATACCTGTAATGGTAGTTAATATGGCCCCACCGGTTTTATCGGCAACAAATCCAAACAGAATGCGGCTTGCCGAACCTATCAGGGGTCCATAAAATGCGTAAACCAAAGGATCAGGAGCACCTTCGAAATTGCCGTAAAGAGTTTTAATCATTAATGGAAAAGCTGCTGACAGTCCGGCGAACGTACCGAAAGTCATCATGTAAGTGAGGGTACAATACCAGGTGTGCTTATTCTTAAAAATGTCAAGCTGCTCTTTAAATGAAGCTTTCACCGGAATTCTATTCAAGGTGAACCAGGCCACAGCAGCAAGGATAATCAAAACCGGAACATACCAAAAGGCAGCGCTTTGAAGGTAAATATCTGAGGTAGCAATAACTTCTTTGGTCCTGGGATTTACTTTGGTAAAAACCTGAGATGCTCCATAAAGTGAAACGCCAATCATGATTGGTGTTAAAAACTGGGCCACAGTCACCCCGAAATTGCCGATACCCGCCTGAATTCCCAAAACAGTTCCTTGTAGTCGTTTTGGGAAAAACACACTGGTGCTGGGCATGAACGATGAAAAGTCGCCACCTCCAAAACCGGCAGTAAGGGCAAGAACCATGAAAACCCAGTAAGGAGTGGTTGTATCCATGATTGCCATACCAATTCCAACGACGGGTATTAATTTAATAATGGTCGCGTAGGTCACAATATTGCGGGTACCATAAATGGGCAATAAAAAGGTATGGATAATTCGAAGTGTTCCACCTGCCAGGCCGGGCATTGCAGCCAACCAAAATAGCTGGTTTGTTGTAAATTTAAAGCCTATTCCCGGCAGCTTCACAACAATAACGCTCATCATAAACCAGGTTGCAAACGAGAATATCAGGGTTAGGGTGGTTACTGTGAGTGTTTTCCATGCGATTTTCTTTCCGGTAGATTCCCAGAAAACTTTGTCTTCCACATTCCAGTTTTCAATAATTGCGGCCATAAATTTGTTTTTAGTTATTTTTTATTGTGAGTCAATCGTCAGTTTTGGTGGCGGGTTGTCTTTCCGGTTTAGTTTCTGCACTACATTATACATCCATATCAGGCAGATGGCCGAAAGGAAAAACATGAACATCCAGCAACTTGTCCATAAGCCCGTACCTTCGAGCAGGTAGCCAAAAATGATCGGGCAAACGAATCCGCCCAGGCCGCCAATTACGCCTACCATTCCGCCAACAACGCCCACTTCGTTCGGAAAATAATCAGGAATAAGCCGGTAAACCGCAGCTTTCCCAATTCCCCAGATACTTCCGATGGCGAAAACCAGCACAACAAATATCCAAATGTTGGCCTGAAAGTAAATCACTGAATTTCCTTTAACAATGAGCTGATTTTTTTTAACCTTTTCCCCAACCTGAACGATTGGCTCCTGCCATACCTCTTTGGTAGGGAAAACAAGCAACCCGGATTCCAGCCGGTCCAATTTCCCGCTTTTATGTCCAAATTTATAGTCAATGTTTCCAATCTTCACTGTTGATTCGGTAACTTCAGTAACCGTTCCGGGAACACGCGCGTTGATACCTCTTCCGGGTGAATGGATTTCCATCTTAGGAACAATCAGCATGAAACAGATGATCATTGATGAGCCTAAAACCCAGTACATGATTTTCCGGCCTCCGAATTTGTCCGACATCCATCCGCCAAAAGCCCTGATTAACCCTGAAGGAAGGCTGAAAGCTGTGGCAAAAAATCCGGCAGTAACCAGTGGAAGGTAATATACGTTTGTAAAATACGGAACCAGCCATTGCGAGAAAGCTACAAAGCAGCCAAAAACCAGAAAATAGTACAATCCAAACCGCCAAACGCGCATACTTTTGAGTGGCAGTAACATTTGTCCAACGGTTTTTCCGTGCGACTGAGGTTTTTTATTCTTGGTAAAAACCAGAAAGATCACTCCCATAACTACAAGCGCCGTAGCGTAAATAACCGGTAAGGTTCTCCATCCTTCGATGTTGGCCCCATCGTTGGTCAGATTTTTCAGAAGAGTGGGAGCCAGCATGGTGGTGATGGCTGCACCTGCATTTCCGGCGCCGAAAATACCAAGAGCTGTGCCCTGCCAGTTTTTAGGGTACCAAACCGAGGTAAAGGCAATTCCAACAGCGAATCCCACACCAGTAAGCCCGAAACCGAAACTGCACAAGGCAAAACTGAAGAAACTGTTGGCCTGTGAAAGAAAAAACATAGGGATAGCACACAAAAGGAGCAGAATGCCAAAAACCGGACGTCCGCCAAACTTATCGGTTAACATCCCGGCTGGGAGCCTGAAGATGGATCCGGTAAGCACGGGAATCCCTAAAAGCCAGCCAATTTCAATAGGACCCCAGTCGAAAACCTGGTTTCCGGCCAAAAAAGTGACCAACACGCCATTGAGCATCCAACAGGCGAAACATACTGTGAATGCGATAGTGTTTAACGCAAGTATCCGGTGAGCCCTTCCTATGACAACAGCTTCCATAGAGTTAATTATTGATTGGTTTAACTCCCTCCCTTGTATTTTTTGATGCACGCATGGCTTTTTGGTCCCTGTTCCAGATAACAAGCTGATAGTTGCGCCATAAGTAGTAAACCGGCCAGACCAGAAAATGCATCAGCCTTGTAAATGGAATTAATGCGACAAAAACAAATGCCGAAATAGCATGAAGTTTAACTAACAAGCTCATGCTTGAAATCACCGAAACATCGGGTGCGAAAATAAATATAGAGCGCAAATAGGGAACTAAAGCGGATGCAAACCATACTGATCCCCAGCGATTGTAATAAGCGACCATAAGTCCTGTAACTACCTGAAACAAAATGACCAGATAAACGACTATATCCATTTTCGAAGTAACGGAATAAAGGCGTTTTACGATTATTCTTCGAATGATCAGAAATACTAAACCAACGAAAGTGAGTACACCAAAAGCCAATGCTGTTACCTCAACAATAATTAATCCTGAAGTTGACGATGTCAGGGAAATGATGATTCCCGGCATCAGGAATCCGATTAAATGGCCTAAAAACAGCATCACAATTCCAAGATGAAAAAGACGGCTTCCCCAAAATAACATGTCGGATTCAAGAAATTGCGACGAATGGCTTGTAACCGAATAGCCATAATATTTTATTCGCAGAATGCTTCCGATCAGGAAAATAAACAAGGCCGCATAGGGTAGTCCGATTAACAAAAATGAATTAATCATAGTTTGGTTTTTTAATGTTTTTTGCCTTTTAGTTTGGTGAAATCCATACCGCACGAGTATGCCCCGGAACATTCAATTTCTTTTTGATTGATGTGGTACGGTTCGAATGCTGTGTCTTTAAAGTCGGTTTCGAGCAGCCCAACAAGTATTTTCAGTAAATTTCTGTAATTATTTTCTTCAGTCCTGAAATTACCGAGCATGTGTTTAAGCGCCGGAAGCAGCATGGTAACTACCAGTTCTTCCCTGAAGTTATGATCTTCAATCTTTGGAAGCAAGGTAAGTACATTGGGCAAATGGTCGGCGAACTCTGTTCCGCAGTCGTTATTTGCTTTGAGCTGTTCATTTTTCATGTTTAGCAGAAATTGGCCGCGTTTGGATTCTTCACCAAATAAAACATAGCCAATGTCGAGATAACAGGCCGCGTTTACGTCGAACGTGCGGATGTAATATTCCTGAAGTTCGGCAGTGGAATTGGAGGTGAAGTGCCCGGCTACCGGCAGGAAATCGTCAACCAGCGATTCATCGTATTCCAGAAGTTCCAGATGCAATTTCTCAACAACATTAAGGTAATCGCCACCCGGGTAATTGAATAAATGCGCTATATGAGTATAAATTTTCATGTTATTCTATTATTTTTTAACCACATAGAAACATAGGTCACATAGTTTTTTCTCATTTCCTCTTGCCCTTTTCTCATTTCTTATTTCTCATTTCTTATTTCTTATTTCTTCTATGTGTTCTATGTGCCTATGTGGTTTTCTGTGCTTATATGGTTTTCAGTACTTAAAACACCCTTCTTGTTCCTTTACTCTCGCCGAATCCTGTGTTTCCTTTCCGGTCGTCGGTGCTTTCGATCATTTCGATGGCTTCTTCGCGGTGGGCAGCAGGAATCACAAACCTTTCGTCGTATTTGACCAAAGAAGTAAGCCGGTAAATGGCATCAGCCACATCGGGAGTTAAACCGGTTTGTTCGAAAGCAGTATCCAATAAGGTGCCTTCAATATCATTCACCGTAACCTGACGGCGATGGTAGCGAACGGTCATCAGCTTTTTCATTACTTCCTTTATTTTATCAGGCTTGCCAGCCGAAAACAGATTGGCCAGGTATTGAATCGGCAACCTCGAATCTTCAATTTTTCCCCATAAATTCTCGGTCGTTGATTCATATAAACCATTTGTCATTTTGCCCATCACAGGTAACATTGGCGGCACATAAAACAGGCTCGGCATAGTGCGGAATTCGGCATGCAGCGGGAGGGCAATCTTCCATTCTTTTACAAACTTGTAAACCGGAGATTTTTGGGCTGCTTCAATAGTCGAATCAGCTATTCCGTTCTTTTTGGCTTCTTTAATCACTTTATCACTGAAAGGGTTCAGATAAATATCCAACTGCCTGTCAATAATTTGGTTTTCAGGACAAGAGGCATATTCTTTTATTTTATCGGCATCGTATAAAAGAACTCCAAGGTAGCGGATACGCCCCACACATGAATGCATACAGGCCGGAGCCTGCCCCGTTTCAAGCCGCGGATAACAAAGCAAACATTTTTCAGACTTGCCGCTGGTCCAATTGTAGTAAGATTTTTTGTACGGGCATGCTGTAACACACAACCTCCAGGCCCGGCATTTCTCCTGACTGATGAGCACCACGCCATCTTCGCCGCGTTTGTACACCGCTCCGCTCGGGCAGGCAGCTACGCAGGAAGGATTCAGGCAATGATTGCAAATGCGCGGCAAATAATGCATAGTCATGCGTTCAAGCTGAAATAGTGCTTCCTGATCTTCGGCGCTCACATTGCTGAAGTTGATGTCGTTTCGGCCATAGTCGGGGGTTCCGCTTAAATCATCGTCCCAGTTTGGCCCGCCTTTTACATCAATCGGGTCGCCGGTAACCAGCGAAATGGTGCGTGCAGTTGGCTGGTCGGTTCCGGCAGGAGCTTCAAACAAATGATCGTAATCATATACCCAGGGCTCATAATAATCGTCCATAACCGGCATATCGGGATTGTGATACAATTTCGTCAGTCCGGTAGGTTTCCCTGCTACACGAAGTTCAATTTTATCTCCGTTTTTCACCCAACCGCCTTTGTATATTTTCTGATCTTCCCATTTGGTAGGGTAACCGGTGCCCGGTTTTGTNNTTGTTCCACCACATGTACTCGGCGCCTTTAAGGTCGGTCCAGATATTTTTGCAGGCAATTGAACAGGTATGGCAGCCAATGCACTTATCGAGGTGAAACACCATTGCTATTTGTGATCTGATATCCATAGTTTCTCTTTTTCTAAATTAAAACTCCAGTTTTTTCAATTTCTGAACAATCACAAAGGTGTCGCGATTAACACCTACTGGTCCCCAATAATTAAAATGGTACGAGAACTGTCCGTATCCGCCTGCCAAAAGATTGGGTTTTAAACGCACTCTTGTTAAGCTGTTGTGCCCTCCTGATCGTTTTCCGCCCCTGACTTCCGACTTCGGTACCGTATAAGTTCGTTCGGTGGCATGGTAAATCAGGCAGATTCCTTTTGGGATACGGGCGCTTACAATGACACGGGTGCTGTACACGCCGTAATCGTTGAATACTTCAACCCAGTCGTTATCCAAAATACCCAGCGCGTCGGCATCTTCTTCGCTCATCCAGCAGGGGCCAATTCCTCTCGAAAGGGTGTGCATTCGGATATTATCGGTATAAGTGGAGTGAATACCCCATTTGCCGTGTGGTGTAAGTACATTCAAAACAATTGATTTCCCGGTTGCTGCTGAGTTTTTCAAATCGCCTAGCACTCCCGGTTTGGGCGAGGGTTTGAAAGTTGGCAGATGTTCGCCGAACTTGATGTACAGTTCGTGATCGAGATAAAAATGCTGCCTGCCGGTAAGTGTGCGCCACGGAACTGATTTTTCGATGTTGTAGGTGAATCCTGCATAAGCTTTTCCTTCGCCCATCGTTCCCGACCAAACAGGCGAATTGATATACCTGCGGGGCTGCGATTTTAAATCGTCGAAATTCAGCTTTACGCTTTTATTTCCTTCCGACAAATCGGTCAGTTTTAAGCCTGTACGTTTTTCTGCATTCTCATAAGCCCTGTTTGCAAGCACTCCGTTGGTAAGCGACGAAAGGTGCAGGATGGCATTGATGGCTTCTTCATCGTCTTTCAGCGAAGGGTACATTTTCCCGTTTACTTCCTGAAGATGATCTTTGTCGTTGAACATCGAATCGTAATAATCGGCACAATTGTAGCTGTTGCCATGTGCACCCATGCCGTTTCGGACATTCGGGCCAAGAGCGATAAACTTGTTGTAAATCTGCGTGTAATCGCGTTCCAGAACCACAATGTTGTGCATGGTTTTTCCGGGAATTGGTTCACATTCGCCCATGCTCCAGTCTTTTACCGAAGTTTGACTTATTTCGCCGATCGAATCATGGGCAATGGGCAAATTGACAATGTCTTTTACCGGAAGCGGAATATGAATTTTTGCGAATTCGGAAGTAACCTGTGCTATATTCTTAAAAATGTCCCAGTCGGATTTTGACTCCCACGAAGGTTTTACGGCAGCCGATAGCGGATGAATGAACGAGTGCATATCGGTACTGTTCAGGTCGTTCTTTTCGTACCATGATGCAGTTGGGAGCACTATATCGGAGTATAAAGCCGATGTGTCCATCCTGAAATTGATATCCACGATCAGATCGAGTTTTCCCTGTGGCGCTTCATCGTGCCATTGTATATCTTTTACAAGGTCTTTAGCAACATCTTCGGCTACCGAATTGTGATGTGTACCTAAGTAATGTTTCAGGAAAAACTCATGGCCTTTGGCGCTCGACATCAATGCATTTCCGCGCCAGATGTACCATACCCGCGGGAAATTAACTTCGGCGTCGGGATTGGCAACCGAGTGTGTCAGTTTTTTAGATTTCAGTTGTTCCACCACATAGCTGACAATTTCCTTATCGTCTTTCGCTCCGGCAGCTACCGCGTCCCTGACAATTTCCAGGTTGTTTTTATCGTACTGCGGATAAAAAGGCATCCAGCCATTGCGGACAGCCTTCACGATCATGTCGGCGGTATGTTTTTCGGTCAGTTCGTTTTTCGGAACGGTATTGTAATCGGAGTGGTTCCCATCGTATCGCCACTGATCTGAATTCAGATAATGCCAGATTGGTGTTTGCTGCAAACGTGCAGGGCCCTGCCAGTCTTTTCCCGACATGATGGTTCCCCATGAGTCAACAGGCGCCAGTTTTTCCTGACCGACATAGTGGTTCATGCCGCCGCCATTTTTGCCAATGCAACCAGTCAAAGCAAGCGCCATTTGTCCGGCGCGGTATATCAGATTGCAATGGTACCAGTGATTGATTCCGGCGCCGATAATGATCATGCACTTTCCATTGGTAGCCTCGGCAGTGCGTATCCATTCGGCTGCAAACTGCAAAAGTGTATCGCTTCCAATGCCTGTAAACATTTCCTGCCAGGCTGGTGTGTAGGCGGCGAATTTGTCGTTGTAATCTTTCGGATAATCGCCTTCTAATCCGCGGCCAACACCATACTGAGCCATGATTAAATCGTAGGCGGTGGTAACCGGTACTTTCCCGTCAATTGTGTCAATGTATTTTACCGGAACGCCTCTCTTTCGTTTCTTGTCCAGGCCATATTCTGTAAACTCGACCTGAAAAACGGCGTCCTGTTTATTTAGCAGCGTCAGGAGCGGATAGTAATCGGTGTTATCTTCACCGTCAACAGTCAGTGTACTCCAATTTCCGTCTTTGCTGTCCCAGCGATGTCCAACACTTCCCCGCGGACAAACCAGCCTTCCGGTTTCCTTGTCAATATTCAGGAATTTCCAATCGCCATGTTCTGCTGATTTGAATTTTTCGACCCGGTTGGCACGCAAAAGTTTTCCCGGAGTATAAGCATTGCCAGTCTTTTCAAGTTCCACCAGGAAAGGGCTGTCAGTATATTTGGCCACATAGTCGAGGAAATACGGGATTTGTTTTTCGTGATGTGCTTCTTTTAGAATGATATGCGTGACAGCCATCCAAAATGCACCATCCTGGCCGGGATGAACAGGAATCCAGGTGTCGGCATATTTGGCAACCATATTAAAATCAGGAGAAAAAACTGTTGTTTTGGTTCCGTTGTGCCGAGATTCGGCAAAGAAATGGACATCGGGTGTTCGGGTCATGGCCAGGTTGGCGCCCATAACAGCTACAAATTTTGAGTTGAACCAGTCGGCGCTTTCGGCAACGTCGGTTTGCTCGCCCCACATTTCAGGAAAAGAAGGTGGCAAATCGCAATACCAGTCGTAGAAGCTAAGGTTTAAGCCTCCCATCAGTTGCAAAAAACGTGAACCTGCGGCATAGCTGAGCATTGACATGGCCGGAATTGGCGAGAATCCGGCCAAACGGTCGGGGCCGTATTTCTTAATGGTGTAAATATTTGCAGCGGCAATCAGTTCCAGGGCTTCAGTCCAGGTCACCCTGCGCAATCCGCCTTTGCCTCTGGCCTGCTGATACTGTTTGCGCTTTTCAGGATTCTCCTGTAAGTTTTTCCAGGCGGCAACCGGATCGCCGATTTTATACTTTTCAGCTTGAAACAAGTCAAGCAGGGCGCCTCGCATGAGTGGATATTTCACCCTGATCGGGCTGTACAGGTACCATGATGCGGAAATTCCGCGTTGGCAACCACGCGGTTCATAAGGTGGCAGCTCTTTGTCAAATACAGGATAATCAATGGCCTGGGTTTCCCAAACTACAATGCCATCTTTTACATGGATATTCCAGCTACAGCCACCGGTGCAGTTTACGCCATGCGAACTGCGGACCACTTTATCGTACTGCCAGCGGCTGCGATAAAAATCTTCCCATTTCCGGGTTTGTGGCGATATTAAATCTTTAATCCAACTCATATTGGTTTGAATATGTTGTGTTTACTTCGAATATCTCATTTGCCTGGTGATAATATCATGATTAACACTAAGGCGCTTCCGTTTAAACCAGATCGCAGCAATTACGAATGCTATAAACAGGCTGAGTAAAAAAGCCGGATACACCAACCAGGCTTTCGCTATTATGGGTGTAGCAGGATTTTGAGCATCCGTACTCTTCAGAAATAACTGGAGGTAGGCATTTTCTTCGTCAGTAACAGGTTTATTTTTATACGTTTGAGCCATTGATGGGAATGGTGGCGAACCTATTAACCCTTTTATTCCGGTAAATCCACCTAACAGGGAGTAAGCTTTTGTGAGGTCTTTGGCTAAATTGCCGCCTTTACTAATGTTGTTGTATGTTGCATTATGGCAGGCTATACAGGCAGCGCCTCCGTTTTCAAGTCGCCTTTTGCCGGTGAATAAATCATAACCGGCAAGTATATCTTGTTGAGAATTTGTTGCAATTAGGGAGTCAATCCGGTGTTGCATAAGAGCCAGTTTGGGATCAACCTCGGCAGCGCCACCTTTTCCGCCGTCAATATGGGCCAGAATCAGGTTAACCTGATCAGTAGTCAAGGCGTTGTCGGGCATCGGGACATTGTTGAACTCCTTAAATATCGCCTTTGCATCGGCATCGCCTGATTTGAGCACCGCAGCAGGAGACTGAATAAAACGGACCAGCCAGTCATTGGTCCTGCGTTTGGTTATTCCTTTCAGATCGGGACCGATTCTGCGTCCAGCTCCAATGGAGTGGCACGCCTCGCATGCTTTGAACAGTTTTGCGCCCTCATCAGCAATAGCTACCTGGTTAAATATTCCAGTGATCAGGAGGCCAGTAAGCGCGATGTTATAAAGGTTTAGTTTCATTAGGTACGATATTTTAAAAATTTACCATTTTAATCATTTACGATTTTACGATTTGTCAATGACCAATATCCAATCCTCACCCTTCTTTTCTCCCCTCCTGCGGAGGGGTTGGGGGAGGCTTTTTTCCCTACTGCCTTAATATCTACTCCATGATTTCAAACTGTGTTTCCCAGGTTTTTCCGGTTTCCTGAGACATCACCGTGAGTTCAAATAATTTTTTGTCCTCTTTTGAAATCGTTGCCTTGCGGCTAATTACTTTTCCCTGGCCGTTAACTTTGTGGTTCACCAGGTCTCCCAATCGTGGCATAAACGGGTATGAAATGGTAAGCTGTTGGTCTTCATCTTCGACCAGCTTAAAAGCTTCGTTGAAAAGAATGGTTTCGAACATTTCGACGAATTCATTCTCCTTCATTTTATTCAGCTCTTTTTCTTTCAGACCTGATATCCACTCAAAGAAAATTTCACTTGTCCGTTCCCTGACCGTATCTTTTATTGCTGAAGGGAAAGGACTTCGGATATGTTGGTGATTGGTAAACCAGTAATCAAAACCGGGCTCAATAAATTTGGCTGAAATGATTGAGCGGATTTGGGTTGGGTCTGGTTGTGTCGTTTGATTCATTGTTGTATTTATTCTTTTATAAAAATCTTACCGGTCTTTTTAATTCTGAATAAGTTGTAGATAACATAGAAAATGACTCCCCATATTCCGACGATAATACCGTTAGCCAACAGTAACAACCAAACCGGACTCTTATCGCGTGAGCCCCACAGGGCTCGTTGGTTGAATTTTTCATCTTCAGTTACCATCTGTTCGCCCCATTTCCGTTCAACTGCCATTTCCGAATTATTGTAGAGAAAATTGTCCTCAACCTTAGCCAGCACTGTTACATTTCCCTCCTTATCCCCAATAATTTTTTCAGGAAAAACGACCTTGACTTTTCCATCGGCCCCGGTGTAATTAGATAATTCACCGATGCGCATCAGTCCAAAATCCCGTTTGATGTAGAAATGAACATCCACTTCAGGAAAAGGTAATTTTGCCGAGTCGGCGCTGTGCACGTATGCAGTAATTGACTTAATTTCTTCACCGGTTGAAATTTCAAGATTAACATCTTTTGCCGGAGGAAGCGCTGAACGGTTAACCAGTATCCTCAAATAATTGACAACCGACCAGATTTCGTCTTCTTTCAGCATACCCTTAAAAGGGGGCATTTTATCTCTTCCGGTATTGATTTTGAAGAATATTGAACCATCGGATTGTTTCTGAAATGTTTCATCTATCAAACTGGCACTCGGAATAAGTCCTTTCCCGTCAGCTTTGGCGCCATGACAGGCCACACATGTTCGTGTGAATATATTCCTTCCAATTCCCAGATTTTTCAGTTCAACAGGTATCGGATTGATTTTACCGGCATCTTCAGCAGAAACCGGCCAGGGTTTAACTTGCGATTTTGCATTCTGGGTGCAAGTCAATAGGATTATTGAAATCAGAAGCGTAATTTTTACCATTTTACGAGTTGTTAATGATTTCATTCGGAAAGCCTTGTTCATGAGCTGTTTCGCTAACCGGAATGATGGGGAACAGCCTTGTGAAAATTGAGATAACCAAAGCGATGCCGGCAATGCTCCCTACCGTAATCATCATTTCCGAAAAAGTCGGGTTGTAGTGGTGGTAACTTTCAGGATAATTCTGGATCGGAAGGAACGGGTGCAGTAAGGTCGGGGTAACTATCAGAAACCGTTTAAGAAATGCAGCGATTACTATCAGGACAGATATAACAAGCATTGGTTTTGGTTTGCGGAAAGGCTTAAAAGCCATCAAAAAAATTGGTGCAATCATGCCAATGATCTGTACCGACCAGAACATCAGCGAATAATCGCCAACCAGCAGTCCCAGAATGTGCGCGCTTTCGCCCGATTTCATTTTATAGGCCGGAACCATAAATTCATTCAGGTTAAAGTAAAGATAAACCAGTGAGGTGAGTACGAGCAGCTTCCCCATGAGGTCAAAATGTTCGTCAGTAATGTATTCTTTGAAATTATACGCCTCCCTGATGATATACATGGTCACAATTACAGTGGCTGCGCCAACCATAAAAGCTCCGGCAACGAAATAGGGACCGAAAATAGTACTGTCCCAGCCTGGCCGGAGAGTGGAGGCAAACAGCCAGGATGTAACCGTATGAATGGATAGTGCAACCGGGATAATAACCACCATCAGCGCTTTAAGCGAAAGGTTGAGTACCTTAACCTGATCTTCGGTTCCCTGCCAGCCCAGTGATAATATTTTATACATTTTTTGCTGCCATTTGGGTTTGTGTCCCATCGTTTTCCGAAGTAAGGCAATGTCTGGAATTAAGGGAATGTATAAGAGCAAAATGCTGATTACCAGATAAGTATTGACAACCAGGATATCCCAGACAATGGGCGACTGAAGCCGTCCGTAAACAAAAATATGCCACAAGCGGTCGGGGCGACCCATGTCAACCACGATGATGAGCAATGCAGAAAAAAGCGCTGCCACTGCAATAATTTCTGAAATCCGGGTTAATGGAGTTGCCCATTTTATATTACTGAGTTTCAGAATGGCAGTAATGAGCGAACCCACGAGGCTGACTGCGATCAGGAAAACAAAATCGGCAATGTATAATCCCCATGAAGCAATATCGCGCATATCGGTGGTTCCCAGTCCAAATCTCAACTGGCGAACATACATAAATGCTGCAGTACCCATGAGCAGGAGCAAAAATCCGATCCAGATTTTAAATGATGAACTCGTCCGGTTCAGGGGAGAATGGAGTTCAGCGACAAGTTCCTGAAACTGTTCTTTTTTAATTTCTATTTCTTTTCTGTGCAGATCAGTCATGGTGGGGCAAGTTAACTTTGAGTATCTTCGATTTCAGGTATCAACGTACGGTCTTTGGGTGGTAAGTAATAAATAGAGGGTGCAGTTCCCAGATCTTCGAGCAAACGATACGCTGAATTTTGTGCCAGGAGGTTGTTTAACGAAACCGTTTCACCCAATGTGCCATTGGTGACGGCATCTTCGTACACATTTCCGAAGTAATAAACTCCGTTTGGACAGGCCGAAACACAATAAGGTAGTTTTCCATCGCGAAGGCAGTCGGCGCTGAAGGTGCATTTGGTCACCGTGCCTTTTTTCTGAGGAACATTCTTTTCGATGTCGTAGGCCACACCTTTGTATTTCTCTGCGTCTTTGGGTTCGTACCAGTTGAACGACCGGGCGGAGTATGGGCAGGCGGCAATACAGAAGCGGCAGCCGATGCAGCGTTCATTGTCTATCAGAACAATTCCGTCGGTTCTCTTGAAAGTAGCGTCAACCGGGCAAACTTTCACACAGGGGGGATTATCGCAATGCTGGCAGTGTTTCGGCATGTAGTAGGGAGCGGTATGTTCACTGTCTTTCATCAGCAACACATTCAAATGGTGCTGATCGGGCCGTAACTGGTGAACAGCCTGACACTTGTCCATACACTTCCTGGCGTTTTTGCATTTTCCCAGGTCAACTACCAAAACGAATTTCTTGCCGGGCAAACCATTGCGGCTTTCGCTGTTGTGGTTGGGCGAAAGGTCTTTATTCAAGGTAGAAATGTAGGCTGAATCAACTTCTACCAACTCATTTTTACTGTTCAGGAGAGTGATTTTTTTGCCGGATCCGGGCGCTTTCGGATTGGAACTGCAACTTTCGGTAAGTGCAGAAGAAACAGCTATTGCGCCTAACCCCAGAGATCCAAATTTTTGAAGGAACCTTCTTCTCGATTTGACGGAATTTTCCTGATCTTCCATGCTTTTAGTTTAGTAAATATATTCACTTTAAATCTACTTTAACTAAATCGTTGTTTTTGTATCAAATGTTACATCCTGATGAAATAAAATTGAGAATATTTTGAAAAAAGTAAAGGCTGCCTTTTCAGACAGCCTCTTTAGAGTTTTGGTTTTTGATATAAGGTAAATTTGTAACAATCGTTTTAACCACATTTGGATGAACCACAGTCGGGACAAATTAAGCAACCTTCCTGATAAATTACATTATGGGAGTTGCATTCACCGCAAATGGTACCCTCAGCTATCGTTCCATCAGGAACATACTTTTTCAGGGCCCGGGCTACACCGGCTTTCCAACTGTTAATGGTATCGTTGTCGAACTGAAGGCTGGTAACTGTATTAACCACCTTGTGAATAGGCATTCCGTGACGCAATACTCCGGAAATCAGTTTGGCATAGTTCCAGAATATTGGATTGAATTTGTATGACAGTCCCTCGATGGTAGTGCGGTAACCTTGCTTGTTAGTGTATTGAAAATCGTATCGTTTTGAGCCATCAGGATTGATGCTTTTGATGATTTTTCCGCTTTGCACCGAACGCGGCAGTAAAATTCCATCTTCGTCGTCGGAGAGCCCGGTAAAAATTTCGTATGGGCGTCCGTCAATCGTACCAATAAATGCAACCCATTTGTCTTTCGAATTCTGGAAACGGACCACATCGGCTTCCAATTCGATTGGTCTTTTTGTCGGGAAGACGGTGTCGGTTCTTTCTTCGTCATCTCCATCTTCTTTTTTATTTGAAATCAAAACGCCCGAACGCGATCCTTCACGGTAAACCGTGACTCCCTTGCAGCCGCTTTTCCATGCTTCGAAGTAGAGTCTTCCAACCAGTTCTTCGTCGGCATCGGCCGGAAGATTAATGGTTACACTGATGGAATGGTCAACCCATTTCTGAATTTTTCCCTGCATCCGAACCTTGTTCATCCAATCCACATCGTTCGAAGTAGCTTTGTAATAAGGCGATTTGGCGATTAATGCATCTAAATCGGCTTCCGGATAGTTCTTCTTAAGTTCGAATCCATTCACTTCCATCCATTTTTTAAATTTGTGGTGGAAAACAACATATTCTTCCCATGAATCGCCAATATCATCAACAAAATCAACTTTTACGTTTTTATCATTGGGATTTACCTTCCGGCGACGTTTGTAAACAGGCATGAATACGGGCTCAATTCCTGAAGTAGTTTGAGTCATCAGGCTGGTTGTACCAGTTGGCGCTATGGTGAGCAGGGCAATGTTGCGGCGCCCGTATTTGACCATATCCTGGTATAGAGTTTCGTCTTCGGCACGCAGGCGTTTGATCATCGGATTGTTTTTTTCGCGCTCCGTATTGTAAATGGTAAATGCGCCACGCTCTTTTGCCATATTTACCGATGAACGATAGGCTTCAAGGGCAACTGTTTTGTGGATTTCTTCGCTGAAATCAGTCGCATCGTCACTTCCGTAACGCAGGCCAAGTGCGGCAAGCATATCGCCCTCAGCCGTAATCCCAACACCGGTGCGGCGTCCTTCCTTGGCTTTGGTCTGGATTTTTAACCACATCGAACGTTCATTGTGTTTGATGTCTTCGTTTTCAGGATCCTCGTCTATTTTATGCAAAATCCCGTCAATTTTCTCCAGTTCGAGGTCAATGATATCATCCATGATTCGTTGGGCAAGTCCGACATGCTTTTTGAAAAGCCCGAAATTAAATTTGGCCTGTGGTGTAAAAGCATTTTCAACATACTCATATAGGTTAACTGCTATCAAACGGCAGCTATCGTAAGGGCAAAGTGGTATTTCGCCGCAGGGATTAGTTGATACGGTTTTATACCCCAGATCGGCATAACAATCCGGAATTGATTCCCTGATAATCGTATCCCAGAACAGGATTCCAGGCTCGGCTGATTTCCAGGCATTGTGGACGATCTTTTTCCAAAGGTTGTTGGCGTCAATTTCTTTCGTGTATTTAGGATGTTTAGCATCAACCGGATATTGGGTCAGGTATTTTTCACCAGATTCAACGGTTCTCATAAAGTCATCGTGGATTTTCACTGAAACGTTTGCCCCGGTAACTTTTCCATGTTCGAGTTTGGCATCAATGAATGATTCGGCATCGGGATGTTTGATCGAAACCGATAACATGAGGGCGCCGCGGCGGCCATCCTGGGCAACTTCGCGGGTTGAATTGGAATAGCGTTCCATAAACGGAACAATACCTGTTGAGGTCAGAGCTGAGTTTTTTACAGGCGAACCTTTTGGACGGATGTGGGAAAGATCGTGCCCGACACCTCCACGGCGTTTCATCAGTTGTACCTGTTCCTGGTCCACTTTCAGGATGCCTCCGTACGAATCGGAATGGCCTTCATTGCCAATCACAAAACAATTCGAAAGCGAAGCAATCTGAAAATCGTTGCCAATTCCAGTCATGGGGCCACCTTGCGGAACGATGTACTTAAAATCTTTCAGAAGTGCAAAGATCTCATCTTCGGTCATCGGATTTTCATAGTTTTTTTCAATTCTGGCAATCTCCGAAGCGAGTCGTCGGTGCATATCATCAGGTGTAAGTTCGTACAAGTGTCCGAACGAATCCTTTAATGCATACTTGTTAACCCAGACCCTTGCAGCAAGGTCGTCTCCCTTAAAATAATCCAGCGAAGCTTGAAAGGCTTCATCCTGAGAATAAGTTTTTGTGCCCTGTTGAGGCTCAATTGCCACGTTCTTGAATGTCATAACCCAAATAATTTTGATCTTTAATATTAATAATCGATTGTAAACGTGATGGAAATCGGACTCACGTTTGTGTGTTTTTGCTGTATGCAATATAAGGCCTGCATTTAAAAAAATGAATACTTTTTTTGAAAATAATTCTGAAAGTTATCAACGCTATGATGTTAGTATATTGTCATATAGCATGTTAACATTTATTTTGTTGAAAAAAGTTTACAGAAATGAAAATTGATTTTCTGAAGAATTGAATGTTTTGTTCAGGAAAGAACCTGATAGAAAGCTGTTTGGAAATGATTATTGTTTTATTGAATTGAAGTGGATAAACCGTTATCGATTGTTAAAAACTTTGTCTATAATTTTCTGCGTTGCTCCAATATTCTGTTTGGTAAAGGTAATACACTCATTCGATATTGAATTTCTTTTTTGAGTGTCGGTAAGTAAATTAGTTATGGTAGTTTGAAAAGTGGTATAATCTGCAACAGGGAAGGCAATGCCCAGTTTGACCATGCTGGTTGCTTCATGAAACTTCAGGTAATTTGGCCCGAAGATGATGGGAGTACCGAAAATGGCAGCTTCGAGTGTATTGTGGATTCCTACGCCAAAACCACCTCCAATGTAGGCTAAATCAGCATATTTGTATATGGAAGACAATAATCCGATGGTATCAACAATCAGAACCTGTTTGTTCATAACCGATTCTTCGGTAGCTTCTGTATAACAAATAACCTGGCTTTTCAACAGACTTATTAACCTTTCAACGTTCGACCGCTTTGTTTCATGGGGTGCAATGATGAATTTAGTTTCAGGATGGCTGTGAATATACTGAATGAGCAACTCTTCATCGGGCTTCCAGGTGCTTCCGGCCACCACCAATTGATGGTCGCCCTTAAATTTTTCGACTATCGGAATATTTTTTCCCAGAAGTGCAATTTCAGCTACGCGGTCGAATCGGGTATCTCCCACTTGTATTACCTGGTGAATGCCAATTTGGTTAAGCAACTCAACCGATTTTTCATCCTGAACAAAGATGTGATCAAATCCACTGAGTATTTTCCGGTACCATTTTCCCCATGGCGTATTTTTAAAGAAATGTTGATTTTTACGAAAAATGGCTGAAAACAAATAGATTGGGATGTTATTTTTATTTAGTTCGTTGATGTAATGGAACCAGAATTCGTATTTCACAAAAAAAATGAGTTCAGGACGAACTAACTCAATAAGTTTTTGGGCATTTCTTTTCGTGTCGGCTGGCAGATAAAAAATATAATCGGCCAATTCGTAATTTTTGCGGATTTCGTAGCCCGAAGGAGAGAAAAATGTGAGAAAGATTTGGTACTCAGGATGTGTTCTCTTTATGGCTTCAATCACAGGCCGTCCCTGTTCAAATTCGCCCAGCGAAGCGCAATGAACCCAGATGATTGGCCTGTCGTGATTAATTATTGCTTTTATTCCGGCAAAGGTTTGTTTCCGTCCGTTATTGATCTGACTTGCCTTGAGGTTGAAAGGCGCAACCAGTTTAATCAGGACGGAATAAAAAAAAATAGAAATATTGTAAAGGGCCTTCATTCTGTATTCTTTTGAGTCGGTAAAAATAGTGATTTTAGAGTAAGAGTCTCACTTGGAGTGAGACTCTTACTCTCGTCTTATTACAGGCTTGCCAAATATCCTGCATCTTTTTTTAAATGGGGCATCAGTGATGCTGCCACTGCCAACTCATCGCAGCGTTCATTTTCCTGAATGTTGTCATGACCTTTGATCCAGAACAGATTTACCTGATGTTTTTCGTAAATTTTCATAAAACGCATCCAGAGGTCTTCGTTTTTTTTGCCTTTGAACCGAATTTTTATCCAATTCCAGATCCAGCCCTTTTCAACCGCATCAACCACATATTTCGAATCGGAATAAATGGTAACCGGTGAGTTTTCAATCTTTAACGCTTCCAGTCCAGCAATTACTGCCATCAATTCCATCCGGTTGTTGGTGGTCAGCTCAAATCCGTCGGATAATTCTTTTCTGAACTGACCTGCAAGAAGTACTACTCCATATCCGCCAGGACCCGGGTTTCCGCGTGCAGCGCCATCGGTATAAATTACGATATCCAAAAGTTGATGTATAAGTTAGTCATTTATAGTCATTAGGTCATTTGTTGTCATAAATTGTATGCGGTGCGAAAAAAATGACAATTAATGACGCGACGCAAATGACCACGAATGACTTTAATCCTGAAAATCACCGTTAATTAACGATGGTCATTTCGTCCAGGAGATTTTGGGCTCCGCCCATTTTATCAATGGTCCAGAGTACAAAACGGATATCAACATTAATACATTTCTGGAGTTCGTTTTCGTATGCCACATCTCCGCTCATGGCCTCCCAGTTACCATCGAAAGCAATTCCAATTAATTCGCCTTTGCCATTAAGAACGGGGCTTCCTGAGTTCCCTCCGGTAATATCGTTATTCGTTGTGAAGCAGGTATGAAGGCTTCCGTCTGCATCGGCATAACGGCCATAATCTTTGGCAGCATAGAGTTGTTTCAGTTTGGCGGGTACATCAAATTCATAATCACCCGGAATCTCTTTTTCGGTATATCCTTCCAGTGTGGTGAAATGGTTGTATTTAACTCCATCGCGGGGGATGTAGTCGCCCACAGTTCCGTAGGTCAGTCGCATGCTTGAATTAGCATCCGGATAGAAAGTTTTACCGGCTTCCATTTCCATCAGGCCACCAACAAACAGGCGGTTTCCTTTCGCAAGCGCTTCGTCCGTTTTTCCTGTTTCTTCTCCAATTTGGCTTCTCATCTGGAATATTTCAAAAGCAACCTGGAAGATTGGATCCTTTTCAAGAACCTTCGCCTTTGGATCTTCGAAGAATTTGGCCAGACGTTCCCGGCTTCCAAAGATTGATCGGGCATACAACTCTTTCGTGTATTTTTCGAAATTGTTTTTGTACTTTGATTTTACTTCATTGAAAAATGGCGGATGATATTGCGGGGCAACATTTTCCTGATAGATATGGAAAAGTCCGGCTGAAATTTTCTGGTCGGTTGCAGGATCATAATCTTTGAAAAATTCATCCAGACCATCTTTTACACGCTGACTAGCCTTGCTTAAACGTTCCGTTTTTTTATCCGATTTCAACAAGTCATAAAGCGATCTTGTGCGGTAAGCGAAAGTGAATATTTCTGGTCCGCGAAGCATAGTCTCCGACATATATTCCGAAGCCACCTTACTGTCTATATCTTTATAAGCGCTGGAAATCAGGTTAAGCGCCTCGCCGTATTTGGCTTTTCGCTGTTCATCGGCATTTGCCCATTGAGTGAACCGGTTTTCCAATTCTCTCTTTTTTTCGATCACATTCAGGTTTTCAAGTCCTTTGTTTTGTCCGATGCTATATTTATAATAGTTTGAACTGCCTGCAAATTTGGCGGCATACATGATTCTTGCTTTCGGGGATGTAGTCATGAATTCCTTCATGATACGTTGTTTTTCGGCGCGAACCTGGATGCGGATCGGATTGGTAACCTTCATGGTATTTTCAATGCCATAAGAAGTTTGATACCGGTTAGTCCTTCCGGGATAGCCCAAAACCATAGCAAAATCATCCATTTGATAACCTTTCAGCGAAATTGGCAAATGTTTTTTAGGTTTGAACGGTACATTATCTTGTGAATAGGAGGCTGGTTTTCCGTCCTTACCACAATAAATACGGAATATACTAAAATCGGCAGTATGACGGGGCCACATCCAGTTGTCGGTTTCACCTCCGAATTTTCCCATTGATTGAGGTGGCGCCCCAACCAAACGGATATCGCGGAAAGTTTCGTAAACAAACAAATAATATTTGTTCCCGTCGTAAAGCGACTGAACACGTGCTTCGTAATGCGTATCCTTAATAGCCTCCTTTTCAATTTTTGAAGCAAGTTCGCGAACTTTTTTACTTCGTTCGTCTCCGGTCATCTGGTCATTTAACTCAGGAAGAATGTTTTCTGAAACATCTTCAAAGCGTATCATAAATGAAGCTGATTTTCCCGGATTGGGTAACTCATCATTTTTTGTTTTGGCCCAGAACCCATCTTTCAGGTAATCGTGGTCAACAGTACTGTGTTCCTGAATTTCTCCAAATCCACAATGATGGTTGGTCAGGAGAAGCCCTTCTGCAGAAATAAGTTCGGCCGTACACGATCCGTGATCAAGTGCAACAACGGCATCCTTCAGGCTCGAATGGTTAATACTGTAAATTTCTTCGGCGTTCAGCGAGCATCCTTCTTTCTTCATTTCATTGATATTCAGCTTTTCAATCAAAGCTGGCAACCACATCCCCTCGTCGGCTTTTACCATTCCAGGTGCGAAAACCTGAATGAATGCGACAATTGCAATAAATCGTTTCATTCGTATATTCATTAGTGCTTAATTGGAAAAAATAATGCGCAAAGATATGGATATATGCTTATTTACAAATCATTTTCTGGTTAGTCATTTAAAAATCATGTTAATATCAGTTAACGACCGGTTTGGGTCTGCCAATAACCCGGATTATTCTTTGCGCGATGCAGGGAAATCGCTTTTAAAACAATGGTGAATTATTTGGCGAATTGAATACAATTTGTTATCTTTATGATTAATTGTTGGGTTAGCGTTAAAAAAATGGCTAATCTAAACGCACAAAAGTCTATTTATCAAAATGTTTTCGAAGATTATTTTTCAGCCTTGCAAGATCCACGTAGAATAACCAAAGGACATTTCTATTATCCTCTTAATGAGATACTATTCCTTGTCATATCTGCC
>DMSQ01000012.1 GCA_003457135.1 Prolixibacteraceae bacterium
GTTAAAAGCGATTTCCCTGGGAGACTGTTCGCTTTTTTCTTCCGGCACAAAAATTCAACTATCTTTGTCACCCTCAATCAATATTAGTACAATGACTGACTTTAAACGTACCCTCATTACCTCTGCTTTGCCGTATGCCAACGGTCCGGTTCACATCGGGCACCTCGCCGGCGTGTATGTTCCTGCTGATATTTACGCCCGTTACCTGCGCATGAACGGTCAGGAAGTGGCTTTTATCGGAGGTTCCGATGAGCATGGTGTGCCAATCACCCTGAAAGCCAAGATTGAAGGAGTTACCCCGCAGGATATCGTTGACAAATACCACCGCATGATCAAAGATTCGTTTCGGCGTTTCGGGATTTCGTTCGATATTTATGCACGGACCAGCGATCCGATTCACCATCAAACAGCTTCGGAGATATTCCTGAAAATCTTTCAGGATGGAAAGTTCATCGAAAAAACTTCGGAGCAATATTTCGATGCCGAAAACAAGCAATTTCTGGCCGACCGCTACATTACCGGAACCTGCCCGAGATGCGGATTCGAACGCGCTTACGGCGACCAGTGCGAAAGCTGTGGAACATCCCTCAGCCCGAACGAACTGATTAACCCAAAATCAATGATCAGCGGAAACACCCCGGAACTGAAAGAAACCAAACACTGGTATCTACCGCTCGGTCAATACGAAGAATGGCTGAAAGAATGGATTCTGGAAGGCCACAAAGAATGGAAAACAAATGTTTACGGGCAGTGCAAATCGTGGATTGATAGTGGATTGCAATCGCGGGCAGTCACCCGCGATCTCGATTGGGGTATTCCGGTTCCGGTTGACGGAGCTGAGGGAAAAGTGCTGTATGTGTGGTTTGATGCGCCGATTGGCTACATTTCGGCCACCAAAGAATGGACTCCCGAATGGGAAAAATGGTGGAAAGACCCGGAAACCAAACTGGTGCATTTCATCGGAAAAGACAACATCGTTTTCCATTGCATCATTTTCCCTGTTGTTCTAAAAGCTGAAGGTTCGTACATTTTACCTGAAAATGTTCCGGCCAACGAATTCCTGAACCTCGAAGGAGACAAAATTTCGACTTCGCGCAACTGGGCTGTCTGGCTGCACGAATATCTGGAAGAGTTTCCCGGAAAAGAAGATGTGTTAAAATATGTACTGACAGCTAATGCCCCTGAAACCAAAGACAATGATTTTACCTGGAAAGATTTCCAGACGCGCAATAACAACGAACTAGTTGCCGTGCTCGGTAATTTTGTGAACCGTGCGCTGGTTCTTACTCAAAAATATTACGACGGAAAAGTTCCGGCATGCGGCACATTAACTGAGACCGACAAGGCAGCTTTGGCCGAAATTTCAGTCATCAAAGCTGAAGTCGAGAAAAGTATTTCACAATACCGTTTCCGTGAAGCCCTGAAATATGCCATGGACCTGGCCAGATTGGGCAACAAGTACCTCGCCGATGCCGAACCCTGGATAGTGGTGAAAACCGATCCGAATCGTGTAGAAACCATCATGAACGTGTGTTTGCAGATCACTGCCAATCTGACCATCATTCTGGCGCCTTTCCTGCCGTTCAGTATGGATAAACTTCGCGTATTCCTGAACATGGACGAACTGAACTGGAGCAATCTGGGCCGTACCGACCTGCTTCTGGTGGGTCATCAAACCAGTACTCCGGAATTGCTGTTCAAGAAAATTGAAGATGAAATGATCGAATATCAGGTGAACAAGCTAATGGCCACAAAAAGAGCCAACGAAGCTGCCAATGCGCTGGTCGCACCGGCAAAGGAAAACTGCACTTTCGACGATTTCAATAAAATGGACATCCGAACCGGAACCATCCTTGAAGCTGAGCGTGTGCCCAAAACCAAAAAACTGCTTAAACTGACCATTGATACAGGAATAGACAAGCGTACAGTTGTTTCAGGAATAGCCGAATATTACAATCCGGAAGAAATTATCGGCCAGCAGGTGAGTATTTTAGTGAATCTCGAACCAAAGGAACTGAAGGGAATCCAGTCGCAGGGAATGATCCTGATGGCGCAGGATGCCGATGGTTCGCTGAAATTTGTGGCACCGGTGACACCGGTTAAAAACGGATCGGAAATAAAATAGATACATTTTGT
Organism: Prolixibacteraceae bacterium; assembly: GCA_003457135.1. Lineage (GTDB taxonomy): Bacteria > Bacteroidota > Bacteroidia > Bacteroidales > Prolixibacteraceae > Aquipluma. The sequence continues at coordinate 2,137 of DMSQ01000012.1, forward strand.
AGAGACGTTGCATGCAACGTCTCTACATCAAAATATAACCCTGCCAACTACTGTTGGTGCGGTTTTCGTAAGCCTCAGTGCCGTCGTCAAGACGGATCTGTTGCTTACTCTCTATAAATCGAAACCGCTTTTCTACGGAAAGGCGGTTTTTTAAATTTTAATTCCATGATTAAATACTAAATTTGTTGAAAATCATTGGTTATGAATACGCTTGAATTGAAAAACAAAATCATTAGGAAAATAGACAGTCTGAATGAGTCAGAATTTGAAAAAGTATATAATCAGTTACTTGAAGTTCTTAAATTGGCGGTTTCATATAAGTTATCCGAAGAGGAAAATGAAGCGATTGACTCAGCGTTGAAAGTGAGTGATGAAGCTGAGACCTATTCGCATGATGTTGTGGTATCCGAAGCTCTAAATAAATTTCCCAATCTAAAGTTCAAATGAGGACCGTTCGCTGGAACAAACTCGCCAGGTTTGATTATTATGAAAACATCAATTACTTGCTACAAATCTGGTCTGAAAAAGAGGCACAGAATTTTATAGACAAAGTTTTCGAAATAGAATTCATTCTTGCAAATGGCAAAGTTGAATTTCAGAATACCGATCGTGTGGGCATAAAGCGTTGCGTGATTAACAAACAAATCTCCTTATTTTACAGGGTCATTGATGAAAAGAACATCGAACTCCTTCGATTTTGGAACAATAACCAGAATCTGAAAAAGATAAATCTTTAAGCGAATGCCGACTGCATAAATATATAACCAAACCCGCTTTCTCACGAGAAGGCGGGTTTTTCAATCAACAGCAAGACTATTTTTTTGTCACTTTTTAACGGCAATTTGAACTAATATCGACAATCTCCCAGGTATTGGTATCTGTTATAATTTTCATTGAAATATGGTGTCCCTTATTTCCGATCAGATGAAATTCAGAAACTACATAGCCTTTTATAAAACTCCAATGATCAAATCCAATTGGTGATTTATATTCTTCGCCGGTTTTTACGCTGGTTACTACCAGATTCTTTACTTTATTACTTCCCCAAACTTCAACACCATTGACATAATGGACCGTAATCTCAACCTTAAGAACAGGGCAAGTTACAACGTCAGAAACAACACCATCACAATATACATTTAAACTCCAACCAGTAAAAGAAAGCTCCTGTTTGAATGTTCCCGAACCACCCTTTCCGTTCTGTGCAGAAAGTTGTGTCAACCCAATGCCTAAAAGAAGGCACACCAAAAGAAATGCTTTTGTTTTCATAGTTTCTGAATTTTTAGTTAAAATTTGAATTGAAATTGTAATTTCTCTACTACTAAAGTTCGTCAAAAACACCCTTCAGCACATACCAATTTTTAAACAAAGTCTTACACTTTTCTTACGAATTATTAAACTTTTTTGCAGGTGCTATAGTTTTAAATCACAGGCAGGCAGTGAAATGACAATAATTTTATTGCAAGTGGTTGTTTTGAGTAACTTTTTTTACTTCTTCGAGACGGGAGTAAATACTGTATAATTTGAAAGGAGCAGACTTCCAGGTTTCTTCCAGTATTTTTAACGCTTCCTTATATTTACCCTGTTTATAAAGTCCCCAGCCTTTGGTGTTCATAAAATTGTAATAATCATATTTGTTGGTGGCTAAGGTCATTGCCTTATCCATCAATCGCGGAACTTCATATAGGTTTCTGCCGGTTTCAATCATAAAATTGGCCATCACCAACATTCTTTCCGGGTTGTCAGGTTCCTGGGAAAATGATTCCCGGAAATATTTCTCTGCTTTATCAGTCATTCCGGCAGCTTGATAAATCTCGGCAATCCTTCTGTCAATATGGGCCTGAGTTGACTGGTATCTGTTTTTAAGCAGGAAAGTAAGTTTATTGAAATAGTGCCTTGACATTACCGTGTCTTTTTCTGATAAAGCCAGAACTGCCCAACTGATACAAATGGGTCCATCATCTGGCATATTTGTTTCTCCAAGCTTGTATAGCTTTTTCTCCTTTTTGAACTGCCCCGTTTTATGATATGCCAAACCAAGTTCAGTGTACATCGAGTTATTCTTCATAAAATCCTTTCCCCAATTCATACAGATTGACAGGTTTTTTTCCAGTACCTCAATGGCTTTATCATACTGCCCCATTCGATTGTACATGATCCCGAGAAGATAATAGGTGTTTGGTTTCTGATCGTCAAGTTGCTGTATTTGTTTTAGGTAGTTGACACAGGTCTCGGGGGATTCAAAGCTGCAGGCATAGGCCCAGCTTGCCCAAAGCTGGTCTTCGAAGTTGAACTGATTTCTTTTTTTATAATACCTGAGCACCCACTCGTAATCCTTTTCCATGTTTCCTTCCCGGGCATACACCGAAGAAAGACCTTTCATAGGATCAAAATAATTTGAATCGGACTCCAGAGCCTTGAGATACCATGAAATTGCTCTTATATTTTCAAATCTTGCGGCAGCTTGATTACCATAAATGTAATACCGGAACGCTTCTGAAGAATTCGTTGATGGAAGACCATAGCGCTGATAAACAGGATAATCCTTTCTCAATTTCGATATTAAAAGAAAATTCTTTATAGCTTCAGATATCGTATCAACACACTGAAAGACATAATTCTCATGAAAAGGTTTTTCAGAAATGAAAGACTTAACAACCTCATTGTTTCTTACGTTTGTTAACTGAGCGTCTATTCTCAAAACTGAACCGGCCTGTTTCAAACTGCCACTGATAAAAAAACTGGCATCAAGTTTTTGTGAAATCCTTCCTGCTATTTCAGGGGTCAAAGCAGCTTGATCTGTAATACCTCCGGTATAAATCAGAGCATTTATAGATTCCTTATTTCTGATCTTGAGTTCCCTGGCATTGGTCAGCGACGAAATGAGGCATTCCTGAACACCTTCCTGCCAGATATTCCATGAAGTATCTTTCGTCATGTTGTAAAATGGCATTACTGCAATGGAAATCCTGCCATCTGATGATAGCAGGGAATCAGTCCATTCAGAAACGTGAAATTTCTGATAGATTGTTATACCTGCTGTAACCAAAATCAAGGTAAAAAAAATGACTCCCATCCAAGAATTCAAACTACTCCTTTTGGCAATTCCGGTTTTTTCAGTTTGGCCAGAAACCGGTGAAACGACTTCGGAATCAGCTTTTACTGATTCAACCTCAATAACCTTTCCGGGAGGATAACCATAATATTCGTGAAAGCATTTATTGAAATAGGTAGGACTACTAAACCCAACCCGGTAGGCAATTTCCGAAATGGTCAGGTCTTCCGTTTTAATCAACTCCATAGCTTTTTGCAGGCGTACTTCGCGAATAAACTGGGGTACTGTTTTCTTGCTGATTGCTTTCAGTTTCCGGCTTAAACTATAAAGGCTCATACCCGATTCACGAGCAAGTTCCTTTACCCCTAAGTTTTCATCCTTCAGGTTTGCCAGAACGATTTCTGCAATTCGTTTGAGCCATTTTTGATTTGCATCGACAGAAACTATCATATTACAATTTCGAAGAATGTATTTTTTTCAAACAACTCATACAAATTTAATAAACTAACTCTTTTCCAGCAAATTAAAATGAGTCTGTTTCGCATGTGCGCTCACAAAGACAGAAATTATAAACTACTATGAAGCAGACCTGACGAAGTTATGTTTGAAAATCATATATTCTTTTGTAAGCCACAGTGCCAATTACTTTTGGGTTGGTTGCTGACAGCTATAAATCGAAACCGCTTTTCTACGGAAAGGCGGTTTTTTTAATTTTAATTCTTTGATTTTATACTAAATTTGTTGAAAATCACTGGTTATGAATACGCTTGAATTGAAAAACAAAATCATCAGGAAAATTGATAGTCTGAATGAAGCTGATTTTGAAAAAGTATATAATCAATTACTTGAAGTTCTTAAATTGGCGACTCCGTATAAGTTATCCGAGGAGGAAAATGAAGCCATTGATTTGGCTTTAAAAGTGAGTGAAGAAGGGGAAACATACACTCCTGATGAAGTAATCTCCGCAGCCCGGAATAAATTTCCAAACCTGAAGTTCAAATGAGAACCGTTCACTGGAACAAACCTGCACGGCTAGATTACTACCAAAACATCAACTATTTGCTGCAAAATTGGTCAGAAAAATAAGCTCAGAATTTCATTGATTAGGTTTCAGAAATTGTAAATTTATTGGCAAAAGGGAATGTTGACTTTCAGGAAACCGATAGGATTGGAATTAAGCGATGCGTGGTAAACAAACATATTTCATTGTTTTACAGGTTGACTGATATAGACCAGATTGAAATTCTTCGATTTTGGAATAATAGTCAGAACATTAAAAAACTAAATCATTAACTCATGAAAAACTCCCAAACTCCAAATCGAGGCAATCGCTATGTTTCATGGTTTCTGCGGACTTTATTGCTTCTTGTAGCTTTGTTTTTTATGCTTTTTTCGTTCGATGTGTTTTCGATGGACGGAACCTTGCTTCAGAAACTGGGCGGATTTCTGATGCACAACCTCTTCACTATTTTTATTCTTTTCGTTTTGTGGCTGGCTTGGAAACACGAAAATCTGGCCGGAGTTCTTCTTATTGGAATGAGCGTTTTTATGGTGTTCTTTTTCGGATTTCCCTCACGCCTGATGGGTGGAACCTGGTTGATGATCAGTCTGCCTTTTGCAGTCGGCTTGCTTTTTCTGGCTAATTACTACCTGATCGGGACTAAGAAATCTTAAATGTATAAACGTATTTCAGCAAAATTATGCGATTCAGGAATGGAACACCAGGTGCACTTCCAAACAGGTAATTGGAAGTAGGCCGTGATTCGTTATAAACGAGGAAAAAGTCATTCCCTTCTTTTGGATTGTACCTCAACCTGAAATTTCCTATCATCAGGCGGTTTACGCTGTTGTATTGTATAAATGAGCTGACGGAAAGTTTGGTATTATACATGTATAGAACTTTCAACCGGGCTATATGACTTGAAAAACGCTGATCGCGTGAATCGAAGCTGATCCGGTTGTAGCCGTATGAACCGGTAACCTGGAGACTTGAGGATAGGTTTAATTTTGGCTCAGCAGTAACTGATGCCATGGTCCCATCGTAAAATTCACCTCCGTTGAAGATTAATCTGAGAACCAGAGGCTTGGTAAAAGGGGTCGAAAATATTGAAAAAATATTCTTGTAGGTATATTCTCCGGCCGGGACTGAGGCATTTTCTGAGAGTCGGAATTCATTTAAGATACCTTCTCTGATATAAAGTAAAATGCTCAATAAGCTCCATCCATCTTTAGTATTCACTTCAAAACCTCCGGTCAGCCATCTGTTTTCCAATCCATGATCTACCAGACGGTGCATATTCATGTAACCTGTTATCAGTTTAAAACTTAATAATTTGGACCTTTCTCCCGGCAGCCATCCATATTGAGCTCTCGAATCTATTCCAGCAATTCCAGGTTTCGACATAAATCCGACGCTTGGATTGAATTCCAATCCGGAATATGAGTAGGTCAGGTTGTAAGCAAATCCTTCCTGATTTCGTCGTTCCCATTTCAGAAATGCAAAAGAATTTGCCTTCGAGTCCATCTTAATTTTCCCCTCCTCATTAGTTGTTTGAGCGAATCTCGTTTCAAGATAGTCGTCGCCAAAAAGCCTGAAAATGCCATCGGCTCCGTATGACATACTACTCTTTCCAAACATTCCAATCCGTGTAGTGGCAATGGCCCCAACGTATGAATTGGGATTGAAAACCTGCCGGCGTGTCCTGAATACTCCAAAATTTTCGGAAGGAGTTTCTTTAAAATCTTCCGTTTGCATATCGAGTATTCCAATGTCCCATTTCCCTATTCTTCCGGTTAACCTTGCCCCGCCATAAATCCGAACCGGATTTCCATCGTTCAAACCAATCTGGCGACTATAAAAAAGTTCCTGCGATTGGCCCATGTTGAATCCAAATATGCTGGACCGCTCCTGAAAGAACATTCTTTTTTCGGGAAGGTACATCGAATAACGGGTAATATTTACATATTCATCATCAGCTTCCACTTGGGCAAAATCAGTGTTGGCGGTTAAATCAAGCGTCAGGTTACTGTTCAGGCTGTATTTTATATCGAGTCCTCCGGTTAATTGAGAATTTGGTTCCTGATCGTATTGAGTTCCGGCCTCATTTAAAACCTGATTTTTTTCTATTCCGGTCAGCACGTAGGGCGCAATATAAACGGGTTTGGCTGGTTTTAAACCCTCCATTTCAATGGTATGTGCGAGTGACGGTTTTATTGGAGCAAAAAGTCCGTATTTGGGATCAATTTCCGGATAAGTGTCTATTTCATTGCAATAACTGACGCTCCGGTTTATCATCAGCCCCATTCTAACCTTGCCGTCTTTTTCCTGAAAACGAAGGCTGGAAAATGGGATACGTATCTCAACCGACCAACCATCGGCTATTGCAGCGGTTTTGACATCCCAGAATGTATTCCAGCTAAAATTGAGCGAAGTATTTCCGATGGGTGAAGGTTGAAAATTAGCATCGTTCGAAATCGCAAAATCAATCCGTTGGCCCGCTGGTGTGGTATAAAAAGCCAATCCACTTTCGTTATCATCATAGGTATCCAGAACAATCCCAAATGAATCCGAATTTCTGGATTCTTCGTCCCGCTTTTTGCTCTTTGATACAATTTGGATTGGATCGGTATAATGCAGCCGGGCAAAGACCCACAAATATTTATCGTCATAGCCAATCCTGACTTCAGTTTGTTCGCCCGGCGATTTTCCGAAGTTTGGCACATGCATCAGCAGATTTACCGGGGTCGCCAATGACCAGATATTTTGGGCTGTCGTACCGGTGAATTCAACCGGGCCGCTTATCCTGGAAATCGGTAAAACGTCAGTTGCCGCAGCATGTATGGCCTGAAACATCAAAATAAAAATCAATCCACAAAAAACTCTTTTTAAAATCATAGTTAAATCCATTAAAGTCTTAGAAGCTGTTTAATTTAGTTTTCTTGTTCCGCTAGAAACGGAAGGTCGGTAGAATTAATGAGAATATGTTTGTCTTTTGTCCCGTACGGGACAATACAATGCTTACTATTCAACATTTCTACCGACAGATTTTCCCTACGGGAAATTTTTAAACAGTTTCTTATTTTCCAATCAACAGATTGAGACTACTTCCTGTATTTCGTAACCCTTGCATCATTAATCACACCCTGCCAATTCATCCCGAAAGCAAAATCGTAGGTATTCCCATCCGAATCCACATAGCATTTCATGTCGCGCGGAACATCTTCCGATTGCTCCTCAACGGTTTTCATATCAGCAGGCATCTGGAATGGCAACAAAGCTGAAGGTTCTGAAACGCCTGTAAGAATTTCGAGGATCGTCTGGCTCTGAACACCCATTTGCACCAGGATGGCATCAGCACTCTTTTCAATTTCAACAAAGATCATCGGATTCGAAACCCTTACTACAACAATGACCGGCTTTTCCCCCATTTTAGCTTTGGTTTCATTAACCGTATTCATATCCTGAAGGTTCGATGCGACTGTGGTTTTTCCTTTGTATGTCCGGTTGGTGAAAGTTTCGAACGGACTTCCTCCGGCCATACTGGTTTCGCGGGCAAATTCGGCTTTGTATGGACCATACTGCAAACTAATCGGAACATAACCATTCCCATTCTTTTTCACATCGTCTTCCGAATAACCTACGCCGCCTTTTGGACTATCGATACAAACTAAAGCAAAATCAGCTTCTTCAGGTTTTTCAACAAGCTGAAAATATTTCTTTGCAATTTCAGGATTGACGGCATCCCTCCAGCTTTCTTTCGTTTCTAAACCAAACCAGTTCCGTCCTCCGGGGATATATTTCTTCGGGATGTAAACTTTCATTTGTTTTTTCACAGGAAGTACTTTTCCATGATTCTTCAGCAGGACCACCGAACGCAATTGCGCCTCGTATCCGGCTTTCATAAATTCAGGATTACCAACTGTTTTTTCGGTTTCAGTTACCTCGAGGTATGGATTTTCGAACAAGCCAACCCTGAAAATATTGCGTAGCAAACGCACCGCAGACTGTTCAAATCGTTTGCGCATGAATTCCTCGCCATGAGCGGCAACACCCATTTTATAGGCTTCAATCACCGGCCCCATTTCGTTGTTACCGCCAAACTGGTCAACTCCGGCTTCAATAGCTTTATAATGGCGTTCGGCTTCGGTTAAATTCTCAACGCCCCAGCATTTTCCCTGGAACATGAACACGTTTTTGGCATCCTTGGTAATCATCCAATCGGTACAAACTACACCATCGTAGCCATATTTGCCACGGAGCAAATCGGTAATCAGGTATTTATTATAGGCGTTGCCCACGTTTTCTCCATTCACGGTATCCTGATTGAACGAAATGGTATAATATGGCATTACCGCCGAAGCCATTCCGGTTTTGCCTTCCAGTTTGAAAGCCCCTTCGGTAAAAGGTTTCAGGTGATCTTTTATATTTTTGCCCGGATAAACAGCATAAGCGCCATAGCCAAAATGAGCATCGCGTCCACCTTCTTCAGGGCCACCGCCCGGCCAGTGTTTAACCATGGCGTTTACACTTTTATAGCCCCAACCTCCTGAAATTTCATCTGTATTTTCCGAGGTTTGAAAACCATCAACATAAGCCCGTGCCATATCGGCGGCTAAGATTGGATCTTCGCCCATGGTGCCGTCAAAACGGCTCCAGCGAGGCTCTGTACCTAAATCAATCTGAGGTGAGAGCGCTGTAGCGATTCCCAGTGCACGGTATTCTTTCGAAGCAATTTCGCCAAACTGTTTCATCAATTGCGGATCGAATGAAGCTGCAATTCCCACTGTCCCGGGCCACATCGAGATTTTGCCACCAGCGCCGGCATTAAATTCGGCATACGAATCGCTGCCATGACGCGGATCGGAACTGTTATTTGATGGAATTCCGAAACCAATGCTTTCGACCAAAGCCTGCGCATGGTTGTTCCATTGGGCAGCAATTGCAGGACTTTCTACCGAAGTAATCAGAACATGGCGAAGGTTGTCGTCGGTCAGAAATTTCTTCTGCTGATCGGTCAAATCACTGGATTGAGCTCCACTTTCCTTAAAAGGTTTTGAGTTGTAAGTTGCAGCGCCAAAAGGCCCGCGTCCCATAGCAGGTATGGACTGGTGAGCACTGTAAAGCATCAATCCGGCAATCTGCTCTACTGACAATTTTGTGGCAAGATCTTTCGCTCGTTCGTCAACCGGCAAGCGCCAGTCTTCGTAGGCATCGAGCTTGCCATCTTTGTTCAGGTCTTTAAAAGCCAAACGGTCAACGGTCAAAATTTTCACTCCTGAAGTTGGCGAATAGCCAAGAGTTTGACCTCCTTCATTGTTGATCAGCTTGAAAGTTCCTTTATCGGTTTCAGTCCATTTTGGGCTACATCCAAAACTGAAAAGCAAAGATGCAATTAGAGCCAGTTCACAAAATTTGGTTATGGTTTTCATGCTAATTAAGGTTATTGGTTCGTTAAAAGTCATAAGATTCTAAGATTTCAATTTTCAATTCAATTCCGTCCGAAGGTTGATTTATGCCATGAAAAATATTTTTGCGCGGACGGTTTTCTTTCGTCCTTTCCAACCCGGGGCGACACTCCTTCGTCGTTTTGCCCCAGGCTATTGATATTAAACCCTTTCAGGGTAAAAAAATCCTTACTTAAAATCATAATAGTTAAAAGCAGGGATTTACATTCCTAAACCAACCAAATCTAATATTTTATCATTATTTCGAAACCATTTTATTAATTTCGCGTGAAGGAGCGAGCGCCTTGGTAACTTTGCCTGCATTCAATTCCTTAGCGATTTTAAAGCTAGCTGTTTGTTTGATATTGAGCGAAGATGCTCCGATTTTCAGTGTGTAATTTCCGGCTTCAGCAATCCATGAAGAACTGGCTTCTTCAAAAGAAGCAAAATCTTTGGTTTCAATATTGAAATTCAGGGTTTGCGATTCGCCCGGTTTTAGTAGTTTGGTTTTTGTATAGGCGGCAAGCGTTTCTTCCGGTTTTTTCATCTTTCCTGAAGGCGAACCCACATACACCTGAACAACTTCCCGGCCAGCAACTGATCCGGCGTTTTTAACGTCAACCGAAAAAGTTAATTTTCCTTTGAAATCTTTACTGGCAAGTTTCAGGTTCGAGTAATCGAAATTGGTGTACGATAATCCGTATCCAAATTCGTATGCAACAGGAATTTTGAAAGTATTGTAATAGCGATATCCAACGTAAATATCATCTTCATAGGTCATTTCCCAAGGCACGCGGCGCATGAAAGAGAATCCGGATTGGTCGGGAGTGTTATCCTTCTTGTCCGATTTTTCGGCAACACCCGGAAAATTTTTTGCGGATGGAGTTTCTGAATAATTCATTGGGAATGTTGCAGTCAGTTTTCCTGAAGGATTCACTTTCCCACTCAAAACATCAACAACCGAGTTTCCTCCTTCTTGTCCGGGCTGCCATGCAACCAAAATAGCATCAATCCTATTGCGCCAACTGGCCACTTCAATGACACCGGGAACATTCAGCACAACGATAGCTTTTTTACCTTTGGCGTGAAAAGCTTCAGCTACGTTTATAATCATGTCTTTTTCAGTTTTGGTTAGTCTGAAATCGCCTTCGGTATCAGTACGGTCGCGGCCTTCACCAGCATTCCGGCCAATGGTAATCAGGGCAATATCCGAATTTCCGGCAAATTTCTTTGCCAAATCGGCGGTTACTGTCATTTCAGAAATGGGTTGTTTGCCCATCATCAAAGCCATCATTGGATTGTCTGATTTAGGCATTTGAGCCCTGACATGATCCATGTAGGCTGAGTAAACAGTAGTCAAAGTTTCATCCGGAGTAAATCCACCATTGGTTAAACCTTCGAACAACGAAATGGTATAGGCTTCGTTAACGTCGCCGCTTCCGCTTCCGCCTGAAATAAAATCGTATGAAGTATTTCCGAAAGCTGCTATATTCTTAACTCCCGATGGAATTGGAAGTGCATTTTTATCGTTTTTCAACAGAACCATACCATCGGTTGCAGCCTGACGGGTAACCTGGGCATTTGCTTTTAGATCAGGAGTATTCGAATACGGATATTTGCTGTAACGCGGAGCTTTCATCATGATGGTCAAAATCCGGCCAACATTACGATCCAGAATTTTTTCGTCGAGTTTACCACCCTTTACTGCTGCTACCAATTCCTCAATTTGTTTCGGTTGTCCAGGCTGAATCATGTCGTTTCCGGCAATCATCTGCGCAACCACATCGCTTCCACCACCCCAGTCTGTCATCACATATCCCTGAAAGCCCCAGTCGTTGCGCAAAATCTTTGTCAGCAAATCGTGGCTTTCTGAAGTATAAGTACCATTGACCTTGTTGTATGAAGACATTACCGTCCAGGGTTTTGATTCTTTTACGGTAATTTCAAAACCTTTCAGGTAAATTTCGCGCAATGCACGTTCACTTACAATCGTATTTACGGTCATACGATTGGTTTCGGAGTTATTAACGGCAAAGTGTTTGATTGAAGTTCCAACTCCATTCGACTGGATACCTTTTACCATGGCAGCGGCAGTTTTGCCCGACACTAAAGGGTCTTCAGAGTAATATTCGAAGTTGCGGCCACAAAGCGGATCGCGTTGAATATTCAGGGCAGGACCCAGAATAATGTCGGATCCGTATTCTTTTACTTCATTTCCCATGGCCTGCCCGACTTTATAAACCAGATCAGTGTCCCAGGTCGAAGCCAGAACGGTTCCAATCGGAAATGCAGTGCAGAAATACGTTTTATCCTCACCTTTGCGCATGGATTGAATTCTTAGCCCGGCAGGTCCATCGCTTAAAACCTGGGTGGTAATTCCTAATTCGGGAAATTCAGATGAAAAACCAGCAGCGCCAGGGAGATATTTCCTGATTTTTTTAACCATCGCATTATATACCGGATATTTAGAATTAACATCACCACCAAATCCCGGAGGCATTTTTGCCTGTATCGAATCCGGAAGTTCAAAAAACATCCCGGTACCAATTACAAGCTGAGCTTTCTGATCGAGCGTCATCTTCGTAATAATTCCCTGAATCTTTTTGTCATCGACAGTCTTTGTCTCATTGGCCTTACCTAGGAAGGGTAATGAAACAAGGGTAAAAATTGAAAGAACAACAACCCAAAGTATTGTTGAACGAAGCCTTTTAGTTTTCATATTTCTATTAATTTAAGTCTTAAAAATTCTTTGTGTCACTGCGACACAATGATAACTTTTAATTTGTATATTTCAAAATCCATAAAATAAATCATTTGGCTTATATCCAGTTGGTTTAATCTAAAATATGCAAAGTCGTGTTTTGCGTTAATCAGCTGAAAAACTTAGTTTTGAAAAGAAAAATGAAATGGAAGCAGAACAAGCCTCCAATGAAAAAAGGATCATTACAATGAAGGATTTTCTGAGCCATATTTCGTTAGATTGTGTTGTTTTTGGATTTCATTCCAATCAGTTAAAAGTACTTGTGCTTCAAATGAAAACTACTTCAACCTGGGCGCTTCCCGGTGGTTTTGTGTATGAAGACGAGTCGATGGAAGTTGCTGCAAGCAGGGTTTTGAAAGAAAGGACTGGTTTGAATGAAATATTTTTGCATCAGTTTCATGTTTTCAGCGATCCGCAACGATCCAAACAAAATCCGGCTGTCCCCGACATGATTTTGGCAGGAGTGACTTTTCCTGAAAAATCATGGTTTGAAAAGCGGTTTATATCTGTGGGTTTTTATGCATTGGTCGAATTCTCGCAGGTTAATCCTCAACCGGATGAGCTTTCCGATGCTTGTGAATGGATTAATCTGGAAAATATCGGAATCCTGATGCTGGATCACAATGAGATTCTTCAAAAAGCCCTGGAAACATTACGTATGCAGCTAACCTTCCAACCGATTGGCTACAATCTGCTTCCCGAAAAATTCACTTTGTCAGAACTTCGGAAGTTGTATGAAACCATTCTGGGGAAAGAACTTGATCGTCGTAATTTTCAGCGAAAAATACTTGCATACGATATTTTAACCCGCCTGGAAGAAGTGAGACAGGGCGTAGCCCACAAAGCGCCTGCCTTGTACAAATTCAATCTGGTAAACTACAAGCGAGCGCTGGATGAAGGCCTGCAGGGCAGATGGTAATATATATAAACCTAAAATCTACAGTTTTTTAAACGGTTTAAAATTGGATTTATATCTATTTTGCCCATAGGGCATAAATGTCAATAGAAAAAAACAACCTATAAATCTGTTGTCCGTTAGGACATTAATCTAAAAGGGATTAATTCCCTACGGGAAATTTGTTTTCGTGACCCGCCTTTTCTATTGATATTCATCTCCTACGGAGAAAATTTAAATAGTTTTTATTCCTTGTTGTCTTTCTCGAAAACAAATTTTGACAGCAAAGTCTTTAAAATGACTATTTTCGTTGGCAGAACTTAACCAAAGACCAATGAAAATAAAACCTTTTCTTCTATTTCTGATTCTAACTTTTACATGTGCCCATTTTTCTTCGGCAAAAGAATCTCCTGATAACCTCAAACTCTGGTACACCAAACCTGCCCAAAAGTGGACGGAAGCCTTACCAATCGGGAACGGACGGCTGGGGGCCATGATTTTTGGCGGTATTGAAAACGATAGAATCCAGTTCAATGAGGAAACGCTTTGGAATGGTGCGCCGAATGATTATGCGCACAAAGGGGCAGTAAAATATCTGGAACCCATCAGGCAATTACTTTTTGACGGGAAACAAAAAGAAGCCGAAGAACTGGCCATGGCAGAATTTATGAGTGTGCCGCTTAAGCAAAAAACTTACCAGGCATTTGGAGATTTAAATCTTCACTTCCCGAATCAGCCTTCAGTTACCAATTACCACCGTGAACTCAATCTGACAAATGCCATTCATAAGGTTTCCTATAATTCTGGCGGAATCAATTATACCCGCGAGTATTTGGCTTCAAATCCGGGTCAGGTCATTGCCATTCGATTAACAGCCGACCAAAAAAAGGCTTTAAATTTTACACTTGATTTTGATGCCCTTCATGAAACTAAAACTCTGGAAGCCAGTGGTAACAGCTTAACCTTGAAAGTTCAGGTAAAAGACGGCGCTTTGCGGGGAGTGGCTTCGCTAAAAGTTGTTTCCGACGGAACGGTTTCTGCAACTGGCAATCAGCTTTCGGTTTCAGCAGCAAAAACAGCCACCATTTATTTGGCAGTTGCTACCAATTACATCAACTTCAAGGATGTGACCGGAAATCCGGAACAAACCGTTCAGCAAACTTTGGCCAAGCTTGATAACAGAAAATACGAACAAATCCGCGACGTTCATATTGCCGACTATCAGAAACTATTCAACCGTTTTGATGTCCAATTTGCTGAAAATGAAAGGGCAAAATTGCCTACCAATGAACGGATTGTGGCTTTTTCGAAGGATGCAAATGATCCGCAACTTCTGGCTTTGTATATTCAATATGGACGTTATCTGTTGATTTCGAGCAGTCGCCCCGGAACACAGCCAGCTAATTTGCAGGGAATCTGGAACGATCAACTGGCTCCGGCATGGGACAGCAAATGGACCGTAAACATCAACACTGAAATGAACTACTGGCCGGTTGAGGTGGCTAATCTCGCAGAATGTCAGGAACCACTTTACAGCATGATTGCCGATTGCGCCGAAACTGGAAAAATAGTCGCCCGGGAACATTACAGCGCACCGGGCTGGGTACTTCATCACAACACCGACATCTGGCGTGGTACTGCTCCCATCAACCATTCGAACCACGGAATTTGGGTGACCGGCGGCGCCTGGCTGTGCCGACATTTGTGGGAACATTACCTGTTTTCTCAGGATAAACAATTCCTTGCTGAAAAAGCTTACCCACTGATGAAGGGAGCGGCAGAATTCTTTACCCAATTCCTGATTAGAGATCCAAAATCAGGATACCTCATCAGCACACCTTCAAATTCTCCTGAAAATGGTGGTTTAGTTGCCGGTCCAACCATGGATCACCAGATTATCAGGTCATTGTTTCGTTCATGCATTGAGGCATCTGACATTTTGGGAACCGATCAGGCATTTGCGGAAAAGCTGAAAGAAATGCTTCCGAAGATTGCCCCCAACCAAATCGGGAAACATGGCCAACTTCAGGAATGGATGGAAGATCGCGACGATCCGGCCAATAAACATCGTCATGTATCGCATTTGTGGGGCGTTCATCCGGGAAACGAAATTAACTGGAAAGAAACTCCTGAATTGATGAAGGCAGCCCGTCAGTCGCTCATATATCGGGGTGACGACGGAACAGGATGGAGTCTGGCATGGAAAATAAACTTCTGGGCACGCTTTCTCGATGGTAACCATGCTTATGAGATGATAAAACTGCTTTTCCGTCCGGTACAGATTGACGATGTCGTTTACACTGGCGGCGGTGGTTCTTACACTAATCTGTTTGATGCGCATCCGCCATTCCAGATTGACGGTAATTTTGGTGCACCTGCCGGAATGATAGAAATGCTGGTTCAGAGTCAACAGAATGAAATTTCCATTCTTCCGGCTTTGCCCGATGCTTTGCCATCAGGAAAAATAGCTGGGGTTTGTGCCCGTGACGGTTTCGAACTGTCATTTGACTGGAGCAATGGTAAGCTTCAGAAACTGGAAGTTTTATCAAAGGCAGGACAGAAATGTACGCTCAAATATGGAGGGATGGTGATTGAAATGGCTACTATAAAAGGGAAAGTATATTCGTTTGATGGAAATCTGAACAAGCTATAACTGATTCACAGGATTACGCTGCGCTTCACCCTGTGCTGTTACAAGACATCCTTTCAGGACTTGGTTGGGGCAAAGCTCCGAAATGTAGAAGCATAGGACGGCGTGAAACGAAGTCCTATGACAAAGACAAAAGACAATAAGTTCTATGTAAATGCCTTTACCTTTCCTGTTGATTCTGAATTACTTTTTCCGCACATTTGCATTCCATTAAAATAGCAGGTTATGTTTCAGGTTATCTGGGAATTAAAAGTAAAATTCAAGGAACGCGAAAAGTTTGAGCATTTTTATGATGCCAAAGGAGATTGGGTGAAATTCTTCAGCAAATCGTCGGATTACCAGGGAACTGATGTATTGGAAAGCGGTGATGGCGATGGAATTTTTCTGGTGATTGATGAATGGCAATCGGAAGAAGCTTTTAACGAGTTTGTCAAAAACCAGAAGCCGGACTACGATTTACTTGAAGAAAAGGCAAAAGCGGTCAGCCGAACAAAAAAACGCATTTTCATTAACCTGAATCAGGGAGGAGAATAGTTTAAAATATTTCAGATAATCATGTAGAGACGTAAGTAGAGACGTAAAATTTTACGTCTCTACCCCATGAGTGTCCATTAAAAAAATA
>DMSQ01000025.1 GCA_003457135.1 Prolixibacteraceae bacterium
ACCATCATCCCGAAAGAAGAACTCTGGCCACCCAAACCGGGCGCCTCTTGGGAAAGCCACCATGCTTATAAAGCCTGGGTGGGAAATACCTGGTTATGTCAGGATATTATTGAAGATTATTTCGGAGTTTCTAATACGCTCGAAGAATTGGTTGCCAACGGACAACTGATGCAGGGCGAAGGGTATAAATGTATTTTTGAAGAAGCACGCCGCCAGAAACCATACTGCGCCATGGCTGCCAACTGGTGCTACAACGAACCCTGGCCGACTGCTGCCAACAATAGCCTGATCAGCTATCCGAATATTCCGAAGCCCGGATTTTATGCCGTGAAAAATGCCTGCCGACCGGTTTTGGCAAGCGCCAAATTCTCCAAATATAAATGGAATGAAGGCGAAACCTTCTTTGCCGACGTGTGGATGCTGAACGATCTGCCAAAAGATATACCAGCAGGAAAAGTAAAAATTAAACTGGTTGCAGGAACTTCAGAATTGATCGTACTAAGTTGGGATTACAGCCCGATGAAAGCCAACATTAACCAGACCGGGCCAACCTTTCGCTGCAAACTGCCTGCATGGAGTACCGACCGTTTCAAGGTTGTGCTTGAGGTGGAAGGACATCCGGAATACAACTCCGAATACACGCTGGCCTACCAGCCCCGCTCAGTTGAGAGAAAACGGACTACGCCGGTAATGAACCAATAGACTGAAGGATTGAATTACTGAAGGATTGATTTTAACTGATCCGATGACTTCAAGTTCATCGGATCAGTTTGTTTGTAACCTATTGAAAATCTTGATTAAATTTAATTGAATTAAACATAGGAATAGTTTATATTTGAAATGCGTTCTCCAACTTGAGTTTTGGCGGGTATTCGGACATGGGCGTCATTGCATAACCAAGACAGTTTTTCCAGACAATTTATAAAGTCATCGGTGGCTTCCATGAAAGCTAAAAGATAGATCCACTACATCCTTTGTAGTTCGGTTGACAAGAATTTTTCAATAGACTTATTACCCTTAGAACTGGCAAACAATGACAATTGCTTACAAAACATTTTTAAGTAATAGCCGACAGTTTCTAGCTTAGACTTACCTTTAAAGCTGACGAATGCTTCCACAATCCAAAAGCGAGTAAAAAATTTAATAGAGGAAATAAGGAACTTCATGTCATCACCGGATAAATTCAGCTCCCCTGTTTTTTCCAAGCAGGACAGCAAGTCAAGATAAATTAATTCTCGCTGTTTCTCAACTTCCTCATATCTGTAATTCTCCCGTTCAAATATTCTACTGACTTCAGCAAAATCTTGAACTACACCTCTGAATACATAAAAGTTCAAATGCAATTGTTTAATCAATTTCAAAAACTCAAATAGGCTTGGGTTTTCAATTTTCCTATAAACACCAAATGCTTCCGAATTCAATTTCATCAATTGTTCGCTAATAAAGATTATCAGATTTTCCTTTTTCGGAAAATGATAAGACAAGTTTCCCGGACTAATGTTCAGATGCTTTGAAATATCTCTGACACCAACATTGTTCAGTCCATGCTTATTGAACAGCTTTACGCTTTCTGATGCAATCATCTTTTTTGACAGCATAAAATATTTTTTACAAATATAGTACAATGTACTAAAGATATCCTATTTTTGCAAGGAATAATTTAAACCGTAACCACATGAGTAATTTCGACATTATGGCATTAACCATCTTCCTTTTGATAGGAACTTTGGGTATTCTGATGGTTTTAGTTGAAATATTTAAGCCTTTGACTTCACTGGACTTATTAGCTAAATCTACCGGATATTACCTCAAACCATTGATTACTGATGATGAAAAGAAAATAGGATTTTCTAAACTTACCTCATTTCAGGCAAGTATTTTATTAGGGTCAAACGCAATGACACTATTTCTGGCTATCATGGCATTCATGCACTCAAATGTTTTGGCTTGGTGGGCTTTGTGGTATTGGCCGGTAATGTTTGTTTGGCATCTTATAATATATAAGAGAAACTCAGCTATTTGGTATATCCAAATTGCATGGACTATTCTTTCCGTTTCGTCACTTTTATTAACTAATAAACCAACAAACAACATGAACACGCAAGAAGCAAATAAACAAGTAGTTCAACTTTTTTATGAAGAAGGTTGGAACAAGAAAAACTTCGACATTGTACGCCAAACTCACGCTGATAATTGGGTACATCACGATAAATCAAATCCTGCAGACCTTAAAGACGGTGCTCAAGGGAATATTAATCGTATGCGTGAACTTTCAGTAGCATTTCCCGATATACATTTCCAAATTGACGATATAGTCGCAGAGAATGATAAAGTTGTGGTTCGCTTTACTCTAACAGGGACACAACAAGGACAGTTTGGTAAGATACCACCAACCGGAAAAAAGGTCAATATATTGGGGTATATAACCCACCGACTTGAAAGAGGCAAAATAGTTGAAGACTGGGTTGTTAGAGACACATTCGGATTGCTAGTTCAACTGGGGGTAATACCGGTTGGTGAAAAAAAGTAACAGTTTTTCAACGCAATTCAGACAACTTTCCCCCTGTCTGCCCCTTCTCGTTTGAGCGCTAGCAGAAACGAGGGGTTGTTTGTTTGGCGTCTGTGACGCACTTTTTTATGAGTTGAAAACTCAAGACAATTTACCCCTCGTTGCCCGTAAAAAAACAGATGGTTTCAAGGCTAGCCTTGAAACCATCTGTTAAACTATTATTTTTGTCCTTTTAAAATCTGGATCGCTTTTTTAGGGCGACACAATATTTACTTTCCCGAAATCAATTTGCCAGTTTGAATAGTTTTGTTGTTACTATTCACCTCGTACAAATAAATACCTGGAGATAGATTACCAGTTTTAAGAGTAGTTATATCTTTTGTAATAGGTATATTAATAACTACTTCTCCCAGAATATTGTATATCTTCAATTCATAGCCTTTAATTTTAGATACGTCATTAACCTTGATATCTATTGAAGATGTAAAAGGATTTGGATAAATGGTAACGGTATTTTCTGCATCTCCTGCACCAATGGAATTATTTGGTGTTGGAATACATAGTGAAAGCGAAACATTTTTAGAGGTAGCTATTGGTGAACATGGTCCGGTGACAACAACATTATAATCTGATGCCACATCAGCGGCATTCACCGGATTAATTGTAAGGGTAGCAGAAGTTGCCCCTGAAATATTCCCTCCGTTGATCAGGGATATTGTTCCTTTTCGCCACTGGTAGGTAAGTGCAGATCCTGTTGTTCCCACTGAAAAAGTTGCAGAATTATCCACACAAACTACTTGATTGGTAGGTTCTGATACAATATTCAGGGTTGAGTTAACTAATAATCCGATATTCAGTGGAGTGCCTCCTGGAGAGCACAATCCATTGATAATAACATTATAGTTAGGTGAAGCATCAGAGATATTTACAGGATTGATTGAAAGTGTGGCAGAAGTTGTCCCTGAAATATTCCCTCCATCGGCTAAGTTAATGTCACCCTTTCTCCATTGATAGGTAACACCTGCTCCCGTTGACGACGCTGAAAAATTCACTGAACTTCCAACGCAAACAGAGGTAGAAATACTTGGGACTTTGTTAACTGTTAAAGTAACATTTTTTGAAGTTTCAAATGCAGAACATGCTCCCGCGATCAAAACATTATAGTTTGATGCTGCATCGGAGACATTTACATGATTAATTGTCAGCATAGCTGAAGTTGCACCTGAAATATTTCCTCCGTTAGTCAAGGCCAAAGTTCCCTTTCTCCACTGATAGGTAAGATCTGCTCCTGAAGCAGTTACTCCAAAACTTACTGATTCATCAATGCAAACTGTTTGATCAGCAGGTTGAGTTTTAATGTCAGGAGCGGTGTAAAGCGAAACAGTTACCGAGTTTGTGTTCTGACAGTTGCTGGCGGAGTTGGTCTCTACAACTGTATAAATTGTAGTTAACAACGGTTTTACAGTCGGGTTGGCTAAGGTCGAAGTAAAACCGGCAGGTACAGAACTCCATTTGTAGGTATTTCCATTTACAGCGGACGCACCAATTTGGGTGTTTGAATTCAGACAGATAGTCCTATCAGCTCCAGCAATTGCAGCCGGTACTTCAGGAGCTACAGCGATTACCACATTAGCAGACGCTAAAGAAGCACATACAGCTGCATTTGTAACAGTAAAGTGATATGTTCCGGCTACAAGACCTGATATGGTAGTACTGGTAGTTGAACCTGTTACAGATCCCGGATTGATTGTCCAGTTTCCGGCAGGCAATCCGCTTAATACTACACTTCCGGTTACCAGGACACAAGTAGGATGTGTAATAGTGCCAACTATTGGTGCTGCCGGTGCTTCAGGAACTGCAGTGATGACCACATTAGCAGAAGGTATAGAAGTACATACGGCTGCATTTGTAACGGTAAAGTGATATGTACCGGCTACAAGGCCTGATATTGTAGTACTGGTAGTTGAACCTGTTACAGCCCCAGGATTGATTGTCCAGTTTCCGGC
>DMSQ01000037.1 GCA_003457135.1 Prolixibacteraceae bacterium
CTTATATCCGGTTTCTGTTCGTCTTGTCAAACTTTTGCCTACGGCTGCCTTCAGATTCCCAGTCTCCCGGGACACCCTTGCTTTCGGCTATAGGATTCCGGTCATTACGGCTCCTTCAGGACTTGCACCCTTTAGATTAACAGCATGCCCGGCACACTAAATATTCTGCTCCTCTGGAGCAATTTTGACCACTGATAACCTTCTCTGAGCATTGATTACTGAGACTGATCACTTTCCCTTTTCCCTTTTTCTAATGACTTTTTCCTGATTATCAGTCAGCCCGTGTTACAGCTATAACCCCTTTGATGCTTTTTAGTTTATTCATCAAAAAGTCAAGGTGCTCAAGCCCGTTTACAAATACCCTCAAGGTGCCGTCGAAAGCTCCGTTATTGGAATCAATATTGATGGAGCGCATCTGTACGAAAATATCTTTGGAAATCACATGTGATATTTGCCCGACAATTCCCAATTCATCAGTTCCTGAAATACGGATAGTAGCCTGAAATGATGATTTCTTTTTAGTATCCTGCCATTTAGCTTTTATGAACCGGTAAGGATAACGTTCGATCATCTGAGGCGCATTCGGACAGCTTGTCCGATGAATTTTTATGCCTTCGCTAATGGTCACAAATCCGAAAATCTCGTCACCAAAAATCGGATTGCAGCACGGAGCCAGCTTATAAATAACATTTTTCAGGTTGTTGTCAATCACCAGATAATCGTCGCCGCCCGAAAATTCCAGATCCTGAACCTTTTCTTTGGATAATATTTCAGTAATCAGTTGTTTGGCCGACTCTTCCTTCTTTTCGACCAATAAATCCTTGATTTCCAAAGTATCAATTTTGCCGATCGAAATATTGTAATACAAATCCTGGGCTAATTTCAGTTTGTAATATTTCAGAAGCTTTCTGATGCTTTCGTCGTTATATTCAATCTTCCAGTTTTTAATTTTCCGGAGTAAAATTTCTTTTCCATTCTCTGCTTCCTTTTTAACTTCCTCGTTCAGACTGGTTTTGATCCTGGTTTTGGCTTTGCTGGTCACCACAAAATCGAGCCAATCCAATTTGGGCCGTTGGTGATTAGCCGTGTCAACCGAAATCTGGTCGCCATTGTGAAGTTTGTGTCTCAGGGTAACATTTTTCCCGTTGACCTTTCCGCCCACACACCGATCGCCAACACCGGAATGCACTTCGTAGGCAAAATCGAGCAAGGTTGCGCCTGCTGCCAATTTTTTTAAATCGCCTTTGGGTGTAAATACAAAAATTTCGTCGGCATACACATTCATCTTGAAATCATCAATGAAATCAACCATGTTCAGCTCGGGATTCTCCAAAATTTCGCGCACATTGGCCAGCCATTTCTCCATATCCGAAGTTCCTGAACCTCCTTTATATTTCCAATGGGCAGCCAAGCCTTTTTCTGCTATTTCGTCCATCCGCCTGGTCCGTATCTGAACTTCGACCCATTTGCCATGAGGCCCCAGTACGGTGGCATGTAATGACTCGTAACCATTTGATTTCGGAATAGTGATCCAGTCGCGCATACGTTTTGGGTTCGACTGGTATTCTTCGGTAACGATAGAATAAACCTGCCAGCAATCAGATTTTTCGTTGGCGAGTTCCGAATTCAGGATGACCCGGATGGCAAACAAATCCATCACCTCATCGAACTCCACTTTCTGCGTCTGCATTTTGCGCCAAATCGAATTGATTGATTTGGTACGTGCTTTCATTTCGAATGAAAATCCACGTAAATTCAGCTTTGCTTCAATCGGTTTTACAAATTCAGCCACAAAATTGGCCCGTTCACGGTCGGTTTCTTTTAGCCGGAGCGAAATCGCATGATATGCTTCCGGATTCTGATACTTCAGGCATAAATCGAGCAATTCGGAATTGATGTAATACAAGCCCAAACGGTGTGCAAGCGGAGCATATAAATAGGAAGTTTCGATTGAAATTTTAGTCCTCACTGATTCCGGTTGAGAGTCAAGGTGGCGCATCACCTGAAGACGGTCAGCAATTTTTACCAGGATTACCCGCACATCGCCAGCCATGGCCAGCATTAGTTTGCGGTAATTTTCGGAATGCAGCTCAACGGTATCGGTTCCCATGGCATTGATTTTGGCCATACCTTCGAGTATCGAGCTTACCAATCGGCCAAACCTGGGTTCAACCAGTTTAGTTGTAGATTCCTGGTAATAGACATTATGCAGAAGCGCGGCAATTACCGAATCTATCCCCAAACCAACTTCCTGAACAACAACCTGGGCCACTTCCAGCGAATGAACAACAATATTCTCTCCTGAGTCCCAGCATTGATCTCCAAACACCTCCTGAACCATCGAAAAAGCATCCTTAATTTTAGGATGTTCCTTTTTAGGAATGTTCGTTTTGCATATTTCAAAAAAATCGGTAAAGGCTTTTTCAATTTCTGCATTCATGATTGACATGTATTAACAAAAAAAGCCACCTCACGGCAGCTTTTTCACAAAATATATTTTGAAAAAATTTAAACTGCCGCATTCGGATCAACAAAGACTCGCTGGCCTAATTCACGGTCCATCATAAAAATGCCATTACCTTGTCCGTTGATGAGTTTGAGTGTTGCCAGAATTTTCTCCACATTGGCTTCTTCTTCAACCTGCTCGTCAATAAACCATTTCAGGAAGCTTTGTGAGGCATGGTCTTTGGCCTTGATCGAAACTTCAACCAGATTGTTGATCAATGAAGTAACATGGATTTCGTGGGTAAGTGTTTTCTCAAAAACATCAACTACCCCATCAAAATCAACCGGAACCTGATCAATTGCTTTTAAAACAACCTTGCCACCCCGTTCGGTCAAATAATTGAAAAATTTGATGGCATGGGCCGATTCTTCCTGATACTGAATTTTCATCCAGTTGGCAAAACCCGAAAGTCCCATGTTTTCAAAATATGCTGACATTGAAAGATACATGAATGCCGAATAAGTCTCAGCATTAATCTGATCATTCATTGCTTCCAATACTTCTTTCTGTATCATAGCTGATGGTTTTTGAATTTGGAATAAAAGTACAAAATATTAATCTATTGTATTCGCAATACCAGGAATTAGGTGTTGAATCAATAGAATAATTTCATCCGAATATAATTTATTTTT
>DMSQ01000071.1 GCA_003457135.1 Prolixibacteraceae bacterium
GCATCTGGTTTAGCGCTTCAGATGGGGAAAATTGCCACCGTCGGGCTCGCACCTGCCATATTTGGCCCACTCATGAATGTGACCGGTTCGGCCCTGGCCAGTTGGTGGAGGAGCAAACCGCCAAAGTAAGAAAATGTAAATATTGAATCATAAAAGCAAAAAAACAAAAAAAGCCACCAAGACACAAATGAGCACAAAACGCTGATTGTATGTAGTATAAACTTAGTGAAACTTTGTGACTTCGTGTCTTTGTGGCAAGAAAAATATTTTCTGAGTAGCATCAATCTTTAGGTGGTTCCTGTGATTTTGACGACAAATAAACTTTAGTTGATGAAAAAACCAGCTCAATTTCTGTTCGTTTCATTTCTGTTCATCTTTTTCAGCCAGACGACTTGGGGCCAATTTTCCAAAAATTACCAGTCCAATGACACCACCTATATGCTCACTTACGATCATGGAGGATTGATTCTTTAGGGAAGCGACCATTTCAGGGAAAGGTTGAAAATGCGACGGAGTAATGAAAGGAATAAATAAATATCTTTGAACAAAGGATTTTGACGAGTATGATAAATTTGTTTCAAGATAAAGAAGCTAATCCACAATTCATCCTGAATGAACTCCAAAAGGGAAATACACGGGCGTTTGATTTCATTTTTAACGAATACTATATTTCTTTGAGCCGTTTTTCCTGGTCGTTTGTCAAAGATCAGGATATTGCAGAAAGTATCGTTCAGGAAGTTTTTTTAAAACTTTGGGAAAAGCGAAAAAACTTAATCCAAGTTGATAATCTTTTGTCATATCTGATGGGGATGATTCGGAATCAATGCATTGATTATTTACGGAAGGAGAAAGCAAACTCAAAAGCTTACCTGAACCTCCGATCAGAAGTATCAGCTAATACGACAGAAGAACAAATTTCGAAAAACGAATTCGAAGAAAAGTTACTGCAATCCATCCTTAAATTGCCGGAACGATGCAGAATCGCTTTTGAGATGAGCAGATTTGACGGTTACGTAAATAAAGAAATTGCTCAAAGAATGGAGATCTCAGTCAAGGGGGTTGAAGCACTGATTGGTCGATCATTAAAACTCCTGAGAGTAGAACTTGTAGAATTTCTTCCGCCAGTTCATGATAAAAAACAAAATGGTGGTGGCTCAGTTTTATTCTCATTGTTCTTGAAGCGTCTGAAAAAACTTAGGATTTCTTCTCTGCGATAACTTCAGGAGCTTTTACGTAGTCTGTAAATGGCTCTTTATTAATTGTATTTTGTAGCGCTACCTTTTTTTTTCATTTCCATGTAGGGTTTTACCCATCCGGATTCGTCAGGTATTTGTAACACGATGAAACGATGAATCCTATTTCCGAAAATATACATTCCATAATTGCCAAATTCTTTACAGAATCGCTTAGTGAAGCAGAATCTTCTGAACTCGAAAAATGGAAATTAGCAAGCCGCGAAAACTTTCAGGAATACAATGACTTTATTTCTATTTGGGCTCAATCCGGTTCGATGAAAATGCCTCATGCCATAGACCAAATGAAAGCTAAAAAAACCATCAAAAAGAAGGCAGGCATTTATTCCTCCTCAAAGAGATGGATCAACCTGGCTGTTCAGATTGCTGCAGTTTTGGTTTTATCTTTTCTCTTATCCGGAATCTATAGTTATCTGAATAAAGGAAAGAATGATCGTATTCTTACCAATAATTTGATCCTGCCGGTTTACCAGGAAATTAAAGTCGCATATGGAACACAGGCAAAAATTGAATTGGCTGATGGGACAACCGTTTTTCTAAATTCAGGTAGTAAACTTCGCTTTCCGCAAACATTCGACAATCAGGAACAGCGGAAAGTCATTCTGGATGGCGAGGGATATTTTGAGGTTACAAAAAATAAGAAGCTACCCTTTATTGTCCAAATCAGCCAACTGAACATTAAAGTTCTCGGAACTACATTTAACGTGGACGCATACTCTGATAATCCTTCGGTTCAAATTGCACTGGTTGAGGGAAGTGTGTTGCTTCAGGATAATTTGGAAAAACAAAGCAAAGACCTGATGGATCTTGTGCCCAATCAGGTGGCAACCTTAAAAATATCAGATCGTACCTTGTCCAAGTCGGATGTTGCGGATTTGTACAAATACACGGCCTGGGTTAACGGACGTATTGTGTTCTACGGAGATCCGATCCAGACAGTGGTAAAAAAGCTTGAGAAATGGTACAATGTCGAAATCGTAATTTCTGATATAAGGCTTGAAAATTATAGGTTTACAGGTACGTTTATCGATGAATCACTGGAACAGATTTTGAATATTTTAAGCCTTACATCTCCAATGACATATAATATATTGCCGAATCAAAAACAGTCAGATAATTCAATTTCAAAAAGAAAGATAATCCTAAAAAGTAAAATTTAAAATTTATTAGTTTTTTGCCTATGAGGAAAGAGAAAAACAGGAAAGTGTTGGCCCACTTCCCTGTTCATTTACCTGCAAAGCAGGGTTTTATTGATTTAATAATCTAAAAACATCCAAATCTATGAAAAAAAACAGTAAGAATGGGATAAACCACTTTAGGTACGTCCTGAAAAAAGCATTATTTGCTATGAAATTAACAACACTAATCTTCCTGATTTCGACTCTAAGCCTAATGGCGGGCGAAAGTTATTCGCAGAACATGAGGATAAGTCTGAACATGAAGAATGTACAAATTAAAGATGTACTTCTGAAAATTGAAAACAGTTCGGAATTTTTCTTTATCTACAACAACCAACTGATTGATGTTGACCGTATCATTTCGGTTAACGCAAACAATGAGAAAATTAAAGATATACTGGTTGATATTTTTAAAGATCAACAAGTGGAATATCAGGTAACTGACCGTAAAATTGTGATTGCCCCTTTGGCATTGGCGAATGAGCAAACTCCGGTGAGAATTTCAGGAAAAGTAACTGATGCCAGTGGATCTCCGCTGCCTGGAGTTACAGTCACTATTAAAGGCACTTCAATCGGTATTATTACTGATTTTGAAGGCAACTTTACTTTATCTAAAATTCCCAATGATGCTATTTTAGTGTTTTCCTTCATAGGAATGAAAATGCAGGAAGTTGCAGTTGGAGATAAAAAAAATATTAATGTCACTCTAGTCGAAGAAAACATTCGTATTGAAGAGGTAGTGGCAATTGGGTATGGAACAGTTAAGAGGAAAGATGTAACTGGCTCTATTTCTTCTATTTCAGATAAGAAATTTGCTGACAGAGCAGTGTCGCGAATTGATCAGGCCCTGGTTGGTGCAATTCCCGGTTTGGATATAGTATCTTCTGGATCAACGCCTGGAGCTGGATCTACAATACTCCTTCGTGGAAAGCGTTCATTCACAGCATCTAATGATCCCCTAACTATTGTAGATGGAATGCCATTTTACGGTAGCCTGAATGACCTCAACCCATTTGATGTAAAATCTATAGATGTACTGAAGGATGCATCGTCTACTGCTATCTATGGATCCCGCGGGGCCAATGGTGTTATTATCATCACGACTAAACGAGGGAATGTAAGTAAACCTACATTTATGCTGGAAAGCTCAGCAGGTCCAGAGGTAATGTTTGGAAGAATACCAATGGCAAATGGATCACAGTATGCTGAGTGGACTAGAGAAGCCTATCGCGCTCAAGGGGGCTATCCTTACACTGACACCAATCCAACATATGACGCAATTATATTTGATGCCATAGAATTGCCAACAGTACAATCAGGTGGAGCAGGACAGGATTATCTTGGCATGCTTTTGCAGAATGGTTTTCAGCAGAAGCATCAATTGACCGTTAATGGGGGTTCTGAAGCCATACAATACAACTTTGCAGGAAACTATTTCAAGCAAGAGGGACTTATGCCTGGAGATGTTTTCAGTCGTTTCACTTTAAGTACTAACCTAGATATTAAGCTCTCCGATAAAATAACTACAGGTACTTCCATTCAGTTAGCAAAAACTGAAAATAATCGAAAAAGTAATCCCTCGGCGTTTAATTATGCTATTAACGGGAACCCACTGGGTCAGGTCAGGGACACAAATGGTGAAATCATGTTTGCTACCATGGCCGACAGTTATGAAATAAATCCCATGGTCGATTATTGGTATGACTCGTATCGTTATGATGCGAAAACCTGGTCCGCTTTCATAAATGCCTATGGTCAGGCAAAAATTACACCATCACTGACTTATCGAATTAGTTTGGGGTACAACTTCAAATTGGGAACTACCAATGAATCCTCAGGATATTATTCTATTGCCCGTAACAAGGGATTGCCTACTGCAAGCGTTGCCAACGCTATTAACAACTTTTCAATTTACGAAAGTACTCTTACCTATAATAAAATATTTAATGAGTCCCATCATATTATGCTGACTGCAGTTCAGGGATATCAGATATCAACAGATGATGCTTCCGGAGCCAGCGTTATGGATTTGCCTTACGAAGCTTCTCGTTATTACAATATTGGTACTGCCAATACGGTAACCGGAGTAAGTTCGGGTCATGCTGAATGGGTTCTGCTTTCGTATGTGGGACGTTTAAATTATGATTACAAAAGTAAGTATCTGATAACCATGTCGTTGCGAGCTGATGGGGCCTCGCAATTTGCCCCCGGCCATAAATGGGGATATTTCCCATCTATTTCTACTGCTTATAGGATTACGGAAGAAAAATTTATGGCAGGGACCAAAGAATGGCTGTCAGACCTGAAAATTCGACTCGGCTATGGAGTAACCGGTAACCAGGCTATCAGCCCATATCAAACTCAGGGAGGTTTGGCCAGAACTACATATGCGTGGAATGAAGCTTTTGGTTTTGGATATCGTCCAGCCAATCTGGCCAATAAGAATCTGAAATGGGAAAGTACTGCCGTGTTCAACTTTGGTCTCGATTTTGGATTATTGAACCAAAGGATAACAGGTAGCCTTGAGTTGTATAATACAAATACTTACGACTTGTTGATGTACCGCAAGCTGCCAATAACCACCGGTTTCGACCAAGTGTTGGAAAACGTTGGAAAAACCAACAATAAAGGTATTGAAATAGGTCTGCATACGGTGAATATTGATAAAAATAATTTTAGATGGAGTACCGATATATCGTTTTACTCTAACAATACTAAAATTGTAGAATTATACCAGGGAAAAGTAGATGATATTGGTAACCAATGGTTTATTGGACATCCGATTAACGTGTACTACGATTACAAAAAGGTGGGTATCTGGCAATTGGGTGAAGAAGCTGATGCAGCTAAATACGGAGAAAAAGTCGGCCAGATTAAGCTTGATGATGTGAACACCGACGGTAAGTACAACTCTTCTGACTTGCAGATTCTTGGCGACAATGAGCCAGATTTTGTAGCCAACATTAGTAACCAATTTACATATAAAGGTTGGGATTTTGCATTTTCTACCTATTTGCGTATGGGTGGCATGACTTCAGTTGGTCAGTTCGGTCCCTTCTCTAAGAAGCGCTATAACAAGATAATCTTTGACTATTGGACACCTACCAATCCGACAAACGCCTATCCACGACCTAACCAATTATACGAAGGAAGTGGTCTTTATGGAAGTACTTTGACCTACCGTGATGCCAGCCATATAAATATTTCTATGGTTTCCCTAGGTTATACTTTACCTAAAACAATTACCAGCAAGTTAAATATTAACAAAGCAAGGGTCTTTTTATCTGGGGAGAATCTTTTTTACTGGACTGCGTCAGAGTTGGCTAAGTTCCATATGAAACCTGATTGGTCAGGCACTACTGTGACTACATATCCAGCAACCAGAAAGATTGTTATGGGTGTTAATCTTGTTTTCTAATCTTTAAAATCAAAAATATGAAAAAGTCAATATTACTTTTACTATTTATATTCAGCACGGTTGTCTCATCCTTGTTTCAGGGATGCACTAAACAACTTGATGAAGTAAATTTACGTGAACCTGTTGCTGATGGTTATTATAATTTAAAACAAGGGTACCTCGACCTAATTAACGCTTGCTATACAAATACACGTTCCCAGATTACTGGGGGAGGTTTTTGCTTAATGGAATATGGAACTGACCTCTGGACGAATGCTTCTGACGCTGAAGGAAATGAATTCAATTCTTACCTTCCAGAGCTTCAGGCTTCCAACGCTAAAATTTATAGTTTGTGGTCTACTTATTATTTGGGAATAGCTGCGTGTAATACTGCAATTTCCCGGTCTACTAATAATATTACTGGCATGACTCAGGCAGAAATAGATATAAAGGTTGCAGAAGCTTACTTTTTACGTGCCTGGTATTACAGTATTCTGGTAATGAACTTCGGTGGTGTACCTCTGGTAACGGAAGAGGTCACGACGGTTCAAACCACTGCAAGCCGTGCAACAGAAGTTGAGGTTTATGCTCAGGTTATTGCAGACCTACTAAAGGCCGAAACCTTACTTCCCAAAACTCAGGCCGATGTTGGACGAACAACAAAACCAGCTGCACAAGCTATGTTGGCAAGGGTTTATCTTTGGATTAAAAATTATCCAAAGGCAGAAGCATATGCTAAAACAGTCATAAGCGACGGCGGTTACACTTTTGCATTGCAACCAACTTTTGCCCAATTATGGAATCAGGACAACCAGGTTAACAATGAGATAATATGGGCTATTCAATTTTCCCGGAACCTAAGAATAAACGACCCACCTAATGCTTTGTGTTTATACTTTACTCCACGTTATGATCTCCAGCCTGGAATGCAACGAGCCCTTGAATATAGCAGACCTTATCCACGTTTTATGGCAACCAGATGGTATTTGGATCTAATGCAGGCCAATCGTTGGAGAGATTCTCGTTACGATGCAGTATGGTTAGAGGCTTATAAAGCTAATTATGCAAAAACAATGCCCGCAGGAATGAATCTTGGTGATACAGCTTATATTGTTGTTCCCTATGTTGCTTCTGCAGCGTTAAGAGCTTCCAAACCCTATAAAATAATAGATATTACTGCTTATTATAATGGCGAAAACACTTATGGAGCACTTCAGATTTATCCGACAACAACAAAGTACCATGACAAGTACAGGGACGCTATAAATTCAGGTACAGGCACAAGGGACGTATTTGAAATCCGCCTTGCAGAAATGTATTTGATTGCTTGTGAAGCTCTATATATGCAACCGGGTAAAGCTGCTGAGGCTCTGCCATACATCAATGAAGTGAGAAAACGTGCTGCCAAGCCTGGTCATATTGCTGATATGATGGCTACTGTGAACGACTTGAGTATTGATTTTATTTTAGATGAACGTGCTTTAGAGTTGGGTGCCGAAAGGTATCGTTGGATAGATTTGAAACGTACAGGAAAGCTAATTGAAAGGGTTAAGCTATATAATCCGGCAGGGCGTAGTCGGATATTAGTTAAGCATCTGGTGCGACCAATCCCAAGTAGTTTTCTGGACCGTCTGACGAATAAGGCTGATTTCATACAGAATCCTGATTATTAATTATTGTATGATTTTTACAAAAAAAGTTTTCAAATATGTTAACAGCTCCAATCCCAAGATCTAATCTTGAAGCTGTTAACATTAATTTTACTAAATTGTTATAAAATGGAAAAATTACTCAATACAGGATTCAGAGCAATAATATTTATATCAGCTTTTCTTATAAGTATTAGTTGTTTATCTCAGGCGGTCAGTTCATTGAATAAGAAAGAAGTTGCTAAATGGTATAAGAGCCAGGAATGGTTAAACGGTTTGAAACTAAAACCTCATGAATCTACTAATGATCAGGAATTTGAGCGGCAGTATCATGCGAATAAGATTTGGTGGGATAAAACATTTGAATGGTTAAAAGCAAATGATCTCGATAAAATTACACCAGGCAGATATGTCATCGATGAGGGAAATGTAATCGCGACTGATAGTGAAGCACCCGCACCAGAGATTGATAAAGTTAAATGGGAGTCTCATAAAAATTTCAATGATCTTCAGTACATAATAAAAGGGAAGGCGAGTATGGGTGTTTCTCCACTTTCAACGGCTGAAGTGACCGAAGCTTATGACAGTAAAAAAGATGCGGCATTTTACGATGCTGATGGGAAGTTTTACATCGGTGAGCCTGGAACATTCTTTATCTTTACTCCGAAGGATGTTCATCGTCCTGGTATTAAGATTAGTGGTGATAATGTAGTTAAAAAAATAGTGATCAAAATTAGAGCGATTAACTAGAACTGACTACTTTTAAATTGAAAACATGTCTAAGAATTTTCTATTATTTATTTTAATCCTTTAATATCATGAAAAAACAAACAATTTTAATTATAGCTTTTGTTTTAGTCGGTCTATTTGCTAATTCTCAAAGTGTAAAATGGTCGTCCGATGCCATTAAAGCATTAACTTCTGAATGGACTGGGGAGCGTACACCTGACGGAAGACCTAAAGTATCAGATAAACTCCTTGAAAGATTAAAAAATTTATCAATGGAAGAAGTCTGGGGTTTTTTGGAAAGTAAAGGATATGAAAATCAGTTCGAAAACTTTTCCAGTACGTTTGAAAATGGTTGGCAGATTATCCACCCTGAGAAAGTTATGACTGGCCGTGTTGTTACAGGTCAATTCATGCCACTCAGAAAAGACTATGATAACTACGTGCAAGCTCAGGGGAAAAAAGAAAATCTTACTTCACCCGTAACGAACTATGCACCAATTAATGCTTTAAGTAACGGCGATGTTTATGTGGCTGATAGCTACGTTAAAATTGAAGATGGAACCCTGATTGGAGATAATCTTGGTAATGCAATATATAAAAACGGTAAAAGAGGGATAATCTTTAACGGATCTGTCAGAGATGTGGAAGGCCTTAGCGAAATTGAAGGGTTCAATGGCTGGATCAGAGGATCAGATCCTTCTGCAATTAAACAGATGATGCTAACTACAGTAAACGCTCCTATTCGTATTGGGCGGGTAACCGTATTGCCTGGAGATGTGGTACTGGCTAAAATACATGGCGTGACTTTTATTCCTCCACATCTCGTGGAAGAATGTGTAATATCTGGTGAGTATACGGCATTGCACGACGAATTCAATTTTTTTTGCATCAAGACCCAAAAATTTAAATACGACAACGAGAGGTTTGTTGATGTAACGCCTGAAGATTTTGAAAAGGCTTTTGTTGAATGGATAAATGTTTATCCCAATCTACCCATGGATAAAAAAGTCTTATTTGACTATATGGAAAAACACAAAGCAGAAGTAGCAGCGCGTAAAGCTGCAGCACCAGCAAAAAAATGAGACCTGTTTTGATTTTACTAAATGAGGCGAAAAGCGTTCATACGACCGGATTTATAGTTAATTACCCAAAGTATTAGATTCAAAAAGGCTGCTGATTTATTAACCGAAACCAGCAGCCTTTCTTATAAATTGAAAGGAAACAGAAATACCAAAACCAACAACCGACAATCTCACAAACCGCCTGGCATGAAAAAAATCAACCCATACAA
>DMSQ01000003.1 GCA_003457135.1 Prolixibacteraceae bacterium
ACGAAGGCAGAAGAATTAGCAAAACGGTTCGGCGTTCCGCGTGTTTATGATGATGCTGAAGAACTGCTCAAACACGAAGAACTTGATTTTATAGACATCATCACTGATGTTGACACCCATGAGAAATTCACCTTGCTGGGAGCCAAATACGGACTGAATGTAATTTGCCAGAAACCATTGGCTCCGGGCTACGATGCTGCCAAACGGATGATAAAGGCCACCAAAGAGGCAGGGGTGAGGTTCTACGTCCACGAAAATTACCGCTGGCAACCGCAGTTTCGCCTGGTAAAAAAAATACTCGATTCAGGAGTTATCGGTAAAGCATTTCGCTGTGAAACGGCTTTCGTCACCGCCTTCCCGGTTTTCGAAACCCAGCCCTTTTTGGCCGAACTCCGGGAATTTGCCCTCACCGACCAGGGCTCTCACCAGTTCGATGTGCTTCGCTACCTGTTTGGTGAAGCCGAAACCATATACTGCGAAAAGCAGACCGTCAATCCGTCCATTAAAGGTGAGGATGTTACAACTTCCATCCTGAAAATGGCATGCGGCACAGTTTGTATCCAGAAGATTTCGTTCAGTTCGCCGCTCGAAAATGAAATATTTCCGCAAACCACTATGCTCATCGAAGGCGACAGAGGCAGTATTCGTCTGGATGCCGGATTCGAACTTAGCGTGACTACTCCATCAGGAACGACCAAAGAAATAGTTCCTATGCGTGTGTATCCCTGGCAGACCGACCGGTTAAAACCAGAACCGCCCAGTATTGTTGACATCAACCAAAATATTCTGGACGATATGCTCGGAAGCGGCAAAGCCGAAAACACCGGCGACGACAATTTCGAAACAGTCCGTCTGGTTTGGGCAGCTTACGAATCGGCAAATTCGGGAAGAGTGGTCAGATTGAAAGATTTTTAAACTATTTTTACTGTTCCACTCGCAATATCCGGAACTATAAAATTAACCTTCAACATAAAACCTGCGTCCATGAAACAGCGATTTGTCCTTTTCTTTGTCGTGCCCGCTTTTCTCATTGTCTTAAATATTAATGCACAACAGGCTAACTGGACGCATTTCAGGGGAAGTAACCTGAATGGCATTTCGGAAGCGACCAATCCGCCGGTAACTTGGGGCATTAGCAACAACATCAAATGGAGAACTGACCTCACAGGCAAAGGATGGTCGTCGCCTGTTGTTTTGGGAGATCAGATTTGGTTAACTACAGCAACTGAAGATGGCAAAAACATGAAGGTCGTCTGCCTCGATTTCAAAACCGGAAGAATAATTCACGATATTCTGTTGTTTTCGCCCGATTCGCTGGAGTCGAAACATTCGATAAATACTTATGCCACACCAACTCCATGCATCGAAGACGGTTTTGTGTACATTCATTTTGGCACCTATGGAACTGCCTGCCTGAAAACTGCCGATGGGAAGCTGGCCTGGAAGCGGACTGACCTGAATTGCAAGCATGTGCAGGGGCCAGGTTCATCGCCAGTCCTCTACAAAAATCTGCTCATCCTGCACCTGGAAGGAACCGATGTGCAGTACCTGGTGGCACTCGATAAAAGAACAGGTAGAACTGTCTGGCGCATCGAACGACCGACCAAAGTTTATGATCCGCTGACGCCCATCGGCAAAAAAGCTTACATTACTCCTCTAATTGTGACAGTTAAAGGCCGCGATATGCTGATTTCGAACGGATCAGGTATTTGTCAGGCATTCGATCCGAAAACCGGGCAGGAAATCTGGCGAATTGTACAGGGCATTGATTCGACCATTGCCATGCCGATAGAAGAAAATGGGCTGGTTTACTTTTTCCCCGGATTTGTTGACTCCCCGGATGGCGAAAAATATACTGAACTAATTGCTGTGAATCCTGACGGAAAGGGCGACATTGCCAGAACCAATGTGTTGTGGAGGCTCAAAACGCCTGTACTGCAATTGCTCACTCCTGTGATTAAAAATGGCCTGATTTACACTGTTGACACCCAAAATAATCTTCTGTGCATTGAAGCCAAATCGGGTTCTGTGCTTTATTCGCAGCGGATGAAGGCCAAACATTATTCATCGCCTGTAGGTGCAGCGGGCCGGATTTATTTCACTTCGGCAAAAGGAGAAACCACAATAATCAGGGAAGGCCGCAAACTGGTGATTGAAGCTGTAAATCAGTTGCCCGGCGAAGTTTTTGCCACTCCTGCCATTCTTCGCAATGCCATTTTGCTGCGCACCGACAAAAGCTTGTATTGCATTGGGAAATAATAAAAAAAGAGAGCCAGTATTTCCAGTTCAAACAATAAATAACAGACTTGAAAAGTGTACCCTTGGGGACTCCGACTTTCCGGGATTCCGACTTTCCTAAGTCGGAGTGGAAGATTTTTCAAAAGGAAAAGAAGATCACGGACTTAGGAAAGTCCGTGTACCAGGCCAATCTCTCCAATCGGAGACCAAGCCAGCCGATACCGGATTGTTTAATACATAATTTATTACATTCGAAAAATGCCTTTCATTCCTGATAGTCGTTTCAAAACTTTCGTGTTCCCATAGTTGACCTGTTTGGCCTTCGTTTTCGTTAATATTGCGGGCAGTAAAAAGTTTTATGGAGTGTAAAATATCCTCAAGGTAAACCGGTTTTCCGTTTTCATCTTTTTCAGAAACCGTGAGTACCCAGTGAATGTGGTTTGACATGATACACCATGCATGATTGGTCAATCGCTTGCCTTCCCAAAACAGCAGCGCTTTTTCAATCACTTTACGGTTGTTTTCCTTTAGAAGCGAAAGAGTCGGGAGATTCGAATTGTTCAAAATTTTATCGAAGGCGAGGCGGTATTTCCGCAAAGCAATTTGATAATCCTTTTTGGCTTGTGTAAGGGACTCCGGGATTCCAACTCCGGAGATTTTATCGGACTTTGGAAAGTCAGATTTCAGGTTGTCAGAGTTTGAAACTCCGGCTCCCCAAACTCCGATTCCCGAAAATTCCGCATCCAGGTGATGCAGTCGGTTTCTGGCGATTTCGAGCTGTAGAGAATATTTATCCATTGCACCTTTGGGAATGGCGCCAAACAAGGTACAAGTAACCGAATACCACTGGCCCGGTTGTTGAAAGTGTGGAAGTTTCCTACGATAGTGTTCTTTTCTGGGTCTCATTGAGTGGAAGTTGTTTGTTAAAGTTAAAGAAAATCAGGGACTTTAAGTTTCCTAACTCAAAGTTTGCCGGACTTGGGAAAATTCACTTCTTGGGGATTCCGACTTTCCTAAGTCGGAGTTAAAGGCTTTGAAAAGGGAGAAAGATCACGGACTTGGGAAAGTCCGTGTCCTCCGGGACTTTGAGTTTCCTAACTCAAAGTTTGTCCGACTTGGGAAAATTCACTTCTTGGGGACTCCGACTTTCCTAAGTCGGAGTTAAAGGCTTTGAATCGGGAGAAAGATCACGGACTTGGGAAAGTCCGTGTCCTCAGGGACTTTAAGTTTCCAAACTCAAAGTTTGCCGGACTTGGAAAAGTCCGACTCCCAGACAAGCTGGTTAACAAGAAATCTTCAGGATATTTTAGGTACAACATGCAGGATTATTTTATAAAATTACCAATCAGTTTCAGACTACTATCCGATGAAAAAATTAAGGACAAACCACATTACCGTACTATACGAAAACGGCGCCCTTCGGCAAATTAAACTTGGGGATACAGAGATTTTAAGAATGATTTATTCAGCAGTTCGCGACCGCAACTGGGACACTATTGAACCAAAGATAGAAGATGAACTCCTTGAAATAGGAGAAAATTCATTCGATATCAAACTGAAAGTTTGCTACCAGACTAATCCCATTCATTTTGTTGCAGAATATCAAATTTCAGGAGAAAAGAATAAAATCCGCTTTGAAATGACGGGAACGGCGCAATCTGATTTTCTAAAAAACCGGATTGGCTTCTGTGTGCTGCACCCTATTCGCGAATGTGCCGGTAAAACAGCAACAGCGATTCATTCCGACGGAAGTACTTCGGAATTTCTTTTTCCTGAATATATTTCTCCAAACCAGCCTGTCAAAAATGTGCGGGCGATGATTTGGGAAGCTGCTCCGGGCATAACTGCCCGAATGAGTTTTTCGGGAGACATTTTCGAGATGGAAGACCAGCGAAACTGGACCGATGCCTCTTTTAAAACTTACTGCACTCCATTGGAACTGCCATTTCCGGCAGAAATAAGAAAAGGCGACACGGTTTTGCAGGTGGTGGAACTGACTATTGAAACGGAAAAGAACCAGAAAAGCCCGGTTAATGATTTTGTTTTTTCGTGGAGTGACGAAAGGATTTCAAAACTTCCTGAACTGGGAACTGCCATCAGCTCGCGAAAAGAAACACTCACCCATGGTGAAATTGATCTTCTGGGAAACCTTCCCTTTCAACACCTTCGGGTGGAGGTAAAAATGAACCATCCCGATTTTGCCGATGTTTTCGGAAAGGCGATGCGCGAGGGCAAACTACTTGGCTGGCCGCTGTTTGTGGTTCTTTATCTTTCAGAAAACCATTCGAACGAATACCAGAAGTTTGCTTCGTTTTGCAGGGAGTTGAACGTGAAAGTGAGTTATCTGCTGATGGTTGGCCCAAATCATCTTCCTTTTGCAGAGTTCGACGAACTTTCGGCACAAATCAGAAACGATTTTCCTGAAATCTTGATCGGGACTGGGGTGAACGCTTATTTTGCCGAACTGAACCGAACCCGTCCCGCCATCGAAAAAGCCGATTTTGTTAGCTTTACGATTTGTCCGCAGGTTCATGTGTCCGACAGTGCTACACTGGTCGAAAATCTGGAGGCACAGGCAGAAGTTGTTAGTTCAGCGCACGTACTTTTCCCTGGAAAACCAATTTATATATCGCCGGTTAGTTTAAAGCAACGCTTCAATGTGGTGGCTATCACTGCCGAACCCGAGCCGGAACCCGGAACCTTGCCCTCTTCAGTCGATCCGCGTCAGCGGACAGCATTTGCTGCCGTATGGACTTTAGGCAGCCTGAAATTTTTATCGCAGTCCGGATGCCGGTTGATCAGCTATTACGAAACAGTTGACTGGAAAGGATTTATTCAGGGAGAATTTAATCCTGATTGCCCTGAAAAGTTCCATGCAAAAGCGAATGATATTTTCCCGATTTATGAAGCGATAAAAGAGCTTTCAGGATTTTCACAGGTGATTCATTCCCATTCATCACATCCCCTTTTGTTCGATGGATTGGTTGTTAAATCAGAACTTGAAACCAAACTGTTCATATTCAGTTTTTCTACGGAAGAACTTGTAGTTACCTTAAATACAGGTCTTCAGCCCAAAGAGATCAGATCGTTGCTATATTCCACAAATCCAGAACTTTCACGAGATCAGTTGACTTTGCAGGCCTGGGATTTGATGGTCATAAAATTCAACACGTAAATTGCACAACCGAGCTGGAAATCTACAACAAGTCACTGGCAAGTTCGGCCAGATAACTTCGTTCTCCTTTTACGAGATTTACATGAGCAAAAATTTCATGATCTTTCATCTTCTCAGTCATGTAAGCCAATCCATTCGACTTCATATCCAGATAAGGCGAATCAATCTGTTGAAGGTCGCCTGTAAAAACAAGTTTACTTCCCTCTCCGGCCCGGGTAATGATGGTTTTAATTTCGTGAGGTGTCAGGTTTTGGGCCTCATCAATAATGAAGTACGAATTCGACAAACTTCTTCCCCGAATATAAGCCAACGGCGTAATGATAAGCTCTTCATCTTTCAGAAGCTCTTCAATTTTCTGGTATTCCATACTTCGCGGATTATAATTGTGCTTGATGACTGATAAATTATCGAAAAGAGGTTGCATGTAAGGACTGATTTTTTCCTGGGCATCGCCGGGCAAATAACCTAAATCACGATTGCTGAGTGCAACAATGGGGCGGGCCAGCAAAATCTGCCCAAAGTTTTTGTGTTGTTCGAGCGCCGCAGCCAAAGCTAACAGTGTTTTTCCGGTTCCGGCCTTTCCGGTTAGTGCAACCAGTTTTATTTCAGGATTAAATAGTGCATCCAGACTGAAGGTTTGCTCAGCGTTTCTGGGTTTAATTCCATAAGCGGTTTTTTTCTCAACCCTGATCATTTTCTTCAGGCCACCATCATACCGCCCTAAAACGCTGGCTTTCGAAGATTTAATTATAAAGTACTCGTTTATATCCGGAGTCTGCTCCAATCCCATATCCTCCACCGGAAGCGAATTTTCATTGTACAGTTTTTCGATCAGCGCATCATCAAAACTGGCCAGTTCGGTTACCCCTTTATTCAGGAACTGAATATCCTTGACCTTATCGTTGTAATAATCCTCAGCCTGAATTT
Source organism: Prolixibacteraceae bacterium (assembly GCA_003457135.1). Lineage (GTDB taxonomy): Bacteria > Bacteroidota > Bacteroidia > Bacteroidales > Prolixibacteraceae > Aquipluma. Next base: position 6,341 of record DMSQ01000003.1, read on the forward strand.
TCAACGATTTAGCCTTCATTCTGAGATTAATATCCTTCGAGATCAAAATAGTAGGCCGGTCAGGAAATTTATGCCCAATATGCATAGCAATAGCCAGAATCCGGTGATCAGGAATATCTTCCCTGAACGATTGTTTCATTTCTTCCGGAACAGGTTTCCCGGTTTCAATGATCAGTTTTCCTTTATCAGGTCCTAATTTTATTCCCCCGTTAAACAGTTTGTCGCCAACAATTTCATCCAGTTCGCGCACGAATTCACGGGCCTGAAAATTGATCGGATCGTTCCCCCGCTTAAACTTGTCCAATTCTTCGAGAACAGTAATCGGAATTACGATGTCATTATCCTGAAACTGGTAAATACTGGTATGGTCGTGAAGTATCACATTGGTATCCAAAACGAAAATTTTGGTTATTTTCTTTCTTGCCATTTCCGCTATCTTAAAGGTTTCCCTAAATTTAGAAAAATTAGAATGCAATTCTCCCGATTAAGCCGATAAATTCTCAATTTTACCGTTCTATTTTTTAACCAGTGTTCATAAGTTTTTAACTCATGCAAACTTTCCAGGAAGTCCTTGATTTTTTATACAGCCAGTTGCCTATGTTTCAGCGTACTGGTCCGGCTGCCTACAAAGATAACCTCGATAATACCATTCGGCTCGACTGCATGTTCGGGCATCCGCATCGTTCGTTTAAAACCGTTCATGTTGCCGGAACGAATGGAAAAGGTTCGGTTTCGCACATGCTTGCTTCCGTTTTTCAGGAAGCCGGATATAAAACGGGGCTTTATACTTCGCCACATTTGAAAGATTTCAGGGAAAGAATCAAGGTAAATGGCGAAATGATTCCGGAAGAAGTGGTTGTTCAGTTCACTAAATTATACCTCGAAAAAAATGAAAAGGAAGCGCTCGAACCTTCATTTTTTGAATTGACCGTATCTATGGCTTTTGATTACTTCCGAACCATGCAGGTTGATGTCGCCGTTATTGAAGTCGGGCTGGGTGGACGGCTCGATTCAACCAACATCATTACACCTGAAGTGTCGGTCGTAACCAACATCAGTTTCGATCACATGTCGTTGCTGGGCAATACGTTGCCCAAGATTGCGGCGGAGAAAGCCGGGATCATCAAAAAAGGAATTCCGGTTGTGGTAGGCGAATCATCGCCCGAAACCAATTTCGTTTTTGAACAGGTGGCGGAAAAGGTTAAAACATCACTCGTTTATGCCGACCGGGAATATCAGTCTGATTATTCGATGCTGACAACCGGCGGAAAACAAAGCCTGAATATCAGGAAGAATGGAAATTTGTTTTATCCGGATTTGCAGCTTGATTTATTAGGAATTTATCAACGGTACAATGTTCCGACCGTTCTAAAAACCATCGATATTCTGAATGAAAGAGGATGGAACCTTTCAGAGAGTGTTGTCAGAAGCGGATTACTCCACACCATCCGAAATACGGGCTTGATGGGACGCTGGCAAATCATCGGGAACAATCCTTTGACGATTTGCGATACAGGGCATAATCCGGCAGGTATCAAAATAGTGGTGGAACAGATTAATCAAACGGCTTATAAAAATTTACATCTGATAATCGGCATGGTGAATGATAAAGATCAGGATGAGGTTTTGTCTTTACTTCCATCAAATGCGATCTATTATTTCACCAAAGCTTCCATACCCCGTGCCGCCGATCCTGAAGTGCTGGCCGGCAAAGCCGCCCGGTTTGGGCTGATGGGGAATTGTTATGCAACTGTTCAGGAAGCATTTTCTGCTGCCCTTGTACATGCTGATAAAAACGACCTGGTATTTGTTGGTGGAAGTACATTCATAGTGGCCGAAGTTTTATGACTTTTTTAAATGTTTTGTTTGCAAATTTCAAAAAGGAGTATATCTTTGCAACGCTTTAAAAAATAAAGCACATACACAAAAACTACAAAAAGGGCGATTAGCTCAGCTGGTTCAGAGCATCTGGTTTACACCCAGAGGGTCGGCGGTTCGAATCCGTCATCGCCCACAAAAGAGGATAACGAAAGTTGTCCTCTTTTGTGTTTTTTACCTCCTACGTTGGACCAGATCAGTCAGAAAATCTATTTTCTGGTCATTTCAGTAACATATAGATCACATTCGTGCAAAATATGAATACTTCCACTAACAAAATCAGACTATTCAGGAATTAGGCTTGACGAAAATAAAAAAAATGAGCTACTTTTGTGCTCAATAAATTGACTTCGGCATAAATGAACCTGTAGTTATCCCGTTAGTCAATGATTATTTTCTAATTGTTTTTAACTCGAGTACCGGTTAAATGGTGTGACTGAGGAGACGAAGTTGTGCAAACCCTACACCAGAAACTTAGGTTAACCAAAATTATTCCATTGGCATTTATAATAATTCATCAAAACAAATCCACGTTCTCAATATTTTTTGAGGTATGCTCGAAAATTTAATTACATCCAAAACACGTATCAAGCTTCTGCTCAAATTCTTTTTGAATTATCAGACCACCTGTCATTTGCGAGGGTTGGTCACTGAATTCGGAGAATCTTCAAATTCCATTAGGATGGAACTTCTTAAGCTTGAAAATGCCGGATTGTTGATTTCAACTTTAAAGGGGAACAAGAAACTCTATTATGCCAATACAAATTATCCATTTTTTGATGAAATTAACAGCATTTTAAAAAAGGTTGTTGGTATCGACCTCATTATCGAACAAATTACCAGCCAGATCGAAAATCTTGATGCTGCATACCTCACCGGAGATATTGCGGTTGGCAAAGATTCGAAAATCATTGAACTGGCGCTTATTGGGAATTTCCTCGATCAGGAATACGTCAACAGTCTGATTAAAAAAGCAGAATCTTTCTTAAGCCGAAAGATCAATTGTACGATCCTTACGCACGAAGAAATGATTCAAAATTATAAATTCAAAAACATATTACTGATTTACGAAACAGAGCAATACTCTATAAGTAAACTTTCAAATATCTAAACTCAATTCTTTTGCCAAACATAAAACAAAACTTATGCAAAAATTAATTCTTCGTATCCTAATCTTCTTTTGCTATTTTGCAACTGTCATAGTTGTACAGGCGCAGGATCCGGCAAGCATTGATGTCAACCAACTTTCAGAACAGCAGATACAACAAATCGTAACTGAAGTAAATTCCAGAGGCTTAACCATCGATCAGGCGGCACAAATGGCTCAGATGCAGGGAGCAACCCCTACCCAAATTGAACAGTTAAAAAGACGAATTCAGGAACTTAATCTCTCCAAGGGAAAATCAATTGCCAGTCCCGCTGCACAAAGCGCTCAAACCAGTACCTTTTCAAGAGAAGCCTTTTCTGAAAAAGCTGTGGTAAATGCCTCACCTGAAGTAAAACGCATTTTTGGATTTCAATTGTTCAATTCGGATAACCTGACCTTTGAACCTCCTGTAAATATTCCAACACCTCAAAACTATGTATTGGGAATTGACGACGAATTGGCTATTTCAATCTGGGGAGCCAGCCAGCAAAACTACCAATTGCGCGTTGAAACTAACGGAGCTGTCAGTATTCCGGATATTGGTCCGGTTTATGTTTCAGGAATGGAATTCTCAAAAGCAAAAGAACTGATCAAAAGACGATTGATCGCTATTTACCAGGGCATGGATGGATCGTCGCCCAACACGTATGCCGAAGTAAGTATCAGCAACCTACGTTCCATCAAAATCAATGTAATCGGAGAAGTTATGGCTCCGGGAACCTACACACTACCATCCACCGCATCGGCTTTTAATGCACTTTACCTTTCCGGAGGACCGAATGAAAACGGTTCGTTCAGAAACATTCAGGTAATACGTGACAATAAGATCATCAAAACCATTGATGTTTACGACTACCTGATTAATGCCAATACACAAGGAAATATCCAGCTGCGCGAACAGGATATTATTTACATCCCGACTTATACCAAACGGGTGGAAGCGAACGGTGCATTTAAACGAACCGGTATCTTTGAACTGACTGAAAAGGAAAAGCTTTCTGATCTGATACGCTATCTGGGAGGATTTAGCGATCAGGCGTTTAAAGCGCAACTCTCACTGACACGCATTACCGATACAGAGAAAAAAGTCATCGATATCAATCAATCCATTTATGAAAGCTTTGTTCCCAACAATGGCGATGTGCTTGTGGCCTCCGGAATTATTGATCGTTTTGAAAACCGGATCACTATTTCAGGAGCAGTTTTCCGCCCGGGAACCTATGAACTGACGGAAAATTTAACTCTTTCAGGCCTGATCAAAAAAGCGCAGGGAGTTACCGAAAATTATTTCAGCAATCGTGGTTTGATAATTCGCCTTCAGAACAACCTTGCACCAATGACCTTATCGTTTAATGTGGATGATGCGATAAAGGGAACCAACGACATAAAACTTCAGCGTGAGGACCAGGTGATCATTCAGGATATTTTCAGCATGCGCGAGAAAAGGACCATCCAAATTCTGGGAGAAGTACAAAAACCAGGCGAATTTGACTTTTCAGATAACATGACTTTAAAAGATTTAATCTTTAAGGCAGGTGGATTTACCGAGGCTGCCAGCGAATCATTTATTGAACTCGCCCGTCGTCACAATTACGAAGAATCTAACCTGATGGGCGATGAATTGGTTAAACTCTCTCAGTTTAGTATCGACCGGGAACTTAATCTCGATTCTAAAGCAGACACTCTCCATTTACAGCCATTCGATTACATTTATGTCCGGAAAGCTCCATCCTATCATCAGCAACGCACTGTTTATATCACAGGTGAAGTTCGGTATCCGGGAGCATACAGCATCGGATCAAAGAAAGAACGTATTTCGGACCTGATTAACCGTTCAGGAGGATTAATGCCTGATGCTTTTGTAAAAGGTGCCAGAATGAAACGTGTCAATGAGCGAATAGGCGAAAAACTAGATGTTCTTCAGAATATTACATCTGAAGGTGTTCTGGCAAAAGCTGAATTGCAAATTCAGAATGATCAGCTGGAATTAAGACTGGAAGATATCCTGAAAAATCCGGGATCGGGTTTCGATTACCTCTTGAAAGACGGTGATCAGGTGATCATTCCTGAAGTCTCGCAGGAAGTACGAATTTCAGGAGAAATACAAAACCCTATCGGACAAGCCTATCAGAATGGGAGAAGCCTGAAATACTATATCAATCGTTCGGGAGGATTCAGCGACAATGCACTGAAAAAGAAAACCTTTGTGATTTACAGTGATGGAACCACTCAGGTCACCCGAAGTTTCATTGTTCGCAATTATCCTAAAATTGAACCAGGATCGCAGATTATTGTTCCCCTGAAACCGGAAAAGCAACGAATAGACAATACCGGAAAATGGTTAGGCATTGCCAGCACTATGGCTACTGTGGCCATTGCTCTTTCCTATCTGATTAAATAGATACAAAAAGCAGAAAATTGAATATACTGTCTTTTACAATTTAACTTTTGAGAATTTAGCCATTGGCTATTTTCATTATTCACAACCCCAACTCATAACTCATAATAACTTATAACATCAATTCATGAGCACCCAACAAACCAGCACCCCCAAACCTCCGGTCACTAATGATGATGAAATCGATTTGCTGGCCTTAGCCAAAACTTTTTGGAAAGGCCGAAAGACTATCTTGAGAACCATACTCATTGCCGGGATATTCGGAGTAATCATCGCATTACTATCACCCAAAGAATATACTGCTACCACAACCATTGTTCCTCAAACTTCTTCTTCAACAAATAAACTTGGAGGATTATCCTCGTTGGCAGCTATGGCCGGGTTTAATCTGGACAATGCGTCTTCGGGAGAGATACTCTCTCCTACGGTTTATCCGGAAATTGTATCTTCCGCACCCTTCCAACTCGATCTGATGAATCTACCCTTTACTTTTTCAGAGGTCAATCACCCGGTAAGTCTTTACGAATATTACAGCGAAATTTCCAAGCCCGGTGTTTTATCGTTAATTGGGAAATACACGATCGGTCTTCCCGGAGTCATTCTTTCAGCGATTAAAGGGGATAATGAACCGAAAACAATCACAGAAAACAAAGGCCCCATTGCTTTGACCAAAAAGCAAGAAAAGGTTAGAAAAATGATTGCCGAGCAGGTAACTATAAACTTAGATACCAAACAAGGTTTTATCACCCTGCAAGCTGCTTTCCCTGAAGCATTGCTTTCGGCACAGGTAGCAGATCAGGCGAGGGAATTGCTTCAAAAATACATTACCCGGTTTAAAATTGAAAAAGCTTCTGATAAGTTAGCATTCATTGAACAACGCTATCAGGAAAAGAAAAAGGAATTCGAAAAAGCCCAGTCGAAACTCGCATATTTTAACGACCAAAACAAGAATGTAACGAGTGCAGTAGCCCGAACCGAAGAAGTGCGGTTACAGGGAGATTACACCATAGCCATGAACGTTTATAACGAATTAGCCAAACAACTGGAACAAGCTAAGATTCAGGTTAAAGAAGAAACACCGGTATTTTCCATTCTGGAGCCTGCCATGGTTCCGCGCGAAAAGTCGAAACCAAAGAAAGGAATTATAGTTGCAATCTGGATCTTCCTTGGAGGGATTATAGGTGTTGGTGTTGTTTTCGGAAAAGAATTTATGAAAGAGGTAAAGAAAAGGTGGAACGAGACGGCATAAAACGACGATGACAAGATAAGATGATTTTCATAATAAGGACAGATTACATCAAATCAGGCGAATTACATAATGGTAATATGTCTAAAATTCTTTTTAAGGTGAAAATTATAGCATAATTGGATTATGATCTCAAATACTAAAATACTCGTAACCGGCGGAGCCGGTTTTATCGGTTCAAACCTATGTGAAGAATTAATCAGACTGGGCAACAAGGTTGTATGCCTTGATAATTTTTCGACAGGCAAAAAAGAAAATATTGAACCTTTGCTTTCCCATCCTGAATTTAGATTAATCACAGGCGATATCCGTAATTTGGAAGATTGTAAGCTTGCTGTTGAAGGCGTTGACTACGTTTTGCACGAAGCTGCCTTAGGTTCTGTTCCACGTTCAATCAATGATCCAATAACAACAAATGATGTAAATGTTAGTGGATTCCTGAATATGTTGGTAGCATCAAGAGATGCTAAAGTTAAAAGATTTGTATATGCAGCCAGTTCTTCTACTTATGGTGATTCAGAATCATTACCCAAAGAGGAAGAAGTAATAGGCCGTCCACTTTCGCCTTATGCCATAACCAAATATGTGAATGAATTATATGCCGATGTGTTTTCGCGTACCTACGGAATTGAATGTATTGGCTTGCGCTATTTCAATGTTTTCGGTCGCAAACAAGATCCCAATGGAGCTTATGCTGCCGTAATACCTCTTTTCGTCAAACAATTGATGAACCACGAACCTGTCATGATAAATGGTGATGGTGAATATTCACGCGATTTCACTTACATCGACAATGTGATTCAAATGAATCTATTGGCTCTAACAACGAACAATCTTAAGGCAGTAAATACAGTTTACAATACGGCATTCGGTGATCGGACGACATTGAATCAGTTGGTTGGTTACCTGAAAGATTTTTTATGTGAGTTTGATTCTGAAATTGTAAAAATAGAAATCAAACACGGACCAAACCGGGCAGGTGATATTCCGCATTCTTTAGCCAGCATTGATAAAGCCAAACGATTATTAGGATACGATCCACACTATTGTATGAAAGATGGGTTGAAGGAAGCAGTTATATGGTACTGCGAAAATCTGCAATAGACAGGCTATTAAAACCTTATCTGTATTTTTTTCAACTTTAGTAGCAAGAATCAGCCCCCCAAACCAAAACCTTATTTACCTTATTGATATGCAAATCGAATGCTTAATTCGTTAAATTGTGCTAAATAAAACAATCAACTCAAATATCATTTATCAACATCAACCAAATACAAATGGAAAATAATATTAAAATCGCTGTAATCGGCCTTGGTTACGTTGGCCTTCCCCTCGCCCGACTTTTCTCCACCAAATACCAAACCATTGGCTTCGACATCAATCAAAAAAGAGTAGATGCCCTAATGGCAGGAAATGACGATACGCTTGAAATAAGCAATGAGATGTTAAAAGAAGCAATCCAGAAAGGTTTTTTTTGCACGACCGATCTGGAAAAAATCAAAGACTGCAACTTCTACATAGTAACTGTGCCCACTCCGGTTGACCGCAATAATCGGCCAGACCTCACTCCTCTCATAAAAGCCAGTGAAACAATTGGCAAGGTGATTAAAAAAGGCGACATCGTTGTTTACGAATCTACCGTTTATCCCGGTGCAACAGAAGAAGATTGCATCCCGGTAGTGGAGCGCGTCTCCGAACTAATATTTAATGTTGACTTCTTTGCAGGTTATTCGCCCGAACGTATTAATCCGGGCGATAAGGAACATACAGTTGAGAAAATAAAAAAGGTTACCTCCGGTTCCACTCCCGAAATTGGAAAAAAGGTAGATGCCGTTTACAATTCTGTTATTACGGCCGGAACACATCTTGCCCCCACCATTAAAGTGGCCGAAGCAGCCAAAGTAATTGAAAACTCACAGCGCGACATTAACATCGCTTTTGTAAACGAATTGGCCAAAATCTTTAACCTGATGAATATTGATACTCATGCCGTGTTGGAAGCTGCCGGCACTAAATGGAATTTTCTGCCCTTTAAACCGGGCCTGGTTGGTGGCCATTGTATTGGCGTTGATCCTTTTTACCTGGCACAAAAAGCACAGGAATATGGTTACCATCCCGAAATTATCCTTGCCGGGCGCCGCCTTAACGACAGCATGGGAAAATATGTGGCCAATGAGGTAGTAAAACTGATGATTAAGAAAGGGACACCAGTTAAAGCAGCAAAAGTCTTAATGTTAGGCATTACATTTAAAGAGAACTGCCCGGATATCCGCAATACCAAAGCCATTGATATTTACCATGAACTTCGTGAATACGATGTTGAAGTAGATGTTTACGACCCCTGGGCCGATCCTGACGAGGTAAAACACGAATACGGGATTAAAACTATTACGGAATATCCAACTGGAAACAATTATGGGGCAATTATTTTAGCGGTGGCGCATAATGAGTTTTTGACAATTGATTTGCAGATACACAAGAACCAAGGATGTATTATTTATGATGTTAAGGGGATCATCGATATTTCATTAACAGACAGCAGACTTTAATAGAATCAAAAATTACCAGTGAAAATTTAAATGTGGTAACGACTTTAATGGTTATTCACCAGAAAGGAAAAATCCGGACGATCAGATACATACACTCCCAAATACCGTGAAAATTGTTTCTGTATGTGATACCGAATCCATTGAAGTTATCGCTCAGGTTTATGAATAAGTCATCACGGTACGTGTTCATCGTGTCCCCAGCATCAAAGTGTCTGAAGCTGGCAAAATCATTGAAAACACCCATCGCGATGTAAATATTGCACTTATTAACGAATTGTCCAGCATCTTTAACAGAATGGACATTAACACATACGACGTAATTGAAGCTGCCGGGACCAAGTGGAGTTTCCTCAAATTCTATCCAGGTCTGGTTGGAGGAATCTGCAATGGTTTTAACTCATATTATCTGGTACACAAAACCAAACATCTGGGATATCATAATCAGGTATTTGATGCCAGTCGTTACACAAACGTCTCGATGTACGGATACATGTCAAACGAATTTTGGCAGCCGATAAATACATCCCTCAGCTAGTCGTGTGTACTGTTAATGGCTTCACCTTTAAGGAAAACGTAACAGATATACGCAATACCAAAGTTGCCGATATTATATGCGAATTACAGTAATACGGTGTACATATAAATCTGGTTGATCCGTATCCCGATTTGGACGAAGCACAACATGAATATAGGATTGAACTGAAAGAACAACCTGAAGGAACTTATGATACCGTTATAGTGGCAGTAGTCCATCGGCAGTAAAGGGAAAAGACTTAACTGACTTTCTTAACCTCGCTATTAAAAACTGCCTTGTGGTAAATGTGAAAGGATTGTTACGCAATGAAATTAAGATTCTGGATTACTGGAGTTTGTAATTAATCATTCTATCAATATTTTATTGATGCCTAAAAATATTTTTAACTTGGAATAAAAAATTGCTATATTTATTTTCAAACTTATTTATAACAAAACCGTTTTTCTCATGAGGAACAAAACCTATATCTATTTGATTATAATACTACTAGACACTTTAGTGCCATCTCAAAAACTTACAGGAAAAAACAAATACACCGTAAAAATAATTCAACCCGATCCGATTCAGGCTCCTGTCATATCTTCAGTAACAGTTTCTCCTGAAAATAAAAATCTGGTAGTATGGGAACAACATGCCAATGAGAACATACAATATTTTAAGATTTACCGCGATGCAGCCAATCCCGATGATGGTTGGATAAATGTAGGCAAAGCAATGTATCCAGGGAATTATTCGTTTATCGATCCTTCCTCCTATCCCAATGTCCGTTCGTACCAATACCGGATTTCGACTGTTGACAAATGCGGTAACGAAATATTCAACACCCAAATCCATAAAACAATTAGACTAACTGTTGATAAAATTAGCGATGCTACCTATTTATTAAAATGGAACCCTTACGAAGGCTTCGACATTGCCGGATATAAAATATACCGGGGTACCGATGTTGCGAATTTATCCCCGATTGATACTATTACTGCCTTGGCAACAGGCTATACCGACATTAAAAATCCTTATAAAGATGCATTTTACCAAGTTGAAGCAATTAGCAAACAGGATACAATTACCATTCAAAAGAAACTTAGTTTAAACAGAGGAAGAACACGTTCAAACATTGCCTCCAACAAATCGGTCCTTACTTCCTCCGACACGGCCGATACTTCAAAAATTCAGGTTTATCCCAATCCACTGACAATAAACGCAGTAGTGGTATTTCCTTATGATGCCAGCCAAACTTATCAACTATCCATACTCGATCTAACAGGGCATACGATTTATATGAAACAGGTATTCTCGGGAGAAATCGAAATTGAACGCAAAAATCTTAAAGAGGGATTGTATATCATTCAAGTTGCAGGAAAGAAAACTTATAGAAAGAAATTAATGGTGGGGAGTTATAAAGCATGGAAACAATAAAAACATTCATTCTTTTGATATCCTTTCTTCTAATTCTATTTTTTCATGTTGATGCACAAAACGTTGAAATAATTGGTGACACCATTGAGATACAAATCGATGGTTACAAGACAGGGGAAATTCAATGGCAGTTCTCAAAGGATAAACAAACATGGGAAAATTTAACCAATTCTAATTCAGAAAAATTAACCTGTAAAGTAACCAAAACAGGTTTTTTTCGTGCAAAAGTTGAAAATGGTAACTGCCCCTATTTTTCGGATGAAACATTTATTTATACACCTTTTACAGATAATTCTTTTCCTAAAATAACTGACGAAGGTGCAAAACTAAAAATACAATGGGATTTTAATATTTCCCCTCTATTAGTTAGCCGCTATTTTGTCACGGTTGAAGGTAAGGATACAACAATTGAGGTTACAGGTAAAAACAATGAGTTGCTTCTCCCTCGTAAGATGGAATATTACAATAAAACCTTTTATATCAAAGCTTTCACCAATTGGGGGCTTCAGCTACCCCATCAAACAATAAGATACGAAAATAATTACACCAAATTTTTCACTTGTAAAAACAAGTATATTGCTCACCGGGGTCTTTCTGCATTGTATCCTGAAAATACAGCTATTGCTTTTGAAAAAGCGAATGAAGCTGGTTTTGAATATGTTGAATGTGATATTTGGCTGACCAAAGACCATCAGTGGGTCGTAATTCATGACGAGACAATAGACAGGACTTCTGATGGAACAGGCAAAGTTTCTCAATATACTTTCGACGAATTACAAAAATTCAACTTTGGAAACACAAAAAGCTTCGGAAGTAAATATCCACAAAAAATATCCTCTATTAAGGAGTTTGTTGAGCTCTGTAAATCAAAAAATGTAAAACCACTAATTGAACTTAAACACGGAGCTAGTGATCAAGATTACAGAAACTTACTACAGATTGTAAATAATGTGCTTCCATATGAAAAGTATGCGCTAAATAGTTTTGGTCCAAGTACACTTTATTCAATAAGGAAAATAGACAATGAGGTAATTCTGGGTTTAATTACAGGTATTATTACTCAAAATAATTTCAATGACCTAAAAAGTCTATATCCTTGCTTTTATAATATAAATGTTTCGCAAGCTAAACTAGATCAACCATTCAATAGCGTATTGAACAGTGATATTTTTAAACTGTATTCAAATGGGACTATTATAAGTATTTGGACAGTCAATGATCCAAAATATTTCGATAATCTCTCACAAAATAACATGTTTATTTTAACAGATATTCTTCCGCCCATTTTCAAATAATCATCCGATTAATAGCCATATAAATTTTTAATAATGAAAGATAGAGTTATAGTATTTACATCCGGCACTTTTGATCTTTTCCACTCAAATCACCTAAAAATGATCAAATATGCACGTGGATTAGGCGATGTGCTTATCGTTGGTGTTAGTACAGACGAATTGGTTTGCTCCTATAAAAAACCTCCAATTATTCCTTTTGAAGAACGAATGGCAATTGTTGAAGCATTAAAATATCCCGATATTGTTATTCCTCAACATACCTTAAACCATGCACAAAAGGTCAAGGATTTACACATTGATATTTTTGTAATAGGTGATGATTGGCGCGGGAAATACGATTATTTAAATGAATTAGGTATTCAGGTATTTTATTTTCCATATGGTGATGGAGTATCTTCAACAAACCTCAAGCAAAAAATCTCAAAAAAATATTTAAATCTGAAGCTTTCAGCCGACAAGCATGAAAATCCGGATATTATTAAATAAACATTTATGAAATATGCATTAGTTACAGGAGGAACAAAGGGAATAGGGAAAGCCATTAGCCAAGCCCTTTTAGAGAGGAATTATTTTGTAATTCTAAATTATGCTAATGATGACGATAGTGCCAATGAAACCTATATTGAATTAAATAAACAGTATTCAGATCAATTACGCATAATTAAAGAAGATTTAAGCCAACCTGAGAATATTGCAATTTTCTGTAACAAAGTTAAAGAGATAACTAAGAGCATTGAAGTTTTGGTGCTGAATGCCGGAAAAACCGATCGTTCTTCTTTTGGTGAAACAGATTATAATACCTGGCTGAGTGTTTTTGAAACTAATCTTTTCGCACCTTATTTTATTATTCAGGAACTAAATTCGATTATGCCATGGGACAGCTCAATTATTGTCACAGGCTCGGTGATGGGTATTTATCCACATTCAATGTCTATATCTTATGGCGTATCGAAGGCAGCCGTGCATGCCATGGTCAAGAATTTGGTAAAATTCCTTTCTCCATTTGGAATTAGGATTAATGCTATTGCACCTGGTTTTATTGAAACTGAATGGCAAAAGAATAAACCGGACGAGATTAAAAAGAACATTGAAAGGAAAATATCACTGAGCAGATTTGGTACTCCTGAAGAAATAGCAGAAGCAGTTATATTTTTAATTCATAATAAATATATTAATGGGGAAATATTAAAAGTAGATGGCGCATATTCATTTATGTAAATTAACACAAAATACAAAAAGTAAATTTTATGAATATGTAATATCAAATAAATAGCGATATTAATAATTTATAACATATTTTTTAATCAGAAAGAATTGAAATAGTTACCAGAAATATTAAGGATGAAAATAATTTGTATAGTTGGTGGTCTTGGAAATCAGATGTTTCAGTATGCATTTTATTGTGCTGTTAAAAATCGATATCCAAATACATTTATTGATATTAGCGGATTTAATAACTATAAACTACATAATGGTTATGAACTTGAGCGAATCTTCAAAATTAATGCTCCAATTGCAAATTTTGATGAAATCAAGAATCTGACTAATCTTAATAAATATAACCTTGTATCAAGACTAAAAAGAAAAATAGTAGCTTCAGGTCTAAAAGCAGGCCTCCGAGAATGTGAATATTTGGAAATCTCTCCCATTCCCAACCTTAATCTCCTCGATGACAAAACCGTAAAGTATTATTGGGGTTACTTTCAGAGTGAAAAATATTTCAATTCTATAAGTGAATTTATTAGGTCTGAATTCAAATTTAGACTTCCATTAGACGAAAAAAATCTATTTCTTTCTCAAAAAATTAGATCTGAAAATGCGGTGAGTGTTCATATTAGGAGAGGTGATTATTTATCCAATAATTACTTTAAAGGTATATGCACTACTGATTATTATAAAAATGCGATCAAATACCTTTTATCCAAAGAACAAAATTTAATATTTTACTTCTTCTCAGACGATATTAAATGGGTTAAATTAAATATTTTAATGAATATTAATTGTGAATATATTGATTGGAACGTTGGCCCTGATAGTTATAAAGATATGCAGTTAATGAGTTTATGCAAGCATAATATCATTGCGAATAGTAGCTTTAGTTGGTGGGGGGCTTGGCTTAATACAAATGAAAACAAGATTGTTGTTTCGCCCAATAAATGGGATAACAAAAAAAATAATAAAATAGATTCAATTATACCCGACACCTGGATAAGAATATGAAACGAGCCATGAGAGATAATCTCACACAGACGAATGATCCCGAGTACTCGGGATGGCGAGTTCTCCCGATGGATCGGGACAGGCTATGTGGCAATTAAAAAACAAATTATTAACAGATGAAAATAGTGATAGAAAATATTATATTCCTGATTTTAAAAATCATTAATAATCTAATCCCAAAGAATCATAACAATATAGTCTTTATTAGTAGGCCTGATTTTTCGGACAATGCAAAAATCATGTACGACTATGTTAAGTATAGAACAACAAAGACGATTTTTTGGATTTGCTTTGATAAGAGCACAAACATATTTTTAAACAACAACTTGCAAATTAAATCCTATTACTTATTCAGCATTCAAGGCTTCTCTAAATATTTACGGACTAAATACATTTTCACAAGTAGCTCAAGCTTATGGCAAATTAAAGCACATTCACAAAAGCAATACGAATTGTGGCATGGAATGCCATTGAAGACCGTATTGTGTATGGGAGAAGAACATGCAAAACCTCATCGCTATGCCAGCACAGTAACAAAACGATTTGCAACTTCTACATTGACTAAAGCAATTCTTTCTGCATGTTTTGATTTTAACGCGATGAAAATTGAGGTAACAGGACAGCCCAGAACCGATGCGCTTTTTTCAAAAAAACAAAACCTAAAGATTATTTATGAAGATATATTATGCTTTAAAAAGATTATTTTATACATGCCAACTTACAGGCAGGGTTATTTAGATAAAAATGAGGGCAGAACACTTGACTTAAATATATTTGGATTAGAATCTTTCAATTATGATTCATTTATTCAATTTTTAGAAAAAAATAACATTTTATTCTTATGGAAGTTACATCCTTTTGAAGAATCCTTTTTCCTGAATAAATATACACCGCAGAATAATTTCAGAAATTTATCACACAGGTTACTAATAAATAATGGATTAGATATTAATGAAGTACTTGGAGAGATTGACATTCTGGTCACAGATTATTCTTCAATATATATTGATTTCTTATTAACTGATAAAAAAATGATCTTCTTGCCAATTGATTTAGAGATTTATAAGGAAAAGAGAGGGTTTATCCTTGAACCATATGAATATTGGACCCCTGGGCCAAAAGTGCATTCACAATTGGGATTAGAAAATGAGATTATTTCTTCAAAGGATGAATATTCAGAACAAAGAGTTACAATCAGAAATCTTCTACATCAATTTAATGACGGTAATTCTTGTGAAAGAATCTGGAGCTCAATTAGTGATGACTTTTAAGATAAAATGCTTTACGGTTTTTAAAAAAATAGCTTCATTAGATTATTATTTTTAGAGACTGTTTAAATTTGATTTATTCAATATGTATCAAAGTTCAACCCCTTCAGGGTTGCTGGATTATATCATTCATTTTCCGTGGGTTAACACCCACGGTTATTAAAATCACACCCTTTCAGGGTTGTAAAGAACCAAAAGTCCGAAGGACTTGAATTTGAATAACCTCCGGTTTCACCGGAGGCAAATGAACCAATAAGTTTGAGAACCCCGAGTGGGTTCAATATAAATTTAAACAGTCTCTTAGAAATTTTTTAATTTTTATATCAGACATATGAAGTATATTTTTAAACGAATAGTGTCATTATTTCCTTTTTTTACTTCGATTAGGAAGTTTGGACACAATCTCTTAAAATAACGATTTTATTCCCTTTGTATTCATAAGTTATGTTTATTTAAAAATATTAAATAATTAAAAAAATGCTCAATTTTAAATCTGTACTAATTACCGGTGGAACTGGTTCTTTTGGTAAAAAATTCATTGAAACAATTTTAACCCGATACCCAGAAGTTAAACGAATAGTCATTTATTCACGCGATGAGTTAAAACAATCTGAGTTAAAACAAAAATACCCTGATTATAAATATCCGCAATTGCGGTTCTTTATAGGTGATGTACGTGATGGGGCAAGGCTCAAGCGTGCATGCGAAGGAGTTGATGTAATCATACATGCAGCAGCAATAAAACAAGTTGATACCGCTGAATACAATCCCGATGAATGTGTAAAAACAAATGTACATGGCGCACAAAATGTAATAGATGCTGCACTTTCCAACAATGTTAAGGAAGTTGTAGCATTATCAACCGATAAAGCATGTGCACCAATTAATCTTTATGGTGCAACTAAATTGGTTTCGGATAAACTTTTTACTGCAGCAAATAATATAAAAGGCAGTCGGAATATTCGGTTTTCTGCTGTCCGATATGGTAATGTGATGGGTTCCCGTGGTTCGGTAATTCCTTTCTTTTTGAATAAGCGTAAAGAAGGTATTATACCCATTACACATCCCGACATGACCCGTTTTAATATTTCATTACAGGCAGGTGTCGATTTGGTTATGTATGCCATTGGGCACCATTTGGGAGGTGAAATATTTGTACCTAAAATTCCATCCTATAAAATTATGGATGTTGCAACAGCCATTGCACCTTCATGTAAAACCAAGGTTGTAGGTATCCGCCCTGGTGAAAAATTACACGAAGAAATGATAACTGAAACTGATGCCCTCAGTACCATTGATCTTGGCAGGTATTACGCTATATTACCATCGGTTTCTGATCGACTAACAAAAGAAGATTATTTAAAACATTACAAGGCAGTTGAGGTTGACTCTGGGTTTAAATATAATTCAGGTACCAATACAGAATGGGAAACAATAGAGACCTTGCGTGAAAAAATTAAACAATTTGTTGATCCAAATTTTGAAGTTTTATGATTGCCGCAATAATACAGGCAAGAACAGGCTCCACCAGATTATCCAATAAGGTATTTAAAACCCTTTGTGGGAAGCCGCTTATCTGGCACATAACAAACAGACTAAAATATTCGCAAAAAATCGATAAAATAATTTTAGCAACAACTACGACTAAAAATGACAATGTACTCGAATCCTGGGCATTAAAAAATAATATACCCTGTTTTAGAGGCAGTGAGAATGATGTCCTTAGCAGGTATTATCATTCTGCACAACATTTTAAAGTTGATACCATTGTAAGAATAACCGCTGATGATCCGTTTAAAGATCCCCAAATTATTGATGAGGTCATAAATCTTTTTGAAGAAAATAATCTGGATTTTGCATATAACAACAATCCTCCAACTTTCCCGGAAGGATTAGATGCTGAAGTTTTTTCGTTCAATGCTTTGGAAAAAGCTTTCAATAATTCGACCGATCCTTTTGAAAGAGAACATGTAACTCAATATTTCTACAGAAATCCTTCGATATTCAGTCAAGCCTGTCTAAAAAATCCAATTGATCTTTCTTACCTTCGTTGGACAATCGACACCCAGCAAGATTGGGATATGGCAGAGATTGTTTATAACAAACTCTATCCAATCAAAACCAATTTTAGCATGTCCGACATTCTGGAATTAATAAATAAAGAACCATATATTGCAAAAATCAACTCAGCGGTAAAACGCAGCGCAATGTATACAAACAACAAATAATTATGAAGAGGTTTACTGATCTAGAAAAAAAGTATGTATTGGAGGCCGTTGAAAATGAATTTAGTACTTCCAAAAATAGCATATTCAACAACCGGATGGAACAGAAATTCTGTGAACTATTTAATGCAAAATACGCTATTGGTCATGTGAATGGCACCCAAACTATGCATACTGCTTTAGTTGCTCTTGGAATAAAAGCGGGAGAGGAAGTTATTGTACCCCCTTTGACCATGTCGAGTACTGCTCTTGCAGTCTTACAAAACAATAGCATCCCTGTTTTTGCAGATGTCGATCTTGCCACATTTAATATTGACCCCGAATCGGTAAAAAAATGTATTACCGAAAAAACCAGAGCCATTATTTCTGTTTCACTGTATGGACTTAGTCCCGACTACGATAAGTTACTGGAAATTTGCATAGAGCATAATCTCTATCTCATCGAAGATAATGCAGAATGTTTTCTGGGAACCTATAAAGGTAAGTTAGTTGGTCAATTTGGGGACTTTTCCAGTTTTAGCTTTCAGGCAAGCAAACATATTACATGTGGAGAAGGTGGAATGCTCACAACCGACAATGAAGAATTTGCAAACAATGCGAGAAGGTTCAGCAGTCTGGGTTACGCCGGAGTGAGCGCCAAACAAGGAAAGATTACCCGTAATGATATTCAGGATCCAAATTATAGTCGCCACGTTTCGTTAGGATTTAATTACCGCATGTCTGAGGTAAATGCAGCAGTTGTACTTGGTCAATTGGAAAGAGCAGAAGAACTGGTTGACCAACGTGTTAAAGTAGCAAAGATTTTTGATCAGGCAATCGAAGGAACAAACCTTTTAACCCGTCAGGCTGAACCGGAAGGATACAATAACTCTTATTGGGCATATAGTGCGGCTCTTAATACCGATAATCCAAAAGTTGATTGGTATCGTTTCCGCGATCTTTTCCAGAAAAACGGAGGTGATGGATTTTATGCAGCTTGGAAACTGTCATACAACGAACCATTATTTAAAAATGAAATTCAAAATGGGGACGGTGTTTGGCAAAAATACAATGAAAAGCTTTGCCCTGTTTCCGAATACCTTCAACCCCGGATGATACAGTTAAAAACAAATTATTGGGACTTATCCGAAGCTGAATCACAGGCTGAAATTTTAAATAAAACGATAAAAATGTTCTAATCTAAAAGCATTTACTATGAAATCATTTCCAAAAGAAATCAGAATTGGCAACAAGATCATTGGTGTTGGACATCCAACTTATATAATTGCCGAAATAGGAGCAAATTTTGACAAAAACATCGACAAAGCGAAACGCTTGATTGATGCAGCAAAAGAAGCAGGAGCTGATTGTGCTAAATTCCAGACATTCAGTACTCCAAAGATTGTTTCTGAAGGTGGATTTTCAAGAATGAAATTGGAAGGAGTCCATGGTTCTTGGGGAAGAACAGTTAGCGAAGTATTCAAAGATGCTGAGTTTCCAAGGGAGTGGCATCAGGAAATTTCAGAGTATTGCGCAAAAATAGGCATTGATTTCTCTACCTCACCTTATGATTTTGAGGCGGTTGATTTATGTATAAAATTGGATGTACCATTCATTAAAATCGGCTCTGGAGAAATTACTTGGCTCGAAATGTTAGACTATATTGCACGTAAAGGTAAACCAATGATGCTTGCAACCGGAGACGCAACAATGGCTGAAATTGATGAAGCGGTTCGAACCATTGAAGCAACGGGAAACCGTGAACTAATCCTGATGCAATGCATCACAAACTATCCTTCAAAAATCGACAGTGCCAATGTCAATGTTTTGAAAACCTATCAATCAGCTTTTGATATTTTGACTGGTTATTCCGATCATTCACCTGGACCCGTTGTAGCATTAGCATCTGTTGTTTTAGGTGGATGTGTAATTGAAAAACACTTTACATTGAATAAAGCTGACAAAGGCCCTGATCATCCTCATTCAATGAATCCTACAGAGTTTAAGTTAATGGTTGATTATGTGCGGGAAATTGAACGAGCCATGGGGAGTACCCGCAAAGAGGTTGTTGAAGAAGAAGGAGAAACTGTGTTTGTTCAACGTCGCTGCCTTTACGCAAAAAGATATATTCCTGTTGGAAAGATTATTGAATCAGATGACATTGATGTTTTAAGACCTGCACTTGGTATTCCGCCAAAATTCAAAAATGTAATTATTGGCAAGACTTCTAAAATAAACATTGAAGCTGGACAGCCATTATTCTGGGAAAACTTTTGAAATGACACCAAGGGAAAAACTGATAATATTGGTTGATAATGATTGTATCAAAAAATCGGATGCAATTATTTTGTTGGAAGGAGATGGTTTAAACAGATATCCTAAAGCGGTTGAACTTTATCACTCAGGTTTTGCCGACAACTTAGTATTTAGTGGTGAAATAACCAACCAAGCGTATGGGAGCATTCCGTTTTCAGTTATTTACCCTAAATTAATTAATACTGGGATACCGCATTCAACAATCGTTCATGAATCAAAATCTCAAAATACAAGGGAACAAGCTATTGAGGTGATTAAGCTGTCCAAAAAAAATGGTTGGAAGAAACTAATACTCGTTGCCTCCCATTACCATCAATATAGGGCATATCTAACATTTCTAAAAGAAATACTAAATACAAATAGTAACATTTTACTCTATAATGCTCCTGCAAAAGATTTAACATGGTTTAAAGAAACTGGGTGGGGTAAACGATTCGATTTACTTGATGATGAATTTGCCCGTATTGAAAAATATACCCAGTTATCTCATCTGTCAACAATAAAAGAAGCAATTGAATATCAAGAATGGAAAGAACAACAAGCATAGAAGAAGCAAAACTAATTCTGGGCAAAAATTTCATTGGACCGGATGAATTATCTATTATTGCTGATCAAATGAGGATTGCACTACCAGGCAATTATCCCGAAATTCCGTTTAGTAAAAAAGAATTAATTGAAAAGCATGAATATTATATTTTAATTCTTGGAACATCTCAAATGA
Organism: Prolixibacteraceae bacterium; assembly: GCA_003457135.1. Taxonomy (GTDB): domain Bacteria; phylum Bacteroidota; class Bacteroidia; order Bacteroidales; family Prolixibacteraceae; genus Aquipluma. Next base: position 27,534 of record DMSQ01000003.1, read on the forward strand.
AAGATGGGACCCCATTAACATTAAAATCATTGATAGATCAATTTGGTAAAAATCCCGACATTTCTGAACCATGTTTCTACAATCAGGATTGGTATGTAAAAGAAGATTTTATAGTTAGGCCTTGTGAAAAGAAATGGTTTTTAATAAGGAAAAACGTTCTTAACGAAACCCGTGGGGTAGATCCTCAATTGATAGTTGCTAAAATTAAACTGCCTGCAGCAGTTCTTTGTGCTTATGTTTTCTTTTGCAATTTTCTCTTAAATCAAGGGGACCTGCTATGGAAGCATGACTTCGTATGGTGTTCTGATGTTGATGTTAACAATGATATGATCTATGTTGGCAGGTATATTGATGCGACTGGATTTTGCAAGAATGGATTTAGTATTCATCGCCACCTTAAATTAAGAAATAATTATAGTTGTATTAAATTTTATTAAACTCACATAAAAACAATTGATGATAAAAAATATCCCATTTAAGATATTTAAAAGTTTGAGCGGGGTATTTGATTTCTCCCTTATAAAAAGCACAGGAATATATACGGTTTCGGCCCTTATTAATGCTTCTATTCCATTCTTGCTACTTCCTTTCCTTACGAAATTTCTTTCCCGTGCTGATTTTGGAGTTATATTTATGTTTTCCACATTGACAACCTTTATAACTCCTTTTATAAACATTAGTATGGATGGTGCCATAACCCGGGTATTTTATAGCGATAAAAATTCTATTAACCAATATATTGGGAATTGTATCATTATTAGTATTACAAGTACTCTTTTATCACTTTTACTTTGTCTTCTGATTTCTGAAAAAATGCTTGATTATACAAGCCTAACCATCGAATGGGTAGTTCTTTGTATTATTTATTGTTTTTTCCAATTTATGGTATTGATTCTCCTTACACTATACCGTATTCATGTAAAACCCTTTAAATATGGGGCCTTGCAGATAATTCAATCAGCCCTGAATCTGACACTATCTCTGATTCTAATAGGAGTATATAATTATAAATGGGACGGTCGGATTTTAGCACAAGTTTTCTCTTCATTTGCTTTAGCCATTGTTTGTTTTTTTCTTATAAAGGTAAATTATAAAGTTATTTTTAAAATCAATTTCAGCTTCATTAAACACGCATTGAAGTTTGGAGGTGGATTAATCCCACACGCATTGGGTCTGGCGTTAATTGTTTATACCAATAGGTTTTTTCTTTTAAATATGGTAAATATAGATGAAACAGGCCTTTTTGGAGTAGCATCACAATTAGCAAGTGTTATATCTTTTTTTACATTCTCTTTCAATAATGCATACGTTCCATGGCTTTATGAAAAACTTAGCAAGAATAGCATGCTCGAACGTTTTAAGTTGGTCCGATTCACATATTACTATTTTGTTCTACTTTTATTTTTTGGTTTAATTTATTATTTGGCCCTTCCAATTTTATATCATTTATTTATTAATGTAAAATTTGAGCAATCAATTAAGTATACACCTTGGCTTATTCTTGGTTTGTTATTTCAGGGAATGTATTTAATGGTAACCAATTATATTATCTATTCTGAGAAAACACATTTCCAGGCAATTGTTACAATTATTGTTGGTGTCCTGAATGTACCATTAACATATTCTTTAATTGTACTATTTGGTTCTATTGGGGCTGCAGTTGCATTTACAATCTCATTCTTTTTGTTATTTATATTGACATGGGGGTTAAGTGCAAAGGTTTACTCGATGCCATGGTTTTTGTTTTTTAAAATAAGGAAAAGGTCATAATATGAAAATAGTTTTTAATTTCAAGACTGTTCTAATTGCTATTATCCTTATTGCTATACCTGGTTTAATAGGATACCAACCATTCTTGCCAAAACTGGTTCAAACTATTTTGATTTATTCCAGGCTTCTCTTATTTGGCCTTTATATTCTATTTTTTCTCAGAAATGAACTAAATTTCAAACTCCTTCTACTTTTTCTTTTCTATATTTCTATATTATTTGCAATTAATCCACCTTCAGATCTTAATTATTATGGTTTGGTTTTTTTATCAGTCTTTTCATCACTGTTATATTTTAAATTAGGAACTCATTTAATAAACAGCGATGCCAATCATTCCTATTTTAAGTATCTTATATTTGGTATTAATATTTTTAATATTTCCACACTACTAGTCTATTATTTACTTGGAACAGGGTACATTAATGCTACAAATTTTTTCGAAATTGCGGGAAAAGATAATATAGAATTATTTCGATTTTCAATAGGAAATCCAATAGAAATTCCATTATTAATTACTGCACTCCTGTATGCTTCAATTAAGCTATTGCCTTCTACTAAAAATCACATGTTTTCCTTATCGTTAAATCTTATAGTTACAATACTTTCGCAATCACGCATTATGGTGATAGTTACTGTACTTATGTTTTTACGTGAATTGTTTAGAAGCCAACTGAAATATAAGGTACAAGCTGTGATAATTATATTGGCCTGTCTACCCTTTTTAATATATCAGTTTGGAGATATAGTTCTTTCATTATTCGATAGACTCTCCGGCAATGATGCTGGATCTATCAATGGCAGGAGAATGTTATTACAAATATTCTTAGATCATATAAATGTGCTCAATCTATCATTTGGTAACGGACTCACTTCAACACTTGACTTAATAAAAAAACAAATCGGAGTATATCGGACAATTGAAAGTGTCTTAATACAATTGATTTACGAATTAGGAATACTGGGCACTTTTCTTTTTGTGGGAAATCTTTTCATAAGTAAGAAAAAAATTCATTTACCCGATATTTTCGATTTTGTAATTCTACTTATGTACGCACAAATGTTTCTATTTCTTCCCATTTTCACATTAATGCCCTTCTCTTTTTTCATATTTGGAATTTGCACAAAACAATATACTATAAACAATAAATTAATGGTAATTACCAATATGAGTAGAAATAAACTTGAGAATGATTAAAAATTTTAAATTAAAATATTATTTATCACCTTTTCTAATAGATTTAATACGATTCTATCGGTCATATCAGCTTAAAAAAGTGCCATCAAGAATTCTTAAAACGAATTCCAGGTGGCATAACAAATATTGTGGCGAGGAGGTTTTTATAATAGGAAACGGACCATCACTTGGGGATGTGGATCTTTCATTAATAAAGGGCAGTAAGGTAATTGTGATGAACTCGTTTGAGCGTGCTACCTGGAAAGATTCTGTAGAAATTGTAGCTCATTGTATAGGTGAACCTTCAATGGTAAAAGCTTGGTCAAAGTCAGAAATATTAGAGAGTATTAATGGAACAAAAGCCAAATCATATTGGTTACATTTTACTTCTTATAATCACTTTGAAAAATGCGGGAAGCGAGATTTATTGCATTATGTTTTCATAACAAATGAACCTGGTTTGTGGGGCAATCGAGCAATTAATCTGGCGAAGCCTACATTAACCTACCAAACAACGGCTCAGCTTGCGATACTGGTGGCATTACACATGGGGTTTAATAAAATTGGTCTTCTCGGATTTGATCATGATTGGCTGGCCAGCCCTGACTACTCAAAACATTTTTATTCCAATGAAAAGGACTCAAATGATACTCTACACGAGTGGTCTTATTTAGTAATAGTAAATATGATTGACCGTATGTGGCGTATCTATTATAAACTTAGGGATATCGCAAATTACAATGGTGTTGAAATTTACAACTTAACAAAAAGCTCATATTTAGATGTCTTTAAAAAAGATGATTTAGAGAACTTTTAAAACAACCTTGCTGGCTTACTTGATATATTTGATTTTGCCTTTGTTTTTATTCGATAAATGAATCCTCAATATGTATAATTTTTACTAATAATGAAAAATAACAATCAAGATGAAAAAACAACTTATTCGGCTCATTAAACCAATTATAGAACGTTTACCAAGGTTGGCGATGACTTGTAGATATTTAAGGGATAGCTGGCAAATCCAAAAAGAGCCTAAACCGACCCCGATGGGCTTTAAGTTTGTGGGTAATCAATCAATGCAAAATGGTCAGTTTGAACCCGAAGAAACTCAGATTGTACAAAGTATTGTTTCTAAAGTAGATGTAGTCATTAATATTGGAGCTAATATCGGTTATTATTGTTGTATCGCCCTTAGCCAGAAAAAGAATGTCATCGCATTTGAACCTATCAATCTCAACCTCAGATACCTTCTTCGAAATATCAAAGCGAATAATTGGGAATCAAAAATTGAAGTTTATTCGATGGCTCTTAGTAACAAAGTTGGTGTAATTGAAATTTATGGCGGTGGAACTGGAGCATCTCTTTTAAAAGGATGGGCAGGCAACCCAGAACAGCATGTTACTTTGGTTCCTTGCTCAACATTGGATACTGTATTAGGCACCAGATTTCAAAATAAGAAATGTTTCTTTATAGTAGATATTGAAGGTGCTGAGCTTTTGATGCTCAAAGGAGCTTTCTCTATTGTAGAAAGGGATCTAAAACCGATCTGGCTGATGGAAATATCTATTTCGGAACATCAACCAAAAGGTATTATTATCAATCCAAACTTATTAGCCACATTCCAACTTTTTTGGGATAGAGGTTATGAAGCATGGACCGCTGACAAGGAATGCCGAATCGTTCAATCTGATGAGATTAAAAAAATTGTTGCAAGTAATAAAGACACCCTCAATACACACAATTTTCTGTTCATAGAAAAGGGGAAAGAGAGAGAGTATTTATATTCTTAGTAGGTGTTGTATTATTTGAAATATTGTAACCTAATATAGGACTTACTGATAAAGCACTTAGTCTTGAGAATAAAGTAAAATGGGGTATCCGATCATCTCCCGTAAAATTGCATAGGAATATCTTCATGTTAAACTGAGTATGAAATGGTCTTTATAAGCAAGATTTATAAGAAAGAGAACAGAACTGGACTGCATATTTTGCGACAAACAGTCGAATTACGGGTTTTGTATGTCCAGTTTTCCTTACATCAAAATCACGGGTAATGATCGGATACCCCATTTAAAGTAATTTATTTAATATTATGGCTAAATCAAATAATCCAAGTGTTTTCTTCTCAATTATTATACCTTCATATAATGATCTGGGATTACTTAAACAAGCGTTGGATTCAGTTTTATGGCAATCATACAAAGATGTTGAAATTATTATCGTTGATGATTCTACAACTAATGAAATATCCGAATTTATACAGTATTCAAATTATGCTGACCATATCTGCTATTTTAAAAATATACCAGCCAAAGGCGCTGTTCAAAATTGGAACTATGGGCTAAGCTTGGCAAATGGGAATTATTGTATTCTTCTACATCATGACGAGTATTTTTCGACCAACAACATATTGGAGGAATTGTTTCTTAAATTTAAATCTGACAAATATGGTTGTATAGTAATTAATAAAGCTTTTATTCGACAGGGTAATCTAATAACTATGAAATTTAGCCCTGTTGCTATTCAATTTATTTTTAGCTGGGTTCCTTCTCTTTTATATGTAATTAATATTGTTGGGCCTTGTTCTTGTATTGCCTTCAGGAATTCTGGTTCTCCTAAATTTGATGAAAATCTTCAATGGGTAGTTGATATCGATTGGTATTATAGACTCTTCAAATTAAATAAGGTTTTATACATCAATTCATTGTTTATGAATTCAACTTATGGGCATGTAAATCAAATTTCTAAAAATATTGACATTAAAATACAGGAAAAGCTTGATATGATTTATTTACGAAAAAGAACTAACCCTTTTAGCTATTTACAATTAATTTATTTTTTGAGATTTGCATATAAAATTCTTGCAAATTCATTTTTTAAAGATAGTATTAACCCTATATATGGGAAAGTATAATTTTCAGCTCAACATATGACTTTACTTGGCGCGTTATAATTTCTGTCAATCTCAAATTCAGAATATTTAAATTAAAACTCAGTTGTGAAAGTAATGTGAAAATATACTGAATGATACAATTTAAACACAACCTGATTTCAATTAGTTCTTATGATTACTAATGGCATTGCTAAACATTAATCTCGACAAATTAGTCAATACATCCTCAAAATAGACGCCTTCTCTTTTTTGAATGATGAAATTATATTTAAAAGATGGATCAGACTAAAAGAAATTTATCTTTTTCGGTTCTCCTTTCTGTTTATTACAAAGAAAAACCGGAATATCTCTCATCAGCTTTAGAAAGTATCTGGAAGAACCAAACACTTAAACCGAAAGAAATCGTTATCGTAAAAGACGGACCACTTTCAGATGAATTAGATCATGTCATTGATGCATTTTCTACAATAGCACCTATCAAATGTGTTTCTCTTGATAAAAATTATGGCTTGGGCATTGCATTGGCTAAAGGGCTTGAAGCATGTTCGAATGAAATTGTTGCAAGAATGGACAGTGATGATATTGCTCAACCAGATCGTTTTGAAAAGCAAGTTAAATTTTTGGTTGAACATCCAAAATATGATGTTGTTGGATCAAACATTGCAGAATTTAATCAATCTATAAACGATATTGTATCCTTTCGGAAAGTGCCGGAACAGGCAAATGAAATCACTTCATTTGCCAAGAGAAGAAACCCAATGAATCACATGACTATTGTTTTTCGCAGAAGAGCAGTATTGGATGCCGGCAATTACGTTCCCTTTCTGGGCTATGAAGATTATTATTTATGGGTTCGCATGTTTCGAAACGGTTCTAAATTTTACAACCTCCAGGAAAATCTGGTATTTGCTCGCATAGGCAATGACATGCTTGTTCGCCGGCAGGGTATAAATTTCTTCTTTCAAGAGTTAAAACTTCAAAAGGAATTTCGCCGCATTGGTTTTATTAACCGTTTTGATTACATGTTGAATCTTTTATTCCGTGCAACACCCCGCCTGTTTCCTATTTGGGGTCTAAAATATGTATATAAAACTTTAAGAAAATAAAAATGTTTACTATTATTGGAGCCTCTGGCTTTGTTGGAACCCGCCTAATCGCACAGCTTGGAATAACAAATTGTCAAAATTTGGACAAAAGACAATCACTGAAATACCCTGAAATAACTATTCTTCAGAATATTCTCGAAAATGGTCTAACCGATTCAATACCTTCAGAAACCCAAACCATTGTTTTGCTCGCAGCCGAACACCGCGACGACGTTTCTCCAACTTCGCTTTATTACGATGTGAATGTGCAAGGCACCCGCAATGTACTGGATGCCATGGATAAGAAGGGAGTCAGGAATATTGTTTTTACCAGTTCTGTTGCTGTATTTGGATTAAATAAAAAAAATCCTGACGAAACCCACCCGGTTGATCCATTTAATCATTACGGCAAAAGCAAATGGCAAGCAGAAGAGGTTTTAAGAGAATGGCATCAAAAAGATCCGGGAAACCGCTCATTAAACATTCTCCGACCAACCGTTATTTTTGGAGAACGCAACCGCGGCAATGTGTATAACCTGTTAAAGCAAATTGCTTCAGGAAAGTTTATGATGGTTGGCAATGGCACCAACAAAAAATCAATGGCTTACGTAGGTAATGTTGTTGCATTTATTCAATTTTGCATCAATATGCAAAAGCCTGGCTACCGCTTGTTTCATTACATCGACAAACCAGATATGAACATGAACGAGCTGGTTCAACAAGTTGAGAAGAGTCTGGATAAAAAATTACCGGCAGTTCGTTTACCCTATTGGCTCGGTTATATGGGAGGTTTAAGTTTTGATCTACTGGCAAAACTAACTGGCAAAAAGTTTTCGGTTAGTGCAGTCCGTGTTAAAAAGTTCTGCGCCACCACGCAATTCGATGCCACCGCTGCGCACAATTCCGGTTTTAAAGCTCCATTTACCCTTTCTGAAGGACTTCACCGCACCTTGCATTATGAGTTTATTGATTTGAATAAAGATGAAATTGTTTTTGAGTCAGAATAAAAATAAAAAAAACGACGCTTCATGGAACAAGATGATACTTTCATGAAAGAAAATGCATACTTCATTAATTTATAACTTTCTGCTTAGCTTATGTCACATAATCAATTCTTTAAATAGCATATCTTTGTTGAACCAACAAGCACTTAAAATGATAGATATTAATGTATGCACTTTTTGAGATGAAAGAGTTCTTAATTGAGAATTTCCTTCTATAAAGGAATCATTGTTATCGCAAAAACGTATAGCGTCCATATAGGTTGAAACACTGGTAAACGAATCAAAATTATGATGATTTCAATTCTTCAAATTTCTGCCGCATTTTTCATCGGTCTCGTAATTGTCTATTATGCTATACCAATAATTGTAAGGATTTCTATTGAAAAGCATTTGTACGATGTTCCCAATGAACGAAAAGTCAACAAAACGGTTATTCCCAATTTAGGTGGAATAGCCCTGTTTGTCGGCATTTCAATTGCCACCTTGTTGTGCATCTTTGAAAATTCTTTTCCGGATTGGCGCTATATTTTGTCCTGCATGATTATTCTTTTTTTTGTTGGAATTAAAGACGATATCCTGATAATCTCAGCCCGTAAAAAATTCGCAGCGCAGATCCTCTGTGCCTTAATATTAGTAATACTTGGAGATATCCGGCTGACCCATTTTCATGGTATTTTGGGAATAAATGAAATTAATTATTTTTTTAGCCTAATAATCAGTTCTTTAACCATTGTAGGAATTATAAACGCGTTGAATCTGATTGACGGAATTGACGGCCTAGCTGCTTCAATTGCCATTCTGGCTTCAATGATTTTCGGTTTCCTGTTTTTCTCTTCCGATGACGTAAATTATGCGTTGCTTTGCTTTGCTACAACCGGAAGCTTAATTTCATTTTTTATTTTCAATGTATTCGGCAAAAAAAATAAGATTTTTATGGGCGACACCGGCTCTTTAACCCTTGGTTTAATCCTCTCTGTTTGTGCCATTAAATACAATGAATCTACTATTGGTGGCAATGAAGTCATGTTTAATCTTTCACCTATATTATCACTGGCCCTTCTGTCTGTTCCTATGTTTGATCTGGTACGTTTATTTTTAATTCGAATTTTTCAGGGAAAATCTCCTTTTGTTCCGGATATGAACCATATACATCATAAGTTTCTGAAATTAGGTCTCTCGCACCGCATGACCACTATGATTATTGTTCTGACAAATGTATTTATCATTGGGATTATTTTTGTTTTCCGGGGTTTAAATAACCATATTTTATTAATTCTGCTAACATTATTGGTTGCTTTTTTCATGGTTTTACCGGATTTTATTTACGAATTCATAAAATCACAAAACTCATTCGCAAAGAGGATTCGCTTCCAATCATACTTTATTCCTTATAAAAACAGCTTCTATCATCAAACACACACTTCATCTCCAAAATCAATCGTACTAATCGAAATTAGACATAAAACCGATAAGCTAAAACAATCTTTAGTGAATAACCTAAATTCAGGAAATGCTATCTGATAACATCGTGAAAATAAGCTTTCATACCACTGCTATTCATGCATGCAATCGAGCAATAAAACCATAAGTGAAAGGAAGGTAATCATCTGACATTTTGCAGTAATTAAAATGAAAATCAAGGGTTACCGTTTGAACATGAAAACCCGCCCCATATTAGTATGCATTCATTCGCATCAACCATGAAGCACCTCATTTCTGTACCATCAAACACCATTCCTCATTTCCACCAGATTTCCGGACTTTCTCCTGACGATTGGTTTGTTTCTTCCGATCCTGAAGGAAAAAAAGTCGGTTCAGGAGGAGGAACGGCCCACTTGCTGACTGAGCTTTTTTATCAGGATGGAGATAAGGGATTTGACCAATGGTTAGGGAAAGAAAAACGGGTAATTATTCATGCAGGTGGACAAAGCCGAAGGCTTCCGGCTTATGCTGCCCTGGGAAAGAGTTTATTGCCCATGCCGGTATTTCGCTGGTCGCGCGGACAAAGCCTAAACCAACGCTTAATTCATCTTCAGGCTCCACTCTTCGACCAAATTCTAGAAAACGCCCCAAAAAAACTCAACACACTGATTGCCAGTGGCGACACCCTTATTTTTTCAGGCAAATGTATCCCCAAAATACCTGAGGCCGACATGGTTTGCTTTGGAATGTGGCTCGAACCAGAGAAAGCCACCAACCATGGTGTGTTTTTCGCCAATCATGAAGACCCTGGAAAATTGCAGTTTATGCTTCAGAAACCAACCATCCAGAAGATTAAAGAGCTAATTCACGAGTATTATTTTCTGATGGACATTGGCATTTGGTTACTTAGCGATAAAGCTATAAACTTGCTGATGAAGCGTTGTGGCTGGAAAGATGAAACTTACGAAAACAAAACTTCGGATTTTTATGACTTATACAGCAACTTTGGAATGGCCATGGGAGAATCACCAATTGAAGCTGACGAAGATATTAACAAACTTAAGGTAGCGCTGGTGAACCTCGAAGAAGGAGAGTTTTATCATTTAGGCAATACATCAGAACTGATCAGTTCCAATTTGGCTATCCAAAACCGGATTACCGACCAGCGTGAAATCTGGCACCGGCAAATCAAACCTCACCCGTCTATTTTCATACTTAATGCTGAAGTTCATTCCGTATTAACAACAAAACAAACCAATCTGTGGATTGAAAATTCAATCATTCCATCAGGATGGGAATTGGCCGGAGATCATGTTTTGACTCACATCCCCGAAAACAGTTGGTCGCTAAAATTACCTTCAGGAACTTGTCTCGACCTGCCACCTGTATCTGAGAATGAAGTTGCAATTCGAAATTATGGATTTGAAGATACCTTCAGGGGAGAAAGGTCAGACAACGGCACTCGTTTTATGGGATCAGTTTTAAGCGAATGGCTAAAAAAACGTGATTTAAGCGGGGCTTTCAGCGACAAAGAAATGAAGACCGACATGCAGTTTCTCCCCCTGTTTCCAGTCGTGAAGAAAAATGAGATCGCTGCTACGTTCATCCAATGGCTAATTGATGAGAAACCTGAAAAACGTGCAGATTTTACGAACCAATGGTTGGGTGCCCGGCGATTGAGTTCGGATGAAATCAGTTGGGTTTGCCATATTCCATTCCTGGAGGAACAAAGCAAGCATCTTCGTTCGAAAGCAATCCCTGCCCTTGCTGTAAATTACACCAATTCAGTTTTTTATCAACTTGATCTGGCAAAACTTGCCAATGATTTTGTCAACCAAAATCTGGAACTTCCGGCCACACTTCCGGGTAAAAATATGGATTGGCTACCTTTGCATTTTCATATGTTCAGGGCATCGGTTTTGCGCAAAAGGGGATTAGAATGGAACCAGGAAGAAAAAAAGGCGTTCGACTATCTTCGCAATTCGGTACTCGAACATTTCCATGAACATCCGGTTGAGCCTGTCATCAAACTACTACCCGATCAGATTGCCTGGGGCAGAAGTCCGGTCAGGCTTGATCTGGCCGGGGGATGGACAGATACCCCACCCTATTGTTTCCTTCACGGCGGGAAAGTAGTTAATCTGGCTGTTGAATTAAATGGCCAACCACCATTGCATTGTTACATCAAGGCTTCAGAAAAACCTGAGTTCGTTATACGGTCAATAGACCTTGGGGCGCAGGAAACAATCCGGACTTTTGATGAACTAAGGGCGTTTCACAACATCGGATCTCCATTCGCAATTCCCAAAGCGGCACTTGCCCTTGCCGGATTTATTCCTGAATTCTCAATCCGGAAATTTCCTTCGCTCGAAAAACAACTTGAATATACCGGAGGTGGCATGGAGATTTCTATCCTTTCAGCAGTGCCAAAAGGTTCCGGGCTTGGTACCAGCTCTATTTTAGCGGCAACCGTACTCGGAACCATTTCAGAAGTTTGCGGCCTGAAGTGGGACAAAACAGAAACGGGCAGGCGCACACTTGCATTGGAGCAATTACTGACTACCGGAGGCGGCTGGCAGGATCAGTTTGGCGGAATTCTGGAGGGTATCAAACTATTGGAAACCAGTCCGGGAAAGCTGCAAAGTCCGCTAATCAAATGGCTTCCCGAATCACTATTCACCGATCCTGTTAATAAAAACAGGATGTTGCTCTATTATACCGGAATAACCCGGGTAGCAAAAAGTATTCTGGCCGAAATTGTCCGTGGTATGTTTTTAAATTCGTCGCCCCATCTGGCTTTGCTCGAAGAATTAAAAGTGCATGCCGGTAACACCAGTGAATCACTCCTGTCTAAAGATTTTGAAGGGCTAGGTAAAAACATACTTCGGAGCTGGCATCTCAATCAGACTTTAGATCATGGTACAAACACTACGGAAATTCAGAAAATAATAGACCGGATTGCACTGTGGACAGTGGGATATAAATTATTGGGAGCCGGAGGCGGGGGCTTTATGCTTATTTTTGCCCATGACGAAAAATCTGCCGGGAAAATCAGGCACGAACTAACTGCAAATCCGGTAAATAACAGGGCCAGACTGGTTGATTTCAGCCTTTCCACTTCTGGATTACAGGTAACTAAAAGTTAATCGGACTGAACTTACAATTCACAATATTCGCCGTCGTGGGCCAGGTTTTTACATGGATAGCGCCACATACCATCTTCCATCAACTGATCAACTACCTCGGGGCCCCAGGTTCCGGCCGGATAACTAAAAATCGGGATATCCGGGTTGTTTTGCCAGGCATTGAGAATAGGCTGAATATACTCCCACGCCTTTTCAACTGCATCGCCACGGGCATATAAAGTAGCATCGCCCTGCATACAATCGAGCAACAGACGTCCATAAGCCGACGGAAGGTAAACGTCAGACAATTCGTTGTAATGAAAATCGAGGTTTACCGTTTGAACCCGAAAACCCGCCCCCGGGATCTTCATCCCAATCTTCAACAAAATTCCTTCATCAGGCTGAATGCGCAGTACCAACTGGTTGTTCAGCGTACCTGAATCTGGCTGGTCGCCAAATAAATGATGTGGCGTAGTTTTAAAATGAATCACCACTTCAGCAACTCTTGCCGGTAATTTTTTACCCGTCCGGATATAAAATGGAACGCCAGCCCAGCGAAAATTATCAATGAAAAATTTAATGGCCAGAAATGTTTCGGTTCGTGAAAGCGGATCAACACCGGTTTCATCCCGATAAGCCTTAACCAGCTCTTTGCCAATATGCGATTGGGAGTATTGTCCGCGGATGACATGCTGTGCCACCTTTTCCTGACTGATTGGTCTCAACGATTGAAAAACTTTCAGTACCTCATTGCGGATGGCATCGGCTTCAACCACAACTGGCGGTTCCATAGCTATTAGCCCGACGAGTTGCAACAAATGGTTCTGAACCATATCGCGCAACGCCCCCGAATGATCGTAATAGCCACCGCGGTCTTCAATCCCAAGCGTTTCGGCCGAAGTTATTTCGATATGATGTATAAAGTTATGGTTCCAGATGGGTTCAAAAATGCCGTTTGAAAAACGGGTTACCAGCATATTCTGAACAGTTTCTTTCCCCAGATAATGATCAATACGATAAAGCTGATTTTCGTTAAAGTAGTTGAGCAAATTTTTGTTGAGGGACTTTGCGCTTGCGAGGTCAGTCCCGAAAGGTTTTTCAATGATCAACCGTTTAAACCCATTCGTTGAGTCATTCAAACCAACTTCGGCCAAACTTTGCGGAATTACCTGATACAGATTGGGCGGAGTTGACAAATAATAAATGAAATTTTCGGGAATTGCCAGTTCATTGCAAAGCTCTTCAAGCCTTGATTTCAGGATAGGATATTCCGAAGAATCGGAGGTTAACAGTGGCTGGTAATATAAATGTTCCAGAAATGATTCAATGTCTTCCTGATTCTGTGGCTGGACTGACAAAAACTCTTTCACCATCTCACGAAACCCGAAATCAGTAAGCTCAGTCCGCGAAACGCCAAGCACGGCCAGTTTCTCCGGAAGCAGTTGTTGCGTATGCATTTCGTACAGTGCCGGTATCAGTTTTCTTTTGGTCAGGTCGCCTGAAGCTCCGAAAATAACCAGTATATGCGGATCAGATTGTTTCATGGTTGACGATTTCGTTCTTATATTATTTAAACGAATGAAAAGCGAATTTGATTAATAACTAACCCAAACCATGCAATGATTTTCGAAAATCTGAAAGTGGGGAGAATAAACCACCGGATTATTCCCGAAAGTAAACCGCGCTGAAAATTGATTTTCCTGTTCAGGAATAAAAGGTAGAATTTGAATATGTTCCCTGAATACAATTCCATCATCAGGCACTAATTTAAAAATAGCTTCTTTGGCGCACCAGTAGAGACATTGCAAAACCGGATCTCTTCCGGTTTGTTTCAATTCTGCCTCAGAAAGATATCTTTTTTCAACTGCATTGTAGTTTCGGCTAACACTTTCCAGATCAATGCCCACCTCACAAGTCACATGAATATACACAGTAACGAATTCACGCGAATGACTAATGGACAAGTATTTAAAGGTGGAATGGTTCAAAATTGGTTTGCCTGATTCAGAATAATGAATTTCGAAGTCGGTGCCAATCATTTGACGAAGTAAAAGTCGTGTTGCAAGCCATTCAACTTTTCGCTTTTCATAGCTGTATCTCCAAAAATCAGAATTTTCAAGCTCTTCAGGAGAAAAATGAGCAAGCAAACCGACTGAAGTTTCAGTCAGTTGCCAAACTCCAATCTGGCCGCCATCTGTTGGTATGATTCTAAATAATGCCATTTAACGGATCCATTCTGTAGTTTCGATTAAATGAATAACATCGGGAGTTAGGAATTCGATTACAGGACGAATAGAATCAATATTGGGAACTTCGCGGATATACAATGCGCCACGAAGAAAGTGATGAGTGCTGTCGGTCAGGTAAAACTGAAGCGGTGATGCTGTATTCCCGTCAATCAGGTAAATGGTTCCATAAACTTTTTTTTCAGGATTCATGAAAAGCCGTTCATTGATGGCATCGGCTTTAATGGAATGTTTGTATGCCAGGGTGTGCGAATCTTCAGTAAGTTTCGCCAGATTGTTGTTCACTTTTTTATAGCTGATATGCAATTCGGCTTTGTGTGCCGGTATGATCAGGTTCACCCAAAAAGGTTCGGTTAATCGTTCATCATCGGGCACAATCTGGCTGTAATCCGGTATTTCAAAGCGATATGGAAAAGTGGGTGATAAGAGTTGGTGATAAGACTTTTTCTGAAATTCGATCCGGAAGAATCCCCGAGGTTTTGGCACATATTCCTTTTTGCACGAAAAGCTGATCAGCAAAAGCAGTACGGGGAAAAAGTAAAGGTATTTTTTCATTCTTCATTGGTCTTAATTTCAACTTTGATTTGCTTAATCCGCCGGTTGTCAACAGCTTCAATCGAGAAAACGTAATTTTTACAGTTTATCGTATCACTCTTAAGCGGAATCTCACCTTTTAATTCCAAAATAAGTCCTGCAAGGGTGTCGGCTTCTCCTTTTACATCATCAAACACTGTATCTTCTGAACCAATAACCTTGTAAAAATCATTTAACATGGTTTTACCATCGAACAGGAATTTGTTTTCTCCGATTTTGGTGTAAAATTTTTCCTCTTCGTCAAACTCGTCAGTAATTTCGCCGACAATTTCCTCCAGCACATCCTCGAGCGTTACAATCCCCGATGTTCCTCCATATTCGTCAACAACAATAGCCATGTGAACTTTGTTTTTCTGGAATTCTTCAAGCAGGTCATCAATCTTTTTGGTTTCAGGAACATAAAAGGGTGGGCGGATAATGCTCTGCCAGCGAAAAGTTGCCCCTTTATGGGCATGTGGCAGCAAATCCTTGATATAAAGAATACCCTTAATATGATCGAAGGATTCGGAATAAACGGGAATGCGGGAGAAGCCGTTTTCGGTGATCAGGTTCATGATTTTGGAGTAACTGTCGTTCAACTCAGCAGAAACCACATCAACGCGCGAACGCATAATTTCGGCGACACTTTTATTTCCGAATTTTACAATCCCTTTTAATATCTCTTTATCCTCTTTCAGCTCAGTTTGTGAAGTAAGTTCCAGCGCCTGTGACAATTCATCAACCGAAATGTGTTGGTTATAAGCGCGGATACGGTTATTAATAAACGAAGTGGAATAGATGAGAATGGAATTCAACGGCCGAAGGACTTTGATCAGATAATACAGAGGGAAGGCAATAAACCATGCAAATTTTAGAGCATGGCGGGTAGTATATACTTTGGGTATGATTTCGCTAAATAGCAGGATTAAAAAAGAAATTGTTATGACCTGAATGATAAACCCCCAAACAGGCTCATTCGAAAAATCAACCAGATTATTGAAGGTGAAACTTGATAAGATTACAATACCTACCTTAATAAAATTGTTGGCTACCAGGATAGTAGCCAACAATTGCTCGGGAGATTCCAGATTTTTAAGTATATAAAAATTCTTTTTTGCCAATCTTCCCTTAATTTTATTTTTCTCAGCAGAGCTAAGCGAGAAATAAGCAACCTCCGAACCGGAAAGTAAAGCAGAAAAAATAATCAGGATTAATATAACAACCAGGCTAATTGCAATACCGGCAGAAAAAGGGTGAATTTGAATATTCCGGGAAATTGCGCAAAGCGCAGGTAATGGATCAGTTTCCAATTAAATCTTGTTTAAGTTATTAAAATGGCAAATCGTCTTCTTCGGGTTGAATAAAATCAGGTTCATTCACACTCTGAGCTTGTTCGGCATTCACAAGGGGTTGGCCAGTAATTTCAGCTTGTCCTTCGCGTTTGCCAAGTAACTTCATGGTATCAGCATTGATTTCGGTGGCGTAGTGTTTAACGCCATCCTTTTCATACGTGTTTGTCCTGAGACGCCCTTCGATGTAAAGTTGGCTGCCTTTTTTTACATACTTTTCAGCTACTTCGGCTAAACCTCTCCAGGCCACAATGTTGTGCCATTCGGTATTACTGACTTTTTCACCGGTTTTTGCGGTGTAATTCTCTGTTGTGGCAAGTGAGAACCTTGCAACTACAACACCTTTGTCGAGATGCCTGATTTCAGGATCGCGACCTACGTTACCTACCAAAATTACTTTGTTTACTGACATAAGTGTGAGATTTTAAATATTAGACAGTAATAAATTTAAAATAATTTTTGCCAGCATTTTTTATTTTGTGACAAAGATTTACGAATTAACCGAAATTCATTATGAATACTTAATTTTTCAGCACCAAGTTTTCATTTACTTAGAGTTCATTGATAAAAGTCTCGAGCAATTTTGGTACAGCAAAGTTAAGAATATCTTCCTTATTCACCCTCAATAACTCCTCCGACATTCCAATTTCTTCCGACAAACCAAGTTGTATAAATCTGAAATGAATTTTCTGATGGCTCAGGATATGTATTTTCCAGTTACTGATGCTTAGGATTGTTGTGTAGGGACAATTCGTTATTTGATGCCATTCGCCGTGGATCAAAATTTGATCTGCATCAGTTTCTTCAGTAGTTTCGATCAGTGGAAACTCAAAGAGCCCCTTCCAGATATCGTTTTTTTTTCGTTGGCGCAGCCAGGTGTAATTGCCGAATTCAAAAATCAGATAACTAAAGTATCTGTCGCGCTGTTTAGTCTTGTTTCGTTTTACCGGCAATTCACCAATTTTATCAGAACCGAAGGCAAAACAGTTTTCGATTAAGGGGCATCGCAGGCAATCCGGGTTTTTCGGTGTACACTGTAGTGCGCCAAATTCCATTAATGCCTGATTGTGCATTCCGGGATTTGTACCTTTGATTAGTTCTTTGGCCAACTCATTAAACACTTTCTTCCCGGCATTTGAATCAATTGGCTCCGGAACCCCGAAAAAACGGCTGAGCACCCGAAAAGCATTTCCATCAACGGCAGGGTATTCGAGATTAAATGAAATGGAGGCAATAGCCGCGGCGGTATAATCGCCAATTCCTTTCAATGAACGGATGGAATGGTAATCTTCAGGAAATTTGCCATGATGATGTTTTTGAATGAATTTGGCTGTAAAAAAGAGGTTTCGGGCCCGTGAATAATACCCCAAACCTTGCCAAAGTTTCAAAACCTGATCTTCTGAGGCATTTGCAAGCTCATTTATCGTCGGAAATTCATGTGTAAATCTCAGATAATAAGCCAATCCCTGTTCAATGCGGGTTTGTTGCAGGATAATCTCTGAAAGCCAGATGAAGTATGGGTTACGGGAGTTTCTCCAGGGTAAATCGCGCTTAAAAAATGCGTACCAATGATGTATCCGGGAGTTAAAAAAGTCCATTTTTTGCCTAACTGCTTTAAAATCTTTCCAAATTGTAAAAATAAACTAATTTTAATGTTCCTATTTTTTAAATAATTTTTATTTTTGCACACCAAATGTTACAGTAATATAAATTGTTGATAATTAAATATTTTTAGAGATGACAAAAGCAGATATCGTAAACGAAGTAAGTAAGAACACAGGTATTGAGAAAGTAACAGTACAAAAAGCTGTAGAAGCTTTCATGGAAACAGTAAAAGATTCCCTGACCGATGGTAGAAACGTGTATCTACGTGGATTCGGAAGTTTTATCGTAAAGAAAAGAGCTGAAAAGACTGCTCGTAATATTTCAAGGAATACGACCATCATTATTCCGGAACATTTCATACCTTCTTTCAAACCCGCTAAAACTTTCGTAGCACAAGTTAAAGACCAAGTAAAATAATTTATTATGCCAAGCGGAAAAAAAAGGAAAAGACATAAGATGGCTACGCACAAGCGTAAGAAGAGACTAAGAAAAAACAGACATAAAAAGAAAAAATAGTCTTTCTTTAGTAAGCATTAGCTTTTAAAGTACTTATTACGATTAAACCTAAAGTGCAAAAGTGCTTTAGGTTTAATCTGTTTTTAAGTCTGGTAGTTAAATTTGAAAAACAAGTAACGTAGTGAGTAGCGATTTAAT
>DMSQ01000038.1 GCA_003457135.1 Prolixibacteraceae bacterium
GGCCAGGGTTCGTTGTAGCACCAGTTGGCAGCCATGGCGCAGTATGGTTTCTGGCGGCGTGCTTCTTCAAAAATACATTTATACCCTTCGCCCTGCATCAGTTGTCCGTTGGCAACCAATTCTTCGAGCGTATTAGAAACTCCGAAATAATCTTCAATAATATCCTGACATAACCAGGTATTTCCCACCCAGGCTTTATAAGCATGGTGGCTTTCCCAAGAGGCGCCCGGTTTGGGTGGCCAGAGTTCTTCTTTCGGGATGATGGTTTTAAGTATTTCAACCGATGCAGGGGCAGGCATTCCGAATTCGGTGTAGGCCGTGTAATGGGCTCGTGCCATATTGCTGAACACTTCTTCTTTGGTCTGCAAATCGCGAAACACATAATTCCCATGCGCCATTCCCATCAATGGAGAAGTCGGGATAAACGGGCTGTTGGGGTCGAGTTCGAGGCACTGACTGTTGAGCAAACGCAATGCCAGCGACTGGTCGGTCATGCCGCTCCAGGCGTTAAACAACTCGTTTCCACCGCACCAAAATGCCAGCGAAGGATGCTTTTTCACGCGGTTGATGATTGATGCCGATTCCTGTTTCAGGATGGAAAGGTAATGGGCATCATCGGGGTAATTGTTACAGGCCAGCGGAAATTCCTGCCATACCAGAATCCCTTTTTCGTCGCACAGTTCGAAGAAGGATTCTTTATTTACTATTCCGCCACCCCAGATGCGCAGGATGTTGAAGTTGGCTTCTTTGGCCAGTTTTAGCAATTCATCGTATCGTTCGCGGGTGATGATTCCGGGGAAAACTTCAGGATTGACCCAATTGGTGCCTTTGCAGAAAATCTTTCTTCCATTGATTTCCAATTGTGCCGGCGGAACACTTCTCGATTTAGGAAAACCTTCGGGTTCGCGCCAGGCACCTTCGTTCATCAGCAGTTTCACCCTCCTGAAACCGATTTTCGATTCCCTGGTCTGGATTACTTTCCCTGAAGGGTCAATAAGCTGAATGGTTGATGTATAAAGATACGGTTTCCCGTGATCGTGCGGCCACCAGAGTTGAGGATTGGGAAAAGTGAGTTCGGTTTTGCCTTCCGACTTCAATACTTCCTTGCCGCTTTCATCTTTGAGTGTCCAGACAAACGGAAGGTCTTTCAGGTTTCGTCCCGTGATTTCAAGCTTGATTTCGGCATTTGTAAGCGCTTCATTCAGGATATAATTTACATGAATGTCGTTGATGAAAGCGGAGGTTTGAATTTCAAGATAAGTATCGTCCCAAATACCGAGCGGAACAAGGCGAGGGTGCCAGTCCCAGCCATAACTTACCGCAGGTTTGGCCACATTTGCAGCCTGAGAGCGGTCAACAGGCTTTGGATGCAATTTGGGAACCGGATAAATTTGAATTTTCAGTTCATTGTTTTCTTTGAGCAAATCGGTCAAATCAAGGCTAACAGGTGTAAACATACCCTCCTGAGCAAGCAATTCCACGCCATTCAGGAAAATCCTGAATTGGTAATCAATACCTTTCGAAATAAAAAATGCCCGTTCGCCATTTGCCAGATCAGGTTTTGAAAAGCTTGTCCGGTAAGTATAAAACTGGTCTTCCATCCAGAGATAGTCTTTCCAGCGCTCAGCATAATAAAACGGTCCGTACTTTTCTGCTTTCGCAATGTCGAGTTGTACAGCGCCAGGAACTGTTGCTGGCATCCATTTCGAAGGCATGGATTCAGCCGTTTTTGAATAACCGAGTTCCCATTTAAGGAATGTTTGTTTGTTTGGGGTGCCCGAAAAAACGGGAATTGCAAAAAGCAATGCAATAAAAATGAGAGTAGGTTTCATGATGCCAGATTGGTTAGTTTTATGCAACACGAAGATACAATTTCAATTCACATTTGATGATTTAGAGACTTTTTAAAAATTTCCCGTATGGAAAACGGGTCGGTAGAAAATATGAATTACCGAATCGATTTAGTAATTCTTTTACTTCCTTCTCTAAAATCGGTAGGTACCGATTCACAATCAGCCAGATTACATCAGGTAGATCATTGGTGCTTGCGGTGTAAAAACTTCCGACGGCACAAAGTAGCATACATAGAAATCCATTCATATCCGTTTTTTTGAATTCGAATAGTTTCAACAATATTTTGAATTCATTGTGGTCTGAATCTTTCTAAAAGTGCCAATAAATCAGCTTGGTAAGTTTTTATGAGCATTCCGAGTAATCCTGTAATAAGTGCAGTTAAAATACCGGCCATTTTATTTTTATTCTTTTCTAAATTTTCGAGGTCAGTTTTAATCTCATCTAACCGATCCTCAAAATAGCTTTTTAATTCTTCGTTATCTTTTGCATTGCCGATGTTCTGTTCGATTTCTTTTAACCTCTGAATGAAATTAAGTTGCAGGTCCCATTTTGTGATGTCATCTTTGTTGTCGTTCAATATTCGGATTACCTGCTCTGCTTGTGTCAGATCTGATTTTACTTCTGATGATTCAGTTTTGATATCTTTTAAAAATTTATACATTTTATTTTCTGAAATCCGGTTTTTGATTTCATTATGAAGTTCATGGATCAGGGATGATTTTTTCTCTTCCGCTGAAATCAGGATTGAGTTTTTGAATTCCTGAATCCAATTTTGCTGCCACTCCAAAAAATATTTCTTCTGATTTTTGAATTTATAGATCCCAATGAAAAATGGAATTATTCCGAAGAAAACAAATGAAGCAAGAGGGATCAGTATAATAATCCAATAGGGTGGCAGCCAGCTAAATGTTTCGGAAGACGCATTTTTAAGGACGAAAAGTGGAAATATGAAATAAATAGTCGAGGAAATAATGGTGGAGAAATTAGAAGATAAGCTCAGATTTCGTAAATCATCGTCAATAAATTCAGAAGCAACAATAGGAGTTAAGGTGTTTAAATTGGAAATTATAACGGTAATCTGCGGAGTAATGAAGATAAATATAGCAACCCAAACATACACCTCCGGATCGCCCAACGGATTTGTCCAGAATGACCATAAAGCGGCGATCCAACTTCCGAATAGAAAAATGGAAGCAAATAACATGATCCAAACTTTGGATGGTTGAGATATTGATTGTTCAAATGCCATGGCGGTGTACATTACATTTACTTTGTGCCGTGTTTCCTTTACCGATACCCCGGCAATTGATCCAACAATTTCGTTGATTAAAAATCCCAAAATCGTGGCTGCTATCAATAAAAGCAGGATCAGATAAGGAAAAGAAGTTTGGGTCAGCAGACAATACTGGATAAAGAACAGTGATAAAATCAGTGAACTGTAAAAACTGGATTTCAAAAATGATGTTTTCCGGTTTTGAACCTGAAATAAAGCAATCTTGATCTGTTTATTTCCAAGCAATATGATTATAGCGGCTATCGCTAAAAAACAAAGGGTAAATAGGATCTTCATCAGGAAATATTTAGGTTTTCACTTTTTACGTCAGGGTATGATTTTGGTTCTGTCTCAGAATTGATAAATCCTTTTTGTCATCGTCCGATTTTATTTTGGTTGCTTCAAGGTTCTTTAAAATCAAATCAGAATTTAAAACAACGGAATAAGCTGTTTGTTTGTGTTTGTTTTTGATTTGTTTTGTACTTTCGGTAGTTCCCTAAACAACTGGATTTGAAAAACTGTACTAATACAAAACCTATGAAACAGTCTATATTTTCCATCAAGTCATTTTGTATTGCTTGTATCCTTTTTGCCCCTTTAACTATGAAGCCGCTGGCAGCGCAGGATAAAGAAGCATCGTCACCAATTATATTGTCCGGATTACAAATGAATGTGACCAATGATGTAAAAAGTAATCAGGAGCAGATCATTGCCGGCTTAATGCAGGCAAAACGTGAAGGCGCAAGTTTCCTCGTTACTCCTGAAGGTTCATTATCAGGATATACCAGTAATTTCAACCAGGGCGATGTGGCAACTGCTTTGAAAGAAATCAGAGCGAAAGCAGTAAAAATGAAAATAGGGCTCATGTTGGGTACCTGTTACAAAGAAGTCAGACAAGGAAAGGAATTCTGCTTTAATCAGGTTCGGGTTTACTCGCCGGAAGGACATTTTATGGGGGCACATTCCAAAATTTTACGATGCAGCAGTATTGACCTGCCAGGTACCGGTGAAATGGTTGAATATGCTGAGGGAGAATTAAAGACCTTTGACTGGCAGGGATTCCGGTTTGGCATTCTGATCTGTAACGATCTTTGGGCGTCGCCCGGCTACACTACCATGCCAAATCCTTATTTACCCTTGAAATTAAAGCAAATGGGCGCACAATTCATCGTCCACTCCATTAACTCGGGGACCTTACAAAAGTACAGGCCTTTTCATGAGTCTTCGGCTGAACTTTGGGCGCTCTCGACGAAGATGCCAATTTTGGAAGTAAATGCCGCACAAGGAAAGGAGATCATCAATGCCCAATCCGGATTAATTGATGCGAATGGAGAAAGGAGCCTGCGCGTATCCGATTCAGGGATGCAATTTTTTACTGCCAGAATTTTTGTACCTTTTGCAGATGAAACGGAAAAACAGGAATAAACAATTCAATGCTCCAATCAATTCTCAGGCAACTTTCTTTTACGTTTTCCGGCTGATCAGGTAAACGCCCGAAAGAATGAGACCCATGCAGGCCAGGTGCAGCAGTGTCACTTTTTCGCCGTCGAACACTCCCCACAGAATGGCAAAAACAGGAATAATATAGGTAACCGATGATGCCGCGACTGCCGAGGAGTGCCTGATCAGGCTATTCATAAGCAGCATAGCCATCGCAGTTCCAACAATTCCGAGCGTGGCCAGTGCGAGTAAATGCAACGGCCAGCCCGGATTGGCCACCACCGGAGCAAAATTGGTGGTTAGCAAATAAATGAGCGCCACCGGGCCGATAAACAGGAACGACAGCGAAGTTACCTGAATTCCCGTTAAATGCGCCAGTTTAGCTTTGATTTGGTTGATGCTGATGGCATAAAAACAGGTAGCCAGCACAATGAAAAAAGCATAACTATTGACGGTTCCCAAATGGAATCCATCATCGGCGAGAATTAATCCGGTGGCGCCTGTCAGTCCCAACATCAGGCCTGCTGCCTGCAGCCAGCGGAAGCCCGTTTTATGGAAGAGTAATCCAACGACCAACGTAAAAACCGGGGTGAGCGAATTCAACATTCCGGCCAGCGAACTATCAATTTGCGTTTCGGCTTTCATAAACAGGAAGGCAGGAAAAAAACTGCCGATAAAACCTGCTATCAGCAGGCTTTTCAAATCTTTCAGTTTGAGGTTTTTCAATTGGCCAATTGAAACCGGCAACAGTACCAGCGAGGCCAATACTATACGCAAAGCGCCCGCCTGTTCAGGGCTGAAGCTCTTTAGCCCGATCTTCATCAGGATGAACGAACTGCCCCAGATAAAGGCGAGCGCCAAAAGAATGGTAAACTGAAATCCGCGGTTTTTCCAGATCATGGATGGTGAATTTTTGAGGGTAGAAAGATAATGGAAAAGTTTGGGTGGTAAAAAACCTTATTTTTTTACTGATGGATTGAACTTTTTCTATCTTCGCACCTTTGTATGAACGTATATAGATTTTTAGATATGAATAAAATAGTTTTGACCTTATTTCTTTTTATTATGGTTTTTGTGGATGTAAGCGCTCAGGCTCCTCAACATGTGGATGCCGTTAAGTTTAAGCAACTGATAGCCTCTGTAGATGCCATTTTGCTCGATGTGCGCACTCCGCAGGAATATTCGGGAGGACACATTGCCGGTTCGACGGCCATTGATATTTCCGACCCCGCATTTGTGTCGAAAATTAATTTGCTGCAAAAAGATAAAACAATTTTGATTTACTGCCTCTCCGGAAGCCGAAGTTACGTGGCAGCCAACTACATGAGCGGGCATGGGTTTAAGAAAATTTACAACCTGCAACGGGGACTTATGGACTGGAATCAGTACGATTTTGCCCTGGAACAAAGCAGCCAGACGGTTGCCAGCACTGCTACCAAATATACAGGGCAAAGTTTTGATAAGCTATTAAAAGACAACAAAGTCGTTTTAGTTGATTTTCATGCGGTGTGGTGCGCGCCCTGCAAAGCGATGAACCCGATACTCGAAAAGGTATCGGCCAATTTTAAAGGGAAAGCCCGCGTTGAAAAAGTGGATGTGGAAGCCAATAAAGAAATTACCGCGGCTTACCAGGTGCAGTCGGTGCCCGGATTCCTGATTTTCAAAGACGGCAAAAAAGTATGGAGCCACAACGGAACCATCAGCTACGATGAGCTTTCGGGTGTGCTGAAAAAATTTATGTAGGGTGTAAAATTAGATCCATTAATCATTTCAACTTAAAACCTGAATTTAACAAAGTAGACAAGTGCTTCTCAGCATTCTTTTTATGAAATTGATTAAGCGGTTTGAGTTCGTAAGCCAAATCAGCAATATATGTTCTTTCGCCATTAGACAAGATTTTCATTTTTGAATCCCAATCAACCATTTGCCTTAAGACATTCAAACTTATATTGATTGCTTCTTTATTGATAATTTCTTTATTAGTGGATACTGGCATTCCCTCACTAAAATAGTTTGATGCTAAATGTACATCTTTAACTGAGGGTGCAATTCCACTTTTAAGTTCAAGTGCGATCTTACTATACACTGAAGTATAATTACTAATTCCTTGCGATTTTTTTTGAAGGATTGACTTAAAAAAATCTTGCACCTCAATTCCATTCTCTATTGCTTGGTTGTATCTTAAAATGATAAATTTCAAAGTGCTTTCAAGTTTATAGTTGAAAGGTGTATTTATTTGATCGAAAATCTCCGGATTGTTTTTTCTTATCTCAGACATCAGGTTACTTTCAGATCGTAAAATATCTTCATTTAAATCCTCTAACTTTATTATAGAAGAAATGATTTTATCCATTTTTTCTTCTTGGAATTTAGAAAACCCTTCATATTTAGCTCTTAGTTGATTATAATATTCCATTCCTTTTGAGTGGACATCAATATTCGATTGAATTCTTTCAAAGTCCACCTCTTTAATCTCTTCGTCCTTTTTTTCTTTACCCGAAATACAATATCTGTACAATATCTGTTGAGCAGTTTTTGAAGACATGAATTTCTCAATTTCCGTTGAAGCTGAAATACACTCCCACAACTTTTTATTCTTCGCGTACTCACCATAATCTTCACTCTCAGAATACTTTTTTATTAATTCATTCATTAATCCCATTAATTCAGTGAAAAAAGCAACCAGTTCATCTTCAAGCCTTTCCTTCTTCCAGATTTTTGAAAGGTCAAATTGCTTTCCTTCTTTCCCCCCATCAGTATAAATGTATAGCACTGAAATAGAATAAGGAACAACTGCAGACCTTATTTGGCCCAATGAACTTCTCCCTTGACCATAAATTTTCTCCAATTGAGTAAATAGAATAATTTTAGAAATTAGCTTTTCATAAAAATCTCTATTTACATTGATTTGTTTCTTGCCTCGTACCTCTCCTGAAATTTCTTCTAAAAAATATCTGAAAACTTTTTCACCACCCTTTTTCACAACATAAGGCTGATCTCCCCAAGCAGTGAAATATTTGCCCAATTGTTCCTTTGAGAAACGATAGTTCTTTGGATATTCCTTTTCTATTCTTCCCTTATTTGAGCTAGCAATTCTTAATTTAGTATTAAACTCCCCGCGTGATTTTTCAAAGAACCACTTTCTTCCTGAAGGTGTAACCACACTGTCAGAAAGTGATTTGATTTTATTTAATTGTGGACTTCTTGAACCCAAATCAACTGCTGAAACTCTAGTTTGAGAATTTGAGAATTTACTAATATCGGAGATCAGGGAATTCAATCCCTCTTCGGAGACATCAAGGGCTACATTAATCTTAGCCATGACTTTAACTTTGTCGATTGGGAAACCATCTTTCTGAGTAAAATATAAACTTGCAGTGGTCTGTCCTCCGTTCACAATCTGAAAGTCAGTCAAAGATTTGATGAACATTTTCCCGTTATTCTCTTCTATATCTTTTGCTATTGCAGTAATAGTGATCCCATTATTAAATGCAATAAACTTTTCCGGACAATTTTTTATTGTTTCTCTAATACCTGAATTTGCACTGCCTTTTTTAAAATTAAGAAAAGATCTCACGTTCTTTTCGAGCAATCTTGAACTATATCTTTTGTAGAGATCAGACAAAATATATGCTGGCAGAACACATAGAAATGATTCAAAGTTCTCTTCTTCTGCTGCCTTAATAGCTTCAATTTTGTAGTCAAATAACTTTTCAAAATCAATCAAAAGTGCTTCTCTGTTTCCTTGGGAAATCAAAACATCATACAAAAAATTCAGATCAACAAGTTTCTTGATGATGAGTAAATCCTTTTGTACCTTTTCTCTGTTTTTTGTATATGCCACTGAGATGTTTTCATCATCAAACTCAATTCTCTTAGGTTGTGGGATTGAACCTCGTGTTTCAGTTGTTGCAGTTGCACTAATTAAAAAGATTTCTACTACATCAAATT
Organism: Prolixibacteraceae bacterium; assembly: GCA_003457135.1. GTDB lineage: Bacteria > Bacteroidota > Bacteroidia > Bacteroidales > Prolixibacteraceae > Aquipluma. The sequence goes on from DMSQ01000038.1 coordinate 8,519, forward strand.
GATCAACTCCTGAGGCGGATGTGAGTTGAGATAATAATGGTCTGATTGGGTCTGCATCCTGGACTTCGTCATTCAAATATCCTTTGATTGCTTTATTCAAAAACCTAGTGACTCTTTTAAACTGATTGTCATAGTAACCTTTTGTAGAGATTTGTAGATCTTTTTCAGATAAAGTAATATCTATGCTTGTTTCATCAACAATCAATAATTGCAACCTCTCAGAGGATTCATTGACTGTGTAGCCATTCAGCTTCAAGTTCTCAGAAGTATTTAAAAAATACGATTCATTATAGTCTTCCGAATCAAGCAGTTTGGCATCAACCATCAAAGGAAGGATTTGACTCAATAATTGTGTTTGCTGTACAAATCCCTCTTCGTCTTTTGAGCTTTCTAGTAATTCTTTTCTATAATTTAGGAACTCTTGAATTTGCATATTAGAATTCTTTTTGTTCGATAATGAATGATGTCACTAGGTTTGTTCTCAGTGTATATTTCAGGGCACTTATTTCTTCTGGAATGTTTGATCTGCTAAGTTTTGGAAAATTTTCGCCTGCACAATTGTAAGATATCCAATTGACTGGCCTGAACCTATATCTATCATACTGGCTTATATTTTTAGAATTGATATTTTTTTGACTTAGAGCTTTCCACAAAATTGCAATGTCACCGGAAGTCTCCAGAACCAATTTCTTTATTTCAATAATCAAATCTCTTAAATGAATACCAACAGCAAAGTCACTGAGAATGGAAATTACATACAATTCAAGTCCTTTACCTTGAGATACTTCTAACTGAAATTCGCTTGATATTTTGACATCAATTCCAGAGGGGGATTTTGTTTTAACTTCGATATTTTTATTCTCTAACTCAAAATCGTTACCTTTATCATAAGGGCCAGTCCATGAATTTAATAGGGAATTAATTTCAGGTTGATTTGAGTCTGTAATCAGTAATTTCAAGACTAGCAGTTCTCCAATAATACCTTTTATTGCTTCCTCAGAAAGTAAATCAGATTTTTTGTCTTCGAAAAATTCACTCCATCTGTAAAAAGCCTGAATGAAATGATTTGAATACTCATCTACCTGTTTTATATTTTTTATTCCATGATAGAGTGATAGGACCAGATCATCAAAAAGATCATTAAAATCATTGTCTGCTAATTGAAGAACAATTAAATTCTTTTCTCTGAAGTATTCAATGGATAAATTTTCCTTATGAACTCCTTTGAAGCCTAAATGCTTGTTGGCTGGCAACGCAAGAATCAAACATCTATTTCCTTCCTTACTAACTCCAATGTAAAGTTCACAGATACATTCGGAGGAAATCCTAAGCGACCTAAAACCAATTGTAATAGGATTCTCTGTAAGCCCAGCCCACTTTTGTTTTAACTCTATATTGGTCATAGTTACAATTCGTTTGCATCATCTGGTAATTCAGAATCAACTTCATTAAACTCTATTTCATCATCTTCTTCAAATCCATAATTTCCGTGAACATAAACTCCACCGGGATCAGGTTTAATTGGTGGAAAACCCATGGCATAACCAACCAATGGAATATTCAAATCAATTCCTTCGCTTTCAACAAGCATTTTCAACTGAGGATCTTCTTTGCCTTTCTCCTGAAGAAAAACATAGTAGGAATCTAAAATGTAGATTACAAGAAGTCCTTCCTGGTCAGTCATTTTTTCACGATAAACTCTTTCTGGAATGTTAACCCTTCCAGCAGTTTCTTTAACTCGATCTATAGACCAATCAGGATATTTTTCGTAGTAGTATCGTATTCTGTTTTCAATGAATTCTTTTTCAGATGCTTTGATTTGAGAGTCAGTTAACATTATCGCCATGTCTAATCCTGCGGAAATGATGTTGGCAGATTTGCCAGATGCTCCAAATATTTTATAATCCAAAAACTGCTCTCTGAAATATTTCAACCCTTCATCTTTGTTCGGCCCTCTGCGTACTGTCATCCTAATATCTACTGGCAAACCAGATTCACTTTTCTTCAGCAAACCCTTACCTTCATTATGCTTTGCCCTTCCTGTCGTCTTAATTGCGATTGTCCAGTTCTTGAGCTTGCTGACATCTCTGCATCTTTCGAGAAATTTCACTATGCTAGCGCAAGTCTCACTTCCAAAATTATTTTCTTGTTTTAGAATTTCTATTGCCCCGTTAATATCGGTCTGTGCTGTCAGAAAACCTGCATCAGTTCCGTCCTTTTTCATTTTTACTTCGAACTTGTATTTCCCAATTATATTGCTTTTGAATTGGGACCATACTGCCTCAATTTTATTCTTTGTGATTTCAAACTTTGTTGATTGTTCAAGAGAATCCTGATATGACCAGTTTACTTCCAGAGTGTCCCTGAGAATTGCAGGTCTTGTTATTTTAAGTACACCTGGATGCTTTTTTACTCTAAGAATAAAGTTCGCCGGAGTTCTTGGGGGAATTTTTTCCTCCATTTTCTTAAACTCAGTTTCAAGTTCTTCAATAGTTCGTGTAACCAAATCATATTTCTCCCTTGAATCACGGGTGATGAAAAGCTTGCAGCAGTCCAGATAACCTGGTCTGTAGCCAAACCATCTTCCCATTTGGAGAAGTGCATCAGAATAATCAGTTGACCGAACAAAATAATTGATACTTAATCCTTCAAGTGTAAATCCACGGGACAATCTGTTGCCGCCAATGGCAATATATTTTTTCGGAGTATTCCTCGGATAAAAAAGTTTGTCGCCAGTAAAACTGTTGATGGCTTTTACTTCTAATCCCTTAATTGCTTCCGTGAGAAAATTATTTTTGATTGTTTCGAAACTGATTGGTTTCAGAAATTCATCGTCATATCCTTTTGGTAAATAGTCAGAAACATGTTCTATAATGTACGAATAGTATTTGAACCAGATTCTTTCAAAGGTTGCAAATATGGAAGTTGGATTACTTGGGACATCAAGTTGTAAACTGCTTTGCAACTCTCTGACATAAATATCAATTGAATCTTTTAGCTTGTTTTGCCAATTCGTGAATCTCGAAATGTGAATCAACATTGAATTATGCGGATTGAACATTGTGGAATTTACCATCGCTGGCTTCCTGCTTTCTCGAATAGCAATTGCGAGAATAAAGCAGAGTAAACTTTCCTTTATTGAATCAGGTAAACTAATTGGAAAGTTATCTCCGGGTCTGGATGATCTTGTTAGCCTTCTATATTCGCGATAATCAGCAAAATCAAGATAAGAATTAAACTGTCCAATCTTTTCATCCCAATCGTCTTGACTTGTTATTTTTAGAACGCCAATTAATTCGCCATTGCCAGGAGAAAAGACTTTGTCAGGAAAATACTCAATATTATCATTAACAATTTCAACTAAAGGAATTTTTAATTCAGCATTATTTTCAATTGGGTTAATTGTTTCAAAGATTTGTTTTGCTCCGATGTAATTTGAAGGTGGATTGAGCAGAACAATAAAATCATCCGGAAACAAGTTGTCAACCCTAGGCAGAGATTTTTCCTCTGCCTGTCCTCTTAGCTTATACTTTACTATCCAATTATTTTCGGGGGCTTCATTGCGGTCAGCGAGAATATTTGCAAAAGGCGTTGCAGTATAACCGAGATACGTTTTTCGCTTGAACAATGCAAGTAAGGCCCTGATATGTCCATTAATTCTCGAAGCATATTCTCTTCCTTTTTTTCCTTCATTATTTAAGGATGCGTTATCCGCCTCATCATCAAGAACAAGAAATGGGATGTCATGTTGGTCTCTGTTTTCTTCAAGGTAGTCATGCAACCATACAATCAGATTACGTAAGACACTTATATTTTTCTTACAAACAAGTATGTTCGTGTGGTTAAGTGAGAAATCAGCATCAAGCAATGGTTTTTTGAAATCCGATTTTGCTGATGTGATTGATATGACTTGGTTTACATTACTGTCACCTAAGTTGCCAAATCTTCTTATTGAACCAACACCTTTTTTCACCAAAGCATCGGTATCAATGTCAAGTCCTTCTCCTATAACATCATTCTCAATTCTTAACTGTGTTTGATTCCTCAGGTCTTCCATTATACCAGCAAAAACAATTATCAATCCATAGCCAGAATCAATCGCTCGGTTGATTACTGCATTAAAGTTTTGGGTTTTTCCTGCTTGAACGCTTCCAACAACTAAACCCTTCATCCAAAATTCCTCACTAGATTTCGGGTCTCCCATTTTCCCCAGAATCTCGATGCTTGTCGTTTTTGTTTCGTCAATCACTTTTTCCGAACGACCTGCTTTCTCAAGCATAGTAAAATATCTGTCACTGTAATTCCAGGAGTTTTTCATCTCCTCTCTTCTTTCTGCTGTCAACCATGTTTTGAATCCTTCTTTTGTAAGAGAATTACTTGGGTCAATGTCAATTGGGTTCACAGATAAATACTGATTTTTGGCAGTCTCATAATAATTTTTTAGAGTTACCTCATCTATTTCAGGATAGCCATACACATTGATTACTGCAATAATTGAATTTTTTATCTCAGGAAGAAGATTCATAAAATATCCTGGAGACAAGGAATTTTTCTGCGAATATTCTTTTGCCTTGCTTGCAATGATTTTGATAATGATGTCTATATATTTATTCTCCATGAGATTTATTTTAGCAGTTGCATGACTTCTTGCGGTAATGAACTTTTAGCAAATCCGAGATTTGGAAGTATGTCAGTTTTTATCAGTTCAGATGACAGCCCACTAGCGATGAGTTCATTCACACATATAACTAAATCTTTCGCGGACAATCCGTCTTGCTCTTCAATTCCAACAAATTCTTTTTCAGCATGTGTCTGCCGGATTTTGTTAATTCGCGTATTTATCATTCGAACCAGCAAGTTCAATTTTGTAACCTTCTCTGCGTCTAATTCAGAAAGCAGAGATTTAAGTAAAGGAAAGTTGAAGTTGAGTTCCAATATAGGTCCTCTATTAGATGCTATTTTTTCAAACAATTGAACCTTATCTTCTCTTGGGGTATTATGAAAATCTCGAATACCTCTATTAAAATATTCTCTCTCAGCCTGAGTTTTCAATTCATCAATATATCTTTCAAATGCTGCTGTTAAGTCGTGTGGTATTTCAATTTGGGATTTAGCAACATTCAGATGCAAAAGATGGTCAACACTGTTTCCAATATCAACACGCAGTCGTGCTAATTGTAGCCGTGGTGCTTTTTTAATTAGACCATTCCATCCGCCAAAGTGAATTAATCTGTCTGCTCTGTAAATGTAAATGCCTTCCATATCCATCAGACTTCGGTTTTTTGTAGTCCAAATGGATATGCTTTGGCTTTCATCAATACTTCTGGATGGCAGAACAAACCCTTCAATCTTAATTGTGTCAGTTCTAAAATGTTTTTGTTTATATTCTATTGGACGGACATCATTCAGCTTAGGAAAGGGATTAAAGGGGACTATTAAGTCGTTATTGATTCTTATTTTTAATGGGTCTGTATTTCGTTCCATGTACCGATGAAACACGAGCGATAAATAGTCTGAGGTAACTTCTGTTATTTGCTTCTTTAATGCTAACTGCCTGTTCGTTTCTTCCAGGTATTTTTCAAACTTGTATAGCCCTCTCCAGATTATAATTGTGTTAGCGTCAAAATTTTCAAAGTGGTTCAAATGACCTTCACTTAGTAAATGATATTGTTGAATAAGATTGGCGATATCTTCTTGTGTGTTGACTAGCAATCTCCATTTGCCAACTTTTTTCAGATAGTTTACGTCCCATGTCCTGCCAGTATAAGCTTTCGTTCCTTTCTTTCTTGATAAAACCGTGAAACATCGAGTCTGTGAAAAGGATGCTGTTTTCATACCCAGTCCAAACCTTCCAAGGTCAAGTGCATTTCTTATCTGTTCAGGTGAATTACTTGGGAACTGCATACTTACTTTAAGAGTCTCCTCATTCATTCCTTCACCATTGTCTGCAATAAATAGAGTAAATGGTTCCTGATCCATTTTAATAAATACTTCTATCTTATCCGCATTCGCAGAAATAGAATTATCCATTAAATCAGCTAGTGAAGATTCTAAACTATATCCCTGTTCTGCAATTGATTTGATTAGATATTCTGGATTTGGAACTGCATCTTCGGTTAATATTTCTTTAACTTTTGACATTATCTTTCAGATTATTAGAGTTTAGTATGTAAGAAACAATCTCCCCAATCTGACTTGCCAAATAAGGTGGAACCGCATTTCCAACCTGATGATATTGGGCAGTTCTCGCTCCACAGAAGAAATAATTATCAGGGAAAGTTTGTATTCGGGCAGCTTCTCTGACAGTAAGACTGCGGCATTGTTCCGGATCATAGTGAATAAAATAATGTCCATCTTTTGAGATATGGCTGGTTATGGTTGTTGCAGGTTCTTCCGTCCGTTGAGTTCGGAACCGGTCAGCAAATTTGGTACCCCTTGCATTTTTGTGATTGGGTAATAACCAGTCAGGATAATCGCGTAATTTTGGGAAATCGCCTTTTATCTTCAGGTAAATGGATGAGAATAAATACCGGGACAAATCCTCTTTCAGGTGGGTTCTGGTTTCATGGTTTAAGACACCTCCAATTTTTTCATCATGATACCAATTTTTAAGCGGATTACTTTCTTCAGAAAGAGCGACTTCCTGGAAGTTTTTGCCTTTCGTCAGTTTTAGTATATTTTTAAGATCAATTTCCACTTCAGGAAATTCTTTTTTGATCAGTTCCAGATACTCATTTACGGTATTTACCCAATTTGTCTGGCTATCATTTATCTTTCGGTACTTTTGTTTTCCATCACAATCCGAAAGTGCAAGTTCCCGGCCAATTCCACTTCTTAATTTAGGCAGTTCATTGATAACATCTCTTAGTTTGACTTCATTTTTTTTGCCAATCGGATCAAAGCAAATATCTCCAAAATCTTCCCGAATGCCCAGTAAAATAACGCGATGTCGTTTTTGAGGTATACCGTATAGTTCAGTTCGGATTAAAAAATCCTGATCCTTTGAATAAATTGGATTACCTTCAGTATCGAATCCCTTAGGAGGTTGTACCAGTGAGTATATCCTATATTTTGGAGAATTATAATTTGGAAATAGTTTTCCCGGATTTTTAAGATCAGCTTTTATCCAATCAAAAATGCTATCCCCATCATATTTTGCTGACAATAATCCTTTTACATTTTCCATCACAAAAATGGCAGGATGATGAACCGCTATAATCCGCAGGTATTCGCGGTAAAGAAAAACCCGGGGATCATCTTCGGATATACCCCTGTTTCTGGATCGACCAACCAATGAATAGGCCTGACATGGTGGACCTCCAATTAATAACCAATCTTTGGTATTTTTCAAAGCATTTTTTATTCTATCATCTACAAGCTTTGAAGAAAAATTATCGTCTCCTAATGTGCATTGCCATACTTCCTCTTTTGCTCTTTGAGCTTCTTTTGAGAATTTATTAAAAAGAGTTTCTCTGTTTATTTTATCCTCTGATGGTTTATAATTCCGAATGTATTCATAGTAATCTTCCGGAACCTGACCAATTGGGAATTGTCTGAAGAAACTGCGAAGTTCCAAGGTCTTGTGCGCAAATTCGTCCTTCTCAATTGATAGCTTAATTTGAAAGGTTCGTTGTCCATTTTCGTTGATGATGGAAGAAAATCCTTCACCTAATCCTCCAGGGCCGGCGAATAGATCAATTATTGGAATCTGAGTCATTGAAAATTTCATGATTAAAAAAATCGGAAAGGGTCATTTTCAGACCGTCAATAACTATTTTCTCCAGACTTGAGATAGTTATATTTCTTTTACCATTTTCAACATGGTTCATGTAGGATCTGTCGAGATTAGATTGCCAGGCAAGGTCTTCCTGTTTCAGCTTTCGTTCTTCTCTAAGGATTTTTATCCTTTTACCAATTTTTTCTTTTAAGTTCATGGCCAAATTTATGTCAATGTGACTCATAGTACATTTGACTAGTAGTCACTTTTAAATGATTGAATTAAATTAATTTGCTAATTCTTAAGTGTATATAAAAGCCCTTAAGAGATTGGATTTGAGTAAAATTGCACTTTTGAGTTGGTGTTCAATCCCTCTTTGTACTATTCTATTAAAGTTTTAAGGGATAATAAAGTCCCGGGAAGTTTGTCAGGTTTTAACTCACATCCCCAAATTACAATAACCTTCCAACCCATTACATTGAGTTTGATTTCGGCTTCTTTATCTCGGAACCAGGTTTCTTTAATCTTTTGCAACCACCATTCGGTGCGGGTTTTGGGGAGAACAAAATAAGGGCAGCCTTTGTGTCCGTGCCAAAAGCAGCCGTTAACAAAAATCACTGTTTTGTATTTGGGAAGTACAATATCAGGTTTTCCTGGTAGGTCTTTTACGTTAAGTCTGTAACGGAATCCGTTGGCAAAAAGGAATTTCCGCACCAGCATTTCAGGCTTGGTGTTTTTCCCTTTGATTTGGGACATGTTATAACTCCGTATTTCTTTACTGTGCACGTCAGTCATGAGAGTAAAGGTAAGAATTATACAGCCCCATCCCTAGCCCATCCCCAAAATTGGGAAGGGGATTGATCACAGAAGTTCTTAAGGATTTATTTCAAAAGAGAGGTCCAGAAATTGGCTTGCAGGATGCAAAGTTCCCCGTTTGTGTTGCCTGAGCCTGCCGAAGGAGGGATTTAGGGGGCTTTCAAATTACTGGGTAATTTCCTTTCGTCCGAAAGAAGATTTGTGTTTTGATGAATATTGGTGCGCGGCCGATAAAAAAGCATGCTACTAAAACCGTTGGCTAAAGCCAACGGCAAAGGATACTGCGCGAATATGCTTTAATGTTGATAAAAGCACTATCCTTTGCCGTCACATTCATGTGACGGACATGATTGAGTCAGCCAAACGAGGGATTTAGTGGGCTTTTGTACTGTTGGACGGATCATTAACTTTACAATCAAACTGAAAACAGTTTTCAATGGATTACTATCAGAAACAGATACTTTCAGAATTAACAGTCTGGCAAAAGCAAATGCTTCAGCACCCTTCTCTTTTCAACTGGCTATCCAAAGAGGTACAGCTAAAGATCAATACATGGATACCGGAAAAAGTTCATCAGGCTATAACAACAACCATCAAGCAAATGATACGGGGCGTTTTATTCGGAGCTACCCATACTACTGCCAATCCATTAACATACGAATCATTACAGGCATGTGAAGTTGCTGTACTGCAAAAAATAGAAACATACCGGACCACCGCTGCTGTTGAAGGGGGAATAACCGGTGCAGGCGGTATCTTGCTGGGCCTCGCAGACTTCCCCATTTTAATTGGGATTAAACTGAAATTGCTGTTCGATATTTCTTCGACGTATGGATTTAACGTGGCCGATTATAAAGAAAGGGTTTACCTGTTGCATATTTTTGAACTGGCGTTCTCAAGTCATGTACACAGGCGAAAAATTTACCTCAAAATGGTTGACTGGGATCAGAAGAGCATAGATCTTCCGGAAGATATCCATCAGTTTGACTGGAGAAATTTTCAGCAGGAATACCGGGACTATATTGACCTTGCAAAGATGGCTCAGCTTATCCCCATTATAGGTGCGCCTGTTGGATTCGTGGTTAACTCCCGCTTGATTAAAAAATTGGGGCTAACTGCCATGAATGCTTACCGCATGCGATTATTGAATAATGACTTGAACCTAAAACATTTTTAGAAAGCAGTGAGAGATTAATAATTCCGTATTTCCTTGCGGTGTACGTCACTAATGCCCGAAAAAGCAGCAATTTGCACGAAATTTCAGGCAAAAAAATACCGGATAACTTGGGATCATCCGGTATTTGTGTTAGTTCTCAGGTCAGACCATGTCCGGCCGATTTACTGCTTGTCCAGCAGGTAGGTTTCCGACATCTCGCCCATAGACGAGGCTGCATTGAGCTCCAGTTTCAGGTTATTTTCTACCATCTGGAAAACTTCCTTCATTGTTGCTTCCCCCTGGTCCTGTGTGGGTACTTTACTCGAAATAGTCAGTATTTTACCATCTTCCGACCAAACAGCGGTGGAGGTTTTTTTGCTGTCCATCCAGCCAATATTAATACATTCCTTGCCATCGAGGCTAAACTTGTCTTTGGTCACATAATCCTGCCCCTGGAAATTTCCATGCTTTTCCACCATCAGCGAATCGGCTGTCTGGATCAGGATTAACTGGCCTGGCGCCAGGCTGAACTGTTCGAATAGGATGCTTTTTTCATTGTTCAGTTTCCATGTTCCCGAAAAATCAGGTACCTGGCCCATGCCAGCCAAAGAGATCATTGAAAGTGTAAATAGGTAAAGTAGTTTTTTCATCTGTTAGATTTTTAAGTGTGAATAAAATGATATTACTTAAATTTTAATTTTATTTCTTCAAGAAGTTCACTCTTATTTTGTAAGCCGGTTCCGGGCCAAATTTCCCAGGTTTCGATAGCTTGAATGGTGGCTCCCGGAGCAATTTTCTCATAAGCAAACTGCAGTTCGAGTTCCTGCAAATCGTTGGCCGGATTGGCCGAGTTCTCAATATAAATTTCAACCCGCGCCTCGTTCGGATGGATCAGTTGCGGTTCAATTGCTTCGCTGCGGATGATCAGCCACTGGTTTTTGTGGTACCCGGCAATCAGGGGTGTTTTCACATTCAGGAACGACTTTGATTTATAAACCTGACTGCCCTTTTCGGGCTGAACTGATTCGTACGAGTAAAATCCGTCGCGAAACTGAAGTTGGGGCTTTTGAATGCCATCCCGGTTATAATGGTCAGTTTTTCGTAATGCAGCAGAATCGGCCTGTACAAAAACAGCATCCCAGCCGTTCATCCGGGTATTGTGCCACAATCCCCAGCTAATGGTGTCTTCGCTGATGTTTTTGGCTACTGTGGTGAGCGTTACTGTATTTCTGTCGAGGCTGTAAATCTTTGTAAACTGAACTTTTGAAAAAGGACTTTCGGGGCTTTCCATGGTGATTTCGGTGGCTGTCTGCTGAATGATACGATATGGCGCCAGCGTCAGTATTGGATCGGGAGGCCAAAGCGAACGGCTTTCTTTTAAATCGGGAAATGAATCCTGCCTGATCCACCATTCCGATTGCGGGCTAAGCCAGGTGATATGCCCGTTGTAGGTTTTAAACGGCGCTTTTGGATCAAGAGAGGGACGTTTGTCCGGACTTTCGTTCCACAGTGTGGAATCCGAATTCAGGATATTGGTTTTTCCGGCCAGCGATGCCCGAACAAGCACGCCACCCACGGCAGGGATAAGGCCAATTTCAATCGTTCCGTTGGTTAATGTTATAAGTGGACCGGAAAGTTTCTTTTCGGTGGAGCAGCCCAAAAGAAGAGAAATCAGAATGATGTTTAAAACAACCTTCATACGTACAAATTTACAAAGAGCCAAAATAGTTATAAACTGGCAAAACATCAATACGTTTTTCATTCTTTAAAAAAGCATTCGTCTGGTTCTCCGCTGTAATGTATCTTATTCTTTGGTACTAAACAAGTTTGTTCATTACCAATGAATAACTTTCGGAATACATGGGAAATCTGGTTGTTTAACTTCAGATTACCACTTTCCCTTTGTTTGTTCGTAAAGACGCTTTGAATGAGCTCTTCCTTGTTTATCAATCCACTTGCTATGGCATATTCTGCGACTGAACACTGCGACTGAACACTATTTCAGCTTTTCAATCGCCACATCGCCAGCTTTCAGAATTGCTTCGTTCGAGAGCGGTGCGCCTACAGCCTGTTTCATCCATTCGTTGGGTGTGAGTTGTCCGAGGGCGTAAATACGCAAAACTTCAGGAGCAAATTCATGGGTTTTGAAATGCAGTGTTCGGAACGCCGTTGATCATGTAATTCGGCACATCGTTCAGCGAAATGGTTTGTTCCACATTATGCCCGAATTCGTGAACCGCAATGTTGTAACCCTTGTAGTTCATGCCTGAAGCCGGAATGCGGGTACGCAAGTGGGCTTTTTCACTTTTCATCGAAGCGCCCCATGCATGACCAGAACCGCGTGCAGGATCAACCGACACTCGTGAAGCAATAAATTCAGCCTTTTCATTGGTGAATCCCAATTTCAGGAGAAGGTTTTCCAGATCGGCTTCCAGTGCCTTAGCATCCGGGTATTTCTTTTCGGTGATCGAATTCAGCATTTCCTCGTTGAAGGAGCTCCGGGCTTTAAATCGGTCGTACCAGATGTCCCAGGGCGACAGCTCCCGACCCAGCCGTTTTTTGATGATTGCGGCCACTTCCTGAATCTGGGAAGAACTTAAAAATTCGTTGAACAGCTTCTGTACTTCGGGTTGAGGAATTTGCATTCCTGAAGAAAATGCGCGTTGAATAGCAGTGTTCATCTTTTCAAATCCAACTTCCTTGTTGGCATAGTTGGCCTTGATTTCGTCGCGCAGGTTCCAGTGACTCAGAAGTACCATATTTTCAGGGAATAGTTTTTCGTTGTCCTTGTTCAGCAAATTACCCATGTAAATGTTGTAGTCGGCGATGTAGGCATCGGATTCAGCAGCTACCTTGGATTCCTGCTGTACCAGTTCAGACGGCACCCGCGAGCTGAACACATCGCCCAAACGGGCATAACCCCATTCGAGTGGAGTCCAGTCCGGGCCTGAAGTATTTTTTTCTTCTGTTGAGTAATTTTACAGTGAATTCCTGCGGATGAACTGGAACGGGCTTTTTATCCGTTCAAATTTTTGGGTGAGAATCATCCGGGCGGCCAGTTGCCCGATTTCTTCGTGGTTGGTCGAGATGGTGGTTATTCCATCGCATAAAATTTCTTTCACAGGGTTTTCGTTGTAGGCCACCACACCGCAATCTTTCCCAAGGGTCCAGTTTTTTTGCTTGATTTTCCGGATAAAGGCATACAAATCGTCGTCGGAAACAATGATGTAGGCTTCCCCCTGGCTAATTTCGGTCTCTTCCATGCCATCAATAATTGCGCAGTCAAATCCGTTTATCTGACAGAATATGCGGAACCCGCGGACAATGTAAGGTGGATAATATTCGGCTTGCGGAAAAACAAGATTCAGGCGGCTGTATTTCCGCAGAAGGTCTATGCCACAAGCTAAAGCCGACTGGATATCTTTATCGTATTCCTGATAAACTAACGGATAGTCTTTCAGTTCTTCCAGAAAGCGATCAACAATCAGCACTTTTTCGCGGGGAATTTTTTTTATGACATCGCTGATACCGGCATTTTCATTCCTGAAATGCGGCAGAATTACAAAATAGTCGTAATGGTTGAGGTTGTTGTTAACGATGGCTTCGAATTCGTCCAGATCGTAGTTGTAAATATGCACATCAACACTGGCTTTAGCGCCCATTGTTTTTACAAAAGAATAATAAATGCTTCGTTTGTAATTGCTTAGCTTGTTGAATATCAGACAAATTTTGAGTTTATTACCTACATTTACCTGGTTGATATAATATCCTTTTCCGCGAACCGCCGACAAAATGCCTTTCTTCTTCATGTAAACGTAAGCTTTTTCAACCGTATCGCGCGATAACAGCAGTTCTTCGCTCGTTTCGTTGATGGATGGAATACGTTGTCCCTGCCTGAAGATGCCGGCTTCAATGTCAGAAATGAACAGATCAACAACCTGTTTGTATTTGGGCACTTCAGAGTCAGCGTCAATTTTGAGGTTTTTCAGCATGCGATCCCGATTGAAAGTCCGAAATTACGAAAAAAAGGCAAACCGTGAGGCTGCCTTGTTTGAATGAGATGTTTTCTAATTGGGTTTTAGATTTCAAACCTGATTGCTGTTCCGTGTTGCGCGTTTCGGGTTACGGGTTCGAAAACCCGAATCCCGTATCTCGTAACAAAATTAACTGCTAACTGCGACTGAATACTGAACACTATTTCAATTCTGCCAGCTTTTTTCTCAGCAGTTCCGGTATTTCTGCCGGTTCTTTGGCAACATGAACTCCTGCTTTGTTAAAGGCTGCAATTTTTTCTGCAGCAGTTCCCGACCCGCTTGAAATGATTGCTCCGGCATGCCCCATGCGTTTGCCGGGAGGAGCTGTTTGACCGGCAATAAATGCTACCACTGGTTTGGTCATTTTTTCTGCAATGTACTGAGCTGCCTGCTCTTCAGCATCGCCGCCAATTTCCCCGATCAGAACAACGGCTATTGTGTCAGGGTCATTTTCGAAAAGTTCGAGTAGATCAATGAAATATAATCCGGCAACCGGATCGCCACCAATACCCACCACTGTCGTTTGACCGAAATCGCTCAGTGTCAGTAAATTTACCACTTCATAAGTTAAGGTACCACTGCGCGAAATAAATCCGATGTTTCCTTCTTTAAAAATCATGGCTGGTAAAATTCCTACCAATGCTTCACCCGGGGTGATTAATCCGGGGCAATTTGGCCCAATTAGCAGTGTGCCATTTTGCTTCAGGATCGGAGTTACACGAATCATATCCTGAATTGGAACACCTTCACTAATTGCAACTACCAGTTTTATTCCTGCTTCCGAAGCTTCAAGAATGGCGTCGGCGGCATAAGCGGCAGGTACAAAAAGGATTGAGGTATTTGCTCCGGTAGCTTTTACTGCATTTTCGACCGAGTTAAATACAGGAACTCCTTCAACCGTTTCGCCTTCTTTCCCCGGAGAAACACCGGCTACCACATTGGTTCCGTATTCGGTCATACGTCCTGTATGAAATTTGCCATCCCGACCAGTTATTCCCTGAACAACCAGCTTTGTATCTTTATTGACTAAAATGCTCATTTGTATTGATTATTGGTTAATTGATGTTTTTTGATGTTTAGTGACGGGGTGACTTGAAGTCACCCCGTCACTGGTTTTTATTATCTTTTACTCAGTTCTATGGCCTTTTTAGCTGCTTCACTCATCGAACTCACGGTTGGCAAACCGGTTTCCTTCAGGATAGCCAAACCTTCTTCCGCATTCGTTCCCGAAAGACGAACAACAATCGGCACGTCGGTAATAATGATTTCCAAAGCTTTGATCAATCCTCGGGCTACATCGTCGCAACGGGTAATGCCTCCAAAAATGTTGATCATTACTGATTTTACATTTTTATCGCCCAGCAGAATGTTCATGGCATCAATCACCTTCTGAGGATTTGAACTACCTCCAATGTCCAGAAAGTTAGCCGGTGAGCCGCCATACAATTTAATCATATCCATGGTAGCCATGGCCAAACCGGCACCATTAACCATACAACCGATGTTTCCATCCAGTTTGATGTACGAAAGCCCTTTTTCGTGTGCAGCAATTTCCTGAACCTCCTCTTCATCGGGTTCGCGCATGGCCAGTATTTTTGGCTGACGGAACAGTGCATTGTCGTCAAAATTCATTTTACCATCAATAGCCAGAACTTCATTGTCGGTGGTTAATATCAGCGGATTAATTTCAGCCAGTGTTGAATCTGTTTCAATAAAAAGTTTGTACAATTTGGTAAGGATTGAGGCCGCTTTTTGTGCATGGATCGCATTTCCAAAAAGTTTAAGCGCGATGTTCCGGGTCTGGTAATCCAACAGACCGGTCAACGGATTAATCTGAAATTTTATGATTTTTTCAGGATTGGTTTTGGCAACTTCCTCAATTTCTACACCACCTTCGGCGCTAGCCATTAAAATGACACTTTTTGTGTTGCGATCGTTTATTAAACCGACATAGAATTCCTTTTCAATATCGGCGGCCCTGGTAACTAGTACTTTTTCTACCGTAAGGCCCTTGATATCCATCCCAAGGATTTGTTTACCTGCATTAATCGCTTCTTCAACATTACGGGCTAATTTAACTCCACCAGCCTTTCCCCGGCCACCTGTTAACACCTGGGCTTTTATTACTACCATGCCATTTAGCTCTTTGGCAGCTTTTTCAACCTCTCTTACGGTATAACACAATACATCGGCTGGTACAGGAATGCCATAGTCCCTGAAAATTTGTCTGGCTTGATATTCGTGAATCTTCATTTCAAATAAAAATAATTGGTTAGTATGCAATTGAACGCATAAATATCGGTTTAGTTGTTCAAATCAGAAAGAGCCAAAGGAAAAAAAATGCTGAAAGAATAAATCTGATTTCAATCACGTTCTAAATAAGAAAAAGAAAACAGTGTTTACTTCAGAAAACACATTTTTAACCTATTTTTGCATCGAAAAATATACATTATGCTTGAAGAAATTAAACAGGTTTTGCAACAGGAAGCTGAGGCTATCGAGAGTATTCCGGTTACGGAAGCATATATAAAAGCAGTTGATATTATCGAAGAACGTGTTCATCGGCAAAAAGGTAAACTGGTGGCTTCAGGCATGGGGAAAGCCGGACAAATTGCCCTGAATATTGCAACAACTTTCAGTTCGACCGGAACTCCTGCAGTTTTTCTTCATCCAAGCGACGCACAGCATGGCGATTTAGGGGTAATCCAACCCAACGATGTGCTGTTGCTCATTTCCAATTCCGGGAAAACACGTGAAATACTCGAACTGGTTGAATTGGCTGAAAACCTTCATCAGAATTTACCCCTGATAGTAATAACCAGTAACAAGGAATCACAATTGGCAGAAATGGCTGATGTTTGCCTCGAAACAGGTAACCCGAAGGAAGTTTGCATTCTCGGGCTTACCCCAAGCACTTCGACCACGGTAATGACAGTGATTGGAGATGTATTGGTGGTTATGATGATGAAACGGATCGGTTTCACCAGTGAGGAATACTCCAAACGTCACCACGGCGGCTATCTGGGCGATAAATCGCGGTTACAGGCAGGACTGAAGAAGTAGGCAGTCGAAGTGGTCAGTTAATTTCGATACGAGTTGCGAGATGCGAGTTTTTCGAACTCGTAACCCGAAACGCGCAACACGGAACAACAATCAGGATTTGAAATTTGAAACTGTTATAAATATGCGCATTTTAAGAGAACACACCATTGGTTTGGTCATTGACATTCAGGAACGATTGGTTCCGGTGATGGAAGAAAACGGGCAGTTGACAGAAAATTGCACCAAACTGATTAAGGGACTACAAATACTTGGACTTCCGTTGATCATTACACAGCAGTATTCCAAAGGACTGGGCGGGACGGTTGCAGAGATAAAATCTATAATTCCCGATTTTCAGTTTATTGAGAAGAAAGCTTTCAGTTGTCTGGATGAACCTGTGTTTGCTGAAAAACTTGCCCGTTCGGGAGCAGAAAATGTGATCATCTGTGGTATCGAATCACATGTTTGTGTATTGCAGACAGCTATTGATCTGAATGATGCAGGTTATACTCCGGTAGTGGTAATGGATTGCGTTTCGTCGCGTTCGTCCGATGATGCTGATTGGGCAGCCGAACGATTGCATTACGAAGGAATCATGATGACTTCGTGTGAATCTATTCTGTTTGAACTGACCAGAAGTGCAGGCGCTGATGAGTTTAAGGAAATTTCGAATCTGCTGAAATAAGTAATTTACTTTTTTACCAAAAGGTATTTCTCAATATTTTCAACAAACATCTTTTTTGTTTCTTCTTTTGAACGTCCAATCCCTGACATCATGACAGGCTTGCCTTTGGCAGGTATATAAAGAAAGGCCGGAATACCTGTTATCCCGAAAACCTGGGCTAATTCACGTTCCTGATCGGTATTGATCTTATATACCTGAATCTTACCGGCATACTCGTTTCCGATTTCTTCGAGAATTGGTCCCGCAATTTTACACGGACCGCACCAATCGGCATAAAAATCAATGATTGCAGGCTTGGTTCCCAGATATTTCCAATCATTTGGCGATTTAGTGTAATCCCAAACTTTTTGAACGAACTTGGCCTTGTCAAGCCTTTCTGAACCAGTTGAAGCGTTTGCTTTTGCGACAGTACCGGCGATCTCCTGATTTTCTTTAGTTCCTGGTTTCTGATTTCCGCAGGCAGAAAAGATAACAGCGAATGCAGTTAGTGTTAATAATAATTTTTTCATTATGAATCGCTTAAAGAATTTGTAAATATATATAAATCTAAATATATAACTATGAATGATCAATTGTTGTGCCAAAATATCTTTTTTTTTGACCTATACCATTGTCATGTTAACGAACTATTGACGCAGCGTCATGCTGAACTTGTTTCAGCATCCCTTCGCAGATGCGACCCTGAAACAAGTTCAGGGTGACTAGCCCGACAGTTTGACGTTGACACGACACTTGTTTAAAAAAAATGCTGCTTCAACGCAACCTCAAATCCACTTTTCGTATCTATGGTATAAAACAAATATAGGATTAAAATGAAAAAGTTAGTATTGCTTTCAGCGCTTGCAGTCTTATTCGGCTTTTTATCCGGTTGTGATATGCATGATGATGGATATTCCGTTGAAGATGCATGGGTAGGCTTCGGATTGGTACATGAAGATTCTGAAGCCGGTGAATATCATATTTCGATGGACGATGGGGAAGTTCTTTTCCCTTTAACCAATGATTACTTCAGGCAAAAAGTTAAAAACAATGACCGGGTGCTCGTAAATTTTACCATTTTGGGAAACAAAAAAAATGAAAACCATGACGAGCATTACTATGTGAAAATTAATTCGTTAAGAAAAATTTTGTACAAAGGAATTCTTGACATTACTCCTGCCAAAGAAGACAGTATCGGGAATGATCCAATTATTGTCAAGGACAAATGGATCAAGGGAAATATGCTGAATTTTGAACTAAAATACTATGGCGGGAGCAAAATCCATTACCTCAATCTGGTCAAACAGCCAGGAGCAATCAATCCCGGTAATGGACCCGTTATTCTGGAATTAAGGCATAACAACAACGATGACAATGAGCAGTTTCCACTTTCGGCCATGGTAACCTTTGATTTGAGCGCCTTAAAAGTTCAGGGAAAAACCAGCACTTCCTTTAAGGTAACCGCCAAAGGATTTGATGGTAAAATATTTGAATACACGGGAGAATACAAATACTAGCAACTGTTTCAATCAATTCGGTTTTTTTAAGCGCCTGTTATTTTATAACAGGCGCTTTTTCATTTTTTTATTGACCGACAATCCTTACTTTCACCGCCTGAAATAAAGTAAATTGTGAAATTCAATTAAATTTATCAACATGATCAAGTCTCTTTGCTTACTTGCGTTGGGAGCCATTTTGTTCTCATGTTCAAATCTGAAATCGAAAAAGGAAATGACTGAAAATTACTCACCTGAAGTTCAAAAACTGACTTCAGATATCATGACTCCTGAAGTTTTGTGGAGTTTCGGCAGGATTGGAGACCCTTCTGTGTCGCCCGACAAATTTGCCGTTTTGTATGCTGTCACCAATTACAACATGGAAGAAAACAAATCGTACCGCGATTTATATACGGTACCGGTTAATGGCGGTGAACCTGTACGAATCACTTCAACTCCTGAAAAAGAATCGTCAGCCGTTTGGAGACCCGACGGAAAAAAAATTGGCTTTTTGTCGGCAAAATCCGGCGAAATGCAACTTTGGGAAATGAATACGGATGGTTCGGAGCCTGTGCAGATTTCAGAAGTGAAAGGAGGATTAACCGGTTTTAAATATTCTCCCAATGGCTCAAAGCTATTATTTACGGCTGATGTAAAAATGAAGAAAGATATTCATGACCTGTTTCCTGATTTGCCCAAAGCGAACGCCCACCTCGAAAATGACCTGATGTACAAACACTGGGATGAATGGGCTCAAACCGTTCCTCATCCATTTGTTGCAGATTTCAGGAATGGAAAGATTGAAAATGCTGTTGATTTGCTGGATGGCGAACCTTATGAAAGTCCGATGAAGCCTTTTGGCGGTATGGAACAACTGGACTGGA
Source organism: Prolixibacteraceae bacterium (assembly GCA_003457135.1). Classification (GTDB taxonomy): domain Bacteria; phylum Bacteroidota; class Bacteroidia; order Bacteroidales; family Prolixibacteraceae; genus Aquipluma. The sequence goes on from DMSQ01000038.1 coordinate 28,328, forward strand.
GCCCCGATGGAAAAACCATAGCCTATACGTGCAGGAAAAAAACAGGAAAAGAATATGCTATTTCAACTAATTCGGATATTTATTTCTATAACATTGAAACGCGGCAGACCGTGAACAAAACGGAGGGAATGATGGGTTACGATCAGAACCCGGTTTTCTCGCCCGATGGAAAATGGCTGGCATGGGAAAGTATGGAGCGCGATGGATACGAAGCCGATAAAAACCGCTTATTCCTGATGAACCTGGAAACCGGCGAAAAAACTGACCAATCCGTTGATTTCGATCAGAATTCAAGTAATCTGAGTTGGAGCGCCGATAGCAAGTCTGTCTATTTTATTAGCTGCTGGCATGCACTGACCCAGGTTTACCGGTTGGATATTACGGATAAGAAAATCACTGCAATCACCAATGGGGTTCATGATTATGCTTTTGTGGCCGAAGCCAAAGATAAACTTGTTGGCATGAAACATTCGATGAGCCAGCCCGATGAAATTTATGCCATCAATCCGGTTACCGGCGCTGAAACTGAGCTTTCATTCCTGAATAAATCCATACTCGATCAGCTTACCCTTGCCAAAGTTGAAGAACGTTGGGTGAAAACCACCGACAACAAGCAAATGCAGACATGGGTGATCTATCCGCCACACTTCGATCCGAATAAAAAATATCCGACCATCCTGTTTTGTGAAGGTGGCCCTCAGTCAACGGTCAGCCAATTCTGGTCCTATCGCTGGAATTTTCAGCAGATGGCGGCCAACGGATATATCATTGTGGCTCCAAACCGCCGCGGATTACCGGGTTTTGGAAAGGAGTGGCTCGAACAAATCAGCGGTGACTATGGCGGACAAAACATGAAAGATTACCTTTCAGCAATTGATGCCCTGGCACAGGAACCCTTCGTGGATAAAGAGAAACTCGGTTGTGTTGGTGCAAGTTATGGTGGATTTTCAGTGTACTGGCTGGCGGGTCATCATGAGAAGCGTTTCAAAGCATTTATTTCGCACGATGGCATGTTCAACCTGGAACAACAATATCTGGAAACCGAAGAAATGTGGTTTGTAAACTGGGATTTGGGCGGACCATACTGGGATAAAAGCAATGCAGTTGCCCAACGGTCGTACGCCAATTCGCCCCACTTGTTTGTTGACAAATGGGATACTCCAATTCTGGTCATTCATGGTGAAAAGGATTACCGGATCCTGGCTTCACAGGGCATGTCTGCTTTCAATGCTGCTGTTCTTCGCGGTGTCCCGGCTCAGTTGTTGATTTTTCCGGAAGAAAATCATTGGGTACTACAACCGCAAAACGGAATTCTATGGCAACGGGTATTCAAGCAGTGGCTTGATAAATGGATGAAATAGTTCCAAATTTCAGGTTCCAAGTTCCACGAGAAAACTTGGAATTTGAAACCTGGAACCTGGAACTCAAAATACATCCACTTTACTTTTTTTTGTTTCAAGCATACCTTTTGACTGAGCGACAAACCTGATCAGGCTAATCACTTCCGGGATACTCATTCTGGCCATGTTGATAGTAAGATCAAATTCGTTGTCTTTGACATTTTCATCCGAAATGTGTTTGATGAAATTTTGTCGTTCTTTTTCGGTTTTTTCAATAAAATCAATTGCGTCCCTGATATTCAGGTTGTTTTTCTCCGTGATTTGTTTAATTCGCCAATCGAGTGGAGCGGTCAGTCTGATGAAGAGCGATTTTTCAATGTTTCGGGCAATAATATGTCCTCCCCGGCCAACAATGATGCAGTAACCATCGTTCGCGAAACTGCTGATCAGGTCAATTAAGGTTTTACTGATTTTTTTATCGCTTTTATACCTCTTTTCACTAAATGCCGACAAAATATCATCGAACATATTTCGATCACCTTCTTTCAGGTAATTTCTGAGTTTGTCCGGATCCATACTTAATTCACGTGCACTTTCCTCTAAAATTTCTTTGCTTAATACTTTCCACTTTTTGCAAAATGTTTGGGTGTCGAGTTCAGCAGCCAACAATTTGGCAATATTAACGCCTCCGCATCCAACTTCTCTCGAAATACAAATTACTGGCCCGGGTTGAGCATTGGCTGATTGATACTTAGGATCATTTTGGCGCAGCCTCTTATTCAAATAAACCATCATTGTATTATTCATGGCGTTTGAGTTTTGGTTTATATATATTTACGGATTATTTTCATTCTGGTTAGATATTTTCATCCCGGATTTTCAGTATTTATGACATAAAGCATATGAACGTGTTTTGACTGAGTATTTGCTCTGTAATATTTTCTATATTCACTTATTAATTAAAATCTAATATCCATGTTTAATCGAGAAACTTATATTGCGCGCCGAAAAAAACTGAAAGAGATGATTTCTGATGGAATTATCCTGTTACCTGGAAATGTTGATTCTCCGATGAATTATGCTGATAATACCTACTATTTCAGGCAGGACAGCTCGTTTCTGTATTTCTTCGGATTGGATTTTCAGAAACTTGCTGCTGTAATTGACACCCAATCCGGCGAAGAAATACTGTTTGGCGACGATGTTGATATGGAGGATATAATTTGGATGGGGCCTCAGATTAGTTTAAAGGAGAAAGCCGAAAAAGTTGGGATTTCCAAAACCGGGCCATATAAAGGTCTTAAGGAAACAATCGAAAAGGCAATTTCAACAGGTCGTAAAATTCATTTTTTACCACCGTACAGGGCTGAAAATAAACTATTGTTGAACGAATTACTTGGAATATCGGTTTCGAAGCTCAAAGCCTATTCATCGCTCGAATTGATAAAAGCTATTGTTGCCCTGCGTTCGGTAAAAGAAGATCAGGAAGTTGCTGAAATCCGTAAAGCCTGCGCTGTTGGTTATCAGATGCATGTTGCTGCCATGAAAATGGCCCAAGCCGGGGTATGGGAACAAAGTATTGCAGGTACTATCGAAGGAATCGCCAATGCCGGAGGTGGAATGGTTTCATTTCCTGTGATTTTGTCTCAAAACGGAGAAACGCTTCACAACCACGATCATTCGAAAACCTTACAAAACGGTCGGTTATTACTTGTTGATGCCGGCGCTGAGGTCGGTTCGCACTATGCCTCCGATTTTACTCGAACGGTTCCGGTTGGTGGCAAATTCTCACCTAAACAGCGCGAAATTTACGAAATTGTATTGGCTGCAAACAATCGCGGACGTGAGTTGACCAAACCGGGATCAACCTATTTGTCGGTTCATCTGGCTGCAGCCGAAGTAATTGCTTCAGGATTAAAGGCCATTGGTTTGATGAAAGGCGACGTAAAAGAAGCCGTTGCCAATGGCGCCCATGCACTGTTTATGCCTCATGGCTTAGGGCACATGCTCGGATTGGATGTTCATGATATGGAAGATTTGGGGCAAATTTATGTGGGCTATGACGATGAAATCAGGCCTGTAAATCAGTTTGGCACAGCTTATTTGCGAATGGGGCGGAAACTCCGGCCTGGCTTTGTGATTACCAACGAACCCGGAATATATTTTATTCCGGCGTTGATTGAAAAGTGGAAAGCAGAAAAAATAAATGCAGATTTTATCAATTTCGACCGTTTGGAAAGTTATCTCGATTTTGGGGGAATCCGTCTGGAAGATGATATTCTGGTCACAGAAACAGCCTGTGAAATTATTGGCGACCGCATCCCGGTAACTCCGGAAGAAATTGAGGCAGTGATGGGATAAATAGAAATTCAGCGCCGTATAAAATGCCAAAAACCTCCTGTGATCAATGTTTTCACAGGAGGTTTTTGGTTATTAAGAATTGATCGGCAATAAAATGCGATTATAGAAATAATCCATTTCATTTCGGATTTCGTCGCGGACATCGCGGTATATTTCAACGATTTGTTCGTCGGCGCAATTGGCTTTTTTCGGATCATCAAATCCAAGGTGGATTTTATGGTTTGCTTTAATGTTTACTGAAGTTATCTTATCAGTGGTTCCATCACAAAGGGTAATCAGATAATCTACAAATGCACCTTCAAATTCAAGGTAACTTTTAGGCTTTTTATTACTGATGTCTATCCCAATTTCATTCATCACTTTAATCGCCATCGAATCATTTTCAACATAAGGATTCAAGCCTGCTGAAAATATCTCAAGCGATGGGTCGGTTTTTTGAAGGAAAGCCTCAGCCATCAGGCTCCGACACGAATTGATCCCGGTACAAAGGAAAATAATCTTCATTTGTTGCTCCTGAAAAGTTGATATGAATGTAGGTTATTTGGTGATCAAAAAAAAGCACTGCTGTAAGATTTTATATTGATTGTTAATTAATTATGACTGTTATAAAGCATGTATAACCTAACTGCTAGAACAGATAGTTCAGATTCATGTAAAATCCTGATCTTCCGTCTTGTTTATTGACAGCCCTGCCATAATCCATTGCAAAAACGAAATTTTCATTCATAGTAATGACCAGGCCTGCCCCATACGAATAATGCATTTTTTCAGCGTCACTTTTTAGATATTCACCCGGTAATCCTATTGCTACAGAGGTGTTGACCGGAATTTTTTTAGTAACACGTCCAAAATCGGTAAAACCGCTCAATCCCAGGTAGAAATTATTCTTTATGAAATTAAAACGAACAATTTTCCAGCGAGTTTCTACATTTCCATAGAAAATGCCATCACCAATAACGCGGTTACGGAGAACTCCACGTAGAGTAGTGGCGCCGCCAAGTCCTTCAGAGGTTTCCCCGGTCATAAAGGAGGTAATTACCTGCGACTGGTAATAAAAAGGTACTTTTCCGCCAAGGGTAGTTTGGTAAGTCAAACGGTAAACCAACGATAAGTTATCAGGGACTAATGTAAAATATTGCCGGTGGGTCAGGCTTAACTTGGAAAAAGAACTTTCGGCGCCTAAAATTTTAGGCGACACTTCAATAACAGCTTCTGTCCAGACACCTTTCATCGGATTTGGCTGATTATCGCGGGTATCAAAAACGACTCCCCCTTTAAACGAGGGTACAAATCCACCATCAGTTTCCGTGCCGCTTATAATGCCCCATTGCTGATATTTTTCGTATAATCCGGGTTTATCCTTCGTTGAAGGAAGTCTATCTGCATCATCTTTCCCTTTGTTCAGTTTGTCGGTATTCACCGAACCAACTTTGAAATTCTGAAAATTCCAGCCTGTTATCCACCGAAAATTTCCGCCAGTAAGCTTTCCCTGAATATCGCCTTTAAAGCGGAATAATTTCCTGTCGTATTTATAAAACATCCTTGAAATGTAACCAGTGGAAGTCTCATCAGTCCAGTCAGCCATATAAACAGCGTCGTAGCCGTTAAACCCGTAAAAATCGTAAGCCATGTCTGAAAGGTAACTCAAATCAAAAGTAGTTTGCAATCCCCTGATCAATTGGTCAGAGTCGTAGTAAAACCGGTTAATGCCACTTCCCTTGGTATAGCGCGAAACTTCGATGTAAAATTTATGATTGTACTTCGGGTAGCGGGTACCATCGCCGTAATTATACAAATCAACCAGAGCGCCGTATTGAAAACCCAGATCGGTATCGAAAGTTATAGCTGGCAATGCTCCAAAATTCCAGTTTTTCTTAACAAGCTCAACTTTATTCTCTGACTGTCCAAAAAGAACCAACGCAAGGAATAAACACATTGCGAATAACAGAAGCTTTTTCATAGGTTAAAGATTTGATTAAAATGAGGATACGAAAAAATGATTAGTTTGTATTCATTTATTTTTATTCAATATAATATTTTCTCTGCAATTAATCTTCTTTTAAAGTTATATTTCATAATTTTGAACGATAGGAAAAGCTTGCTTCGATTGCTAAATATCATTGAAAAAGCATTTAAATGCAGTCATTTTCAAAATATTACGTTTAAAATGAATTTCATGTATATTAAACCAATACTCATCCTCGCTTTTCTTTCGCTTGTGTTTTTTGTCAACGCACAAGACCGTATCATTACCACCCAAAACGATACGATCAACTGTAAAATCAGTAAAGTAACTTCATCGAATATCTTTTTCACACTTAAAAGCGGGAGTGTAATAACAAAAGGAAAAGTTGACCGGAGCACTGTTTTAAGCTATTATTCCGGAAATAGTGGAGTCGATGAAAATACCGGATTTATTGCACCAGTTTCAAGTCGCTGGCGGTTGGGTTTGTCCGGCGGATTAAATGACCTGACCGCAAGTTCATCTGAAGCAGAAACCGCATTGGTTCAGCAGGGTGTTAAGAAGCAGGATGCTGAATCGTATTACAACGATTTAAAGCTGGGGCAGAGTGGCGGAGCCGATTTGCATTACATGGTCACGAAAATGTACGGGATTGGAATGATCTATAAGTTTTATTCCACAAATAGTATGATTGAATCTTTCTTTGATCCGCAGGATGGGGTGAACCTTATTTTTGGGCAGATGAACGAGAAGATATATGTACATTACACAGGTCTTTCGTTTTATTCTGAGCAGTTTCTGAAGGCAAATCCCAAGTTGAAACTGAGTTCCTACTATTCGATGGGAATGGCATTTTACCGTGATGAAGCCATTGTTGTGAATTCACCGTTCCTTTTGACAGGAAAGGCTTTCGCAACCAATCTGGATCTTGGTCTGGAATATTTTGTTTTTCCCAGGATTTCAGTAGGAATCAATGTATCCTACTTTTTATCTTCACTAAAAAAAATTACACTTAACAACGGAAATTCAAAGAATGTCCAGGAACTGGAAAAGGAAACTTATGAGAATATCTCGAGGCTTGACCTCTCAGTTGGAATTCGTTTTTACAGATAAAATCATGAAACTAAAATATCACTTTTATTTTGTCATCATCGCTCTTGTATTTGCTTTTGCCGGATGCAGCGATGATTTTCTGACTTCAAGAAACAACTCGGTTTACCAACTCGATACGATTTATATTTCGCCTGTAAGCCGGAATTACGCCGGCCCATTATCGCTGCCGATTGATGTCACTGAGCCATATACCATTGTCATGCAGCCAAGTTGCATGACTTTCTTTTCGCAAAAAGGAAAGTTTACCAATGGAATAACCAATCTTGAGTTTACGACTGATATGAGTAACTACTCAGGAAGGACTGGTTTTATAGGTCAACACCTGGTTTTGTACGTCGAAAATGTTGGTACATTGGATTTTAAAGTTTACATCGGTTCACCTGCTAATCCCGGCGGAACAACCGAAGATGGAGCGATTTTCGAAATAACAAAGGCTACCATTGATTTAAAAACCGATGAATCTCAAACTTTCACCATCAGCAATTCAGGAAAGGGAAACCTTACTTACCAGTTTAAAGATATACCGGCATGGTTGGCAGTTTCTGATATTCAGGGAGTATTGTCTCAGGGCCAAACGAGAGACATTACTTTGATTGTGAACCGAAATAATCTGGAAGAGAAGGAATATACTGCGATTGTTCAGATTCAGACCAATTCACCTTCAGGAAGTTTTGGATTGCTGGTTAAAATGCAGGTTTCAAACCTCACCAATGCCGACAACACAAAAACCATTCAGGGACAGGTTACCGATTCAGAATACAACAAAATTACCAACCAGCTTTTAGTAACCACGCAAATCCCTAACCAGCTGATTATTTTTAGCACTACTGACAATACTCAAACCATTGTTCCCCTTGATAAATCGCCCAATTGCATCAGTATTTCCGAAGACGGAAAAACGGCAGTAATCGGATATAACCTTGCTGCAGTTAGCAAGGTCGATCTGCAAACCAAAACGCTGACCAAAACCATCGAGACCGATTGTATCCCTTTCGACATTGTACTTGGCGACAATAACTGGTGCTACCTGATGCCCGAAACCGGCAATTCCGAATATCTCCGGAGTTTAAATCTGGAGACATCGAAGCTGGTAAAGTCAACAAAATACGGACAGATTTATGCGAAAATGATTATCCGTAAAGTTCCCGGAAAGCCATATTTATTAGGTTCGAATACCCAGGTTTCTTCAAATGGCCTGATTATGGCCGACATCAGCAAGGGGATTGCCAGAGATACGATGCCCTATTGGTTTATCGACACCAACAATTTCTGGTTATCGCCAAAAGGTGACCGGATTTATACCGGTGTGAAAAACATCCACCGGACTCCGGCATTTTCAACCACTGTAACCTATTTTTATAATCTTGATATCATTGGAACTTTAAAACCACAAAAAGACAACATTGTTTGGGTTGACCATTGCGAAGCTACCAATAGCATTTTTATGGCTGAATCTTCCAGATATTACGAGTCAGTTGCATATTCAATCATTGAGCAGATTGATGCCGGAAACTATAACTTTAAAAAACTGATTGAGCCCGCAAAATATGTAACAACCATTAACGGCACCAAAAGTGCATACAAAACCATTGTGAAATTTGTGTTCGCCAATAGCAGCGGCAGTCAGATTTATGTCGTAAAAAATGTTCTGGAAGAGTACAAAACCCAGTCCTGGTCAATGGAAGTGATTCCTTTGAATTAGTAACAATTCTTCAATATTATTTTGTATTTTCGGCGCCGGTAGTTTCAAAAATCATTGAAATCGCTTTGTGGAGAAATTTGTGTTTTGAATCTGCTACGTTGAACCTTCTAAACCAACTAAGTTGAAATATTTCTGCTTTTCATTAGCAGTTGTCCTGACATTGCTTTCAGGCAAACAACTAATAGCCCAAACAACAGCACAGGCAATCCGTATCGCTAAGCCTCCAACCATTGATGGGCGCATTAACGATGAAGCCTGGGAACAAGCCACCAAAATAGATCAGTTTGTTCAGCGTGAACCTAATCCGGGTGAACCGGTATCCGAAAAAACTATTGTTTCAGTTTGTTTCGATAACAACTACCTGTACTTTGCCGTGAAATGTTACGACGACCCCGATAAAATTACAGCCAAAGAAATGGCCCGCGATGTGAGTTTGGGAAACGACGACAGGGTTCAGATTATATTGGATACTTACCTCGACCACCGCAACGGTTACTGGTTTCAGATTGGGCCCCGGGGCTCGATCGGCGATGCGCTGATCAGCGAAAACGGCGCCTCTATGAACAAGGAATGGGACGCACTATGGACGGGTAAATCCACGATCAACAGCGACGGATGGGAAGCCGAACTGGCCATTCCGTTTAAAACCATTGGTTTCGATCCTGACAAAACAGTTTGGGGCATGAAACTCATCCGAAACATTAAGCGCAAACTTGAAGCATCATACTGGCCGGTTGCCAACCTTAACACACACCGGTTTCAGATTTCCGATTCAGGATTATTAGAAGGACTGGAAGGAATTACGCAGGGAATCGGGCTCGATATTTCACCTTATGCGATTGGCGGAATGAACACCAAAAAAGGTGAAACCAACAAATACATGGCAGATGCCGGGCTGGATATGTTTTACCAGATTACGCCCAGGCTGAAAGCTTCCCTTTCGATCAATACCGATTTTGCTGAAACAGAAGTTGATGACCGGCAAATCAACCTCACCAGGTTCAGCCTGTATTTCCCGGAAAAGCGCGACTTTTTTCTCGATGGATCTAATTATTTCAAATTTGGTATCGAAGGCGACGACAATAATCCTTACCGGAATTCGATTGCTCCTTTTTTCTCGCGAAGAATGGGACTCGACAATAACGGGAATATGCTTCCGGTGCGGTATGCCGCCAAAATTACTGGTTCGCAAAATAACTGGAATATTGGGTTGATGCACATCAGCGACGAGCGCGATTACGGAATTAACAACCTGCACGATTACCACAATTCACAACTTACTGTTGGACGAATAAGCCGCAATCTGGGGAAACAATCGTCGGTAGGGGTTATCGGAACCTGGGGCAATGCGCTTTCAACCGACGCCAACCTGGTAGGCGGTATGGATTTGAAGCTAACTACTTCCAGATTTAATAAAAACAAAAACCTGACACTTACATTGTTTGGTTTGATTTCGGACTCTCCCGGCAAAAAGGAAAACAATTCATCCTGGGGAGCCGACATCGCTTATCCGAACGACTTTTTAAACTTTGGATTGGGGCATTACGAAGTGGGCGAAAACTTTGTGGCCGGAATCGGGTTTGTTCCACGCACCGGTGTAAAAGCATCTTATGGAAATCTTTCAATCGGACCGCGACCCGACCAATGGGGCATCCTTCAGGTTAAATCAGGTGGGGGCTTTAATTACCTGACTAATTTCGATAACGTAATGGTTACCCGTGTATTGAATATCCAACCTTTAGGAATCCGGTTTAAATCGGGCGAAGAATTTTCGTACTCGCTTAACCAGCAATATGAATTTCTGACGAAGGATTTTCCTATTTTTCCCGGATTTATCATTCCTAGAAACGATTACACCTTTTGGTATCAAAACATTTTGCTAACCGCTGCCGGAAGCCGAAATCTGGCGGGTTCAGCAAGTTTTGGTTCGGGCGATTTTTACAATGGCCGGAAACAGGATATGAAACTGACGGTGAATTACAAAATTGCTGTTCCGCTATTTGTTGGTGTCAATTATTCGGTCAACCATGTAACTTTGCCTGAAGGAGATTTTACTGCCAGAATTTACCAGATGAACCTCAATATCTTATTTAGCCCGACAGTCACGCTTTATAACTACTTTCAGTACGACAATGGCAGTGAGAAAATGGGATGGCAATCGCGCTTTCAATGGATACTGAAACCCGGAAATGAAATAATCCTGGTCTGGACTTCAGGATGGGCACAACCAGAGGAACGTTTTGTGATGAATGAAAGCGCCTTGAGGTTGAAGCTGAAGTACAATATCAGGTTTTAGATTATTACTGTCACAACAGCAATAAAGTAGCATTTTAGAATTAATTTGCTGGAAATAACATTATATTACTTCTATAACAGTATTATTCTGTCAAAAGACTTGCTTTCGAATTACATATTCTATATTTTTACTGCTATATAAATAGAATCATGCTGGAACCTAAAGTATTGGCAAGTGTAATTAAACAACATCGTAAGGCAGCAGGCCTTAGTCAGCTTCAGCTAGCAGAAATGGCAGGAGTTGGTAAAACTGTTGTTTTTGACCTTGAGAAAGAAAAAGCAACCATCAAACTTGATACATTACGAAAAATACTGAATATTTTAAATATTAAAGTTCAGTTGACCAGTCCTTTCATGGATAAAATTGTAACCGATGAGAAAAGCTGAAGTTTTTGTTTGTAATGTTGTTGCCGGAATGCTTTCTGAGGTGGAATTCGGTAAGCAATACCGTTTCGAATATATTAAAGGCTATATTGGAACCCCCGTTTCACTTACGATGCCTTTTTCCCAACCGGTTTATGAATTTAATTCATTTCCACCCTTTTTTGATGGATTACTTCCGGAAGGTTTTCAATTAGAAGGTTTGTTAAAATTCGGGAAGATAGATCGGAATGATCTATTCTCGCAAATCCTGGCTGTTGGCGATGATTTGGTCGGAAATGTAACAGTAAAAGAAATGATGCCATGAATCGCTGTCCAATTACATACGATGAATGTTCAGAAAGCCTTTACAGCGAAAAAGGGCTGAAGCTTCTATCTCCGGCATTGAAATCACTTGGTTTGCTTAATTATACCGCTGAAGAATTACGTGCTGAAGCAATGCAAAGAGCATCCAAAATGTCAATCCAGGGAGTTCAGCCCAAACTTAGCGCTATTCTGAATATCAAAGATGGCCTTTTCGAAATTGTGGATAAGGGCGGACGATATATTTTGAAACCCCAACATCATATTTTTCCTGAACTGCCTCAGAACGAAGATCTAACCATGAGACTTGCTGAAAGCATCGGGATTGATATTCCCTTACATGGCTTAATTTATTCAAAGGATCGTTCGCTGACCTATTTTATCAGGCGTTTCGACCGGAAGGGGCAAAAAGATAAAGTTGCAGTGGAAGATTTTGCACAATTGGCAGGAATGAGCCGGGATACCAAATACAATTATTCAATGGAAAAACTGGTGAAACTGATAGATGATTATTGCACTTTTCCTGCCATTGAAAAGGCAAGACTTTTTAAACTGGTACTCTTCAATTACCTGGTAGGAAATGAAGATATGCACCTCAAAAATTATTCGGTAATCATTCATAACGGTAAAGTTGAACTGTCACCGGCATACGATCTGCTCAATTCTTCAATCGTTTTAAGAGGTGATATGGAGGAAATTGCTTTATCATTGAATGGCAAAAAACGCAATCTGAACCGGGAAATCCTGGTCAATTATTTTGGCAAGGAGCGCTGTAACTTAACCGACAAAGTCATCGAAAAGATATTAAAAACCATTCAGGTTGAATTACCTTCATGGCTTAAATTGATTGAAATTAGTTTTTTATCGGAAGAAATGAAGGAAAAATACAGTCGCCTTCTGCAAAAGAGAATCAATATTTTAGGACTTGAACACAACTGAAATAATAAACGAAAACAAAAATTTTCTTACCTCTCACTTTCCCATCTTCCCATCTTACCACTCACTTTCCCATCTTCCCATCTTCTCATCTTCCCATCTTCCCATCTTCTCATCTTCCCATCTTCTCATCTTCCCATCTTCTCATCTTCGTCCACTCGCCCTGTCGCTCTATATCCACCCTCTCAGTTTGTAGTATGCGAGTGCCGCCATTTCCCTTGCAATCAGGATTTCATATTTCAGGTGGTTCCAGAATTGGTAACGAACTGAAGTATGATTTCCAATATCGGGAACAATTGTTTTTTTGCCACCCAGTTGATCGTCATCAAAAAACAAATTGGCTTCAATAACATTCTCGAAGGTCGGAAGAGCGTTAACACTCGTAAAACCAGCCTTTTTGAAAACCAGGACAGACCGGCGCATATGTTCGGGCGCAGTAACCAGCAAAATCGGTTTGTCAGTCAAAACCTCATTATTGAAATGCTGAAGCTGAAGGGCTTCCGACCGGGTGTTGGTTGCAGTTTGCTCGAATAATATTCGCTCAGGATCGATACCTTTAAGGATTAGTTCCGCTGCTACCATACGGGCAGTACTGAGTGAATCGGTCGAGTCTCCGGGTATAGAAATTACAATCCGGCTTTCGGGCGACTCAATGGCGGCGCGATGAACAAAAAAAGCCCGCATCAGGCTCGATTCGCTGGGCATACCACCGCCGCCTAAAAGTACAATATAATCAGGTTTCCCGGTAATCTCCGACTGGCTAGTCCCCAGCCAGTAATAGCCCCAATAAGGCAAAGTGGTGAAGCTTAAGATAATAACAATCAGGAAGATTATTCCCAATGACAACAAACTAACGGGAATGATTTTCCTGATGAATTTAAAAGTTGAACGTACTGGCATAGCTAAGTAATCGGTAAAAACCGAAAGTTAACGAAAAATCAGGATTTGGAAACAGGAAATGCAAACAGAGAGTTAAAAGAATTAACTATGCTTCAGGTAACGTAAAACTGAATTTACTTCCGTTTCCGGGAGTACTTTCCACCCATATTTTACCACCGTGCTTCAAAACCATATCCTTACACAGCAACAAACCTAAGCCGGTTCCCTTTTCGTTAGCTGTTCCTGATTTTGATTGAAAACGGCTAACATCAAATAAATTAGATATTTCATCGGGCGACATTCCGATTCCATTGTCGCTTACGGTTATGGTAATCCACTTCTCCGTTTTTGAAGTGCTGATACGAACTGTTCCACCTACCTGAGTAAATTTAATGGCGTTTACCAATAGATTTCTCAATATGGTTTTCAGCATTAATTCATCAGCAAAAACGAAAACATTTTTGGTGGGATTGTAAGAAACAGAAATGTTCTTTTTCTCTGCAATCAGGGCATGGTCGTCAACCTGACTTTTAAACAATTCAATCAAATTAATTTTTTCGGGTTTATAGGGAAATTGATCGGTCTGAACCCTTGCCCAAAGCAATAACTCCTCAAGCAACTTATAGGCAACCTGAGCCGAGGATTGAATCAGCCCGATATAACTTTCAATTTCATGTTTTTCCAATTCATCGAAGTTTTCGGACAGAAGCTCCGAAAATCCCAGCATCGAATTAAATGGACTTTTTAAATCATGGGCAAGCACTGAAATAAACCGGTCTTTGTTGTCATTGACTTTCTTTAATTCATCATTTAGCACCTGAATACGAAGCGCATTGGCGCGGGCAGTGATAAAATAAATCGCTAAAATAAACAGTAATATACTGATTAGTGTTCCTCCAAGAAAAATCCGTGCAATCCGGGCTGAAAACAAATAGTTATCGCGATTATAATAAGTGAATAGTAAGGTCCAGATTTTATTATTGAAATTCATAGGTAAATTGAATTCTCCTTTTGCTGCGGTTTTATGCTGTATATTGAATACAGAATCACTATCAAACAATAGTTTCTCCGGAATCAGTAAATTGTCATCAAATACTTTCAACCGGATATGTTGAACATCCCATTCCCCAAGAATTCCTTTTATCAGATTATCCATACGGAAAGGGCAAAAGACCCATCCAGTAATAGCTGATCTTCTTTCTTCCAAGCTTTGTTTTGGCGCTCCTTTCCTGAATACAGGTGCAAACATTACCGTGCCGGGCCATTTTCGGGTTTCCGTTTCCTGAATGAGATACAGTTTATCAGAAATCACGGCCATGTCGCTATCTCTTGAAAGAACCATGGCTTTTTGACGGACCGGTTCAGAAAAGCTGTCAAAACCCAATGCCCGCAAATTCCGGCCTGAAAATGGCTCTATAAATAATACTGAAGTGTAGTAATCTCTTTTCCCATCAGGAAATACTTTGAACTTTGGAAATCCTTCATCACAAATCCTTTGCTCAAACCGCGAAAGTTGATTAGGGGGAATCACAATTGAATAGCCGATTCCCTGAATTCCGGGAAGTTCGGTATGTGATTTATTGAGGTCTTGAAATTTCTGCCATTCCGCTCTTGTAATGGTGTCAGAACTCAGGATAAAAGCTGCACTGCTGTATAAAACCTGGGTATTTGAATTTATTTGAATTTGAATCTTATTTTCAAATTCCTGACAATCACTTTCAAATTCCTGCCACTTAAGCTTTTTCATATCCTGAAGGGAAGAATATGAAATGATAAAAGTTATGCCCAGGCCTAGCAATAAAATCAGGATGGGAAATAATCTACTCCGAAGCATAGGTTTGTATATTATCATTAAATATAAAGAATTTATTTTAATTTCTGTATCAATTAGTCACTTTTTAACATACCGTTACCAGCAGAAAGCAAATAATTCTGTTTTTTTTAATGGATGATAAAAACGAATAGTAATTCTTATTGCCAAACTAACCCGACTGGTTCAATAAATTAAGAGTGTGGCAGGCCACCAATCCTGCAGTTTCGGTACGGAGACGGCTTTCGCCCAGGCTAACCGGTTGAAAACCGGCCTTGATTGCCATTTCAATTTCATCAGCAGAAAAATCCCCTTCAGGGCCTATCAGAATCAGGTAATTCTGATTCGGGACAACCAAATTCTTCAGCAAATCTCGGTGTTGGTCGTCGCAATAGGCAATAAACTTCTGGCCATCAAATGGCATCCTGATCAGATCATTGAATTTTGTAAGTTGATCGAGTTGTGGCAGATAAGCTTTCAACGATTGCTTCATGGCTGAAACCATCACTTTTTCGAGCCGGTCGTGTTTGATTTCCTTTCTTTCAGAATGTTGGCAGAGCAATGGTGTTACCCGGTTAATACCAATTTCAATAGCTTTTTCAAGAAACCATTCTATCCGTTCCATGTTTTTAGTTGGAGCAATGGCCACATGAACCTGAAAATTCCGAAGACCAAAATCCTGCACTGATTTAACCACATTGACCGAACACCGTTTTGGATTCGGATCGGTAATTTCAGCAGTAAAAAAACCTCCCCGTCCATTAACCAGGGTAATTTCATCACCTTTTTCGAGCCGTAAAACCCTAATGCAATGTTTCGATTCGGTTTCGCCGAGCGTGTAAGTATTTCCTGAAATATCGGGAGTATAGAAAATTTGCATCTGTTTCCGGAAAGTTTAATGTTGCTTTGATTTTGGATAGGATTTATTGAATATTGGTTATTTGGTTTACACCGACTTTGGCGTAATCTGAAAGGCAATCTTTCCTCTGCGAGCCGAAACATCCTGCCATCTGTCAACTTCAAAGTCTATGGCGACAGTTGCACAGGTTGGCATGTCCGAAAGGAAACCGTTTACCAGGTTATAGACCAGCGAATGTACGGCCGGATTATGCCCGAAAATAAAAACCGTTTGAACCTCTTTGGGCAATTCATGAAGCAATTCAACAAATTGATGCGTGGTAAGCCCTTCATATAATTCATCTTCCTGACGAATTGATGTGGCATCAATCCCGAGGTTCTGACAATAAATAGTAGCTGTGTGCATCGTTCGCGTGGCCGGACTGGCAATCACCAAATCAGGAACAATGCCTGATTTGTACAGCTTTTTACTGATTTTTTTTGCATCTTCAATTCCCCTGCCAGTCAGATCGCGGTTAAAATCATCGTCGTAACCATAGGGAACTGATTTCGCATGCCTGACAATTATTACCTGTTTCATCCGAATATTATTTGTTTTTTAATTGCCGGATGGAACTCGCATGTGAGATATTCATCCTTGTTTGTGTTTAACGAACATGCTCGTTACATAGTGATTCATTTTGTACAAAATTAATCTATTTTTAACGCTGAAGTTAATCTTCCTGAAATGAAACGAATTGGCTTATTATCGGATACACACGGAACATTGAGTACACGGATTTTCAAGTTTTTTGAACCAGTTGATGAAATCTGGCACGCCGGAGATATTGGCAATGCAGAAACCGCCGACCAACTTTCGGCATTCAAACCATTTCGCGCCGTTTACGGAAACATTGATGATCATGTTCTGCGCCGGATGTTTCAGCTTGACCAACGATTTCTTTGCGAAGAAGTGGATGTGTTAATGACACACATTGGAGGTTATCCCGGTCATTACGAAACCCGGGTGCGAAATCAGTTCAAAATAAAGGCGCCTCAACTTTTTATTTGTGGGCACTCACATATCCTGAAAGTCATTTTCGATCCGAAATATCAGTTACTGCATATTAATCCCGGAGCCGCCGGAAACAAAGGCATTCATCAGGTTTGCACTGCCGTGAGGTTTGTGATTGACGGAAAGAATATCAGGGATTTGGAAGTACTTGAATTTGAAAGGGCCGCATTTCAGGAAATTTGATAAGAAAACAGTTATACCCATACATCAAAAGCAGCGAAAACATACTCAGTCCAACAGATAAGATGAACGCTAACCAGCCTGAACCTAAAGAATTAAAATAAAGCTGTTTAGTATAAGTTAAAGTTCAGAAAAGTACCATATATTTGGTGATAGTTACTAGCGGCAATTGCATTGTCCATTGATACACTACTCAAAATTCGTTCATTTTCGGTCTGAAAGACGACTAATATTTACTATTTTTGACAAATGAGTGTAGAAAAAAAAGAGATACAACCACTAGGGGAAATTTTTGGTTTTCCTATTGATAATAAAAGTGATAGAGCGAGACGTTATCGAGTTAACAAGCTTTGCCCTTACAATAACATTGTTTCGAATTGTACTAAAAACAGTATTGAATTTCCACTAGGTGTTTGCAGTTTAAACCACAAAGGCAAACAAGTAATCATTTGTCCAATAAGGTTTCGGGAAGATTGGACTATAGTTAGTGATGCAGCAAATTTTATTTTTGAAGGGAAAGCAACTTGGACACATGTTGGAGAAGTAAGGCTAAAAGACAAACATGGCAAATCAGCCGGAAATATTGACTATGTTTTAGTTTCTTATGATGACAAAGGTCGGGTTTTGGATTTTGGTTCACTTGAGGTTCAAGCAGTTTACATTTCAGGAAATTTGACAGGGCCATTTACTGCATACTTAGAAAATCAATCATCCGAATTTATTTGGAATCAAGCTTTTAAATATCCGAAGCCTGATTATCTTTCATCATCAAGAAAAAGACTCATTCCTCAAATTATTGCAAAAGGCTCAATTTTAAAACAATGGAATAAAAAACAAGTTGTTGCATTACAGACGAGTTTCTACAATACATTGCCATCACTTCCAGAATTTGACAAATCCGAATCAGACTTTGCCTTCTTTCTATATGATCTTGTTCCAGATAAACAAACCAAAGTTTTATCGCTCAAACTTCAAAGAATAGTTTATACGAAATTTGCCAATGCCTTAGAACAAATTGCGAAATTTGAAGCGGGTTCTTTAAGCCAATTTACGGAAATATTGCAGAAGAAACTTGACGCTAAAAGGGCAGGTTTTTCTGATATTGATAACCTTGAAAACATAGTTGTAGAATGACAAGCCAACTGACTATGTTCGACATGGGCGAACAAAATAAGACCCATTCTATTATCAATGTTGCATCTGTTCCGCAACGTAGTCCATTCCGTTATCCGGGTGGTAAAACATGGCTTATTCCAACAGTTAGACAGTGGTTGAAACAAGAAAATAAAACCGCAAAAGAATTAATTGAACCTTTTGCTGGTGGCGGTATTGTAAGTTTGACAACAGCATTTGAAAAATTGGCAATCCATATTACAATGGTTGAATTGGATGAAGAAATTGCGGCAGTTTGGGAAGCTATTTTAAATGGTAAAAACAAATGGCTTGCAGAGAAAATTTATTCTTACAACTTAACATATGTAAACGTAAAAACTGAATTAGAAAACCCAAACAAAGAATTACAAGACATAGCATTTTGCACTATTTTGAAGAACAGAGTCTTTCATGGTGGCATAATTGCAAAAGGTTCAGGAATGATTAAAAATGGCGAGAATGGAAAGGGTATTAATTCACGTTGGTATCCAAAAACTTTGCGCGATAGGATACTTGCAATTGGCCATGTAAAAGATAAAATTGATTTTATCCGTGGAGATGCTTTTGAAGTAATAGAACAAAATCTAAATAATCAAAATGCTTATTTCTTTATTGACCCGCCTTATACAATTGCTGGTAAAAGACTTTACACCTACTTTGACATTGACCACGAAAAATTATTTGAGTTGACTGCTCAACTTCAAGGGAAGTTCATGTTAACTTATGACGACACTCCAGAAATAAGACAACTTGCAAAAAAATACAATCTGCAATACAGGACGATTCCAATGAAGACAACCCTGCACATTGAAAAAAATGAAATTATAATTTCGGACAACTTCTCTTGGTGGGCTGAAAGCAAAAGCCGATAACATTTAGCTGAATAGCCGAAATCCCAGATATAAAAAATCCCGTTGCCGAATAGGGTTAATGGGATTTTGGTCTATTCGTTTGGAAGTCTCTGGCACTTTGGACAATTTACATACCTATAAATAAACCATTTGCGCATTTGCAACTTAACGAGTTTGCTTCAATGCTTATGCAGAGCCAGGCATTGACTATAATTCGGTTTCCCATTTGAAAGTTGCTCTTTTTCAAACATGATCCGGGCCAGTTTCCTGTTGAATCAGATTTTCAAATTGTGCTCAAAGCGCTTCAAGCTTATTCATGACTTAAAACTTCAGCCCAATATTTGGTTTTAATCGCTAAACTTTATTTTAATGTCAGTTGTTTAGCTGGGTATTTTACTGACAAATGCTTAACTGACCTTATGAGAAATAATCTTCTAACCAGAAATAAGTAATAAAAACAATTATTGAGATGGGCTTTAAAGAAGGTTTCACTATTACCCTGAATGAATTAGCAGATATTTTCTCATCAAATCCACTCTGATCTCTTCAAAAACAAAACAGAAAACAAGATATGATTGCAAAAACACCGGAACCACCCTATTATGCTGTAATCTTCACATCGGTAAGGACCGATGGCGATCATGGATATGCTGAAATGGCAGATAAAATGATGGAATTAGCTAAAAATCAATCCGGATTTTTAGGTGTCGAGTCGGCAAGAGAACAAATTGGAATTACTGTTTCATACTGGACAGACCTGGAATCTATACAAAAATGGAGAGATAACCTGGAACATCAGGTTGCCCGAAGGAAAGGAAAAGAATGGTGGTATCAGCAATTTACAACAAGAATCGCGAAAGTTGAACGTGATTACAGTTTTGAAAAATCACCCGCTTAGATTATTTTATCTTTATATATTGAAAGTCTGGCAACCCCTTTGAACCCATACCTCCAATCGGTTCCCTATACTTGTAAATCGAACTCCTGAAAATAAATAATCCTTAAAAAATGAAATTGAATTTGTTTTTGCTTTTGACTTTTTTGACAATCCTGTTTTCATTCAATGTGTTTGCTCAAAACACAGAAAACAGCAATCTTATTTTAACTCACCACGACCATCACCGGAACGAAATTGGGTTGGCATACTCACCGGTATATTTGCTCAAAGAAAAAAGATTTGCCTCCGGAATGCATCTGCATTTTGTGCGTAACCTGCCCCATTCAAAATTTGGACTTGGCCTGGGTTATGAAAGAATTTTCGACACGCATAAACATAACACTTTCGGGCTTGAAGTGATGTACAGGCCCATTGAAAAATTAAGTTTCAGCGTATCGCCAGGCTTGACATTTGAGGAAAATAGTCCAGGGGTAAATCCCGCCTTACACTTTGAAACCACCTACGACTTTGAAATCGGAGATTTCCACCTTGGTCCGGTATTCGAATTTGCAATTGATCCGGAAGACATTCATTTAAGCCTGGGTGTTCATCTGGGCTTTGGATTCTGAATCATTTGGGTTTCAACTTTTTTCATAGCTATCTGTTCTAAAGTGAAAAGTAAAAATCATGAGCCGGTTTCTTTTCATATTAATTCTATCTGCAATGACAAGTATTTCAAGTCCAGCACAAACTGAAACTGCAACCTTTGGGGGAGGCTGTTTTTGGTGTACCGAAGCTATTTTTAAAAGCCTGAAAGGTGTCGAAACCGTTGAATCAGGGTATTCAGGGGGTAAATTAAAGAATCCGACCTACAAGGAAGTCTGCTCTGGTTTAACGGGTCATGCAGAAGTGATTCAGATTAACTTCGATCCTTCAGTGATTGGTTTCCGTGAATTGCTTGAGGTTTTTTGGGAAACACACGATCCTACCACGCTGAACCGTCAGGGCGCCGATGTGGGAACGCAATACCGCTCGGTTGTTTTTTACCATTCGCCGAAACAAAAGGAAGAAGCAGAAAAATACAAGGCCGAACTCAATAAGGAAAATGTTTTTGGCAAGCCGGTAGTTACAGAAATCACGGCTTTCGAAAAGTTTTACAGGGCCGAAAACTACCATCAGGATTACTTTGCTAACAACTCAACACAAGGTTATTGCCAGATTGTAATTGTACCTAAACTCCAAAAATTTAGAAAGATTTTTAAGGATAAACTCAAATAACTTATTAAATGCAGACGATTTTTTGGTGGGCTACCAAAGGGAGCAAATTGCTGTACGAGTTTCAAGAGACTGTTTAAAATTTGTTTCTGGTTCGGTTAGGAACCAACGGTCGGTAAAATTAATGAAGAAATATCTGTCTTTTGTCCGGGACAAATCTTATTCGGTAGAAGCACTTCTATAACGCATAAAGCCCCCGCCATCCATTCCGGACAACAAGGGATTATTTTATTTTGGAAGTCCGTGTGCGACTTAAAGTCGCACCCGGACTAAACATTAGATTATACTCCTAACTTATTCCTTCTGATCTGCTCAGCGCTTGTGAAGTTGTTTTTAACCACATGGCCTTTCAACGGAACAATTTTTTCGTGGATGGCATCGATCATCCATTCGGCACATGGGAAGAATGAGTTTTCGAGTTCATAAGCCGGGGTGATCCAGTTGCGCGAACCAACCACTACCGGTGGAGCGTCCAGATCGTCGAAGGCAAGTTCTGAGATGGTCTGGGCCATTTCTTTCATGAATGAACCGCGCGTTGAAGCATCACCAGATATCACAATTCGTCCGGTCTTTTTCACCGAAGCCAGCACCAGTTCGTAGTTAAACGGACTCAAACTGCGGGCATCGATTACTTCAGCCGACATGCCGTATTTGTCCTGAAGTATAGTTGCAGCTTCCATTGCACGGTACAAAGTGGCGCCGATAGTCAGGATAGTCACATCTTTTCCTTCGCGTTTAATATCAGGCTCGCCGATGGCAATTTCGTAATATCCTTCAGGAACACCACCTTTGTGGAACATTTCGCCCATATCGTACAAGCGTTGACTTTCGAAGAAAATCACCGGATCGGTTCCCTGCAGCGCAGCATTCATCAAACCTTTGGCGTCGTATGGGGTGGCTGGAAAAACGACTTTCAGCCCGGGAATCTGGGCAGTCAAAGCTGTCCAGTCCTGCGAATGTTGAGCGCCATATTTCGAACCTACTGAAACGCGCAACACCACCGGCATTTTGATCACGTTTCCGCTCATCGCCTGCCATTTAGGAAGCTGGTTAAACACCTGATCACCGCATCGGCCCAGAAAATCGCAATACATGATTTCAGGAATCACACGGCCACCGCACATGGCATAACCAATGGCAGTTCCCACAATTGCACCTTCCGAAATCGGCGAGTTGAACAAACGGTGGTAAGGCAGAGCTTCAGTCAGGCCGCGATAGACAGCAAATGCACCTCCCCAGTCGCGGTTTTCTTCACCGTAGGCTATCAAAGTCGGATCTTTGTAGAAGCGATCAACGATGGCTTCGAAAATACCGTCGCGATAAGCATACGTTTTTATTTTGGAGTGCGCTTTACCGTTTTCGTCAAAAGCAAAACGTTCTTTTTTAGCTAATTGCTGAACACGTGAATTCTCGGCCATCGGGTGGTTTACATCCGGAGTACCTTCTTCCATTTTGTCAACCGACTCGTTCGAGAACATCATTTCACCAATCAGGTTCGGGTATTTATCCATGTCCATGCGTGGAGAAACCTTGTCGTCAATCGCCAGTTTCATGGTCCATTCCATCAGGCTGATGGTGTCGCCTTTAATTCCGGCTAACAAATCTTCGGTAGCAACTCCGGCTTTCACCAGTTCGCGGCCAAACCAGGCAATCGAATCCTGAGCTTCCCATGCTTCCACTTCTTCTTTTGAACGGTACGATGACGCATCCGAAGGCGAGTGTCCGCTGTAACGGTAAGTCAGTACATCGAGCAAAACCGGTCCGCGTTTTTCGTCCAGAATTTTGCGTTTGCGTTTATAGGCATCTATCACAGCCAGCGGATTGTAACCGTCAACGCGTTCGGCATGAAGCTGATCTGCATTCACTCCGGCGCCGATGCGGGCAGCAATGTTGTAACCCATCGTCTCGCCGCAGGTTTGTCCGCCCATTCCGTACTGGTTGTTCATGATGTTGATGATCAGCGGAAGTCCGCCTTTCATGTCGCCATCCCATAATTCGTTGAACTGATCCATGGTCGCAAAAGCCAGACCTTCCCAAACTGGTCCACAAGCCATTGAAGCGTCACCAATGTTGGCTACCACGATTCCCGGTTTGCGGTTTACTTTTTTGAAGAGAGCTGCACCTACAGCAATATCGCCCGAACCACCTACGATAGCATTGTTTGGATACACACCAAATGGCGTAAAGAACGCGTGCATCGAACCGCCCAATCCTTTGTTGAAACCGGTTTCGCGTGCAAAAATCTCAGCCAGCGTTCCGTAGATCATGAATTTAATGGCCAGTTCCTTTACGGTTCCGGTATGTCCGTTTTTAACCGGGGCGAAGGTGATTCCGTCGAAATGACTTTCCATCACCTGCATCAGTTGTTCGTCGCTTAATTTCGCGATGGCCGATAAACCTTTGGCCAGAATTTCACCGTGCGAGCGGTGCGATCCGAAGATGAAATCCTCAACGCCGAGCGTGTAAGCCATACCAACTGCGGCAGCTTCCTGTCCGATCGACAAATGTGCAGGACCGGGATGATCATAGGCAATGCCGTTGTAATCGCCACGGATTTTGATCAGGTTGAGCATGGTTTCAAACTCACGGATCACCACCATATCACGGTAAATACGCAGCAAATCTTCGTCGGTGAAGTTTGCTTTTTCTTCTTCAACAGTTTTGTTGTACTGATTTACAGGAATCGGCTGAAAGGTAATCTCACCAGCTTTCCTGACTTCTGACGGATCAATGAATTGTGATTTGGGCATTGTATTTTGTTTTAAAATTGTTTTTCGTTGTTAATAATATTTGCTCTTTGATGAGCGAGTTTAAAGTTCAAAGTCTAAAGTTTAAAGTTTTGGTGTGCGAACGATATCACTTGAATTTTGATCCTTTGATTTCGGATTGATTCAGATATTCCATAAAACCACTTATAAGTTTACTCGATTCTTCAGCCATTAGGAATGCCTTATCAAATTCTTCCTTTGAAATGTATTCATTATCAAGGGCCCGATATAATTGGGAGCGTGTTTCTCCGGAAGAGCCTTTTGCAATTGATAAAAACTGGATAAATTCACGATTCCCATTGCGTTCAAAGCCTTCAGCGATATTATCCATTATTGAACCGGAAGAGCCTTTTATCTGCCCAACCAAACGAAAATCTTTGGAAAAGGCTGATTTCAAAGTAAAACTATGAATCAGTTTACAAAGTTCTCTTGCCTGTTGCCAAGCCTTTATGTCCTCAAATCTGCTGATTGTTGCCATAACTTTTAGTTCTATATTATTGACTCTAAAATGATGTCTTTATTACTTTTTATAACGGGTTCAAAGTTTAAAGTCTAATGTTTAAAGTTACGGTTGCGAAGCCTCCAGTTTAAATATAAAGGTCTTAAGTTTAAAGTTTTGGTTGCGGAGATTCTCTCTTAATTCTTAAATTCGAGACAAAAAGTCAAGATAGAATAGTATCCGTTTACTAATTGTAAAAATCTCATTTCTTGCATGGGCTTAACTTTAAACATTGAACATCAAACTTTGAACTCCCAAAAACCTTATACTGACTTCAAAACCCAACAATCTCCTTCTTTGCGCGGGGTTCAACTTTAAACCTTGAACTTTAAACATTCAACGCGAAGCAGGTTTCCCTGATAATCTCACTCACCGTCGGGTGCGGAAAAACAATCTCTTCCACATCCTGAACGCGCAGTTGCGCTTCGATGATGGCACAGGCTCCCCAGATCATTTCGGAACAAGCACCGCCAACCATGTGAATTCCGAGAATTTCACGGTATTTTTCACCAACAATCACTTTGCAGAATCCATCTTTGCCTTCGTTTTCAGCAACAAACCGACCGGCATAAGCCATTGGCAATTGTTTTACTACCACTTGGATGCCTTTTTCTTTAGCAGCGGTTTCGGTAAGTCCAACTCCTGCAATTTCCGGATGAGTATAAACCACGCCCGGAATAGCATCGTAGCGCATCACATCTTTGCGCCCCAACATGTGGTTCACCGCCACTTCGCCTTCGCGACTGGCCGTGTGAGCTAGCAACGAGAATCCGGTGATGTCGCCGGCAGCATATACATTCGGAATATTGGTGCGACAATTTTGATCGATTTTCACACCACGCGGAGTAAATTCGACTCCGATGTTTTCAAGACCGATTCCGGCAACATTGGCTTTACGGCCGACTGAAAGTAGTACCTGTTCGCCTGTCATTTTAAATTCCAGACCGTCTTTTTCGAACACCACTTCTTTTCCGTTCAGTTTGGTTACCCGGGCATTCAGTTGAAATTCAATTCCTTTTTTTACAAACTCTTTACGAACGAATGCAGCAATTTCTTCATCAACTCCGGTTAAAATCTCCGGAAGCATTTCGATAACTGTTACTTTGGTTCCCATCGCGTTGAAGAAATCGGCAAATTCGGTTCCAATCACGCCACCACCTATAATAACGAGGCTTTCAGGTTTTTCTTTCAACTGAAGAATTTCGCGATTGGTTAGGATTTGAGAGGCGTCCAGTCCCGGAATGGGTGGAACGGCAGCTTCCGATCCGGAGCAAACCAACAACCGGTTGGCCTGGTATTCCTGACCATCGGCTTCGATGGTAATCACCTCACCACGTTTTTCTTTGATGGTTGCTTTGGCCATTACCACGTCGGCCTTGGCATGTTTCATTTTGGCGCCGATTCCGGCCACCAGTTTGCGAACTACCTTGTCTTTGCGAAGCATGATCTTTTTAAAATCAACGGAAATGTTTTCGACATTGATTCCGTATTTGCCGGCTTCCTGGGCATATTCGAGCACTTTGGCCGAATTCAGAAGCGTTTTTGTCGGTATGCAACCTTCGTTGAGGCAAACACCGCCAAGCGAACGCATATCGAAAATCAACACGCTCAGGCCTTTGGCTCCGGCACGTTCAGCGGCAACATAACCCGCAGGGCCTCCGCCTATAATTGCTAAATCGTATATTTTCATAAGACTCTCATATAAGCCCCTCCAAACCTCCCCGAAGGGGAGGCTTTTGCACTCCCGGATTCGGATGAAATTTGGATATTGGACATTGGTTATTCAATATTGGTTATTTTATTGTGTCTATTTAATATCGTTTGTTCCGTTTCGTCCGAGATCAGAATATCTTTTTTTTCAATGTTACCTCGCGGACGATTTTGCTCCACTTTCTTTCTCCCGGGTTGAAACCCGGTGCTATTGATATACTGCCCTTTCAGGGCGAAAACAATCGCGACCCCTTGACCAAACCTTCCCCCTCCGGGGGAATTAGAAGGGGGCTATATTTTCTATTTGTTCCTTAATCTCTCTCAGAAACAGCGTTGCTTCGCCGCCGTCCAATGCCTGATGATCGTAGGTTAACGACAAGCCCATCATCGGAACGAAGCCGTAAACGCCATCGCCTAGATCTTTTGGGCGTGGAATGATGGTACAAACACCCAGAATGGCTGTTTGCGGAATATTGATGACCGGAGTAAACATTTCTACTCCGTAGTTTCCAAGGTTTGAAATGGTGAAGGTAGCAGCTTCAGGAGCCAATAACTCCGGACTCACATTGCCTTTGCGGCATTGTCCGGCGATGGCCTGCATTTGTCCGGAAAGACCTTCGAGCGAGAGATCATCGGCATTTTTAATGGCTGGAACCATTAATCCGCGATCAGTGTCAACGGCTAATCCAAGGTGTACCTTCTTGAACCAGCGCATGCTGTCGCCAATGAAATGGGTATTTACCTGAGGATATTTTTTCAAGGCTTTGATAACCGCGAAACAAACCAAATCGTTAATGGTGATGTTCTGCGAGATTTGTCCGGCATCGAGTGCTTTTTTATATTTTTTGCGCAATGCCATGATGGTGCGGGCATCAGCGCTCATGTGGTGAGTTAACTGAGCCGAATTTTGCAACGAAGTGTGCATGGCTTTGGCAATCAGTTTCCGCATGTTGGTGAGTTTTTTCACTTCAAAATCTTCACTGAAAATCTGATAGGACGATATCAAATCTTTCGCAACCGCTTTGCCGCCCAATCCAGTAACAGTTTCTCCGGATTTTAAGCCTTCAGCAGCAGCTTTTACCTGAGCCAATGGGGTGAGTTTTGGCAATGTCTGAACGGCGGCTTCAATGTCGCGCTCAATAATCCGACCTTCAGGACCAGAACCCTGTAATAGCTGATATGCAACACCAGACTTTTCAGCCAGGTTTTTGGCACGAGGCGAAATTTTTACTTTTCCTGATGGTTCAGCAACTGTTTTTAATTCTGAAGTAACAGTCTTTTCGGCAACTACTTCAGGTGTAGCAACAGTTTCGGCTACAGGAGCAGCAGCTTGCCCGCCAGGACGAAATTCTTCGACCGATTCACCGGCAGCACCGATTACGGCAACATTCACCAATACCGGAACTTCTTCGCCTTCAGCAAAAAATACATCGAGCAAAATACCATCCGCTTTGGCATCTTCTTCGAACGACGCCTTATCTGTTTCATACGAAAAAAGGATGTCGCCTACCTTCACAGTGTCACCCTTTTTCTTAACCCATTCACCTAAAATACAGGTCTCAACTGATTGCCCCTGACGAGGCATGATTACCGGAATTGCCATATCTGATTTGTTTTAACAACTTTTGTAAACTTGTAAACACAACTCCAAAACTACTGACACAAAAACTAGCTTAAACCTAAGTTATCAGTCAGAAGTAGTTTCAGGCATCAAAACTATATTTTTTAACTTGTATTTACAAGTTAAATTTGAAAAATGATTTTTATTTTTTACTTTTGATTCAAATTCATACCGTTATGGCTGAAGATAACAAAGTGCCGCAGCATAAAAAAATCTACGAAATTCTCCGGAAGCACATTCTTTCAGGAGTTTACGAGGAAGGTAGTTTGCTTCCGTCCGAAAATGAACTTTGCGCCGTGCACAACATCACCCGGCCCACTGTCCGTCAGGCTTTGGAAGCATTGGTGAAGGATGGTTTTATCTCAAAAAAACAAGGGAAAGGAAGTATCGTACGTAAACCTCCTCAGGATATTGGCATTTTAAGTATTTCAGGCACAGCATCAGCCATCGGGAATCAGTATTTACAAACCCAGATCTTGCAAAAACCTCAGATTAAACCCTGGCCTGAAATTTTCCCATTTGAGCTTTCACAGATTGAACGTGAATCGGGCTGTATTTACATGGAACGCCTTCGTCTGGTTGATGAACAACCTGTATTTTACGACATTAACCATATCCCGAATATCAATCTGCCCCGGTTTTCGGTTCGGTCGTTCGAAAATAAATCATTGTTTGAAACACTGAGAACACAATACCAGATTGAAATCAAGGGTGGAGAACAAAAACTGAAAGCCATTAAGGCAGACCTACTTATCAGTGAACTTTTGAATCTGCCAGTCGGAGAGCCAGTTCTAAACATGGAACGAAAGTTAGTCACTAATCGTGAAGGATTTCACATCTATTCAACCATCTGGTTTAACTCAGCCAGGCATTCTATTTTCGGTACGTTTTAAAACAGACACCAAACATTTTTCTTAATTCGCCAGCAAATATTCTTCAGCTTCAACCGACCACAATCCCTGATGACGGTCGCAGATTTCGGCCAGTTTGGTGAAAAGAGGTTCTGCCTTGCCCTTTTCAGCAAAATCGGCAATGGCAGTCAAAGACATTTCCAGATGCGTGTAAATCAGCTTCTTCCCGCCCGGAATCTGCGGAAGGTGAAGTGTGGTTTCAATCACGGCATTCAGTCCGCCAATGTGGGTGACCAATCCAGCAGGATCAAGACCGGCAGTCATCACTTCCAGAGCTTCTTTCATGTCGTCGGTGTTTCCTCCTGAAGTTCCAACGATATGCGTGTAGGCATAATGCACATTGTAGAAATTCATTTTAGCCTGAAGATTCGGATCTGATGGTCCTGCGAAGAAATTCAGACAGCCATCGAACCCAAGGATTGCATCGCCCTGTTCAATAACCGGGGCAACCGCAGCAAATACAAAAACATCATCATAACCGGTGCCTCCTGAAATTCGGCGAAGTTCTTCCACCGGATTATCAATTCTTGTATTCAGGTAAATCAGTTCGATGCCACGTTCCGCGGCTTCTGAAACGGTATAAACCGAAGCGGCCCGATCCAAGCGGATTTGATCGATATCGGTAACCACACAAAGTTTTGGTTTGCGGTCGGCGCGATGGATCACATAATTGATGGCTGCCAGTCCCATAGGACCAACGCCTGCGAGAATCGCCAATTTACCACCAGCTACTATTTCCATGTTGTGGGTGTATGAACCCGGAGTGGTGTGGAAATTGGCATGCATGGCGCCAATCACGCACGACAGCGGCTCGGCCAGTGAAGCAGGATAAAAACCCGGACCGTCGTAAACGAGCAAACAATCCTGAACCAGCACATCTTTCGGGATAATCACATAAGTCGCATC
>DMSQ01000059.1:0-15249 GCA_003457135.1 Prolixibacteraceae bacterium
AACCACATCCCCTCGTCGGCTTTAACCATTCCAGGTGCGATAACCTGAATGAATGCGACAATTGCTAAAAATCGTTTCATTGGAAGAATTAATTTGTCTTAATTGGAAAAATAATGCGCAAAGATATGGATATATGCTTATTTACAAATCATTTTCTGGTGAGTCGTTTAAAAATCATGTTAATATCAGTTAACGACCGTTTTTGGTCTGCCAATAACCACGATTATTCTTGGTCCAATCCTGAAAATGGTTCAAAACCTGCAGAAATGTTATCTTTGTGGCGAATTTTTAATCAGCAAAGATCATGGAAAGAAAAGTAAGGGTTCGGTTTGCTCCAAGTCCAACCGGACCACTGCATATGGGCGGTGTCCGCACTGCTTTGTTTAATTATTTGTTNNATAGAAGATACCGATCAGAACCGATTTGTTCCCGGGGCGGAAGAATATATCATTGAATCGTTGAAATGGTGCGGGCTTGTTCCCGACGAAGGTGTTGGATTTGGTGGTGATTTGGGTCCATACCGGCAAAGTGAACGCAAACCGATCTATAAGAAATATGCAGATCACCTGATTGCAAATGGAAATGCTTATTATTCATTCGATACTGCCGAAGAATTGGACGAACTCAGGAAACGGGCAGAAGCCGAAAAACAGGTTTTTTCGTATGACTTGCATACACGTCAAGGATTGAAAAATTCACTGACTCTTTCTGCTGAAGAAGTTCAGGCTAGATTGGCCAGTGGCGAACATTACGTTATTCGTTTCAAAATGCCTGAAAACCGGGATATTGTTGAGGAAGATATGATTCGCGGACGGGTGTCGTTCAATACCAATCAGCTCGACGATAAGGTTTTGTTTAAATCTGACGGAATGCCAACCTATCACCTCGCCAATGTGGTCGACGATCACCTGATGAATATTACGCATGTTATCCGGGGAGAAGAGTGGCTTCCTTCCATGCCCTTACATATTCTGTTGTACGAATCGCTTGGTATTGCTGAAAACCGTCCACGTTTTTCACACCTGCCACTTATCCTGAAACCGGAGGGTAAAGGAAAGTTGAGCAAACGTGATGGTGACAAAATGGGATTTCCGGTATTTCCATTGTTATGGAAGGATCCGGAAACCGGTGATGTATCAAGAGGATATCGTGAAGATGGCTATTTCTCTGAAGCTTTTATCAATATGCTGGCATTGCTGGGTTGGAACTCAGGTACCGAACAGGAATTTTTCTCGATGGATGAGTTAATTGCAAGTTTTGACCTTTTTCGCGTGGTAAAATCGGGTGCACGGTTCGATCCGGAAAAAGCCAAATGGTTCAACCGGCATTATTTGCAGCAGAAATCACCAGTAGAACTGGCTCAATTGTTTTTGCCCATTTTAAATGAAAAGGGGATAACTCCTGAATTTGAATATCTCGAACGGATTGTTGGGATGATCCAGGAACGCTGCGAATTTGTAAAAGACATTTGGTCTCAGGCACATTTCTTTTTTCAGGCTCCGGAAAGCTACGACGAAAAAACGGTGAAATCAAAATGGAAACCCGATACCTCTGAAAAACTTCAGGCAATTTCTGAACTTTTAGAGACAGTTACCGAATGGAAAGCTGAAACGATAAAAGAAGCATTCTCTGCATTTATGACTTCCAAAGAATGGGGATTTGGCGCGGTAATGGTTCCGGTACGCCTGGCTTTGGTCGGAAGCAGTTCAGGCCCTGACCTCTTTGAAATCTGTGAACTGATTGGCAAAGAGGAAACGATTGGACGGATTAAAACAGCTTGCAAAAAAATTAAGTTATAAATTGTACAAGCAAATAGATGCTTGACATGTATGGAGTTAGGTTACAATAGAACATTTTTTAATGAGACGAGAAATGAATTGTACGTATAAATTTTTCATATTTATTCTTGCATTGAATTTTGCACTGAATGCCAGCTCGCAAAGTAACAACAGTCTAAAACATGAATCAGATATTTTTTCAGGCGCAGTAACCATTACTACCAAAGGGCTTTCAACTTTTCCAAACCTGACTTTGGGCAAACCGGCAGCAATTCTCGATTTGTCCATGGGTGGTAAAAAACTCAGGTTCGAGCCTGTCATGCGTTTTGCCCTCACAGGAAAACCCTGGGGTTTTATTTTCTGGTTCCGTTACGAACTACTCAACAATGAAAAATTTCAGTTTAAAATAGGGGCACATCCCGCATATTCATTTAAAACCATTTCAGTTACCCAAAACGGAACTTCTAAGAATATTTTGCGTGCACAGCAATACTTTGCCGGCGAATTATCTCCCGTTTTCAAATTCGGAAAAAATATAAGTCTGGGACCCTATTACATTTATGCACGGGGTTTGGAAAAAGACATTGTTCAAAACAGCAATTTTATCTCCTTCAGGGCTAATTTTTCTAATATTATCCTATCCGACAACTATTTCATGCGCTTAATGGCTCAGGCATACTACCTTAAATTGGATGCTGAGGATGGGTTTTATTTGAATTCAACTCTTTCGTTGAACCGCCGGAATTTTCCGTTTTCAGTTTCTTCCAGCATAAATAAAGCCATTCAGTCTGAAATTGCCGGCGATAATTTCTTGTGGAATATCAACTTAACTTATTCGTTTAATACCAGGTATACGAAACTTTAATACCGCTAAAA
The DNA here is from genome assembly GCA_003457135.1 of Prolixibacteraceae bacterium. GTDB lineage: Bacteria > Bacteroidota > Bacteroidia > Bacteroidales > Prolixibacteraceae > Aquipluma. Next base: position 2,655 of record DMSQ01000059.1, read on the forward strand.
TTCAGGAATGGTTGAAATTTCTGATTAATTCTGAAACCGGTATTCATTTGGTGAAAGCCCAGTTCGATTCTTAAATAGCCGTGTAAAGTGTTGTGGATATTTGAATCCTAATTCGTAAGCAATTTCGTTGACGGTTTTATTGGTATCGAAACTCTTGTTTTTGGCCAAATCAATAATTTTGTCCTGAATGTATTCTTTTGCTGATTTCCCTGTTTCTTTCTTAATCAAATCGCCAAAATAGTTGGCCGACAAATGAAGCTCTTCCGCAAAATAAGCAACAGTTGGCAAGCCGATATTTTGAGGTTTGTCTGATGAAAAATAGCCATTCAGCAGTTCTTCAAACTTTTCCAAAATGCCCTTGTTAACGTTGTCTCTTGTAATGAATTGGCGGTCATAAAAACGGTCACAGTAATTCAGGAACAGTTCGATATTGGAGGCAATAAGTTTCTTACTGTGCTTGTCGATATTTTGTTGTAATTCAAATTCAATTTTTGAAAAGCAGTCCAAAACAATCTGCCTTTCACGTTCCGAAAGGTGCAAAGCTTCGTTGGCGTTGTAGCTGAAGAAGTTATACTCATGGATGATCCTGCCCAGAGACGTCCTGCGGATTAGATCGGGATGGAACACAAGAGCATATCCTTTTGGCTGATACACTTGTCCGTCAGTTTCAACAACCATCATTTGCCCCGGTGCAACAAAAACCAGCGTACCCTCCTGATAGTCATAGTAATTACGTCCATATTTTAAATCACAGCCTTTAAAATCTTTCAAAAAAATACAATACAGTCCATAATTTATTTTCACACTCTTTTGCCCGTCCCACGACCTTGGATTCGCCTTTGAAAAATCAACAACACTCACCAAAGGGTGCAACGTTTCGTGATTATTCAAGGCATTGTATTCAGCTATTGTATCAAATCTGTAAATTCGTTCCATCTCTTTTTCATTTTAAGGAAACAAATTTAAACATTCCTATCACTGTTGTAACCATTCAATAGGTCCAATCAGTAAAAATGGTAGAAGATACCGTATTCTATATACAAATGCCTAAATTGTAAGTCCTTACATTTGTTGAATTAAAAATTACAGTGAAATGAGAAATGAAATCAAAAGTTGGGAAACAGTACGGTTCAACCGTTCTTCCTTAGAATGTACAAAGCGTTTAAATCTGATGAATGTCATTTTGTTGTTGCTTGCCTTTGTAAGCCTGTCGTCTTTTGCCGCAACCAAAGAGAAACTGTTGAAGATTCGTGAACAAGGTAGTTTTGCCATTGGTGGAACCGTGATTACAAATCCAGGTACGTTCGATCAGTACAAGCAAACTCCGGAAGGACAAACCTTTCATGGCGATCATGCTTACGTTTTTTATCAGGTCCCTGACAAAGCCCGCCAATATCCGCTGGTGATGTGGCACGGTATCGGACAATTTTCGAAAACATGGGAAACCACACCCGATGGTCGCGAAGGATATCAGAACATCTTTTTGCGCCGTCGTTTCCCTGTTTATATCATTGACCAACCTCGAAGAGGTAATGCAAGTCGCAGTACAGCGGCTGCCAGCATTACACCTACGCCTGACGAACAGGGCTGGTTTGGTACTTTCCGTGTCGGAATCTGGCCCAACTATTTTGATGGAGTTCAGTTCTCTAAAGATCCAGAAACTATCAATCAGTATTTCCGACAAATGGTTCCTAATATAGGACCTATCGATATGAATGTCAATACTGACGCGGTTTCGGCCTTGTTCACCAAAGTTGGATCAGCAATTTTGGTTACGCACTCACATTCCGGAGGAATGGGTTGGGGTACCGCAATCAAAAATCAAAATGTAAAAGCCATCGTTTCGTACGAGCCCGGAAGTGGTTTCGTTTTTCCTGAAGGAGAAGTGCCAGCACCTATACCAATGGCCGGAGGTACAATGTCCGCTTTGGGAGTGCCGATGTCAGATTTTATGAAGCTCACCAAAATCCCGATCATTATTTACTACGGCGATTTTATTCCTGAAAAACCAATGGATAACCCTGGTCAGGATGGATGGCGGGCACGTTTGGAAATGGCAAGGTTATGGCGGGATGCAGTGAATAAGCACGGTGGCGATGTTACGGTAGTTCACCTACCTGAAATCGGAATCAAAGGCAATACACATTTCCCTTTTTCCGATTTAAACAATCTGGAAATAGCCGAACTGATGTCGAAATGGCTGAAGGAAAAAGGATTGGATTAGTGAAGGGGATATCATCTGTTGATAATATGAAATGCTTAAATCTCTCTGCATATTTGATGCAACCCTAATGTGAATAACCGGGGAATGCTGGGGTTACTGTTGAAGGTCGTTGGAGAATTTTAGACTAAAATGTTTCGTACCTACGGTACTCCGGACTTTGCTTCTAAATGTTGTTCTACAAATATTTCGTGCCTCTGGCACTAATTCGGTCTAATTGGTTCATGCTCCAGAGGAGCAAAATAGTTGTAGAAAAAAGGAACAGATGATGAAAGTCGTCCGTGCAGAAGCCTTTTCTAAAGGGAAGATCTTCTTTCGGACGAAATGGATTAGACAGCAAAATAGTAGTAACACACAAAAAGGAAATTAAAAATGAAAATTAATCTAAGAACTTATTTTTTGCTAATCATGGTTACTTCAATCAACTTTATTTCGTTGGCTCAGGCCAAACAGGTCCATCCTTTTGGCCTGGTTTACCGGGATGCCATTGCAGAAAATGTATCAGGAAAGGTAAATATCCATCCGGTAAGCTATAAATTGAATGGCATTGATATTTCTGCCAATATTTACACACCCGCCAACTACGACCAAACAAAAAAATATCCGGCGGTGGTGGTTGCTCATCCCAACGGCGGAGTTAAAGAGCAGGTTGCAGGATTATACGCGCAGCGTTTGGCCGAATCGGGTTACATTGCCATTGCTGCCGATGCTTCTTTTCAGGGAGCCAGTGGCGGACAACCACGCAATGTGGATAAACCGGCTTTTCGAATTGAAGATATTCGCGGAATGGCAGATTTCATTACCCAATATGCAGGAGTAGATTCAAATCATCTGGGCTTACTGGGTATTTGCGGTGGCGGCGGCTATGCTTTAAAAGCGGCACAAACCGATAAGCGCTTTAAAGTTGTAGCTACCCTGAGTATGTTTAATTCCGGCGTGGTAAGGCGCAATGGGTTCATGAATTCAGGGCTGTCCACTATTCAGCAACGTTTAAAACAGGCTACTGAAGCACGTGCCCTGGAAGCGGCAGGTGGCGAAGTGCGCTATGCAGCCGATACAAAAATGACCGATGAAGAAATAGCCAGGCTGCCGTTTGACCTTTATCGCGAAGGCTACGAATATTACGGCAAAACCCATGCTCACCCCAATTCAACCTTCAGGTACACCATGAGCAGTCTGCTCGACCTGATGGAATTTGACGCAGCCACGAACATGGATTTGATCAATCAGCCCTTGTTGATGATGGCGGGAAGCAAAGCCGACACCTATTACATGACCGACAGTGCATTCAATCTTGCTACAGGCACAAAGGAGAAAGAATTATTCCTGATTCCGGGAGCAACCCACATTCAAACATACTATGTTCCTGAATATGTGTCTCAGGCAATGAGTAAACTCAACGAGTTTTTCGGTAAATATTTATAAAGAAAAGCAACATGAAAACAACAATTATCGGATTATTTCTCATCATCCTGAGTGCACAATGGTCCTTCGCACAAAATTCTGCCGCAGAGCAGGAAGTCATTCAACTTTCGAAAGATAAATGGCAGTGGATGGCCGACAAAAACGCAGATAAACTGGCCGACCTCTTTCACGAAAAATCGATGTTTGTCCACATGGGTGGAAGCTGGGGAAAGGAACAGGAAGTGAACATTATCAAAAGCGGAGGTATCTGGTACAAAAAAGCGGATATTCATGATGTTTCGGTAAAAATCATTGACAATACTGCTATCCTGTTAAACCGAATCACACTTTTGGCTGTGGTTGGCGGAAACGAAGTAACCAATCCGTTTATGGTTACTGAAGTGTATATAAAACAAGATGGAAACTGGAAATTAGGTTCTCTATCATTTACTAAATTAATGACACCTGGCGGACAATAAAAAGTAAATTAAATCTAAGCTGTTTTTCAGTCCCGATTTTTCGGGATTTGGAGGGGGCTTTAAAACATAAACAAAATGAAAAACATATTAGCAGGCTTAGCCATTCTTATCAGTTTCAGTTTGTATGCTCAGCAAACGGGTGTCAAAACTTCTCCGGAAGTAGCACCGAAAGTTAAAACAGCTTCAGGTGTCGTACGCGGCGTAACAGAGGGAAATGTCGACAGTTTTAAGGGAATTCCGTACGCTGCTGCGCCCGTCGGTGAATTTCGCTGGCGTCCTCCTCAACCCGTTGCTGCATGGCAGGGAGAGTTCGATGCGAGCAAGTTTGGCGCAAATTGCGCAGCGGCAGGATGGGGAGGCCCTCCGGGATCAATACAGGCGGGCTCATCGGAAGATTGCCTGTTTCTCAATATATGGAAACCTGCCGGGGTTGCAAAGAATGCAAAGCTGCCGGTCATGGTATGGATCCACGGAGGCGCCTTTGTGGGGGGTAGCGGCTCCGGTCCTGGCGTTGAAGGTCAGTTTGCAAAAAAAGGAGTCATCCTGATTACCATCAATTACCGTCTGGGGCGCCTCGGTCATTTTGCATTCCCTGCTTTAAGCAAGGAGCATCCCGAAGAGCCAAAGGGCAGTTACGCCTTCATGGATCAGATCGCCGCACTACAATGGGTGCAGAAGAACATCGCCGCCTTTGGGGGCAATCCTAAGAATGTGACCATTTTCGGTTTTTCGGCCGGTGGCGTTTCGGTACATTCACTTTTGACGATTCCGGCTGCAAAAGGCCTTTTCCAAAAGGCAATCAGTCATTCCGGCGGTGGCCGCGATGGCGTTTTGACCGGTAGGCCTATCAATAAAGAAAATGCAAGTCCATACTACCCTGTTTCAGCAGAAACGATTGGAATAAACTTTGCACACAAACACGGGATTGAAGGCACGGATGCCGCCGCTCTGGCCAAACTACGCGCCCTGAAAGTGGAAGAAATTGTGGACGGAGGACAGGAGACTGATGGACAGGGTGGTCCACGTATCTATTCAGGCCCGATTCTCGATGGGAAATTAGTGGTTGAGACTGCCGAAAGCGCCTACAAGGTAGGCCGACAAGCCCGCGTTCCGCTCATGATCGGGAATAATAGTGCGGAAATAGGTGGAGGCTTTGTTAATGCCAGCAGTTCAAAGGAAGAACTGTTTTCACTATTCGGGGAACTGAAGGATGAGGCAAAAGCTGCCTACGATCCTGATGGTAACAAAGAATTCGCTGAAGTACAAACAAGGTTTAACACCGACAAGGTATGGGCAGAGCCTGCACGGTTCACCGCAAGGTCTTATGCTGCTGTTGGCGATCCGGCCTACATTTTTCTTTTCTCGTACGTACCTGCTGCCATGAAGGAGCGGATGAAATATGGCCCTGGTCACGGAACCGATATTTCCTTTGTATTCGATAATCTTGGCGCCCGCCCTGGGTCAACGCCTTCACCCGAAGACCAGACTGTTGCCAGGATGATGAATGCCTATTGGGTTAACTTCGCTAAGACCGGTGATCCGAATGGTAAGGATCTGCCGAAATGGCCCGTTTACAGTCCCAAAAAGAACGAGATCCTCGATATCCAATCCGATGGTAACCCAGTCGGTAAACCTGATCCAAGGAAAGCGAGACTGGACGTGATTGAAAAGGCAGTGAACATGGGGGATAAACTACAACCAAATGGCATTTAACCTGCAATGTGAAGCAATGAAAAAACGCGAATCGCAAGAGACTATGAAAAAAATAAAAATAAAAACAATCGTTGTGTTAATCATGGCATTAAGTTGCTTTTCCAATCACTTGAAAGCACAAGATAACATGAATACAAGGATGAAATTAAGCTCCGGGGAACAAAGCATCGTTTCAATTGCTGCATTAACGGCAAAGGGCGATTTGTCAAATTTAAAGCCAGCGCTAAATGCTGGTCTCGAAGCAGGTCTTACCATTAACCAAATCAAAGAAGTGCTTATTCACCTATACGCCTATTGCGGGTTTCCAAGAAGTATTCGCGGCTTGCAAACCTTTATGGAAGTATTGAATGAACGCAAAGCCAAGGGAATCAACGATAAAACGGGCGCTGATGCATCGCCCATTCCGGAGGAACAAACTAAATACGAGCGGGGTAAAAAGGTTTTGGGCGAACTCACAAAAGCGCCGCAAGAAGGAGCCCTGACCGGTTATGCTGCTTTTGCCCCGGTAATTGATACCTTTCTGAAAGAGCATTTATTCGCCGATATTTTTGAAAGAAATGTATTAAACTATTCCGAAAGAGAGTTGGTAACAATTTCTGTAATCAGCAGCATTGGCGGTGCAGAACCGATGTTGCGTGCACATTTAAATATTTGCCTGAATGTAGGTTTAACTCCCGGAAAGTTGAACGAATTTGTGGAAATCATACAATCAACGGTGGGACAAAAGGAAGCCAAAGATGCCCGGACAGTTCTAAATGAGGTACTGAAAAACTGGCAATGACAATACGGGAGTCGGACTTTCCAAAGTCCGATACAATTTCTTCGACTTTGGAAAGTCGAAGTTCCTGAAAATCTGCCTCTGTAAACAATTTAAAGAACAAACAAATTAATAATGATACTATGATGAAATACAGTTTAAAATACAGTCTGATTTTTCTGATAGTCCTTTTAGCCGGATGTAATGTGGGAAAAAATAAAAATGAAACAATCCCGCAGGATGAAACACTTTTTCCAAAAGGAGATAAAATAGCCAATAACAATTTTACCGGTACGGCATGGGTTCAAATGATGGTCAGCAACGACAGCACATACAATACCTCGATTGGAAATGTAACTTTTGAACCGGGTGCAAGAACGAACTGGCACAAACATCCGGGCGGGCAAATACTACTTGTTACTGACGGTGAGGGCTATTATCAGGAAAAAGGGAAGCCCGCGCAGTTGTTGCGAAAAGGCGATGTTATAAAAATTCCGCCTGATACAGAGCACTGGCACGGTGCAGCACCCGGCAAAGGACTAACCCATATTGCAATAAGCCCCAATTTGCAAAAAGGAAGTGTAGTCTGGCTACAACCTGTTACCGATGAAGAGTACAGCCAGTCCACAAAATAATACATAATTACTTCTTTGAAAAGACCTAAATCCAAGAAAATGAAAAAAATCAAAACCTTTTTTCTGTTGTTGGTCTTAATCGTTTGCATGAATAGTGTCTATGCACAAGACTGGCCCCAGTACCTCGGCCCCAACAGAAACAGTATCTCAGGCCAAAAAGATATTTTACGCACATGGCCAGCCACCGGACCGGAAGTTCTGTGGACTGTCAATGTGGGCATTGGTTATGGCGGACCGGTTGTCAAAGCCGGTAAAATCTATTTACTGGACCGTGATGACAAGGTAGGCGACAACCTCCGTTGTTTCGAACTTTCAACAGGAAAAGAGTTATGGAATTTTGCATACGACTCACCGGGCGCGGTTATGTTTCCGGGCTCACGAAGCGTTCCGGCAATTGACAGTAAATACGTTTATTCGTGCGGACCTTATGGCGATTTGTATTGCATCGACACGAACACACACAAACCTGTTTGGAATAAAAATGTATGGAAAGATTTTGGCGGAGAAAAAATTCCAATCTGGGCTATTTCACAGTGTCCGCTGGTTTATGGTGATTTACTTGTTATTGCATCGCAGGCTCCCGAAGCCGGAGTGGTTGCCTATAACATAACCACGGGCGAAATGGTATGGAAAACACCCAACCTGGGCAACGAAACCTATGTCAGTCCTTCGGTTGTAAAAATCAACGGAGCCGATCATATTGTGATGATTACTTCGTCAACAAACCCAATTGGGCACCCCGAATTACCAAAAACTCCGGGAAATATCACCGGCATTGATCCCCTTACGGGGAAAATCCTCTGGAATTTTTCAGGGTGGGAATGTCATATTTCAGTCCCGAGTGCATTGGATGCCGGTAATAATAAAGTACTTGTTGTAGGTGGATATGAACACGGTGCTTTGATGATACAAGTCGAAAAAAAGACTGATGGCAGCTTCGGAACTAAAGAACTTTTTAAAACAGTGGAATTTGGCGACCAGACAAAACCGCCGGTTCTGTATAACGGCTATTTCTATGCCCAGTACGGAACCAATAACCGGCGCGACGGCCTGGTTTGCATGAACATGAACGGTGAAATCATGTGGAAAACAAAGCGTGAACCCGATTTCAATAAAGGAAGCATGATTTTAGCCGATGGATTGATTCTGGCAACTGACGGCGCTAAAAAACTGTATTTGATTGAACCTGATCCGGCCGCATTCAAACCACTGGCATCGGCAGAACTGCTTGCAGCGCCACCTGCCGGAGAAGGAATGGCAGCCAGATTTGGAACACAAAACTGGGCGCCTATCGCGCTTGCCAACGGAAAATTGTTAATCCGCGATCAAAGCCGGATGATGTGTGTTAAAGTAGCTGAATAAAGTTTTTACATAGAAAACCTAAAAAGATTATATCTGTTTTCCTGAATGTTGAAGACCAATAGTTTTCCACTGATTATTTCACCGTATCCGGTAATAATTTTGATGATTTCGTTAGCCTGAAGTATTCCGGCAATACCCGGCAAAACACCTAATAAACCAATTTCATTTTCTTTGTATATTCCATCTTTGGGGACATTGGGGTACAAATCTTTAAAGGCTGGCCCGCCCCGGTAATTAAACACACTTATTTGCCCTTCATAATTTAAAACCGAAGCAAATGCCAATGGTTTATCTAATCTCGCTGAAACTTCTCCGATAAGCGCCCTGGTTTTGTAATTATCCGTACAATCGGCAATTACATCGTAGTTTTTAAAAATATTTTCTCCATTTTCGTCTTTAAGTCTTAAATCAAAAATTTGGATGTCAATTTCCGGATATAACGCAGATAGCTTCCGGGAAGCCACTTCAACTTTTTTGAAACCCACTTCAGCGGTTGTATATAAAATTTGTCGCTGAAGATTTGAAATGCTTACCGTATCATCATCAACAATACCAATGGTGCCAATTCCGGCAGCGGCCAGGTATATCAGCAGCGGACTTCCCAGACCACCGGCTCCAATAACCAAAACCCGTGCATTTTTTAGTTTCTCCTGACCCTCCTGGCCAATTTCTGCCAGTGAAAAATGTCGGGTGAATCTTGATAAATCTTCTTTACTTAACTTTCTCATGCTGGTGATCATGTTCATGTTCGTCTACGTTTGTAATGCAATCGCAATTTTGTCCCCACTCGCTGGTTCCATCGGCAAAAAACTCGTGCTTCCAAATGGGCACTTCATTTTTTACCCTGTTGATAATATAGCGATTAGCATCATAAGCTTCCTTTCGGTGACCGGCCCCGGTGATGACAACAACAGCACATCCACTAATTTCAACCTGTCCCAAACGGTGAACGCAAACGGCCTGATTCAGCCTGAATTGCGAAATGGCTTCATCAACAATCTCATCAATCATTTTATTTGCCATGGGTTCATACGCCTCATAATCTAAGTGCGTAACTTCCCTGCCTTTGTTGTTGTCTCTTACTTCGCCGCTGAAGAGCACTACTGCTCCGCTGTTTGGATTACGAAATTCATCAAAAAGTCCGCTGTAATTGATGTCGGTATATTGCAAATGTTTCATCGTTTTTATTTATTAACCTCCACTTGACGGCGGAATCAGGAATAGGATGTTTTCAGGTTTTAACGGCTGNNCATTTTATCCTCCTATGTTTCTCATTGATAATTCACTTCCATGAAATTTAACGGGTTGTTTCAGTCGCAGCAATCCGCGTAGTTTCTCGGTCAGCAGAAAATCATCATCCATATATGCTGAAAGTTTTTCGCCGTGTGCATTGCTCAGACAACCATAGAAAAAGCCATTGCTGTCCATCCGCAAACGATTACAATCGTGGCAGAACGGGGTTGATTCATTGGCAATAATCCCGAAAGTTCCACCATTTGAAGTCCGCCAGTAATGCGCCGTTTCAGCATGTTCCCGCTGAATACTTTCAATGGCATACTTTTCCTGAATGATGGACAGCATTTCCTTTTCTGAAAAGAAGAGCCCGTTCTCAGAATGGTATAAATGGCCCATTTTCATCAATTCCAGAAAACGTATTTTAACTCCCAACGCGGTGGCGTAATCAAGCAGTGGAATGATTTGGGAATCGTTTTTCCCGCGCATGATCACCGCATTTAATTTTACATTCATTCCCGCTTTTACAGCGGCATCAATTCCGGAAAAAACCCTCGATGTATTTGGATGACGCGAAATCTCATTGAAAATATCCTGGTCAATTGCATCAACAGAAATGTTGATTGATTTCACACCGGCATCAAAAAGTCTGGAGGCTTTTTCTTTCAGGTAATAAGCATTTGTTGTAAGGCGTATATCAGAAATCCCAATTTTTTGAATATGATTGATCAAAGGGAAAAGATTACTGTACAGGAGCGGTTCTCCGCCGGTTAACCGAATGCTTTTCAAGCCTGTTAAACGGTGCACGGCCTCAATTAGTCTTGTAAACTCATCCGGAGTAAGAGGCTGGTCTGCAGGTGACTTTTGGACTGTATTTACAGAAATGTCCCCGAAATCTTCGCTGACACAATACACACAAGAAAAGTTACATTCATTCAATAAACTTATCCTCAGTTTTTCGAATCGCCGTCCCAGATGGTCTTCGAGCTTTATCATGCGTAATTTAACCATCCAGACAATTAATTGTTCAGACATTTCAATCCTTCCTGGGTTTCTTATATGCTGTTTCTCTTTTGGGTAATATAAAACCCATTCGGGTATCTTACACACCATTTCTCTTTGTTCGGTCAGAACTGTAAAACAAATATTTTCCTCAAAGCATGATAACAAATGTTGATTATTGCTGAAATAAATCTTTTCGTGAACTAAATGGATTTTTCCCTTGTTATGCTATTTTTAACTCTCAATACTATGGCAATATTTAATTTAGAAATTAACAGCAAAGATTATCAGGTAGATGTTGATCCTTCAACTCCGATGCTTTGGGTACTCAGAGATCATCTCAACCTGGTAGGTACTAAATTTGGTTGTGGTGTAGCACAATGTGGTGCCTGCACCATTCTCGTTGATGATATTGCAACGCGTTCGTGTATAACTTTTGTAGATTCAGTAGGCGACAAAAAAATAACAACAATCGAAGGGCTTTCTGAAAATGGTGATCATCCGCTTCAACAGGCATGGATTGAACATGATGTTCCGCAATGTGGTTATTGTCAGAGTGGACAAATAATGAACGCTGCGGGATTATTAAAAGCCAATCCGCATCCAACTGATGAAGAAATCGAGAATGCCATGCATGGCAATATTTGCCGTTGTGGAACCTACACGCGAATCAAAGCAGCCATAAAAATTGCGGCTAATTCTTAACGGACTTTTCATTTCAGGTCCGTTACAAATTTTCTTTTTTTTCATGAATAGCTAATCTAAAAACACGAAACATGACAATAGTAAAAACGGAACTCAACAGACGTTCCTTTATAAAAAGTTCCTTTTTAGCCGGTGGAGGTTTGCTGATAGGTTTTAACTGGCTGGCTGCATCCTGTAGTACAGATGCACCCAAGGGCCTAAAAATTCCTGACGAATGGTTCGAAATCACCGGATTTTTAAAAATTGGTGAAAACGGCGTGGTAACCATTATGTCGCCTAATCCTGAAATCGGACAGAATGTAAAAACCTCCATGCCCATGATTGTGGCCGAGGAACTGGATGTGGACTGGAAAAATGTACTGGTTGAACAAGCCCCGTTAAACACTGCTATTTTTAACAGACAGCTTGCAGGAGGTAGTGATTCAATCAAACAAAGCTGGCCCGGACTTCGAATGGCGGGTGCTTCAGCCCGAAATATGCTGATGGAGGCTGCCGCAAAAAAATGGAATGTACCGGTTGCGGAAATCACAACTGAACTAGGCATTTTGTATCATAAAAGCAGTGGCAAAAAGGCCGGTTACGGCGAAGTAGCTTCGGCAGCAGCCCAACTGCCCGTTCCGAAAGAGGTTGAATTAAAAGATATAAAGGATTTTAAAATTATCGGGACTTCCAGAAAAAATGTGGATGGACATAAAATTGTGACTGGCCAGCCCTTATTTGGCCTCGATTATAAAAAAGAAGGAATGCTCATCGCCATGATCGTCCATCCGCCGGCTTTTGGCATGAAACTGAAATCGTTCGACGCAACGGAAGCAAAAGCCAAGCCCGGAATCAAAGACGTTTTTCAAATTAAAACCTACAATGACGACTATAAACCACAGTGGTGCGATACAACCTCGTTCACTGAGTTGGTGGCTATTGTTGGTAACTCAACCTGGGAAGTAATGAGTGCCAGGGCGTATTTAAAAGTCGAATGGGAACCCTTTGCCGATCATAAAATTGCAATGGCTGGCTGGGGAGGAGATCAGCTTGTCACTGTTCCTTCAGGGCTTGAAAGTACAACCGACCACAACGCAAAAATGAC
>DMSQ01000059.1:15282-87921 GCA_003457135.1 Prolixibacteraceae bacterium
GTGGAAGCCGCTTTGATCTCGCAGAAAATGAAGGCGCCTGTTAAGCTGATTTATTCCCGCGAAGATGAAATAACATTTGGCATTTATCGCCCGGCTTATCATGCCCTGTATCGTGCAGCGCTCGATGCCAGCAATAATCTCATTGCCTTTCATGTCAAGATGGGAGGTGTTCCTGAAAATGCGCTCCATGCCAACCGGTTTCCTGCCGGCGCCATTGACAACTATTTGGCCGAAAGTTGGGCCATTGAATCCAACATTAGTGTTGGGGCAATGAGGGCGCCCGGCTCCAACTTTAATGCGGTTGCTGAGCAGTCGTTCTTGGACGAAGTGGCTGAAGCGATGGGCAAAGATCCTATTCAGTTCCGGCTCGATCTTTTAAAACGGGCAAAAGAAAATCCGGTGGGAGAAAAAAACGATTACGATGCAGCCCGTTATGCCGGAGTTCTCGAACTGGTGCGCGAAAAATCAGGCTGGGATCAAAATTCAGCCGGAAAAAATCGCGGAGTTGCAGCTTATTTCTGTCATAGTTCGTATGTGGCCATTGTGGTGGATATCAAGGTTGATAAGGATACGCCTGTCGTTCAAAAAGTGTATGCCGCTAATGATTGTGGTATTGTCGTGAATCCGGATGCTGCCATTAACATGACTGAAGGTAGTATTGTGGATGGAATTGGCCAGGCCATGTACGGCCAGCTTACCTTTAGTAAAGGTCAACCGGATCAGGATAATTTCGATTCCTATCGGTTGATCCGGCATGCCGAAGCTCCCAAAGAGATTGAAGTTCATTTTGTTGAAAATGAAATTAATCCAACCGGGCTTGGTGAACCACCTTATCCGCCTGTGATGGGAGCATTGGCAAATGCTTTATACAAAGCAACCGGAACCCGCTATTATCATCAGCCGTTTATTAAAAACAGTTTCGAGTGATTTACCTATGACTCACGAAATACAATTGTTGTTTCAGACCCTGAAAAGCTGGCAGAAAATTGGCAGGAAAGCTGTTTTTATTTCGGTAGTTGCCCTCGAAGGTTCATCGTATCGCCGGCCTGGTGTTTGCATGATTATGAGCCAGGACGGCGAAATGGTTGGGGCCGTAAGCGGTGGTTGTGTTGAAACCGAAATTGAGCGTCAGGCACAGCGTGTTTTCCAGACCGGCAAAGCCAAAGTAATTGTTTACGACGGACGTTTCCGGATTGGCTGCGAAGGCATCATTCATATTTTGATTGAACCGGTCTTGCTTTCGGATGAACTCTTTTCAGTCTTCGAAAAACAGGTTGAAGACAGGCAGTCCTTCCGGATGGAGGCATGGTTTTACCGCGAAGTTGGGGAGTATGGTGATATAGGAACAAAGGTAGTTTTGAATGGAAAGAATTATTCGTTGCATCCCGGGTTTACACCTGACAAAATTACCCATCAGGAATGCTTTTCTCAAACCTTAAAGCCACTTTTTCAACTCTATATTTTTGGCGCCGAACACGATGCTGTTCAGTTATGTCAGGCAGCTAAATTGCTTGGCTGGAAAGTTACCGTAGTTGCTTCGCCCGACGAATCGAAATCGTGCGAATATTTCCCGGGAGTCCATTCACTGATTTCACCAACATTCGACACCATTGATACGTCGCAAATTGATGGACAAACAGCCGTGGTATTAATGACACACAGCTTTAACAAAGATGTTCAGTACCTGATGGCATTGAAAAATACCCAGCCTGCTTATTTGGGGCTCCTTGGATCGAACAACCGGAGAGAACGCGTACTTTCGATGTTGCTCGATTATATGCCCGATATTTCAACCGATTTTCTGGAACAGATTCATGGGCCCGCCGGAATCAGCATTGGTGCCGAAAGTGCATCGGAAATTGCAGTATCCATTCTGGCCGAAATATTGAGTGTGATTCGTCACCAAAATCCTATTTCCCTGAGCGAAAAAATAGGAGCAATTCATGGCTAAAATTCCGATTCTACTATTGGCTGCCGGCGCTTCGTCGCGGATGGGACAGTCCAAACAATTATTGCCTTGGGGAAACCAAACCCTTATCGGGCATCAAATCCAGACATTACTAAAAACGGATCATCCGGTTCATGTAGTTTTAGGTTCAAATTCAAATCTCGTTATTCCGGTTATTGAGAAATTTCCAGGAACCATTTTCATAAATACTGATTGGGAAAGTGGAATGGGCAGCTCCATTTCGTTTGGAATCCGTCAGATCATCCAAAAATTTCCGGAGGCAGATGGAGTTTTGATTACGCTGCTGGACCAGCCCTTGATTACGACTTCCTATTTTCAAAAGATGCTTGGCGCCTTTCAGTCCGGTTTGCAACAAATCCTGGTCTCACGCTCCGCTTCAGGATGGACAGGTGTTCCGGTACTTTTTGACAAGTGCTATTTTAAGGAACTTGCAGAATTAAGAAATGAAGAGGGAGCAAAAAAAATCGTTAAACGCCATGAAGAAAAGGTAATCCTTGTGGATGGTGATGAACTATTGGAAGACATGGATACCTTCCAAAACTATCAACAATTACTGGAAAAATATTTGTATCATCTTTAAAAGCATATAATCATGGAAACAAAAATTCAAAAACGTATATTAGGAAACAGCGGGTTGGAAGTTTCAGCCATCGGGCTTGGCTGCATGGGAATGAGTTTTGGCTACGGAACTATTTCCGACGAGAAAGAAATGATTGCCCTGATTCGGTCGGCTGTTGAAAGCGGAGTTACCTTTTTTGATACTGCCGAAGTGTATGGTCCTTACATCAATGAAGAACTGGTAGGCAAAGCCCTCGAGCCATTCAAAGGCAAAGTGGTGATTGCCACAAAATTCGGGTTTAATTTTCAGGATGGTGTAAATACCGGGCTCAACAGCCATCCGGAGAACATTAAAAAGGTTGCAGAAGAATCATTGAAACGCCTCCGGATTGAGGCCATCGACCTTTTCTATCAGCATCGGGTTGACCCGAACGTACCTATCGAAGACGTGGCGGGAGCTGTAAAAGACCTGATTCAGAAAGGCAAGGTCAAACATTTTGGACTTTCGGAAGCCGGGGTGCAGAACATCCGCCGAGCACATGCCGTGCAGCCGGTTACGGCTTTGCAAAGCGAATATTCGCTGTGGTGGCGCGAACCGGAAGATGAAATAATCCCAACACTCGAAGAATTGGGGATTGGCTTTGTTCCGTTCAGCCCGCTGGGCAAAGGTTTCCTGACCGGGAAAATGGACCAGAACACCACCTTCGACCCTAAAGACTTCCGCAGCACAGTTCCCCGTTTATCGCCCGAAAACCTTAAAGCCAACATGGCCTTTGTCGATTTGGTTGCCGCAGTTGCACAACGTAAAAATGTGACACCTGCACAAATTGCGCTCGCATGGATATTGGCACAAAAGCCCTGGTTGGTTCCGATTCCGGGTACAACAAAATTGCACCGTTTACACGAGAATCTGGGAGCAGCAGCAATCGAATTCACAACTGACGAACTTCAGGAAATTAACACCGCGTCTTCGAAAATCGCAGTGCATGGCGACCGTTATTCGGGAGGCAGTGCGAAAATGATTGATCGTTAATAAAGAAAGATTATTTTTTTGAAGTTTATCAGAAGTTTATACCACTTTAAGATCAACACCCAAAAGTAACAAGATAATAAGGACAAGTCCAACCACAATGCGGTACCAGCCAAATATTTTAAATCCGTGTTTCTGCAGAAAGGTGATAAAGGTTTTGATAGCTATCATAGCAACGATGAACGCAACAATGTTACCGATAAGCAAAGTAATTAAATTATCCGACAACATAGAAACCCCGGCAGGATCAGAAACTAATTTAAGCAATTTATACCCTGAAGCAGCAGCCATTGTCGGCACAGCCAGAAAAAAGGAGAACTCGGCGGCATTGGTCCTGCTCAGTTTTTGTTGCATTCCGCCAATGATAGTTGCAGCCGAGCGCGAAACGCCTGGAATCATGGCAATACATTGCCATAAACCAATTTTTAATGCGGTAGGGTAGGTGATTTCCTGATTTTCTTTTTCCTTTTTAAACCATTTATCCACAAAAAGTAAAAGAATACCACCCAGTAACATGGTTATTGCCACAACCATTACATTTTCGAACATTCTGTCGATAAATTTATTGGCAAGCAATCCAATTGCCGCGGCGGGCAGAAAGGCCACAAAAAGTTTTTGATAGAAAGCCCAACTTTGAAGAAACCGCCGCCAATAGAGAACAACTACCGAAAGGATTGCGCCAAACTGAATATTCACAGTAAAAGCTTTGGTGAATTCGTCGATATTCATGCCCAACAAAGCTTCGGTAATAATCATGTGCCCGGTTGACGAAATAGGCAGAAATTCGGTGATCCCTTCTACAATGGCAATAACAATGGCTTCGAAAACTGTCATAGTGCATATTAATTTTTATGACAGAACTTACATTGACAAGAGGAGTCAGTAAAGTGCCGAACGCCAACTATTTTACCATTCTTTCTATCAAATCGGTTCTGAATTCTGTCTAAGAGATCTGTTTCATTATTGTCATGGATTAGTGTGCCATAAAGCTGAGAGTCTCTTGTGCTTTTGCTAACAATCTTCATATATTGCTCAAATCTTGAAACTAATTGTTCAAGTGCTTGCTCGTCAACAGATTGTTTGGCTCGTAAAGGATCGAAGTGTACTTTATTTATTGATTCTGCAAATAATCGCGCAAACGACCAACCTCCTATTAAATCAGCTAATTCCTGAATAAATGCAATTCTTTCAGCTAAAGTTAAATGAACATAAGCCTCAGTCTGGAGATAATTTTTTCTTGTTTGCTTATAAAGATTGTTATTAGGACTTTTTTGAAGCTTGAGTAACTCCATTTTTCTTATTTTACCAACTTCATAGCGTCGTTGAGCATAATTCATATCTTCAAATTTCACAATCTTGCTTTGCTCAATATACTTTCTGACAATCCACCCGGTATGAATTTCTGAGTTTTCTAAATCATATTTTTGCTTAATCTTTGAAATACCTCTTTCACAAAATTTCCAGCATGAAATTGGAATTGATAATCCAGCTAACACATAATGACTTGTATTTCCAGGCACTTCAGGAGTTCCTGACTCGTCTATGTAGCAGAAGTAAACCATCGCATTAAGGCATAAAAAAAGCGACTGATATCAGGGAATTATTCCCTTGGTAGAGACGCTTGGCGACTCTTCTCAGACGCAATTACAAATGTAGAACTTTTTTGGATAAAAGCAAATATTGATTTTTGAACAAAGTTCGGTTTCACTTTCGCGTGTAAAAATAGGTTTTTCCTTCACTCCGGATATCAAAATTGAAAATTTCCTTTCCGTGATGCAGCCTATAGAAAGAAAGCATTGCTATATCTCCGGCGCAAAATAAGGAATGTAAACACATTACAGTCATCGAAAAATATAAGAGACCTGTGTTTCCTGTTTTCAAGATAATCATCAGGCAAAGCATTTTTATAATTACAAATGGAGCCAAAGCTACAACATGAAATGCTTTAGCTGCAATTACCTGTCGGTCGGCCAAAGCATAAAAGATGAATTTTTTCAAAATAAATCCGAATGAAATATTCCGGGCGCCTGTAAGCAAATAAGCGAGGGCATGAAGTAATTCATGGATAATGACAAGTGCTGTAAATGAAAACAAGATGGCGAGACCAACGCCAACAAATGCTTCTGTATAACCTTTTATCAGGAGTACAATACTTCGTGTTAAGAAAAATCCGAACAACAAAAGCA
This sequence comes from Prolixibacteraceae bacterium, assembly GCA_003457135.1. Classification (GTDB taxonomy): domain Bacteria; phylum Bacteroidota; class Bacteroidia; order Bacteroidales; family Prolixibacteraceae; genus Aquipluma. The sequence goes on from DMSQ01000059.1 coordinate 21,026, forward strand.
TGATTATCTGGTAACCCGAATAAATCCGGATGATGTATTTTTCTTTCCTGATTTGTTCCGTCACAAACTCGCGCAATTTTTGATGAGAAACTTCAGCTAAAAGATCAAATTCACTTTCGTTTTGTAAATCTTCGGGAGTAAGCTTTATTCTCATACCTTCCTACTTATTTTGGATGATTTCAGCCAGGGCCTTCAGGTTAATTAATCGTGTGACAAAAGCGAACAGGGCGCTGACTGAAATCATGATAAAATATCCGATAACCCAATTGTTGATTTGCTTACTCAGATATCCGGCCAGAAAAACAAATCCAACAAACAGGATTAGTTTGGCAATTAGAAAGTAATTGATTTTCAGTTTCAATAAATATACGGCAAGTATGGTTTGTGACAAGGCTGTAAAAAGTTGAGTGATCAGGCTTGCCCAGGCCGATCCTAATGCTTGTATTTCAGGTATCAGCAATAAATTCAAGCCAACGTTAATTCCCATTCCAGTTAACGCCATCCAGTTAAGCTGGCGAATACTGCCATTGGCTGTAAGCAGGGTGCCAAAAATATAGGTCGTGGCAATGCCAAGAAAACTAATCATTAGTAGTTGGAAAATGGACGCCGACAATTCGCTATTGCTGTAATTGAGCAAAACCATTATTTCATGATCGTAAAATCCGGACGACAAGCTGAGTATGATGGCGGGCACAAATAGCAGAAGAAATGAGAATTGCAACATGGAACCAATTTCCTCCTTCTTTTTGATCATTCTGGCGAAAATGGGTAAGAGTAAGCCGGCAAACAAAACCCCGAACATCGAAACTGCATCGAGCAGACGAAAAGCATGGGCATATATTCCGGCCTGTTCTTTTCCGTCGGGCAGTAACCGTTCGAGCATTACCGAATCAATCCGGTTATAAAACGACATCAGCAGAATAAGTAAAGCATAAGGATAACTTTTTTTCAGAAAGACCATGAAAAACCGACAGTCGAAGTAAAATTTAAGTTTCCCGGTTCGCACCAAAAGAACGCCGAAAGTGATTAAACTGGTGATGAGGTAGGCAGCGGTTTGTGCATAAACAAACCATTCAATCCGGAAAGCATGGCCGGTTAAGTTGGTAAATAACAGCACTGAGCAGATTACGATCATGATTGAGCGGTCGAGTACCGATAATAGGCTGTCGGTCCGAAACAAGTGCAAACCACTGATGTTTGACCTTAAATAGAGGGTAAATGAAATCAGAAACTGGTTGAGGATAAGAAAGAACAACAAATGGAGCTGAAGTTCCCGATATCCGATAATTAAAGCAACAGCGATGGCAATAACAGTATAAACCCCTGCCAGCAAAAATTTTAATCCAACAATATTGCTGATATGTTTTCGAAGAAGATGACGGTTCTGGGCAATGTTTTTATTGTTGTAACTGGTTATCCCGAGGTCGAGCAAAATATTCAGGATCATGGAGAAATTCAGGAGCGAAAAATACAATCCGTAACTTTCGTCGCCGACCATATTTTGCACGGTAAGGTCAATTCCGAATATCCAGAAAGGTTTGATTAAAACATTCAGAAAAAGCAGTAGCAGCAGATTTGTAATAAACTTACGTTTCAATCGGGTATCTTTTTCCGGTTTGATTAAAGTGTTTCAAAAGTAGCAATTTTTTAAACAGACTTTGTACATTTGATAAATTTCGGCAACGCAACCAAAACCTATGATAATAGCAGTTAATACTCGCTTGTTACTTCAGGGAAAACTCGAAGGGATTGGGTGGTTTACGCGTGAAACCTTATCGCGCATAACCCGCGACCATCCTGAACATCAGTTTTTATTTATTTTCGACCGCCCGTTTGCCGCCGAATTTGTTTTCAATGAAAATGTTACCCCAATTGTATTATCGCCTCCAACAAGGCATCCTTTTCTTTGGTACATCTGGTTTGAACTTCAGATTCCGCGAATTCTGAAGAAATACAAGGCTGATTTGTTTTTCTCGCCCGATGGATATTTGTCGCTAAGCACGCCTACCAGGCAATTGGCAGCTATACACGACATTAACTTTGCACACCGGCCCAAGGATTTACCCTGGCTGACAGCCCAATATTACAATTATTTCTTCCCAAGGTTTGCCCGTAAAGCCCGGCGGATTGTAACCGTTTCGTTTTTCTCGAAAGAAGATATACTCCGGACATATAAAATTGGGAGCGATAAAATTGATGTCGTTTATAATGGGGTCAATACTCTATACACGCCAACTTCAGGAGAAGAAAAGGAGAAAACCAAAGCCGGCTATTCGGGTGGTAAAGAATACTTTTTGTTTATCGGATCGTTACACCCCCGCAAAAATATATGCGGATTGCTCCGTGCTTATGATGCTTTCCGGACTTCAATTGATACGGACACCAAATTGCTGATTGTTGGGGAAAGTATGTTCAAAACCACAGACATTGAGCTTACCTACGAAGGCATGCGCTATAAAGATGATGTGGTTTTTACCGGGAGGCTCAGCAACGAAGAGTTACATCAGGTTTTGGGGGCTTCTCTGGCCCTTACTTTTGTTCCTTTCTTCGAAGGTTTCGGCATCCCGGTTATCGAAGCCATGAATGCCGGTGTACCCGTGATTTGTTCGAACACTACATCTTTGCCCGAAGTTGGCGGTCATGCCGTTTTGTATGTTGACCCGTTTTCGCTGGACCAAATCAGGGATGCGATGATTAAGATTTTTCAGGATAAGGAACTTCGGGAAATGCTCATCAGCAAAGGCTTTGCTCAAAAGGAAAAGTTCAGTTGGGATAAAACTGCAGAATTGTTGTGGGGAAGCATCCAGATTTGCGCGAATACCTAAAAAGTTTCAAGTTCAAAATTTCAAGTTCCAAAAAAAGTGATCTCTGGATCCCAGTTCGAAGCTGAGATTTGTCTCAAAATATCAAGTGTCCGGCTACGGACACTTTTTTTGTTTTTAGTCCTGTTTTTATTTATACCAAAGTTTATTGAGCATAGAATTGACCAAATTCCATTCATCTTTCATCTTTTGCAATTCCTGTTTTCCATTGTCCAATATGTTGTAGTATTTTCTGGGACGTTCGTTCTCCTGCATTTTCCAATATGATTTAATTAAACCCAAGGTTTCCATTTTCTTTAGAACAGGATAAATTGCTCCTTGGTTCCATTTAATCTGTCCTTCAGATAATTTTTTTACTTTCATAAGCATTTCATAACCATAGCTGTCATCCATAGCTAATAGCGAAAGCATTATTTTTGCTGCTGATGCGCCGACTACTTCTTTTGATATCTTTCCCATGAATTTGATTTTTGATGAAATATAACTGGTATCCAGCCACAAAATTTAGATTGAAACACAATTATCAAAGTTATATCTAAATTAGATATATAACAAGTATAATCTTTAATCAATAGATTGCTTCGTGGTGCCTCGTTGCAATGACCAAAACCCATTTTTCGAAATGGACACAAACATGTAATTTAGAGTTTCAGTTTTCTATATTTGACTAACTAAACGACATTAATTAAACTTTTATAAATTTGGTGGTATTTACAGGTTTTGCCCAATCAACAACATGAACCAATTAAGAAAATGACAAAAACAAAAGCTATTATATTTGATATGGACGGCACTCTGGTTGACAGTATTCCATTTCACAAAGAGGCCTGGCTATTGTTTTTAAAAAAGCATGATATTAACCTTGATCCGGACCAGTTTCAGGCTCAAAATCATGGAAATCTTGGAGAAATGATAAGGAGATTTTTCGGACATGATATTTCTGATGAAAAAGCCGGGGAATTAGGCCAGGAAAAAGAAATAATCTACAGGGATTTGTACAAAAAACATATAAAGGAAATAGATGGATTGACTGACCTTCTGAATACAATGAAAAAACGGAATATTAAAGCTTCATTGGCAACCATGGGCGATACACCAAATATTGACTTTATTTTGGATGAACTGAAAATCAGACATTTTTTTCATTCCATAACCGGCGGCCACCAGATAGTGAGAGGGAAACCCGATGCGGAAATTTTTAAATTAGCTTTAAAAAAACTGAATTTTAAAAGCACGGAATGCATAGTGATCGAAGACTCCTTAGGAGGCGTTTATTCAGCAATAAAGGCTGGATTAAAAGTAATTGGCATTACTACTTCACATTCAGCAGATGAGTTAAAGCAGAATGGCTGCTTCTATACCATTTCTGATTTTAAAGAACTGGATTTGGACTCTGTTCTCCAATCTTCTTGAATCTACGCTGCATACGCTTTGATAAAAGATCAGGCTTGCTTTTGGATTTTTTTTTACTTTGTATTTGGGAGTTTTGGAATATAACATGAAGTGACACGTAAAAATCAGATAACATGAAATCAAACTTCAAAAAGAAAGTTCATAAACTGTTCGCTAAACAGGAGAAACTATTGTCGGCTAAAAATAAAAAGGTTAAAAATGGCAACGGGATTTTCGTCCGCTATAAAAACCCGGTTTTGACTGCCGCGCACACTCCGGTCATCTGGCGGTACGATTTGGATGAACAAACCAATCCGTACCTGATGGAACGCATCGGAATGAATGCCACCATGAATTCGGGCGCCATGAAATGGAACGGTAAATACATTCTGGTTGTCCGCGTGGAAGGAGTTGACCGCAAATCGTTCTTCGCCATTGCCGAAAGCCCTAATGGAATAGATAATTTCCGGTTCTGGGATTTTCCGGTTACCATTCCTGAAACCGAAATTCCGGATACCAATGTTTACGATATGCGGCTGACAGCCCATGAAGATGGCTGGATTTACGGCATTTTCTGTTCCGAACGTAAAGATCCGAATGCCGCGCCTGGCGATTTATCATCGGCAGTTGCTGCTGCAGGTATTGTTCGCACCAAAGATTTGGAAACCTGGGAACGACTACCGGACTTAAAAACGAAAAGCCAGCAACGCAATGTAGTTTTACACCATGAATTTGTTGATGGAAAATATGCTTTATATACCCGACCACAGGATGGATTTATTGATGCCGGAAGTGGCGGTGGAATTGGCTGGGCGCTTGTTGACAACATGACCTGCGCTGAAGTGAAAGACGAAAAAATCATCAATTTCCGTTACTATCATACGATCAAAGAGGTGAAAAACGGCGAAGGTCCGCATCCGATTAAAACAGAAAAAGGCTGGCTGCACCTGGCTCACGGTGTGCGCGGTTGCGCTGCCGGTTTACGTTATGTGCTGTACCTGTATATGACCGATTTACAGGATCCTTCGAAACTGATTGCCGAACCTGCCGGTCATTTGATGGGTCCAATCGGCGAAGAAAGGGTGGGGGATGTGTCGAATGTACTTTTCACCAATGGTTGGATTGCCGATGAAGATGGAACCGTGTTCATTTATTACGCTTCGTCGGATACCCGCATGCATGTTGCCACTTCAACCGTTGACAAACTGGTGGATTACTGCCTGAATTCGCCTGCCGATGGATATCGCTCTGCTGCTTCGGTAGAAACGCTGAAAGCGCAGATTGCCAAAAACCTGGAAATTCTGGAGAAAAAATAGTTCTAACTAATTCAATAACTTTTCCAAAGTTTTATAATTAGGATAAAACTTTGGAAAAGTTTAAAATTAAAAAACCTAACTAAAAATAAATCTATACCTATGGCTATTGAAAAAATCACCCTGAAGGAGAAAATCGGTTACGGATTTGGCGATGCCGCTTCATCCATGTTTTGGAAGATTTTCGGAATGTATTCTTTATTTTTTTATACCGATGTTCTTGGAATTACGGCTGCTGCGGCCGGAACCATGTTTCTGGTTGCCCGTTTGTGGGATTCTTTCTTCGACGTTTTTGTAGGAATTATCAGCGACCGCACCAAAAGCCGCTATGGAAAATACCGCCCGTACTTATTATGGTTCGCCATTCCATTTGCGGTCATGGGCGCCATCACGTTCTTTGCTCCTGACTTCGGTCAAACCGGTAAATTAATTTACGCATACATCACCTACTCCCTGATGATGATTGTGTATTCGATGATCAATGTACCATACGCATCATTGCTTGGAGCCATTTCGTCCGATCCTACTGAACGGAATTCGCTCTCTTCTTACCGCATGTCGTTTGCTTTCATTGGCAGTTTTATAACCTTCATGTTGCTTCAACCTCTGATTGACTTTTTTTCCAAAACATTTGGTAACGAAGGTATTGCTCAAACTACAAAGGCTTTAGAAAACTCTGTAAGCACCTCTCCTGTTGGCTGGGTTATGGGAGTTGGTGCGATAGGAATGATTTGCGTGATCTTGTTTTTATTGTGTTTCAGTTGGACAAAAGAAAGGGTAACACAAATCGAGAGCGAAAAAAAAGTTTCCATCAGGCAGGATTTAAAAAATTTGCTTCACAATGCTCCCTGGTGGATTCTGGTTGCAACAGGATTGGCTGCTTTGCTTTTCAATGCGGTGCGCGATAGTGTTGCGATCTACTTTTTCAAGGATTACGTGCAAAGTACCTATAAAATGCCAGGAACCAGATGGGATATGACTACCATTTACTTCCTTGTCGGTCAGGCCGCCAACTTAATCGGGGTAATGGCTGCTCCGGCAATTTCCAGAAAATATGGTAAAAAAAGAACCTATATGATTGCCATGTTAATTGCCGGTGTCTTAAGCACTGGCTTTTATTTCATTCCGAACAACATCACCTGGATATTGATTTTCCAGTTCATGATTTCCATTTTCGCCGGATATGTGCTGCCCTTGTTGTGGTCGATGTTTGCCGATATTGTAGATCATCAGGAAATACTAACCGGACGCCGTGCTACAGGATTAATTTTCTCATCTTCTTCGATGTCACAAAAACTGGGTTGGGCTTTTGGCTCGGCAATGAGCGGATGGATTCTTGCTCTTTTCCATTATATGCCCAAAGCATTGGAACAAAGTCAGGAAACCATTTTTGGAGAGCAAATCATGATCAGTATAATGCCTGCTGTATGCTGTGTACTGGCTTTTGTAGGCATGTTTTTCTATCCGCTTACCGATAAAAAGGTCAGGGAAAATTCGGAACAACTCGCTCTAAAAAGAAATAAGTAAGTGAATTAATTAGACATTTTTCATACTCATACTTAAGTAAAATTAATGCAAAATATTCCTATTGAACTCAGTCAACAGGTTCATGATGAATTGATACAAAATATTCTGCCGTTCTGGTCAGAAAAAATGATTGATCATGAAAATGGTGGTTTTTACGGACAAATGAAAGGAGATGATAAGTTAATTCCTGAAGCCGGTAAAGGCGGAATCCTGAATGCGCGTATCCTCTGGACGTTTTCGTCAGCCTTTCTTCAGGAAAAAAATCCGGTTTACCTCAAAATGGCAAACCGCGCCAAAGATTTTATCCTGGACTATTTTTTCGATCCTGAATATGGCGGAACATACTGGACCATTTCTTTTGACGGAAAACCAGTTGATACCAAAAAGCAAATCTATTCCCAGGCTTTCTTCCTTTATGCTTTTACTAAACATTACCGTGCAACAGGTGAAGAATCGAGCTTACTGACCGCCATCGAACTTTTTCGGATCATCGAAAAATACAGTTTTGATCGGGAGTTGAACGGCTATTTCGAAGCATACAGCCGCGACTGGATTTTGCTTGAAGATCTTCGCCTGAGCGAGAAGGACGAGAATGAGAAGAAAACGATGAACACGCATCTTCATATTCTGGAGGCTTATACAAACCTTTACCGGGTCTGGAAAGACGACAGGCTTGAAATTCAATTGCGCAATCTGATCGAAATTTTCCTTGAAAAGATATTCAACCGGAAGACCAAACATCTGGATTTGTTTTTCGACGAGAACTGGAATGTAAAATCTACCATTATTTCCTTTGGCCACGATATTGAAGCTTCGTGGCTGATTGATGAGGCTGCACGTGTTTTAGCCGATCTGGTTTTACTGGCCGAAGTCCAGAAAATATGCATCAAAATTGCCAAAGCGGCCTGCGAGGGTTTGCAGCCCGATGGCAGCCTGGTTTATGAACTGGACAAAGGTATTTTGGATACCGACCGGCATTGGTGGGTACAGGCTGAAGGCTTGGTGGGTTTCCTGAATGCCTTTGAATTAACCGGCAAATCACACTGGCTTAACAAAGCTCAAAATTGCTGGAACTTTATTTCTGCTAATCTGATTGATCGGGCAGGAGGGGAATGGTTCTGGAGTGTTTCTGAAACTGGAATTCCTAACCGGAACGGAGATAAAGCCGGTTTCTGGAAATGCCCGTATCACAACAGCCGGATGTGTTTGGAGGTCATGATGCGTGTGAAAAAATAATTTCAAGTTTCAGGTTTCAAATTCCATGTTGGGCGTTGGAACTTGAAATCTGGAATTTGGAACTTTATCAGTTATGTATCAAAAGCAGATTTATATCATCACCGGCGGCCCCGGGTTTGGTAAAACAGAGCTTGTCAAAGAACTTCGAAGGGCTGGATACCTGTGTTCACAAGAGTTTGCCCGCGATTTGATTGAGAAGCAAATGTCAATTGGAGGAGAGATTCTTCCCTGGAAAAACCCAAAGCTTTTTCAGGAAGAAATATTACGGAAAAGGATTGCCTTTTTTGAGTCGGTTCCTGATGGTGTGGTGGCTTTTGCCGATCGTGGAATCCCGGACCAATTGGCTTTTGCCCGTTACAAAGGATTTGGCGCTCCTGAAATATTAATCCAAAGCTCTTTAAAATACCGCTATTCACCATTAGTGTTTGTAACTCCGCCTTGGTCCGATATATTCGCCAATGATGATGTCAGAACTGAATCATACAACGATGCAGTCTGGATTCATCAATTTGTTTTGGACGCTTATATTGGTTTGAATTATCAGGCAATAGAATTACCTTTATCTTCAGTAAAAAGCAGAGTTGAATTTATTCTCCAAACCATAAAACTTTAAGAAATGAACATGAACCGACGTAATTTTTTTAGTACAGTTACTACCGGAACTATTGGTCTGGTTGCAATTCCTGAAATTCTTTCGGCTGCAATGCCGTCAGGCGAAAAGAAACATAAAGGAGTATTATCTTCGTTGAAAACCGGCGATGTGATTCTTTTTCAGGGAGATTCGATTACAGATGCGGGTCGCGAAAAAGTCAATCAACTGGCCAATTCCCCGGCATCTTTTGGATCGGGTTATGCCTTTATGGCTGGTGCCAATTTATTGAATACCATGGCTTCCAGTCAATTTTCAATTTATAATCGTGGAATCAGCGGAAATAAAGTATTCCAACTGGCCGAACGCTGGCAAAAAGATTGTTTGGATTTGAAGCCAAACATTCTCAGTATTTTAATTGGTGTCAACGATTTCTGGCATAAGCTGAATGGCAAGTATGATGGAACGGTTGAAAAGTATGAAAACGATTATCGCCAGCTTTTAACCCTGACTAAAAAGATGCTTCCTGAAATAAAACTAGTTATCTGTGAGCCTTTTGCAGTCCAGGATGGGTCAGCGGTTGATGAAAAATGGTTTCCCGAATTTGATGGATACCGTGCTTCAGCAAAAAAACTGGCAGATGAATTTGAGAGTATTTTTATTCCATACCAGACCATTTTCGATGAAGCACAGAAACATGCCCCCGGCAAATACTGGACAGGCGATGGGGTTCATCCTTCCATGGCAGGTAATTCGCTGATGGCAGAAGCCTGGCTGAAAGCTGTTAAATAAGGCCCCTCCCAACCTCCCCGAGGGGGAGGAGAAAGGCATAAAAACAGAAGTGATCGAATGATATTCCAGTGGAAACGGATTGTAGATAAAACGGAAGTTATTAGATCGCCATTCTTCAAATTTTCATCGACCCTTGATCGGAGCGAGTGCGAGGGCAGTCAAAACGCCCGGCTGAGGGTTCGTTTTGACAAGATTTTTGCTTACTTTTCATCGAATGGAAAAGTAAGAGCCAGTCCGGCTTGAGGACAATAGATTCTGATAAGGAATAAATCCTAATCATACCCACACTATACTTTGAAGTGATCCAACAGAAGGTTTGCTGAAAAGAAAAGCAGTTTGAAAAATAAACAAGGGCAGATAAATCTGCCCTTGAAAGGTTCTACCGGGAATTGATTGATTAGTTCGGATAACCGATAGCTTTTTTATGAATTATCAAAATACAATCGTTAGTAAAACTTCGAATTATCTGTTTTAGTATGCTGTATCTGGTTTATTTTTCGCTCCATTAATGGTAAAACATGACTCAACTGTATTTAGGGTGAACTATTCTTTCTCAAATATTATCTTTGAGAGCAACTTTTGAAAAAGTCAATTATGATACGAGCCGGTTTATTTCTTCCGATGTGCATACTTTTTACCTCCCTGCTTCTTAATGCCCAGAAAACTGAAAAGAAACCTCTTTCGGTCAGTGATTTTGCTGCCTGGCAAGTGTTGAACAATCCAATTGTTTCCAACGATGGCAAATGGACTGCCTTTGAACTAAACCCGCAAAAGGGGAACGGAAACCTGTTGGTCAAGACTATTGATTCAAAGAAGGTTGATACACTTTCCAGAGGATTCGATGCCCGCTTTTCACCTGAATCGGACTTTATCGCATATAAAATCAAACAGCCTGAAGACTCCATCCGGAGCGCCAAAAAGAAAAAGCTGAAAAAGGAGCAAATGCCCAAGGACAGTTTGGGTATCCTGGTTTTCAAACGGCACAGGATTTATTGTTTTCCCAACCTGAAACAATTTACATTACCAAAGGAAAACGCCCGATGGGTTGCTTTTTTGACGGATATGAAAAAACCCGGAAAAATGACGGGAAAAGACAACGGAAAGAAATTGGACGAAACAAAAGCTAAGAATGGGAACGACAAGCCGGACGAGCAGAAAAGCCAGTTAATACTCTTTCATGCAGCCTCGGGCGATACCATTAGTTTTCAAAACGTAACCGAGTATTATTATGCGCCCCTGGGACAAAGCATCACGTTTATCAGGCAAACCAAAGATTCGGTTGAACATACAGAAATAGTAGTATTTGATACCGGCAAACGAAAAGCAGATGTCATTTTTAAACTGGCAGGAACTGCCAAAAAGATCACTTCTGACCAACAAGGTGGCCGGTTCGGTTTTTTATTTTCGTCAGATACCATCAAGGAAAAAGTTTTCAGTTTGTATTACGGATCGCTTACAACAGGCGAACCCAAAGCAGCAGTTATCGCCGATGCCCCGGGCATGCCTTTGGGTTGGTCGCCTTCAGAGTTTACAGACCTCTCGTTTTCAGAAAGCGGACTGCACCTTTTCTTTGGTACAAACCAGAAGCCGCAACCTGAACCTAAAGACACACTTTTAGACGAAGAAAAACCACAGCTCGATATCTGGACCTGGAAGGATAAGGAATTGCAGCCCGAACAGAAAGTCAACCTGGAAAAGGAAAAGAAACGAACTTATAAGGCTGTATATCTGATTGATAAAATGAATCACATCCAGTTGGGCGATCCGGTTGTCAGGGAAGTCAGGACCATTCAGAAGGGAAATGGACGGGTAGCTTTGGGAATTGATTCTTCACCATATAAGCTGGAATCTTCATGGACCGGGAAACCGAATGCCGATTATTACCTGGTTGATATAGAAACCGGCATAAAACGGATCATAGTTCAGAATAAGGCGCTGGTTTCTTTATCTCCGGGTGGCAATTACGTGGTTTGGTACGATCCTGCCGACAGTACCTATTATTCATGTTCAACTGATGGGAGTTCCAAAGAAGTTCTTGATCTGAGCTCCCAAATTCCGGTTTTGTTTTGTGACGAACGCTGGGATATGCCTGAAGATCCAACCCCTTACGGAATTGCAGGCTGGTCGGAAAACGATAAATCGGTCTTCCTGTACGATCGCTACGACATCTGGAAAGTTGATCTGGAAGGGGTTAAAGTTCCGGTGAATGCCACACGAAACTATGGCCGGAAAAATTTCCTGAAATTTCGTTATCAGAAACTTGATCCTGAAGAAGAATTTATTGATACCGGCAAACCCGTCGTTGTGCATGCTTTTGACGAACGCAACAAGTCGGAAGGATACTTCAGCGCCGATTTGCGCAATTACTCCGATCCGCGTTTGCTGTTGATGGAAGATTTCAATTTTGGTAATCTGGCGAAGGCAAAAAATGCTGAAGCGCTGATCTGGATGCGTGAAAGCGCCAGCGAATCACCTGATTTGTGGACAGGCAACCTGACATTTGAACACCGTCGCCGGCTTTCCGATTCCAATCTACAGCAAAAATCTTTTATCTGGCCGGTTGTCCGTCTGGTCCACTGGGACACTTTCTCGGGAAAATCGCTCGAAGGTTTGCTCTATTTTCCTGAAACCATAGATCTTGACAAAAAATACCCGATGATTGTTTATTTTTATGAACGAAATGCCGATAACCTTCATGCCTATACTCCTCCGGCGCCAACCCGATCTACCGTCAACCGGACCTATTACACAAGCAACGATTACATCGTATTTATACCCGACATTACCTACAAAGAAGGTTATCCCGGCCAGGACGCATTTGATGCAGTCATTAGTGGAACTCAGGTAATGAGTAGTTTATTCCCGTTTATAGACCGTAAACGTATAGGCATTCAGGGACATAGTTGGGGAGGATACCAGACGGCCTGGCTCATTACCCAAACCGATATGTTTGCGGCTGCTATGGCCGGGGCTCCGGTTGCCAACATGACCAGCGCTTATGGAGGCATCCGCTGGGAATCGGGATTGAACCGGATGTTTCAGTACGAACGGACTCAAAGTCGCATTGGCGGAACGCTGTGGGATAAACCACTTCAATACATTGAAAACTCGCCACTTTTTTATGTGCCAAAAATAAAAACACCACTGCTGATCATGCACAATGATAACGATGGCGCTGTTCCGTGGTACCAGGGAATTGAACTTTTTTCGGCCATGCGCCGCTTAAACAAACCGGTTTGGATGCTGACATACAATAATGAAGCACACAACCTGAAAGCCGAAAGCTGGGCCAACCGGATGGATTTAACCATTCGCATGAAACAGTTTTTCGATTATTACCTGAAAGATGAAGCCATGCCTGTGTGGATGCAGTATGGAATTCCGGCCATTAAGAAAGGAAAAGAGTTGGGGTATTAAAGAAGTTTCAAGTTCCGGGTTCCAAGTCAGCACCGCGGAAGATAGGACTCTCTGTAGTGGATTTGTAACTCGATTTTTATATCAAAGAAGCCTTCGGCACTTGGAGCTATTTATTTGAAGTCTGTTGCCAAATTTCAAAGGGCTCTTCTAAAAGGTCAACTGGTCGGTTTAATAAATCTTCTAACGAAAACTTGAAATCGAAATAGTTGTCAGCATACTTAAGAAGTTCAATATTCTTGAACCTGACGACAAAATCAATGTCACTATCTTCATTAAAATTCTTGCCTAAATCGAACCAAAGAGGTACAGCTTATCAACCCCATGCTCGAAGAATAGATTTTTTATCGATTGAATATTGCATTGCGTTCGATTTCGTTCAATAGGTAAAGATAATAATTTTCCTTCGTTGATGCTGACTTTGTAATATGTACCAGCTTAGGGAGGGAACCAATCATTCGCCAGGCGCTCTAGGCAGCACGCAAGATCTTCTCCATCTTACGACCTTTCGCCAATTCATCCACCAGCTTATCCAAATACCTTACCTGTTGCGTTAACTGATTTTCGATTTCTTCTACCCGATAGCCACAGATTACACCGGTAATAAGGTGAGCATTGGGGTTTAATGTTGCACTCTGAAAGAATAGTTCAAAAGTTATTTTTTCTTCAATCAGTTCCTGCAGCTTTTTTTCATCAAAACCGGTTAACCACTCAATTACCTGATGCAATTCTTCTTTCGTTCTGCCTTTCTTCTCCACTTTTGCGATATACATCGGATATACCGTGGCGAATGTCATTTTTGCAATACGCTCATCGTGGTTGTTTGCGTTGTTCATACTATGTATCTTAAGGTTATACTCTTAAATTACTTCAGCCTTTCCAATATACCTTTTCTTTTCACTATGTTTTTATAGTCCCACTGAATTTCCCTTGATTTTTTCAGCCAACGATTAAGGTCTTTTGTTTCGATTTGTTCAACTGAAGTGTAGAAAATAGAAGCGTCTTTAAATTTTTTGCCAATCACATTCAATTTAGCTTCTTCAAAATCCGCTCCACTCCAAAACATCAAACGCCAGCCTGCTTTCTGTTTACTGTAGCCAACAATTGGATTACCATCTAAAAACCAAACCGGGTGGGCATGCCAGATTTTGCTTTCTGCTTCAGTCAGTTCGCTGTCAACTGTTGTTGCCAGAAGGTCGCAAATTTCTTTGTCAACCGCTGTTTGTTTGTCGTTATATATTTGAATTTCTGCGTTCATATCTGTTTGAATAATGTTGTTAGGTATTGTCAAGTGATGTTTAGTTTGATAAATTTTCAGTCAATATAGGTTTCTTTTAATACCGATTTTAGTTTATTGAGCTCGGATTTTGTCAATAGTCCAAGGTCTTTGATTATTCTCTGTTTGTCAATAGTTCGAATTTGATCTAAAACAATCCACCCAATTTTATTGTCGTGTTTAATTTCCATCTTGGTTGGATAATTAACTTGTTGTTATAGTTGAAATTGATATGTGGGCATTTTAGGCTACTTCGAAAAATACCTCAGAAGGAGTTCCACTTAAAGTTTTTACTAATCCCGAAAATGCTGTTTCCAAAATGAAATCTGAAACAAAGTCCCCTGGTTCGTTTATAATAACTAATTTAGTAAATAACAAGGTGGTTGGAACAGATACATATACTCGTGAGAAGAAGTGATTGGTTAAGACTAATACAGTAGTAAGTTCTACATTATAATTGGATTACAGTTATTTTAGTTTTATACATGGTCTTTTTTGTTATTAGTTTTATAAAAAACCGAAAATCTTCTTAGGAAAAAGAAATACAGCAATGTTTAATCTGTACTTTTTTAAAGTCAATTTTTATCCCTGACACAGCGGACGGAAATCCCATTTGGTTTTTCAAGTGGACCTTTGATCACAAATTCGATATTGTTATTCATACCCCTGAACCAGGTGCGTTCTGAATTATAATCGGAAGAACTCCACCAGTTTCCCCCTTCATTAGCAAGCTTGAATGATCCATCCATGAAACGGGATCCTCCCGGAAGTGCGTTAAAGCCAGTTTCATTAGTAGCTCCGGTGTTAGGAGCAACCCAATGAGAATACCCTCTTTCTTTAAGTTTGCCACCTGCAACACCTTCACCCCCCAGATAATCTGTCAAGACAGACCACTCAGCATCACTTGGAAGATGCCATCCGCATGGACAAAGTTTGCTTGTTATTATTGTGTACCCATTGTACAAAGCTCCGTAAACATTTTTATAGGTTGAGTCATTATCATACCAGTAGTATGCAGCGGTAGTAATTGCTACTGAATCACGGTTTATCCATGCAGTATTATTAGAAACAAAAGGTATTGCAGTACCATCGTTGTAATTTGTGGTTTTCAGGTTTTCTGTCATCCAGGTCTGAGTCCCTATGGTTACAGTTTTATATACATTTCCATCAATGTCTTTTACTGTTTGCGCCTTAACTGCTGTAAAACTTAAACTAACCAGTAGAAAAGCTATGGTTTTTATTATTTTTTGTTTCATTGTACTTTGCCAGGATTACTTCTTAACAATTTCCACCCTTCGATTTAATTTCCTACCCTCCTCTGTATCATTTGTGGTAACAGGGCAAACCGTACCAGCACCATCGCCTGTCAACCTTGTAACGGGTATTTTATATTTAGATACCAGATAATTCTTAACTGATTCTCCTCTGCTTTTAGATAGCTTTTGATTCATCAGATAATCGCCCACATTGTCGGTATGACCTACAATATAAACATTCACTCCCGGGTTTTCCTGAAGATAATCAGCAACAATGGCGATAGCCTTTTCCGATTCCGGTTTGATGTCCGATTTTCCTGTATCAAAAAGGATCCCATACAAAGCTATTTTTCCCTGAGAAGCAATGCTCCCTTTGATATCCTGGGCGCTCACTTCCTGTTTCATCACATCAACCTCGATAGAAATTATTCCATAATTATCAAGGTCGGAGCTGTTCGTGTTTGCATTGACATAAATCCATAATTCTTTGCCATTGTATGTTGTTCTGAATACAGATCCGTCAGATTCTTTTACAACCTCACCACCAACAGCCTTTATGGCGTTAACATGGTTCTGAAGAATCTGAAGGCCTGAGACCTTCCGGTTATTATCATCTTTTTTTTGAAACCATACTTCACGGAACACTCCTTCCTTTCTGATTGAACGGGCGCCCCTGTCGACAATGAACTCATAGGATCCGAATTCAGCATATTTGCAATAGTCTTTAATATAAAATCCTTCAAAAACAGTAAAAAATTTAAAAGTTTTCTCAAGACATTCAGGGTTATCTTGCTGTGCAAATGAGGAGCTTATCAAAAAACTCGTAAAAAGTGAAAAGAGAATTTTTTTCATTGTGTCTGGTATTAATAAATTAATTGTTAAAAAGAGCGGATAGCACGCACATGTGCACCAAGATCCTTATTTCCATGATGAAGTGGGTAGTCTGCCCATCCGAAAATATAGGCCCATGCCTGATCCTTGTTGTATTCAGAAGAAGTCCAATAATAGTCGTCACCATGAAATCCACCAAGATGTTGAAGATACAAATTCGTTCGGATCAAGGACATTTCACTACTGGAAGGTAAAACCCAGTTATAGAAATGGTTTAGTGTTAAATCGTAACAAATTCTGGCAGCACAATGGGACTGATGACAGGTAGCCACAATAACATTGGTATTCGCGTAACCCGATAAATGATCAAGTGGAATTCCTGAATCTCTTGAAATATAACCACCCATGCAACCCCATGCTTCGTTTGTTTCCTGGTCGGTTTCGGAACAGATTAATCCGCGTCCCCGTCCATCGTTGTAAAACACCAAACCTCCGGCATAAAATGAACCCATAATTTGTCCGGAATTAAAACTCAACTCATTTCCATAAGTTGTACCCTTAATTGTGGTTGCAAATCCTCTAACATAATATATCGTGGCAGGTATTAGTCTGGTCATTAATCCACGTTGAGCTATCTGGCTATCTGCTGTTGAAGGGTTTGGATTAGTACTCCAGCAAAAACCAGAAGAAATAATTTCCGAGCCCTCGGCAGAAGGCCAGATAGCACCCTTAATAAGGGCAGAAGTGCCTTTTATTTCGCTGATCTCATCAAGGACCACATTTGGCGGATTTAGGTCAGTATTTATTGCTTTTTCAGTTTTTCTATTGAAGGAAGCTGTTGTCATATCCTCAGATATGGATTTTAAATTTCTGGATGTTGCGGGTATTGGGGAACCACCAACATTTTCATTGAAATTATATTCAGGTAAACCAACGGCACCAGCTGGATTAACGGCTCCCGCTATCGTAACCGGATCCTGTTGGCTTTGTGGACTCCCGTTTCTGTCAATCCCGGTGGCTCCGTCCGATCCGCCCGTGACCTGCGAACCTGTTCCTTGTGTTGTTTGTGGTATTTCGATAGAAATAATTCCATAGTTATCAAGATCAGTACTATAGGTATTTGAGTTCACATAAATCCATATTTCTTTTCCATTGTAGACAATTTTAAATACCGATCCATCCGATTCTTTAACAACTTCTCCTCCTGCTGCTTTAATGGCATTAACATGATTCTGAAGAATCAGATTACCCGAGACATGCCGGTTACTGTCACCCTTTTTCCGAAACCAGACTTCGCGGTAAATACCCTCTTTCTTTATAGAGCTGGTATTTCTGTTGATAACAAACTCATAAGAGTCAAATTCAGAGAATTTGCAATAATCTGTAAGGTAGAAACCTTCAATAGGTGTTAAAAACGGGAGAGCTTTATCGAGACACCCCTGATTATTTTCTTGCGCAAACAGCAACAATGGAATACAATAAATAAAAAATGATAGGATAGTCCTTTTCATGATGTTCCATTTTGGTTAATTAGAGTCAGCCTGTAATATATAAAATATAAGAATATCATGCAGATATCTTTGGTTTATCAAAATCTTCTTTGTATCTTCTTTTCGAATTAAAGATAACTTTTATAATATAAATAATTTACTGCCATCCGAAAGTTTTTTTATTAAAATAATTTTAGGGTATTTACTTCTTGCGACTTATTGAATTTTGTTTTCGAACACATCTCTTGATAATATGGGTTCCCATATCATTGTTTGTTCAATAATCCGGTGATGCAATAATCCTCTTCTGTTGGACTTGCGCCTATTGTATCGAAATGAGAACTCATCCAAGTATTTCTGAAGCCGATCTTGACTCGTATAGTTTTGATGAGTTCCTAAGGGCCACTTAACTTCTATCAGGTACTTTACGCAATCGTCTTCATGTGCAAATGTCCTGTCAAATTCCATTTGATTTTTTGGATACTCCATGAGCACAAAGACAATACTTAATGACAGGAAGTAAATACCCTGTTATGCATATTTATATGATTTCGTAAGGATCTGTTTTTCTCCTGCTATTCATGGGGTGACTCCAGTCACTCCGTGAATAAGGAGTAAAACCCGAAACCAGCAACCCGCCTCACAACAACCTTTCAAGCTGCGAATAGCTTTTTATCACTTCATCTGCTTGCTTCTGATTCTGTGGATTTACATCAGGACTTTGGAAAGCTACACACCGCATTCCGGCAGCTTTGGCTGCTTTAATTCCATTCTTTGAATCTTCAATCACCAGGCAATCCTGTGGTTGAATTTTTAATTTACGTGCAGCCAGCAAAAATACATCGGGTTCGGGTTTACTTTTCCCTGCCTCTTGACTGCTCACCACCACCTGAAAATACTTCCGAAGTCCGGTCCGTTGAAGAATGAGTTCAATAATTTCAAGAAAAGAGGATGATGCAACGGCCATCGGATAGTTTTTTTGTTTGAGTTTCTCCAGCAGGTCAACCAATCCGGGCATCACCGGAATCTCATTTAATTCAGTAAAGAACCGGATACTTTCAACACGGTTTTGCTCGGTTAATTCTTCAACCGAAACATTCATTGAATGACGTTCGGCTATCTGTCTCCACATCACATCCGAGGCAACGCCCATATAACGGTGGTGTTCTTCGTCCGAAATTGAAATCTGGTTCAGGAGAAATTGCTGTTTTTCAATTTCAACGTGAAATGGCTCACTGTCAACCAGCACTCCGTCCATATCGAAAATAATCGCTTTGATCATTGTATCTGTATGTTTTTTACAAATGAGTAGGCCGATCCGTTTTCAAGATAAATGACAGGTATTTCTTTGATAAAGGTTTTCATCCAGGTGGCACAGTATTCCATTCCGGCTTCCTCCGAAGGAATATGCCCTGTAAAAATTGCCGCCTTCTTCATGCCCAACAGGTAAGCGTCCAAAACATATTCGTAAGTTTCCCATTCCGGGGCTTCACCGGCCACAAGCAATTCGGTGAACTCGCTGGTCAGTAATTTAATGTGCGACTGAGAACCCGGAGCTCCCACCGCAAATGCCACATTAGTAAACCGCATCAAAGGGTCTCCCACAATCCGCAACTGGCTTCCTTTCAGTTTGACCTGAAGTTTTTGGGCAAAACCGCCAACCGTTTGTTCATCGAACCTGAAGAACAGCATGGAGCTGTCAATCTGATTGGCTTTCCAGCCCAATTTTTCAATCATGCCCACGTAAATTCCGTCGGGAACAGTCCGGTGCCAGTGGTCGTGAAACCTGAAAATAATCAACTTGTGCTTTTTAATGTATTCATTCTTTGCACGATAAACCGGATTGCCTTTAAGCATATCGGTTTTATCGAGGTGATTGTAAAAAGTTGGTTCGTGAACGATTATGAGGTTGCAGTTTTTGGCAACCGCCTGGCGCAGGATTTCCATATCGGCAAACATACTTACAGCAACTCCGGTAACCTTGTCGTCCGGATTGCCCGTTTTAAATGTATCCACCGTTTCCTGACTCCACGGACAGGTCAAATGTATTTGCATCTGACTGAGGACCTGACGGGCAGTCAGTGTCCCTGAAACAATATCCTGTGCACTCAATTGTTGTGATCCGACAAACGACAGAAGAATCAAACATGCTCCAATTAATTTCATATCCTAAATTATTGCCAGCTCCGAAAGAATGTTTTTCCTCTAAATAATTTAGAAACTGTTCTCACACTCTTTTTCGAATTGCTGATGTTAAAGTATCAAAAGTAGGAAAAATGAATCGTACACCGTACTCAATTCATTATTGAAATTTATTAAATACAATTTAAGGAGCAGGGCACTGAAACAGACTTTATTTTTACCTTTGTTATTATTCATAACCCTAAACCAAAATGCCATGAAAGATTTTAAGTTTTGCCTGATATTCCTGATGAGTATTTTTTTGGCCTCATGTCAGACCAATGAGCCCGAATGGACCGAACTTTTCAACGGAAAAGACCTGGCCGGCTGGTCTGCCAACCAAAATCCCGCTTCATTTAAGATCGAAGATGGCCTGCTTATTGCCAACGGGCCAATCAGTCATTTGTTTTATTCAGGCGATTTTAATAAAGGTGTCTTTCGCAATTTCGAACTGAAAGCCATGGTGAAAACCGATCCCAGTTGCAACTCCGGGATTGTTTTTCATACCCAGGAACAGCCTTACGGACCACTTTTGCGGGGTTATGAAGTCCAGATTAATAATTCGTATGAACGTCAGGGCGATTTTCTGGAGTTGAAAAAAACAGGAAGTCTTTACGGAATCCGTAATGTTTACTACCCAACGGTTAAAGATAACGAGTGGTTTGAATTGTCTTTCAAAGTGGTTGAAAACCGCTGCGAGGTATTTGTAAACGGAACGAAAGTAGTTGATTACATACAGCCGAATGATCCGTACCGACCCAAAAACGATAAGCTAAAAGTGTTCAGCGCCGGACGCATCGCCCTCCAATGCCATGACGAACAGAGCAAAGTGTATTTCAAAAGTATCCAGGTTAAACCATTGCCTAAAGCCGAAAAATTCGAATTGCTGGTATCGAAGGAGTGGGACGATAAAATCACCAAAATGATGTTTGAAAACTTTCCTGTTATTGATTTTCATGTTCACCTGAAAGGTGGCCTGACCATTGCCCAGGCCTGCGAAAACTCATTGAAACTGGGTATCAACTATGGCATTGCCCCTAATTGCGGATTGAAATTTCCGGTAACCGACGATGCATCGCTGGCAGCTTATATGGATACGGTTCAAACGAAACCGATTTTCAGGGGAATGCAAGCCGAAGGACGCGAATGGGTGACCCTGTTTTCGCCTGAAGCTGTCGCCAAATTTGATTACATTTTTACCGATGGAATGACCTGGACCGACCATAAAGGCCGCCGGATGAGACTTTGGATGCCGGATGAAACTTTTGTTGATGATGAACAGAAATTTATGGATGAACTGGTAAGCAAAATTGAAAGTGTTGTGTCGCAAGAACCTATTGACATTCATGTAAACCCAACTTTTTTGCCTGCCGTGATAGCCGCCAGATACGACGAACTTTGGACCAACGCCCGAATTGACCGTTTTGTAAAAGTTTTGGCTGACCATGGAGTGGCACTTGAAATCAACTCCCGGTATAAACTGCCAACCGAAAAAATTCTCCGGAAAGCCAAAGAAGCCGGAGTGAAATTCACATTCGGGACCAACAACACCGGCGCGGACCTGGGCACGCTCGATTATTCTTTCGAAATGAAGGAAAAACTCGGGTTGACTTACAAAGACATGTTCATGCCCAAAAAGCAAAACGAAAAACCAGTTTTAGTCAAAGGCCTTCCGGCGAAAATTACCGGTTAAATAATACAAACGATGAAGCGTTCAGAATCATTAAGGGCAATACGGTATTCGCCGGATAAAATCTGGGACATAGTCATTATCGGAGGTGGGGCGACCGGGCTTGGGGCCGGTGTTGATGCTGCATCGAGAGGTTATGATACGCTGGTTCTTGAAAAATACGATTTTGCGAAAGGAACCTCTTCGCGAAGCACCAAGTTGGTTCACGGGGGTGTTCGTTACCTTGCTGCCGGCGATATTGGCCTGGTTCTGGAAGCTCTCAACGAAAGGGGATTGTTATTGCAGAATGCGCCACATCTGGTGAAAAATCAAAAATTTGTTATTCCCAATTATGAATGGTGGGACGGGCCGTTTTATACTGTTGGGTTGAAGGTTTATGATATGATGGCCGGAAAACTCGGGTTGGGGCCATCTATCCACATTACGAAAGAGGAAACCATGAAAGCAATCCCCAACCTGGTGGAAGAGGGTTTGAAAGGTGGGGTGATTTATCATGACGGGCAGTTTGATGATTCAAGGCTTGCCATCAGCCTGGCACAAACCGTTACCGATAATGGAGGTTATGTGTTAAATAATTGCGGTGTAACCCGTTTAATCAAAAATGAAGATGGGATCATTTCCGGTGTCGAATGTTTGGATTCTGAAAATAACCGATACTATACCATAAAAGCGAAAGTTGTTGTCAACGCAACCGGAATTTTTGTTGATTCAATAAACCGCATGGATGAACCGGATCATGTGAAGACAGTGGTGCCCAGCCAGGGTATCCATATTATTTTAGACCAGTCTTTTCTTCAGGGAAATTCTGCAATTATGATTCCAAAAACTACGGATGGGCGGGTGTTATTTGCAGTTCCCTGGCATGGGAAAGTGGTGGTTGGTACAACCGATACCCCGGTCGAAAATCCTGAGATTGAACCCAGGGCGCTGGATGAGGAGATTAAATTTATTTTGAATACGGCCAGTAAATACCTGACCAAAAAACCAAAGCGGAAAGACGTCTTGAGCATTTTTGCCGGTTTAAGGCCGCTTGCTGCTCCCGAAGATAAAAATCAGGAAACCAAGGAAATTTCGCGCAGCCATAAGTTAATTATTTCGAAATCGGGTTTGATTACGATGATTGGAGGGAAATGGACAACCTATCGTAAAATGGGCGAAGATATTGTGGATAAGGCAATCCTACTGGGTGGGCTGAACAATATGGAATGTGTCACCAAAAATATGCCTATTCACGGATATATAAAAAATACCAATAATTCAGGACATCTTCATGTTTACGGGTCTGATCTGCCTAAGATTAAATCAATTATCGGTCAGGATTCGGAAATGGGGGAAAAACTTCATCCGGATTTACCTTATCTGAAAGCTGAGGTTGTTTGGGCAGTTCGTGAAGAGATGGCCCGTACGGTTGAAGATGTCCTAGCGCGAAGAACCAGGGCGCTTTTGCTGGATGCCAGGGCAAGCATTGCGATGGCTCCTGCGGTTGCTGAATTAATGGCCAAAGAGCTGGGATTTAGAAGAAAATGGCAGAAGGAACAAGTCCAATTATATACTGATTTTGCAAATGGTTATATTTTAAATTGAATTCTATGAATCCGTTAATTGCTGAATACCTGGGTACTTTTATCCTGATCCTGATGGGCACTGGAGTTTGTGCAAATAGTTCACTGAGTGGTACCTTCGCCAAAGGAGCCGACTGGGTGTTGATTTCCTTTGGATGGGGGCTGGGAGTTTTTCTGGGAGTTATTGTGGCAGGTCCGTCAAGCGGGGCACATTTAAATCCTGCAGTAACCATTGGGTTGGCAGTTGCCGGAAATTTTGCCTGGGCCGATGCGCCGTTATATATCCTGTCGCAGTTGTTGGGCGCAATGTCCGGAGCATTTTTAACATGGCTTCTTTTTGCCGACCATTATAATAAAACGACAGATGCAGGAACAGTAAAAGGGACATTTTGTACATCACCTGCCATTAAAAATACTCCCCGTAATTTACTAAGTGAAGTCGTTGGAACTTTTGTTTTGATATTCGTTGTTTTACTCATTGCCGGTCCTGAATTTAAAGCTGATGGCATGGGCGAAGTAACTATGGGATTGGGATCGGTGGGCGCTTTACCAGTGGCATTGCTGGTTGTGGCTATTGGTATGAGCCTTGGAGGACTGACCGGCTATGCCATTAATCCGGCACGAGACCTGGGGCCGCGTATAGTCCATTTCCTTGTTCCGATAAAAACCAAAGGCGCCAGCGATTGGGGATATGCCTGGATACCGGTAGTTGGACCTGTTACAGGAGCTGTTATTGCAGCTTTGGTATATTTAGTAGTTATCTCTGACAAATAAGGTATTAAAACAATTCATTTTTCTTTTACCCAAATCCGATTACCCACACCAAACATCATAAAGTAAAAAAATCAAGTATCTGCTCAATTATTTTATATGGAATTTCTTTTCATTTTGTAGATTTGCAGACCAGACCAGACCAGTATAACTTAAATCAATATTTTATGAAACACATTTTGTATTTGATATTGCTGCTTTTATGCCCGATTCTGGGGATGTCACAACCCAGATTTCAATTCCAAAACACGAATTTATCTACTCAGGAGCGAGTTGAAAGCTTACTTTCTGAAATGACACCGGAGGAAAAAATGCAGCAAATGCGCTACCAATCACCAGCTATTGAACGACTCGGAATTCCGGAGTATAACTGGTGGAACGAATGTTTGCACGGGGTTGCACGCGCCGGTTATGCCACCGTTTTTCCTCAGTCAATTTCCATCGCAGCTTCATGGGATACCGATTTGATCCACCAGGTAGCAAATGCTATTTCTGACGAAGCTCGGGCCAAACATCATGAATTTGAACGCCGGGGACTTCGGAAAATCTATCAGGGCTTAACTTTCTGGTCGCCAAACATCAATATTTTCCGTGATCCCCGTTGGGGACGTGGTCACGAAACATATGGCGAAGACCCCTACCTGACCGGACAGATGGGCCTTCAGTTTGTGAAAGGTTTGCAGGGCGACGACCCGAATTACCTGAAAGTTGTGGCAACAGCCAAACACTTTGCAGTTCATTCTGGTCCGGAACCTTTGCGGCATGAATTTGATGCAAACATCAGTGAACGCGATTTGCGCGAAACATACTTGCCGGCATTCCGCACCCTGGTGGTTGAAGGAGGTGTGTATTCGGTGATGGGTGCCTATAACCGTTTTCGTGGCGAAGCTTGTTGTGCCAGCACCGTACTTTCAGGTATTCTTCGGGACGAATGGGGATTTCAGGGTTACATTGTAAGCGACTGTTGGGCCATTGGCGACATTTGGAAGTACCATAAAATTGCCAAAGACGAAGCTGAAGCTGCTGCCCTTGCCGTAAAACGGGGAACTGACCTCGAATGCGGCGATACTTACAAAGCATTACCTGAGGCTGTTAAACGGGGACTGCTCACCGAAAAAGACCTTGATGTTTCGGTAGGCCGTTTAATGACAGCCCGTTTTAAACTTGGAATGTTCGATCCGGACGAAAAAGTTCCGTATGCCCGGATTCCATTCTCTGTGAATAACAATCCGGCCAACGATCATTTGGCCCGGGTGGCTGCGCAGAAAAGTATCGTTTTACTGAAGAATAACAATAAAACTTTGCCATTAAGCAAAAAACTCAGCAAAATTGCGGTGATTGGCCCTAATGCCGACGAAATTGAATCGTTGTGGGGTAACTACAATGGTATTCCTATGCATCCGGTAACTGTATTGCAGGGTATTAAAAATAAAGTAGAACCTCAAACCGAAGTGATTTATGCGCAAGGCAGCGAACTCGCCAATGGTATTTCGAAACTGGTTCCGATCCCATCAATTTATCTGGAAACAGAAGATGGCAGGCAAGGCGCTTTTGGTGAATATTTTGCCAACAATAAACTGGTAGGACAACCACTTTTTACCCGCATTGACGATCAAATTAATTTTTACTGGGAATCTGGTTCGCCCGATCCACACATGCCGGTTGATAATTTTGGGATTCGTTGGACAACCTACCTGAAAGCGCCGCAATCAGGTGAATATGAAATCGGAGGATGGAGTATGCCTTCATTTAAAATATTTTACGAAGGCAAAGAAATAGTTGGTGGAAACAATGAACACAGCGCTTTTCACGATTCTAAAAAACTGAAACTTGAGGCAGGTAAACGCTACAAGCTGGTATTCGAATATGCCAACTATCATGGCGATGGCGATGCCCGTTTGTTGTGGGCAACCCCACAGCCCAACATGTTGGCACAGGCAGTTGAAGCTGCTAAAAAGTCGGATGTGGTTGTTTTGGTTTTGGGACTGAACCAACGGTTGGAAGGCGAAGAAATGTCTATTCAGGTTGATGGTTTCAAAGGTGGCGACCGCACTCACCTGAACCTGCCCAAATCACAAAGCGACTTAATGGAAGCAGTAAAAGCGACCGGCAAACCAATGGTACTGGTGTTGATAAACGGAAGCGCGCTTTCAATCAATTACGCAGCCGAAAATATGGATGCAATCCTGACTGCCGGTTACCCGGGTCAACAGGGAGGAAATGCCCTGGCCGATGTCTTGTTTGGCGACTACAATCCCGCAGGCCGGTTGCCGGTAACTTATTATAAATCGGTTGAGCAGTTGCCCGCATTCGAAAATTACGACATGGAAGGCCGTACTTACCGCTATTTCCGCCAGGCCCCGATTTATCCTTTCGGATTTGGGCTAAGTTATACCAGTTTCAAATATGCCGAACTGAATGTTCCGAAAGAAGCTAAAGTGGGCGATAAGATCAATGTTTCGGTTAAAGTAACTAATGTTGGCGAACGCGACGGCGATGAAGTTGTTCAGTTATACATCACTGACGAAAAAGCATCCACTCCGCGCCCCATCCGTCAACTGGAAGGATTTAAACGCATCTCGCTTAAAAAAGGCGAATCGAAAACAGTTGAATTCACCCTTGAACCTCGCCAGCTTTCGATGATTAACGACAAAAATAAACAGGTTATCGAACCTGGATATTTCACCATTGCCCTGGGTGGAGAACAACCCGGATTTACAGGAACGACCAATGCTGAAACGACTGAAACTTTAACCGGAAGATTAAAACTTGCGGGAAAACTTCTTGAAATAAAATAGTTGGGATTGTTTGTTTGTGATCCCCTCCCGAAATGGTGAGGGGATTATTTTTTTATCTTCCAAGATGTATTGCTCAATAATTTTCGAAGGATGAAGAAATGATCATGTGAATCAATTCAATTAGTTTTAGGTTAAGATCTTTCACCTCTTGTATAAGTGGATTAACAAGTTCTTCGTCAAAATCAATAAAATCAGCATAATCAGTTTCTTGCCTCCAGTCAAAAAGATGAGAATATAGTTTCCCATGTTCCCGGCTTAACATTCCGTCTTTCACAAAATTCAGAAATAGTTGAGTCTTTACTCCGTTATGAGTTTCGGCTTTAATGTCATTTTTGAAAAGAAGAGCACTTGCTAAATAAAAACTTGAATAATAAAGTCGATTGATACATGAATTCCATCGCTGATTATTCGCCAGCAATTCTGCATCAGCAAATATCTCTGATGATTTTGAAATGCGATATATGATATAATCCTCTTTTGTGCCTTTCATTAAATGACAATTCCGTCTCGTTTAATATTTTTATACAATGGAGTTATTGAATGCCTGGATTCCCATTCATTTTTTGAAAAGACAAAGGTTGAAATAGGTTCTCCTATTTCCATTTCAACATCAAAAAGCTCCTCCCGATATTCTTTTTCTGTTTTTCGTGAAACATTCAGGTTGTTTAATAAGATTAAAATGTCCCAGTCAGAATCAAGCTCAGCTTCTCCTCTTGCATGAGAACCAAATAAGATTACCTCTGCCTGCGGATTTTTTTTTCTAATCCTTGCTTTGATCAGGTTGATAATATGTTGTTCTCTTTTGTTCATGAATCAAATGTATAAAAAATATCTCAGCAGACAAGGCTAATGATTCGATCAGGTGAGTCTGAAAATTGCGTGAATGGTAAACCATTTTGCTTTCTTCTGATCATCTGGCATTGAGTATCTATTAATAATCAAGTTAAACCAAAGCCAAAGATTGAAGTCTAAAACCAGAATTTAAATTTCAATGATTATGAAGAAAATATTAATGATCCTTTTCGTGGTTACATTAGTTATGGGTTCAGGTTTTGCCCAGCAACGCGACCCTGCAGCACGCCTTCAGCGAGAGATCGAAGGTTTGACCACCGCTTTAGGTTTAAATCAGGATGAGGTTGCCAAAATTACCCCGATTGTTACTGAAGGGCAGAAAAAACAGTCGGATGCTTTCGCCAAAATGCGTGAAGCAGGTGGTGAAATGGACCGTGAAAAAATGCGTGAAACACGGACTAAAATTACGACTGAAACCGACAAAGCATTAAAAGCTGTTTTAACTGCCGAACAAGGGGTGAAACTGGATGCATTCCGTAAGCAACAAGCCGAAGAACGGGCTAAAAGGATGCAGGGGCAGTAATTCTTAATCTTTATTATCGAATTTGGAACAAGTATCAGAAGCTATTTTTTAACTTTTAATACTTGTTTCTTTATTCTGTACAGTCAGTAATCAGGCACATTACATATCCAGCCATTCTTTGAATGCCGGAACTTTATCGCGGCTGACGATGATATTCTCCTCTCCGGGCTTTTTCAGCTTGATTTTCAGCCGGCTGTTGGAGTAAACAACAATGTCGGCAATGGACAGATTACTCAGCATATATTTCCGGTTAATCCTGAAAAACCTGCGTTCGTCAACCATTTCTGAAACACGGTCGAGCGAATAATCAACCAGGTAGGTTCTGAAATCGGCAGTGCACAGGTACGTGGCTTTTTCGAGACTGTAAAAAAAGAGGATTTCCTCCACCGGAACCGATTTCAGGTGCTCGCCAACTTTAATCACAAAGCGGGTTTTATACTGTTTTCGCAGCATCTCCTGAACTTTATTCAACAATTCAATAGTAACTGCCTGAACAGGTTGAACTCTCTTCTCCTGATTTTTAAATTTTAAAAGGGCGGTTTCCAGTTCATCGAACGAAATGGGTTTCAGTAAATAATCAATACTGTTTACTTTAAAGGCTTTGATCGCATATTCTTCGTAAGCGGTAGTAAAAATTACGGGGCATGGAACCTGTACCTGTTCAAAAATGCCAAAACTTAAGCCATCGGAAAGTTGTATATCCATGAAAACCAGATCGGGCGCCTGATTTTGCTGAAACCATTCGACCGTGCGACCAACCGAATCGAGTGTTGCAAGAACCGTGATACGTGGGTCAAACTTCAGGATCAGTTTCCGGAGCCATTCCGATGCTGCTTTTTCGTCTTCAATGATGAGTACTTGATACATAGATTCAATCGGTTAAAAGTGGTATGCTTACGTGGTATTTTTCCAAATTTTCAAAGATGACCACTTTCTTATTTGTGAAAAATTCATATCGTTCCCTGATGTTCTGAATTCCAGTTCCACTACCTTCCGATCCCGTCTTTTTTTGAAGCTGGTTTTCAACGATAAGGCACTGGTCGTCGGTAGTGTAAATCTTGAGATGTAAAGGTTTTCGATCAGAAATTTCGTTGTGTTTGATTGCATTTTCGACCAGCATTTGTACTGATAAAGGTATGACTTTGAAATTTTGAGGATTAACGTAAATCTCAACATCCAAATTGGTTTCAAACCTGATTTTCTGCAAAAACACATACGATTCAACAAATTTCAGTTCCGAAGCAAGATCAACCAGTTCGTGATCTTTCTGGTCAAGTACATAGCGGTACACATCCGAAAACTTCTTCACAAAATCAATCGCCTTATCCGGATTAGTACTGATCAGCGAAGTCAGAGAATTCAGGTTGTTGAATAGAAAATGAGGATTCACCTGACTTTTCAAAGTTTCATATTGAAGGGCCAGTTGTTCACGTTTGAGTTTCTCCTGTTGAACAGCGGCCTCTTTCCAATTTTTAAAAAACAGCACCGCATTCGAAATCAACGAGCCTGCAAAAACAAAAATCAAGGCAACCTTTGTCATGAAAGAGCCTGTTTCAAGAAAATAGCCTGAAGTGATTTGCTGTTTGTATAATAAACTGTTCAGCAAAATGGCGGCAACTATCAGAATCATTGATAAACCAATCGTGATGAGAAATTGCACAATCAGACGTTTTAGTGGGAACCGCAACCAGGGGAGTTTTCGGTCGAGAATATTAACCATGAAGGTAAGTCCCAGTGCAAACGAGCCACCTACAAGTACTGAATTGATGGAACCATACAGAAACATCTGTCCGGTAAGTTTCTCACCTTTGAGCACAACCAGCATGGTCAGGTTCCCCATTGCGATTAGTACAAGGATAAAAGCCGGAACTTGCCAGATCAGTTTTTTAAGTTGGATTTGTTGGTCAGAGATCATGGTAATTTTTAGTTTTTCGAAAATACCGAATATAAAAGAAGTAGCTTTGTTTTGCAAAGAAAAGTTTAAAATAGTTGTTGCGGGTTTCGGGTCACGCGTTTCGAAATTTCCTTCAACTCGTATCCCGTAACCCGCAACTTTTTATTTCTGCATGACCTCCTGAACTTTTTTAAATTCAGCATCATTGATCTCTTTTCCCCAGCTGGGCGAGAGCTCAGTTTTTGGTTTGAAAATCCTGAATTTTTCATCGGCGGCCTGATACAGGGGAAGTGCATTGGCAGCTCCTCCTCCATAGGCTTCAGGCATATGAAACATCATGGTAGCCCGCAGAAAATAAACTCGTGGATTATCAGGGTTCAGTTCCAGAGCTTTATCGAGCGATTTATTCATTTCGGGCATCAGTTCCATCCCACGGTTCATCGGGTCAATCGTAATTCGGGAAGGATACAGAAATCCCTGAAGCATGTGCAGCTCCGACTCATTGGGTTCGATGGCCATCGCCTGATCCAGATATTTTTGAGCCTGATCGAGGTACTGGTCTTTTTTCGCATTTTCAGGCTCCTGAAAACTGATCATGATGTAGGCATACGATGCATAATACAAAGGCAGCCATTCGGTTTTTTCGATGTTGGAAATGCGTTCAAACTGGTTGGCAATTTCAACATATTCAGGAATGGTGGTAGCCTGAAAGAGTTTTTCAATAGATTGGGTCATGGCTTTCTGATAAGCTTCGTCTGAATATCCAATGAAGGATAACGAGCTAAAAACAAGGTTAATAAGTAGCTTTTTCATCTTGATAAAAGTTTAAAATATGAATAATTCGTTTAGAGTCTGTTTGAAAATTTCCCGTAGGGAAAACAGGTCGGTAGAAAATATGAATTACCGAATAAGTTTTGTCCCGTACGGGACAATAGACTGGTATTTCTTCATTAATTTTACCGACAGTTGGTTCCTAACGGAACCATAAAACAAATTTTTACTCTTTCCTCTCTCCACTTTCCTTTTTCCTTATTTCTACAGCATAATTGAAACAAGTAAAATAATCTGTCGCTCAAATGGAGATTTGATCGGAGTTGATTCATATTTCCCGGCAGCATTTGGCGTATTCGGGAAATTATAGCCGTAAACATTGTCAAAACCAGCGACATTATTGACCATTAGGTGTACAACCGATTGTTTCCCAAATAACTCCATAATATAGGTAAGGCTTAAGCTGATATCATTATACGGCTGTGTTTTTGTATTCATGAACCCGGAAAAATTAGGGTCGTGATAGGGCCGGCTGCTGGCAAACGAATAGGTAACCGACACGTAGGTGCGCAATGGTTCAAAAAATCGTTTGTAAACCACCGATAAATTATGCTCTGACACATAGGTTGGAATGGCCGAAACCGGATAATCTTTGTAATTGCGTCTGGCATTGATCCACGAATACGAAATCCAGTAGTCGCTCAGATTAAGTGATTCCTTATCGCGCCAGAAAAGATCAATTCCTTCCGCATGGCCACTACCGGTATTGCTGTAATCGAGCGGATTAGTCGCCAGTGGTTGGTTGAATTTAACCAGGTCAGCATACTTTTTCAGATAACCTTCCACCCTGAAGGTCTTTTGTTCGGTCTGATATTGCCAGGTCATCACCGCATGGGTAGCTTTTTCAGGTTTCAACTGTGGTGCAAACTTCAGGTAATCATTCTCCGGATTTTGGTAGAAATAGCCACCTGCCAGCGAAAACTGACTGTGATTGCCCGTTTTGTATGCTGCCGATAATCGCGGAACAAGAGTCGTTTCACCCAATAGCGAACTGTTTTCCATTCGTGCCCCAACCCGGGTTGCGAATTTTTTTGAAAGTTTATATTCCAGTTCAGCAAACCCTGAAAGTTCGTTATTGGTAAACGGTAACCGGTAATTTCCATCCATCCGGATGTTTTGTTCGTACGAAAAATTGACCCAGTCGGCGCCAAATTTCAATTCGGTTTGTTCGTTCAAGTTGTGGATAAACTGCAGTTTGGCCTGAAACATTTTCTGGTTTGTACCAATCTGGTCATTATCCAGATCAAACTTTTGATGATCGTAATTCCATGCCAATCCCGATTTGATCATCCATTTTTCGCTGAGCATACCGTTGTAGGTATTGTTCAGGTAAACATTGCTGCTTTTGAGCAGGATATCTTGTTTTATCCCGGTTTGGGTGTTCGGATAAATCATCCCGCTGGAGCTGTGGTTAAACGTTCCGAATACTTTAAACATTCCGGTCTTGCCGGTTTTTTGCCGGTACATGAGGGTTCCGTCAACACCTGCAGGACTTTTTGTCCAGTCAACCTGCTGTTTGTTGATGACGTTTGATAAACCGGAAGTTACATAATCACCATTCAACGAAAGTGAAGCACTCTTCCAGCATTTGGTTGTTGAAGCCATTACACCCACGGTCATAATTGAAATACTGGATTTATCTTCAGTTTCCAGCGAATTGGTTTTCATATCAACAATTGACGATAAAGCCTGACCGAATTCTGCCGAATAAGCGCCTGTGCTGAATAATGTGCCACTGAAAAGCATAGGGGAGAAACGCCCGCGGGTAGGTATATCAGGCATTTTTGACAAGTATGGTGTTGAAACCTGCATCCCGTCAAGAAAGGATTGCGTTTCGTAACTTTCGCCACCCCGGACAAATACGCGGCCATCTTCGCCTACCTTCTGAACGCCGGGTAAGGTCTGGAGCGCTCCAAAAATATCGCCCTGAGCGCTGGGGGTTGTAGCTACATCAAACATCTTCAGTATAACAGCCTTCTTTTTATCACTGGCCTCAAAGGCCCCGGCATTAATCACCACTTCGTCAATCTGTTCGTCCAATTCCTCCAAAACGATGTTTAAAACTATAGTCCTGGCGCTGTCTAAATCCAGCTCTTTGAGAAATGGTTTATACCCAATAAATGTGGCTGAAAGCTGCCTGATCCCTTTTATTCCGGTTTTGAAGCTGAAATGGCCCAGGCTGTCGGCCGTTGCGCCGTCGTAGGAATCCTTTAGAAAGACATTGGTTCCGGGAAGCGGGGCATCCCGGGAATCGGTTACTTTTCCTGAAACCTGGACCTGTGCAAAAATACTGGTCCGAATCAGGAGAATTAAAATAATGAATATTGTTCTCATGGCTTTGAGTTTTAACTAACCTAAAGTAAAGCCAGGAACCAGTGGTAAGAAAAAAAAACGATCCGGATCGTCGTTTCAGGCGGATGAACCGTAAAATAGCCAGATGAAGGAATATGGGAAAAGTATAACCACCTGACTGGTTTTTACAAAATCTCAAAAAACATTCTCGCTACAGTCATGTAGATAATCAGTCCCAGAATGTCGTTGGTGGTGGTGATAAACGGACCTGTTGCCACAGCCGGGTCAATTTTGAGTTTATTCAGTATCAATGGAATGACGGTTCCGAACAGCGAGGCAAAAATCATCACGATAAATAAGGTAATGCTTACAGAATAAGTAAGTCCCATGTTGCCGTTAAAAAGGAAATTGTACAGAAAAATGAGGACAGAGAAAAGCATGGCGGTGCTAAAAGCTACCGAGAGCTCTTTAAATAATTTCCGGCCAACCGAATCAAAATTGCGGTTTCCACTGGCAATACTTTGCACGATAATCGAAGATGATTGAACGCCCACGTTCCCTGCCATAGCGGCAATAAGCGGAATAAAAAAGGCCATGGCCGGTATCTGTGCCAGTTGCGACGAATTTGAGCCAAGCACCCCGGCTCCCACAATTCCCCCGCACATACCAATAAATAACCACGGAATACGTGTCCAGGCGCGCTGAAACACATTATCGCCGGCATCCACATCGCCCGAAATACCCGAAGCCATCTGGTAATCTTTGTCGGCTTCTTCGCGGATGATGTCCACCACGTCATCAATCGTAATCCGCCCTTTTAACCGGCCAATCTGATCAACGACCGGGAGCGCCACCAAATCGTATTTTTCCATGATCTGGGCAACCTCTTCCTGGCTGGCATCGGTCCGGACAAAATGCGCATCTTCGGTTACCAGGCTTTTGATGGGCGTATGCGTGGGTTTCATAATCAGCTTTTTCAACGAAAGCACACCCTTCAGGAAGTGTTTGTCATCAACCACATACACATAGTAAATCTCATCAATATCTTCGGCCTGAATACTTATTTCCTTCAGGCAGGTTTGCACGGTCCAGTTTTCGTTTACCGCCACCAATTCTGTGGCCATAATCCCCCCGGCGGTATCCTCGTCGTATTCCAACAAGTCGGCAATGTCGCCGGCCTGTTCCTTATCTTCCATTTGCTGCAAAACCTCGTCCTGCAAGTCGTCATCGAGTTCGGCCATTACGTCGGCCGCGTCGTCCGATTCCAAATACTCGATGAACCGGTGGGCAATGGTATCCGAAGGTAAAAGTTTCAGATAGCTGTTCCAGTCATTCTCCGGAATCTCGACCAAGACATCGGCTGCCAACTCGCCATCGAGCAGTAAAAAGAGGTATTGCGCTTCATCCAGATCAAGTTGTTCCATGATCTCGGCAATATCGGCCGGATGCAGTGAGCCGATAGCCTGAATAATTTCCGGATCAGCTTTTTGAGCGATCAACAGGGTCAAATGCTCAATAAATTCCTTGTTCAGTTCGATTTTCATAGCAGGTGGGCTGTGAATATGTTTCCGTCAAAAGTAAAAAGATATTCAATACAGTAATCTGCCTGAAAATTTATTACAAAGTGAAGCTCTGACTAATTTTCAGGGGCAGGAAAAATTGGTCATGTAACCTTATAGTCAATAAGAAACTGTTTAAAAATTTCCCGTAGGGAAAATCTGTCGGTAGAAATGTTGAATAATAAGCAATGTATTGTCCCGTACGGGACAATAGACAAACATATTCTCATTAATTCTACTGACCTTCCGTTCCTAGCGGAACAAGAAAACTAAATTTAAACAGCCTCTAAATAAGATTGAAATTTTCAGATAATGATAATATCGGTCCAAGTCAATTGTTTTGATTATTATTATTTGTGTTTCCAAACATAATTTTGGGAAGCAACCTTTTGCTGGTTTTTGGAATCAATAGTATATGTTAATTTTTATCCACCCTAAAAACCAAAAATATGGAACGGTCACCACCCTACAAATAATTTTGATGAATAAATACATTTCCAACAACAAAAAACAAATCAATGAAAATATGTAATGTAGACATTCTAACATTGTTTCTTTTCTTAGTTGCACAAAATCAAATTTTTGCGCAGGAAAAGAAGCAAGAATTTATTATTAGGGCATACTAGCACATTATTCAAATATTGGTAAAATGCCAATTGGCGATTTAAGTGGATTCTATACTTATCGGGTTAACCCCGGTGTTGAAGCTATTTACATGTATTCTGTTACTACATATTTGAAATTGGGAGCAGGTATTAATTTTCAAACGGGGGAAAATATGTCATGGAAAAGAGACCTGTTGCGTTTTCACTATAGCGAGATATCGATCCCTTTACTGATGAGAGTCAGAATTTTTCGATTTTTAAACAAAACCATGAATTGTTATTCTTCGATAGGTTTATACTCAGGGAAATTGTTTAATGTAGAAGCGGAGGATACCGATAGCTTTGGCAATAGGAATGAAAGAAAACGTTTTGATTCGGATTCTTTTGAAAACTATTCGGACGATAATTTTTTCACAGACTTGCACTTTGATTTAGGAGTTTCACATTCTATTGGGCGGATTGGTGAAATAGCAGTTACACCTTTTACCAATTATCGTCAGAATACAACATGGATGGAATTCCATAAAGAAAGGGTTCATTACGGAATAAAGATCAATTATCACTTTAGAATTTAATGTCGTTTAGTTAAGGATTTTAAACGCTGACAGGTACTTCGGACGTTGTCAGGTTTTCCAGTAATGATAGACCTTTCAGCATCGTTAGACCTGAAAGCGTCAAAACTAAAATTACTAACTAAACGACATGAAATTACAAATTCAAGTTGCACTCCAAAGCGAAGCTCTGACTGGTTTTTTTATGGTTTTGATTCAAGTAAATTGCCTACAGCGACTGATCACTGCCAACTTCCTGTTCCCCAATCAACCTCACAATCATTTCAAACCCGGCAACACCCATTTGTTCCGGACGGTTATTGAAAATCGGATTTGCCTTGAGTTCATCGTTGTGAATCATGCTTCCCAATGAGTTTCGCATGGTTTTGCGCCGTTGGTTGAAAGCCATTTTCACCACACTTTTAAATAGTTTTTCGTCGCAGTCGAGGTGTTTAGTTTGGTTTCGTGTAAGCCGGATAACTCCTCCTTTTACTTTGGGTGGTGGTGTAAATTGATCCTGGTCAACCGTAAACAGGTATTCAATATCGTAATATGCCTGAAGAAATACACTTAATATTCCGTATGTTTTTGATCCGGGAGGGGCGGCCAGTCGCTCAGCAACTTCTTTCTGCAACATTCCAACTACCTCAGGAATTTGATTCCGGTATTCCAGAACTTTAAAAAATATTTGCGACGAAATGTTGTATGGAAAATTACCAATAATGGCAAAAGGCGCTTCAAAATGCTGGTGAAGGTTCATCCTCAGGAAATCATCCGAAATAATCCGGTCCTTCATTTCCGGGAAATGCTGGTTCAGATAGTCAACCGATTCGCGATCAATTTCAACCACTGACGTTTCGTACAATTTGTTCTGAAGCAGAAACTGAGTCAGGACTCCCATCCCCGGGCCAATTTCCAATACTTGATCCACCTTGTTTGCCCGAAGGCTTTCTACAATTTTTTGAGCAGTATTTTTGTCTTTCAAAAAATGTTGCCCCAAATTCTTTTTTGCTCTTACTGTAGCCATCTTTTATATTAAACTTTCAGCGCCCGATTTTTAAATTTCAGGAAAAACCGCCCGAATTAAAACAAATCTGTATTTTTGCCCTTCCGGCAAATGGCCTGGAAGGAAATTAAAAACCTCTCCGGATTACCGGGACAAAAGTACGTTAAATTCATGGTGAAACGCATAAACAAATCTTTCAATAAATCAAAAGCCTTGAAGCAAAATATAGTTAAACCCCTCAAATTTCTTTTTTTCTTTTTACTCGGAATCTTTATATTCTGGATGGTTTACAAAGATCAGGATATGAGCCGCCTAAAGAGTATTTTAACTAACGAGGTCAATTATTTCTGGATTGTGGTTTCGCTTTTTCTGGGATTACTAAGCCACATCAGCCGTACCATCCGGTGGAACCTGATGATTGAACCTCTGAGCCATAAACCCGGAATGCTCAATACTTTACTGGCAGTTATGGTTGGTTACCTGATGAATTTGGCTCTGCCACGGATGGGTGAAATTTCGAGATGCGGTGTATTGGCGCGCTACGAAAAAATTCCGTTTACCAAACTGGTTGGGACGGTTGTTCTTGAACGGCTGATTGACATGCTGATGTTGCTGCTTTTACTTCTTATTGTTGTGTTTACCCAATTCGGACAGGTTCTGGAATTTCTGAAGAACAATCCTGATGTGAAAGAAAAACTCGAAAAAGTGATTTATTCGCCTGTTTTAATTGGCGGTTTAGTATTCATTTTTGTGATTGTCTGGTTTTTCAGACATCGAATCCTTGCAGGTTCGTTCATGAAAAAAATGATGGGATTTGGCCATCAGTTTGTCGAAGGGTTTCGCAGTATTCTGAAAATGAAAAAGTTTGGAGCCTTTATCTTTCATTCGTTCTTTATCTGGTTTTTATACTATATCATGTTATATTGTATTTTCTTTTCCTTCGGATTTACCGCTAACTTACCTGCACTGGCAGCATTGACCGTTTTTGTGCTGGGCAGTTTCGGGATGGTAGCGCCGGTTCAGGGGGGAATAGGCGCCTGGCATTTCATGGTTATTGAAGGTTTGGCGTTGTACGGGGTTGACCAGGCCGACGGTCAGGTATTTGCATTGGTGGCTCACGGAAGCATGACCATTCTGCTGATCGTCCTCGGGTTGATTTCACTGCTGGTTTTACCCTTTGTTAATGAACGGAACATTACATCTTGAACATTGATCTTTACATAGCACGACGAATTTTTTCGGCAAAGGAAAACCGGAACAACCTCTCGCACCGGATCGTGAATATTGCCCTTTTCGGCATTGTTCTGGGTTTGGTGGTGTTGATTTTATCGGTAGCCATCGTTACCGGTTACAAATCGGAAGTTGGGCGCAAGGTCATCGGGTTTGGATCGCATTTGCAGATTGTTAACCTCGACTCCAACCAATCTTACGAAACCATTCCAATCAGTCAGGATCAGCCTTTTTTGGATGATTTGAAAAGTATAGAAGGCATTCGTCATGTACAGATTTTTGCAACCAAACCGGGAATTATCCGCACCGACGACGAAATTCAGGGTGTTGTGCTGAAAGGAATCGGGCCCGATTTCGACTGGTCATTTTTTGAGGAAAACAAGGTGGAAGGATCGCGGTTTCAGGTTCAGGATACCATCCGAAGCAACCAAATCTGGATGTCGGAACAAATGGCAAATATGCTAAAACTCAAGCTGGGCGACGATCTGGTCATGTTTTTT
Source organism: Prolixibacteraceae bacterium (assembly GCA_003457135.1). Taxonomy (GTDB): domain Bacteria; phylum Bacteroidota; class Bacteroidia; order Bacteroidales; family Prolixibacteraceae; genus Aquipluma. The sequence continues at coordinate 59,809 of DMSQ01000059.1, forward strand.
ATTCATGAGTCGGAAACTCTTCCCCGACAAAGGAAATTCCAACTGGCAGGCATTTATAAAACCAGTCTCGAAGAGTTCGACCGTATGTTTGTTTTGGTTGACATCAATCACATCCGAAGGTTGAACAACTGGAAAAATGATGAGGTAAGCGGGTTCGAAATATTGGTTAACGATTTTAAAACACTTTCAGATCAGGAAAGAGCGGTGCATAACTTATTGCTTAGAAATACGGCAGCCGATAGTCCGGTTTTGCAGGTAGTGAGCATAAAGGAAAAATACAGGCATATTTTCGACTGGCTGAGCCTGCTCGATATGAATGTATGGGTTATTCTGGCATTGATGGTTTTGGTTGCAGGTTTTAATATGGTCTCGGGCCTGTTAGTTGTTATTCTGGAACGAGCCCAGATGATCGGCATTTTAAAGGCGATGGGCGCCCAAAACTGGAGTATCCGTAAGGTATTCCTCTATTTTTCGGTTCTGCTGATTCTGAAAGCATTGGTAATAGGCAATATTTTGGGTGTTGGCATTTGCCTGATCCAGCAATACACGCATGTTTTGAAACTCGACCCAACTTCATATTACCTCGAATATGTACCAATCAATCTGAATATGTGGCATCTCGTTCTGCTCAATCTGGGAACTATGGTCATAACCATGCTGATGCTTCTTTTGCCATCTTATTTTATCACCAAAGTTTCTCCTGAAAAAATCATCCGTTTTGAGTAAATTTAGAGTATGGATTCAGCAGTAAAAACATACCTGAAAGATGCTATGAACGGCGAATTACCGGGCAAAAATACTCATCTCAGAATGCTTCCCCCAGGACGGCGGTTGAAATCGCTTGACCATGAACTTTCATCGGTCAGGCTGAGTAGTGTTCTGGTACTGATTTTTCCTGAAAATAATAAGCTTTATACCTGTTTGACCAAACGTCCTTCAACCATGAAGTTTCATCCGGGGCAAATCAGTTTCCCCGGTGGAAAAGTGGAGAAGGAAGATGCTTCGGCGGAAATGGCTGCCTTGCGCGAAGCCCGCGAGGAAGTTGGAATTGATGTCTCGGCGATCGAAGTTCTGGGCAAACTGTCGGATTTTTACCTCGAGATCAGTGGATTTTCGGTTCAGCCCTTTTTGGCATGGACTGATCAAAAACCAGAATTCCAGTTGAATTCCGACGAAGTGGAGGAATTAATTTTGTTTCCGCTCACCGATTTTGCCGAAAACGAAATCATCCATGAAACTGAACTTCAAACCTTCACTGGCCTGCTTCGTGTAAAATACTATCCATTTGAAGGAAAAATAATCTGGGGAGCCACAGCAATGATTTTATCCGAATTGATCGAAATCCTCAGGAAGCATTAGTCATAGAACGACCAGGCAACTCCAAGCCTGAAAGTCCGGCGGTAGTATGGATAATCAGGAGCTACAAAATAATTATTGCCGGCAAAGCCAGATGCCGCATTCATCAGGATAAAGAAAAAGCGCGTACGTTTCAGTTTCAGGTTGGCGTGCAAATCAATGTATGGAAAATTGCCAATGCGTTGCTTATTTTGAAGGTAAAACCGGGCTGTTGCAGGTTCATAGGCATCGGCATAGTAAGCCGAATTGTACCGGGTATCAATGCCCAGTTGGGTAAACAGCACTTTCGACCAGATGGTCCGGTAATTGATGCTCATGAATCCGGCAAAAGGTGGTAAATGAAGGTAACGGTCTTTGTTCCCTTTCTGGACCAGCAATTGAGTTCGGATCAGCCAGTGCCTGCTGTCAAAATCCTTATTAAGGTAAGCCGACAAAATGAGCAATTCGCTGGAAGCCTGTGCCGGCAAAGCCCGTGTATTGTTGTAAATGTAATTTCCAATCAGCGAATAGTTTGCCCCGATGGTAAATTTGTATACCTGTGAGTGAATGCTCGAACGGATCGTCATCTCGTTGATGTTGTTGAAATTGTTTCGCCATTCAAAATGATTCGAGTAAAAATACTGGTCAAAATATTCCGGAACCAGTGTTTTAAGGCTTCCTTCAATACGCAGGCTGGTTGTATCTCTTCCAATTTTCATTGGTTTATTAATGAATCCACTTAGTTCGGTCTGGCCTGCACGGTATCCTGAAAAGTAAATTTTTCCTTCAGCTTCCCATTGCCAGAACTTACCTTCTTCCCTGAAAATTCCTCCGCCGATAAAAGTGTTCGAAAATTGGGAGGGGGTATTCATATACCTGATAGCCAGATGTTGCCATTGGGTCGAGGAATGGTACCATAGATTGTCGTGTCCAATATATACACGTTTCCCGAAGGTGAATTTCCTGTCGGGCGCTTCGTAAAACTTGATTTGAAAAATATTGGTCAACCGGGAATATTTTACACTGTCGTTGGTTGTTATTCCGTTGATGTTGACATGATCGAAAAAGTCCGTCGAATTCTCTTTGGTGAACTTCCGTTTATTGTCCGAAAATTCAAATTCGTGAATAAATCCAACCCGGGGAATAAATGTTTCAGTTACCAGTCCTGAAGTGTCGGGCTCCGATTCAATGGTCTTGCCAACCCGATATTCGTTGATGGTAAATAAATTATTGTTCTGAAGTTTATTGATGGCATCATCAGATATCTTTACCGTAAGGTAATCAGTATCATTTCCGACAAAAGATTGTCCTTCATCAATCCCACCATTTTCCTGCCCTTGCAAGCGGTTAAACAGGATGTTCGAATGAGAAACAAACCGGTCTGACTGGTATGATGCAACCAGGCCAATGGTGTGAAATTTATTTAACTGATTCTGGTATTGGCCGCTCGACCGGGTTTGATTGTAGATAAATTCGAAATTCAGATTCCTGTTGATATTCTGTGAGTGAAAAACATTAAACCGGGTTTCATTATGCTTCATCCTGTTTTCACTTTGAACATAGTCGAGAAAGGAGTATGGCGTAGTGGTGTTGTAATACCTGATCTGAGAAGGATTGAGCCAGTAGGCATCAAACGACCGGGCAAAATAGAAATCAGAATTGGATGTTCGTTTGAAAAAATCATTCGAAATGTATGCCCCGCCATTGTTGCCGGTAAAAGTATTGCTTATGCTGACCTGATTAAAAGGAAGATAATTGTGGAAAAACCAAAGTGTAGTATCAAGTTCGGTAGGCCTGATCAATGATCCATGATTGTTAACTTGCCAAACTTTAATGACTGATGGAATTTTCTTTTTTTCTTTTTTTTCAGTGCTCTCAGTGTCTGCAGGATTTTCCGGATTCTCACTGTTGCTGTTTCTGCTGCCAATCTGCCGGCTATTGCCGCCAGTCGGTCTGATTTGTGCATGGGCCTGAAAAACGATCAGAAGCGCTGCTATTACTATATAACTATACTTTTTAAACATGTCGGCGCAAAGATAATTAAATCTGAAACCTATGTCAATAATCAGAATATTATTCCTGACAGAACATAACTTTCAGGAAATGAACCTGTAAACGAAACGGATAAATGGACAGATTATGATTTTATTTTTCCCTTTTCAAAGGTTATTTCTGAATAAGTTTTCAACTATCATTTGTTAGTTAATGTCGCGCGACCGGAACATGATACAACTTTTGTTTTCTTTATATTTGCTGCAAATTGGAAAGGATTATGATGCCGAATTATGATGAAGGTTCAATAAAAACGCTTGATTGGCAGGAGCATATCCGGAAAAGACCGGGCATGTATATTGGCAAGTTGGGCGATGGCTCGGCGGGCGATGATGGAATATATGTTCTGCTGAAAGAAGTGATGGACAACTCTATTGATGAGTTTATGATGGGGAACGGAAAAAAGATTGAAGTTCGTGTCAGCAACGAACTGGTGTCGGTTCGCGATTTTGGAAGGGGAATTCCACTGGGGAAACTACTAGATGTTGCTTCGAAAATGAATACAGGCGCCAAATACGACTCCGAAGTATTTAAAAAGTCGGTAGGATTGAATGGAGTTGGTATCAAGGCGGTAAATGCCTTGTCGAGCCATTTCCTGATCAAATCTTTCCGCGAAGGTGAAGTAAAAGAAATCAGTTTCAGTGAAGGGATTCTGGTAGATGAACTGGACGTTGTTCCAAGCGAACAAGCCAATGGCACTTATGTGGCTTTTACTCCTGACAGCAAAGTTTTTAAAGGCTTTCATTATATTGATGATTATGTGGTCAATATGATGAAAAATTATTCGTTCCTGAATACCGGACTGGTTCTGGACTTTAATGGCGAAAAGTTTCAATCCAAAAATGGCTTGCGCGATTTGCTCGAAGAAAATATGGAATCGGAATCACTTTATCCGGTTATTCATTTGAAAGGAGCTGATATCGAAGTGGCCATTACGCATGGGAATCAATATGGCGAAGATTATTACTCATTTGTAAACGGACAGCATACCACACAGGGAGGAACACACCTGTTGGCATTCCGCGAAGCCATTGTGAAAACCATCCGCGATTTCTACAAAAAAGATTTTGACCCTTCCGATATACGCGCTTCAATTGTTGCTGCTATCAGCATAAAAGTGGAAGAACCGGTTTTTGAATCACAAACCAAAACTAAGCTGGGCTCAAAAGATATTGGTCCTGAGGGGCCGGGCGTACGAAATTTTGTGGCCAATTTTGTTCAGAAGGAGCTTGATAATTATCTGCATAAAAATCCGGATGTTTCTGAAGTCCTGTTGCGCCGGATACAGGAATCGGAACGCGAACGCAAAGCCATTTCAGGAATAAAGAAACTGGCCAAACAGCGTGCTAAAAAAGCGAACCTGCATAACCGCAAGCTGCGCGATTGCCGGGTTCATCTGAACAGCAATCACGAACTGCGCGAAAATTCATCGATTTTTATTACCGAGGGAGATTCGGCCAGCGGTTCCATCACCAAATCGCGCGATGTAAATACTCAGGCAGTATTTAGCCTGAAAGGAAAACCTTTGAATACTTATGGGCTGACCAAGAAAATTGTCTATGAAAACGAGGAATTTAACCTCCTTCAGGCCGCGCTGAACATTGAAGACAGCATGGATGATTTGCGCTACAACAAAGTAATCATTGCGACTGATGCCGATGTTGATGGCATGCACATCCGTTTGTTGCTGATTACTTTTTTCCTTCAATTCTTTCCCGAAATTGTTCGAATGGGGCATTTATTTATTTTTCAAACCCCGCTTTTCAGGGTCAGAAATAAAAAGGTGACTTATTACTGTTATTCAGAAGAAGAACGGGTCTCAGCCATTCAGAAACTGGGAAAAACAGCCGAAATTACCCGGTTCAAAGGTTTGGGCGAAATATCTCCTGACGAGTTTAAAAATTTCATAGGGGCTGATATCAGGCTCGATCCGGTCCAGATGAAAAAACACGAATCGGTTGCCCACATGCTCGAATTTTACATGGGCAAAAACACTCCCGAACGGCAGGATTTTATCATCGAAAACCTGTATGTGGAGAAAGATGACTTTTAAACTGTTTTTTATTCACGGGGTGACTCAAAAGTCACCCCGTGAATAAGTTTTTAAAATGAATTTAGGTATGGAAATATTTGGAAATAAAAAACATCAAATAATACTTGGAGATGCACTTGAAGCGTTGAGGAATATTCCTGATGGATCAGTTGATCTGATTTTTGCAGATCCTCCTTACAATATAGGAAAAAATTTCAACGGGCATAAAGACAAATGGGCAACTGAAGATGATTATTTGAATTGGTGTTATTCATGGCTTGATCAATGTGTGAAGAAGCTAAAACCAACTGGCAGTTTTTATGTAATGACTGCTACTCAGTTTATGCCTTTCTTTGATATTTACCTTCGAAAAAAACTTAATATTCTTTCCCGGCTTGTTTGGTATTACGATAGTTCGGGCGTTCAGGCAAAAAAATATTACGGTTCGATGTATGAACCAATTCTTTTTTGTGTGAAAGACAAGAATAACTATACCTTCAATACCAATGATATTTTAGTTGAAGCTAAGACATGTTCAAAACGAAAACTAATTGATTATAGAAAATCAATTCCAACAGTATATAGTTCTGATAAAGTTCCCGGTAATGTTTGGGAATTTGCCCGGGTACGTTATCGGATGGACGAGTACGAGAATCATCCCACTCAAAAGCCAATTGCTTTGCTTGAAAGGATTATCAAAGCAAGTTCAAATGAAGGAGATCTGGTGATGGACCCTTTTTCCGGAACATTTACGACGTGCTTTGTTGCAAAAGAACTTGGAAGAAATTCGATTGGAATTGATTTGCAGGATGAGTATGTAAAGATAGATTTGCGGAGATTGCAATTGGCAAACGAGTTCAGGGGCAAAAAACTACGGAAGGAAATACGAACATTTGAAACTGAAATTAAATGAAATAGTAATTCAGAGCAAAGTTGAGTTTAATTTTCAGGACAGAAATAGTGAAGAGGTCAAAAATTAATTTTGATCAAACTGTTTGAACAAACGCAAAAATGACTGAAGAACAAATCAATAAAGAAGAAAAGAAGGACGGGATTACCTATTTGTCGGGAATGTACCAGCAATGGTTTTTGGATTATGCCTCGTATGTCATACTTGAGCGGGCTGTTCCGTATGTTGAAGATGGGATGAAGCCGGTTCAGCGGAGGATTATGCACGCCATGAACATGATGGACGATGGCCGTTTCAATAAAGTCGCCAACATTATCGGGCAGACCATGCAGTACCACCCTCATGGCGACGCATCTATCGGCGATGCGCTTGTACAGCTTGGGCAAAAGGATTTACTGGTTGACTGTCAGGGAAACTGGGGAAATATTCTTACCGGCGATGGGGCTGCTGCCCCGCGTTACATCGAAGCCCGTTTGTCGAAATTTGCCCTCGATGTGGTATTTAACCCGAAAACCACCAGATGGAAATTGTCGTACGATGGCCGTAACCGCGAGCCTATTGCGTTGCCTGTTAAATTTCCTCTTTTGCTGGCTCAGGGAGTTGAAGGGATTGCAGTTGGTTTGGCCTGTAAAATACTTCCGCATAATTTTATTGAATTAATTGATGCCGCAATCAGCTACCTGAGAGACGAAGATTTCATGCTTTATCCCGATTTTCCGACCGGCGGATCAGGCGATTTTGCCCGTTATAACGATGGAATCCGTGGTTCGTCAATTAAAATTAGGGCAAAAATCGAAAAGAAAGACAGTAAAACACTTGTAGTTACTGAGGTGCCGTTTGGGAAAACAACCGCCTCGCTCATCGAATCCATCATCAAGGCAAACGATAAAGGCAAAATTAAAATCCGGAAAATTGATGACAATACTTCGGATAAGGTAGAGATCATGATTCATCTGGTTCCGGGCATGTCGTCTGATAAAACTATTGATGCGCTGTTCGCATTTACCGATTGCGAAGTTTCTATTTCGCCCAACAGTTGTATCATTGAGGATGATAAACCCAAATTCATCGGGGTCAGCGAAATCCTGAAGATTAATACGGATCAGACGGTTGCCCTGCTTAAAATGGAACTTGAAATCAGGCGCGGAGAGCTGGAAGAAGCCTGGCATTACTCGTCACTCGAAAAAATATTCATCGAAGAACGCATCTATAAGGATAAAAAGTTTGAGGATTCGTCCAATATGGATGAAGCCGTGAACCACATTGACCTTCGCCTCGAACCCTGGAAGCCAAAACTGAAACGCGAAGTGACCAAAGAAGATATCCTGAAACTGATGGAAATCCGGATGGCGCGAATCCTGAAATTCAATACCGACAAGGCCAATGACCATTTGCTCGCGATTGAGGCCGAGATTGAAGATATCAACCTCAAAATTGAAAACATCATTTCATACACGATCGAATGGTTCGAAAGATTGAGGACAAAATATGGTAAAAGTCGCGAGCGTCGGACCGAAATCAGGAATTTTGAGAATATTGTCGCTTCGAAAGTGGTGATTGCAAACGAAAAACTATATGTTGACCGGGTGGAGGGATTTATGGGCACCAGCCTGAAAAAAGCCGAATATGTTTGTGATTGTTCCGATATGGACGATGTGATTGTATTCCGTAAGGACGGGACTTACATTGTTTCCAAAGTTTCGGAGAAGGCATTTATTGGTAAAAACCTCCTGCATATTGCCATTTTCAAGAAAAACGATAACCGGACTATTTACAACATTGTTTACCGTGATGGCAAAAACGGTTTTGTTTATATGAAACGCATGGCTGTTACCGGTGTTACGCGCGATAAGGAATATGACCTGACTCAGGGAACACCTGGTTCACGGATTTTGTATTTCAGTGAGAATCCGAATGGCGAGGCCGAAGTTCTTCGGGTCACTCTAAAACCAAAACCACGCATCAAAAAACTGATTTTTGAAATTGACTTTAGTGAATTGGCTATCAAAGGACGTTCTTCGATGGGGAATATCCTGACCAAATTTGACATACATAAAATTGCGCTAAAAGAAAAGGGAGTTTCGACCTTAGGTGGCCGGAAAATCTGGTTCGACGAAGATGTGTCGAGGTTAAATTCTGACAACCGGGGAAAGTACCTCGGTGAATTTAGCGGTGACGATTTGATTTTGGTTATTTATAAATCCGGAGAGTATTTCCTTTCTAACTTCGATTTATCGAATCATTTTGACGATGGTATTCTGCTCATCGAAAAGTTTAATCCTAAAAAGATACTTTCATCTGTTTATTTTGATGCCGAACAGGGATTTTACTATGTGAAACGCTTTGAACTGGAAGATATCCAAAACCGGAAAATCGGTTTTATCGGCGAGTTTCCTGAAAATCGTCTGATAAGTTTCACCTGGGATGGACATCCGCGCTTTGAACTTCAGTTTGGGGGTAAAAATGAAGGGCGCGAGCCTGAAATTATTGAGGTGGATGAATTTATAGGTGTGAAATCTTTCAAGGCCAAAGGTAAACGGCTTTCAATTTACGAAATCAGTCAGATCAATCAACTCGAACCTGCTGTTATTGATGAAGAACCTGAAGAACTTCCGGCAGAGGAGAAAAGTAATGAAATTGTAATTCCGGACATTGAAGATTTGCTATTCGGAACCGATAAACCGGGCGAAAATGAAGAGCCGCCCAACCAAATGACGCTTGAGTTTTAATGACCTTTTCCCTGAATTTATGAGAATATTCCTGATTGGTTTTATGGGCTGTGGAAAATCAACGTTGGGACGGGCGTTGGCTGCTTCATTAAACATGACATTTATTGATCTGGATACCTATCTGGAAGAGCGGTATTTCCGTACAATTCCACAGATATTCGCTGAAGAAGGAGAGGAGAATTTCAGGCAAAAGGAGAGAAAAATGCTTGAAGAAGTTTCTGCCTTCGATCAGGTGATTGTTGCCACAGGAGGAGGCGCACCCTGTTTCTTTGACAACATGGACCTGATGAACAATTCGGGATTCTGTATTTTTTTGGATGTTGAAATTGATTCACTCGTATTCAGGCTTATTCATGCCAAAACTGAACGCCCGTTAATTAAAGGAAAATCTCCTGAAGAATTGCATCATTTCATTGATGGAATGATGCAAAAAAGAAGACCTTTTTATGAAACAGCCAGATACATACTGAAAGGAAAAGATATACTTCCGGAGCAGGTCATTGAACTTATCCAATCGGAAATTAAATAGCCTTTCTTCGTGTTTACCTTTTGCAGAAAATCAATTAAACTGGTGTTATGATCGAAATTTGTGCATTGGCTTCGGGCAGTAACGGCAATTGCTATTATATCGGTAATGAGCATGACGCTGTGTTGGTTGATGCTGGCATTTCAGCCAAACGAATCCTTATGCGGATGAATGATGCCGGATTGGATCCCTCGAAAGTCAGGGGTATTTTCATTAGCCATGAGCATGCCGACCATGTCAGTGGAGTTCGTGTTTTGGTGAAGCGATTAGGCGTTAAAGCCTGGTTTAGTCTCGGAACTTTTGATGCTTTGAGGGAATCGGAACGTCCAGAAACTTACGGAATTTTTAAACCCGGAAAAGCCTTTCATTTAGGTTCGTTCACCATTCATCCTTTTCTGAAAAATCATGATGCTGCTGAGCCTTGTTCGTTCAGGATTGAGCACGACGATTGGCATGTAGGAGTTTTCACCGATATTGGTGAAGCCTGCGACACTGTCAGGCATCATTTACGGAAATGCCATGCCCTGTTTCTCGAAACTAATTACGATGAAAAAATGCTGTGGGAAGGTTCGTATCCATATATATTAAAGCGGAGGGTAGCTTCCGCACATGGTCATTTATCCAATGATCAGGCATTTAAACTGATTCGGGAACACGCAGGCCCTGAACTTTTACATGTATTTTTAAGTCACCTTTCCGGAGAAAACAACCGCCCCGAACTCGCAGCTTCCAGATTTGAATCATTGGCCGACCGGTTTAATGTGAGTTTGACTTCGAGGAATACATTTAGTGGATTTTGCCGTCTGCGGTAAAAAAGAAAAGCCCTGCAAAATTTGCAAGGCTTCAATCTTAAAATCTTAAAAATATTAGACTATTTATGCTAGTTTAACATTTACCGCGTTTAATCCTTTTCTTCCTTCCTGAAGTTCGTAAGTTACTTCATCATCTTCCCTGATCTGGTCAACCAAACCTGAAACGTGAACGAAGTATTCTTTGTCAGATTCACTGTCTTTAATAAAACCGAATCCTTTTGATTCGTTGAAAAATTTAACTTTACCTGTTTTCATAATAATTAATAAAAAAATTGAAATATTGCTGCAAATATAGTCAAATTCGAATGCAAACTTTAAAATGGGTTAAAATATTGCTGATTTTGAGTAAAATAATGGATTTAGTTGTTTAGCAGATTGTTGCTCAAGGCCTGAAGGGTTTGTTTTTTGAGCTCAGTTTTTACCAGTACCGAAATGTTGTGGCGGCTTCCTCCATACGAAATCATACGGATTGGGATTTCTTTGAGAGCTGAAAATACATTAGCGGCAAAACCAGTTTCTTCGGCAATCAGATCGCCAACTATACAGGCAATAGTCAATTCATAGTCCACTTCCACTTCGCCGTATTCTTTCAGTTCCGAAACAATTTCATTGAGATGTTTGGTGTTGTCAATAGTCAACGAAACTGCGACTTCAGAAGTTGAAATCATATCAATCGGGGTCTTGAAAAATTCAAATATCTCGAATATGTTTTTCAAGAAACCGTAAGCGTTTAGCATGCGGTAGGAGCGTATTTTGATAGCTGTGATACCATCTTTGGCCGCTACCGCCTTAATTCCCTGTCCGGCAGATTCTGATGTAATTAATGTTCCCGGGTCACCTGGATTCATGGTATTTTTCAAACGAACTGGTATATTTTGTAGTTTGGCCGGAAGTACAGTCTGCGGGTGCAGGATTTTTGCCCCGAAATAAGCCAGCTCGGCAGCTTCGTCGAACGAAAGCTGATCAATCTTTTTGGTATTTTCAACATACCGCGGGTCGTTGTTGTGGAAGCCGTCAATGTCGGTCCAGATTTCAACTTCTTCCGAATCAATAGCTGCGCCAATCAAAGTGGCGGTGTAATCGCTTCCCCCGCGTTGCAGGTTATCTATATTTCCTTCGGCATTGAGGCAAATAAATCCCTGGGTGATATAGTAATCGGCGCTTCCTGAATCCTGAAGCGCTTTGGCAATATTCTCGCGGATGAAATTTGAATCGGCAGCTTTATCGCTGTCAATTTTCATAAAATCGAGGGCCGGAAGATAAACCGTTTGGTATCCGTTTTCGAGCATCAGTTCGGTAAAAAGCGCAGTCGAGAGCAATTCGCCCTGAGCGATAATAGTGTTTTCTCCCACTTCGTTGAACTCTCCTGAAGTCAATGATTTGATCGTCTGGAAAATACCGGAAACTATTGCTTTCCCTTTTTCTTTTTTCTCTTTGGTAGAATATAAATCGTTGACTACTTTATTGTACTTCTGTTCCAGTTGACTGATGACTTGCCTGGCCGAGTCCTTGTTCTTTTTCTGAAGGTAGTTGGCAATTTCGACCAGTGAGTTGGTCGTACCCGACATGGCCGACAAAACAACTAATTTTTGATTTCCATCGGTAATCAACTGCATTACAGCGCGCATGTTTTCTACCGATCCTACGGAGGTTCCTCCAAATTTTAATACTTTCATGATAAAAACTCTTAATTTAAAAGGAGTTAGGTAATAATTATAAGTGTGGCAAAGATGGAAATTATTTTTGAAATCATAGTTTGGATTTTGAACCTGGAATTAAAAATTGGGTATTATTTAAGATTTCGTCTTTTAAAATGGTTTTGTTACTGCGAATTGCTTGATCCCTGTTGATTTAGATTTTCAGACGACAGTTCCCAAACCAAACTGCTAACCGGCCGCAGCTATTGCGAGCAGGTGAGGGGGTTGATGGAGATTTAGGACATACGCCTGAGTTATAAATGTGCTGCTGGGAATATTTCTTTCCTTTGATACAGAATTGATTTTAAATGCGATTTTAAAAATTTTCCAACTTTTAGAATTATATTTCACTCCTTAATATTTAAACCTGAATACTATGAAATCTTCAATTATTAATTTGTCAGTTTTCTTTTTGATTTTTTCGGGACTAGCTCTTTCCATAGAAGCTTCCGGACAAACAGGTGTCGGAGTGAAAGCGCCTAAAGGGGCAGTTGTTTACTTTGACGGAACTTCTGAAATGTTGCACAAATACTGGGAATATTGGGAAGGTCCACGATTTTCGGCCGCGATGCCAATAAAATGGGAGATTGTAGCAGATCCATCAGGTACAGGTTCGGCTGTCAGCAGCGATGATCCTGCCGGAGCTGGGGGAAAATACGGAGCAGCAGATATCGTCACTAAACAAAAATTTCGTGATTTCCGATTGCATGTCGAATTCCTTGTATCGGCTAAAGGTGGTAACAGTGGAGTTTACCTCCAGAATAGATACGAAATGCAAATTCTCGATGGAGATTCAACTGCTCATGGAATGGCGGCAGTTATCAACGAAGAAGCATCGCCTTATTCAGCCTACAACGGAACTGGAAAATGGAATGCCTATGATATTGTTTTCAGGGCTGCACGTTTTAAAGAGGGCAAACGGATAGAGAACCCAATAGTAACCATGTATTTTAACGGCAAAAAAGTGCATACAAATAAATCGATAAGCCAGGTATGGGGTGGTCCTAATTCCGGAATTGACGGTGGTAACGATGGTGGAAAAGGAATAACTGATACTCAGGGTGGAATTAAATTGCAGGCTGAAGGACATAAAGTACTTTTCCGCAACATCTGGGTAAAAGAGTTAACATTAAAAAAGGCTGATACTGATGTGAAATTTTAATTGGTCTTGCAGGATTCAAGGAATATATCCTTTAAAAGCATTTCTTCCAATTAAAAGGATTCCATCATGAAAAATTCTGAGCTCTATGAACAATAATCCGAAAATCTTGTTCTGCTATTTAAAGTTAAATAACCTACGGACAATAATTTAAAGACAATCTTATCTTTATCTTACCAATCCGAATAAAAAAGTCTGTTTTGTTTTCATTTAAAAAAAATAGTTCCATATTTGCATCAAATTATTCATAAATGACACGTTTTGCTAACATTTCCCTAATCGGTCTCATTATCGGTATTCTCCTTATCTGGATGCACGATTGAGAATGTATGGGTAAAACTATAAAGAGCTTTTAAAGGCCATTCTCAAAACAGGGGATGGCCTTTTTTTTAGGATAACAAATATCCAATATCGAATTTTAAATACCGAATATCCAAATCTGAAAAACGAAACCCGGAACACGAAACCCGGAACACAACAAAAAGAAAATATATAAACTAAATATCAAATCAGATGAGCGACAGATTGTACATTTTCGACACCACTTTGCGAGACGGCGAACAAGTCCCCGGGTGTCAGTTGAACACCGTTGAGAAAATCGAAGTTGCGCGTGCTCTGGAAGAATTAGGCGTTGATGTCATCGAAGCAGGTTTTCCGATTTCGAGTCCGGGCGATTTCAATTCGGTAGTAGAAATATCAAAAGCGGTTACCTGGCCAACGATATGTGCCCTCACCCGCGCAGTCGAAAAAGATATTGACGTTGCTGCCGAAGCACTCAAATTTGCCAAGAAAGGCCGCATCCACACCGGTATCGGGACATCATTTTATCACATTTACAATAAACTGAATTCCAATCCGGAAGAAATCATTGAACGTGCCATCGCTGCCGTGAAATATGCCAAACGGTATGTTGAGGATGTTGAATTCTACGCTGAAGATGCCGGCCGAACCGAAAATGAATACCTGGCCCGTGTGGTTGAAGCAGTTATCAAAGCCGGAGCGACAGTAGTAAATATTCCGGATACAACCGGTTATACCCTTCCAATTGAATTCGGAGCTAAAATCAAATACCTGTTCGACCATGTACCGAATATTCACAAGGCAGTTATTTCGACCCATTGCCATAACGATTTAGGAATGGCTACGGCAAACACCATCGCCGGAATTATGAACGGGGCCCGTCAGGCTGAAGTGACCATCAACGGGATCGGCGAACGCGCCGGAAACACTTCGCTCGAGGAGGTGGTGATGATCCTTAAAAGCCGGTATGCCATTTTGAATATCGATACCAATGTCAATACTAAAAATATTTACAAGACCAGCCGTTTGGTTTCGAACCTGATGAATATGCCGGTTCAGCCGAATAAAGCCATCGTGGGCCGTAACGCTTTCGCACATTCTTCCGGAATCCATCAGGACGGTGTGCTGAAAAACCGCGAAAATTACGAAATCATGAACCCGACCGATGTGGGCATTAACGAATCGAGCATCGTGCTGACAGCCCGCAGCGGACGTGCAGCTTTGAGGCACCGTTTGGAATTGATGGGGTTCGAACTGGATAAGGAAAAATTGGACGACGTGTACGAAAAATTCCTGAAACTTGCTGATAAGAAAAAGGACATCAAAGACGATGATGTGGCAGCCCTTTTGGGTGATGTGGTACAGAAAGAACGCCGTGTGAAACTGGATTTCCTTCAGGTAGTTGCCGGAAAAGGATTAGTCCCGATGGCCAATGTCCGTTTGAGTATAGCCGGTGAAATTCTGGATGCCACTTCTTCAGGAAATGGCCCGGTTGATGCAGCCCTGAAAGCCGTTAAAAAAATCATTCACCGTAAAGTTGTTTTGGAAGAATTTCTGATTCAGGCTATTACCCGCGGAAGCGACGATTTGGGGAAAGTTCACATGCAGGTGAAACACGAAGAAGGTATTTACCACGGTTTCGGCGCCAATACCGATATCATTACCGCTTCGGTCGAAGCTTTCCTCGATGCGATCAATAAAATTCCGGGAGGCGTAAAAGCCAAGGCGGATTAGAGAAAAAGTCAGAAGTCGGAAGACAGAAGACCGAAGAATCGCTGTCGCAGTGGAGAAAGACAAAGACTCAGACGAGGAAGGCACAAATTGTTTTTGAATCCTGAAAGGGTTAAATATCAATAGCCCGGGGTAAAGTGAGTAACGAACGACACCCCGGGTAAACGAAATGAAACGAAGCACCGTCCACGGTAAATTGTTATTCAATATCAAAATCTACTTTCGGACGGAATGGAAGAAGCCTTCAGAAATGATGAATTAAAAAATTAATAAAATTCAATATTTGCTTCGCCAACTCCCCTCTCCCTGGGAGAGGGGTTGGGGATGAGGCTAGAAAGATAACCAATGGAAACAAAAACTTTATTCGACAAAATTTGGGATGCGCACGTGGTCAAAGAGGTTGAAGGCGGACCGAGTGTTTTATACATCGATCAGCATTTAATACACGAAGTGACCAGCCCTGTTGCATTTCTGGGACTGGAAAAACGCGGGGCAAAAGTGCTCCGTCCGGAGAAAACCGTTGCCACGCCCGACCATAACGTGCCAACCATTAACCAGCACCTGAGCATCAAGGACGAATTATCGCGCAATCAGGTTGAAATGCTGAAGAAAAACTGTGCCACCCACGGCATTGTTTATCATGGTTTGGGAAGTGAAGGACATGGAGTTGTTCATATTATCGGTCCTGAAATGGGAATAACCCAACCCGGAATGACCATTGTTTGCGGCGACAGCCACACTTCCACTCATGGAGCTTTCGGAGCCATCGCTTTCGGGATCGGTACCAGCGAAGTGGAAATGGTGTTGGCAAGTCAGTGCATTATGCAGCCGAAACCCAGGAAAATGCTGATTGCAGTAAACGGTAAACTGAACAAAGGTGTTACAGCAAAAGACATCGCTTTATATGTAATTGCTCAGATTTCAACTTCAGGCGGAACAGGACACTTTATTGAATTTGCCGGATCAGCCATTGAAAGTCTGACTATGGAAGGCCGTATGACCCTTTGCAACATGAGTATCGAATGTGGCGCCCGTGGCGGTATGATTGCCCCTGATCAAACCACATTCGACTATGTGAAAGGCCGTCAATTTGCGCCAAAAGGCGAAGATTGGGTCAAAAAACTTGCTTACTGGAAAACATTGAAATCGGATGCTGATGCGGTTTTCGATACAGTATATGAATTTGATGCAGCCAACATCGAACCGATGATCACTTTTGGGACCAACCCCGGAATGGGAATCGGCATCTCGCAAAATGTTCCGGATAGTAATAAACTAACAGGTTCGGATAAACTGACCTACGAAAAGTCGCTGAAATACATGGGCTATACGGAAGGCGACAAAATGGTCGGTAAAAAAATTGATTATGTTTTCGTCGGAAGCTGCACCAATGGCCGTATTGAAGATTTCCGAAGCTTTACTGCATTCGTGAAAGGCAAAAAGAAAGCCAATAACGTAACTGCCTGGATTGTTCCCGGATCGCGTGCTGTGGAAAAACAGATTATTGCTGAAGGATTGGTTGAAATCCTGAATGCTGCCGGTTTCGAATTGCGTCAGCCCGGATGTTCAGCATGTCTGGCAATGAACGACGATAAAATTCCGGAGGGAAAATATTCGGTATCCACCTCGAACCGCAATTTCGAAGGCCGTCAGGGACCCGGCGCACGCACACTGCTTGCCAGTCCGCTAACTGCTGCCGCCGCTGCTGTGACAGGTAAGATTACTGATCCGAGAGAATTCCTTTAGAAATCTTGAATCTCGAATCTTGAGAGAAAAGAATCTTGAGTTTCGATTCTTAAATGAAAACAGTTTCGAATTACACATCATTTGTATTTTTTTTTTGAAACATTCGCCATTCGAGATTCTAATATTCTAATACTTTGTGAAATTCTAATATTCTAATCTTCTGAAAAATGTCTGATTTAGCATCGTTTAAAGATCAACTAAAAAAGCGAACTAAAAAGTTCGCTCATGATTGTGTAAAGTTTTCTTTGGATCTACCCAAAGATCAACTTGGAAAGCACCTTAGTGGTCAATTGATCAGATGTTCAACTTCGGTTGCAGCCAATTATCGGGCATCTTGCATTGCACAAACGGTTCCAGTACTGATTAGCAAAATGAGTATTGCAATTGAAGAGGCCGATGAAAGTGAATTCTGGATTGAATTTGCTCTGGATGAAGGCTTGAATTCAGACTCGAATGGTTCGGCTTTAATGATTGAGGCTCATGAGATCGCATCAATTTTAATAAAATCAAGAATGACATTATAAAATAACTCGCACAAATAAAATGTTGCCACTATTCATTCAAGATTCTAATATTCTAACATTCTAACATTCTAATATTCTAAAAATGGCTTACGATAAATTTACAACCCTAACATCTCCGGCAGTTCCGCTGCCCATCGAAAATGTTGATACCGACCAGATTATTCCGGCACGTTTCCTGAAAGCCGTTGAACGCAAAGGTTTTGGCGATAACCTTTTCCGCGACTGGCGATACGATAAAAGCAACCAGCCGATTGCCGATTTTCCGCTGAATCAGGCCAAATATTCAGGCAAAATACTGGTTGGAGGTAAAAACTTCGGAAGTGGCTCGAGCCGTGAACATGCTGCGTGGGCAATTTACGATTATGGTTTCCGCGTGGTGGTTTCCAGTTTCTTTGCCGACATTTTTCAGGGAAACGCTTTGAACAATGGCATACTTCCGGTGGTTGTATCTCCTGAGTTTCTGGAAAAAATATTTATGGCAATCGAAGCCGATCAGAATACTTTATTTGAGGTTGATCTTGAGAACCAGAAATTTACGATCTGTGGAACAGGCGAATCGGTTGGTTTTTCGATCAATCCTTACAAAAAACATTGTTTGACAAACGGACTCGACGACATTGATTATCTGATCAGCATGAAAGAAGAAATCGCTGCGTTTGAAAAATAACAGCCTCCCCCAAACCCCCTCCACAAGAGGGGGCTTAGAGAGATGCTGTTCGAAAGAATGACTTCATTTTGCATTTTGCCTTTTTAGCCCCTCCCTGTGGAGGGGTTGGGGAGGCTGATAAATTAATTATTATGACAGGAAAATTAGTTGAAGTTAAAGATCAGTTAATCAGCATCATGGATACGACACTTCGAGATGGGGAACAAACCTCAGGAGTGTCGTTTACAGATATGGAAAAGCTGAGTGTCTCCCGGATTTTGCTTGAAGACGTAAAAGTTGACCGGATCGAAATTGCATCAGCCCGCGTTTCTGACGGCGAATTCCTTGCGGCTAAGCGGGTGATGGAATGGGCAAAAGAAAAAGGCCATCTGTCGAAGGTTGAAATTTTAGGCTTTGTGGACGGAAAAATTTCACTCGACTGGATTAATTCCGCCGGAGGAAAAGCGCTCAATTTGCTCTGCAAAGGTTCGTATAAACATGTTACCCAGCAATTGAGGAAAACTCCGGAACAACATATTGAAGACATAAAGAAGACGGTAAATTACGCCGAAGAATTGGGGATCAAAGTCAATGTTTACCTGGAAGACTGGTCGAACGGAATGCGTAATTCGAAAGATTACGTTCATTTTATGGTTTCCGAAATGCTGAAACTCAATATTGACCGAATCATGTTACCTGATACGCTTGGTATTCTTGATCCGGACGAAACGTATGAGTTTTGTCGCGAAATGATCGAAACTTATCCCGAAGCACGCTTTGATTTTCATGCACATAACGATTATGATTTGGCCTGTGCCAATGTTTTTCATGCCATCAAAGCTGGAATCCGCACCGTACATACAACCGTAAACGGATTGGGTGAACGGGCAGGTAATGCTCCGCTTTCGAGTGTGATTGCAACTGTAAAAGACCACCTGAAAATGGAAACGCGGGTGAATGAAAGCATGCTGAATAAGGTTTCGAAGCTGGTCGAATCTTTCTCCGGAATCCGCATCCCAACCAATAAACCACTAATCGGTGAATTCGTGTTTACACAATGCAGTGGAATCCATGCCGATGGCGACAGCAAAAATAATTTATATTTCAACGATTTGCTTCCTGAACGTTTTGGACGGACCCGCGTTTATGCACTTGGAAAAACCTCAGGAAAGGCCAATATCAAAAATAACCTGGAAGAACTGGGCATTGAACTCGATCCGGCTTCACTTAAAATGGTCACCGACCGGATTATTGAGCTTGGTGATCGGAAAGAAACGGTGACTATTCAGGATTTGCCCTATATTGTGGCCGACGTGCTCAATTATGAAGATAGCGAATCGGCTATTAGTCTGGTGAATTATTCGTTATCAAGCGCCATGGGACTTAAACCTACTGCCACTGTCAGTATTCTGATCAAAGGTGAAAAATATGAAGCAACTGCCGCCGGTGACGGAATGTACGATGCTTTTATGAATGCCGTTCAATCAGTTTATAAAGAAATGAACAAGCCTTTCCCAAAGCTTTTGGATTATTCTGTAACTATCCCTCCTGGTGGTCAAACCGATGCTTTAGTCGAGACCATGATAACCTGGGAATTGGGACGCGAATTCAAAACCCGCGGACTCGATTCAGACCAGACTGCCGCAGCCATCAAAGCCACCATGCGTATGCTGAATTTGATAGAGAAGTGATAGTTCCGTGTTTCGGGGTGCGTGTTACGGGTTTTCGGTTGTCCATGTTTCGGAAGCGAAGGTTTTGGAAATTGAATATTGGATATTTAGTATTGAATATTTGTTTCAAAACCCTGCAGGGTTTAATTTGAATAACCGCGGATGAAATCCGTGGCAAGAAATAGCTAAGAGCACAAGGCGCATCCAGAGAATTGGTTTGAAAAGTAAACGCTGTATGCGCCGCATGGAGAAGCTTATAGCAAAATAGAGATAAATTTTCAGACAAAAAAACCAAAATATGAAGTTAAAATTAGCCATTCTTCCCGGCGACGGGATCGGGCCTGAAATCATCGAACAGGCCATGAAAGTTGTTAAGGCTGTTGCCGTCAAATTTAATCACGAACTCGCATATGAATATGCGTTAACTGGCGCTTGTGCCATTGATGCGGTGGGCCTGCCTTATCCTGATTCCACTCACGAATTGTGTATGAAGGCTGATGCAGTTCTGTTTGGCGCCATTGGCGACCCGAAATACGACAACAATCCGAAAGCAACGGTTCGTCCGGAGCAAGGTTTGCTGCTGATGCGCAAAAAACTCGGTTTATATGCCAACATTCGCCCCGTAGTTACTTTCCCATCGTTGCTGCACAAATCACCGTTGCGCCGCGAACTGATTGAAGGCGCAGATTTTGTGGCCATCCGCGAACTGACCGGCGGTATTTATTTCGGCGAAAAGGGCCGTCTCGACAACGGAAACACGGCTTTCGACACTTGTACTTATACACGTGCCGAAGTGGAACGGATACTGAAACTGGCTTACGAATATGCCATGAAACGGCGCAAAAAACTGACTGTTGTTGACAAAGCCAATGTGTTGGAAAGTTCGCGTTTGTGGAGAGAAATTGCTCAGGAAATGGCTCCGGCTTATCCTGAAGTAACTACCGAATACATGTTTGTTGACAATGCCGCGATGCAGATTATCCAGTGGCCGAAAAACTTCGATGTGATGGTTACCGAAAACATGTTCGGCGATATCCTGACAGACGAAGCCAGCGTAATTACCGGATCACTCGGATTATCTCCATCGGCTTCCATTGGCATTCACACTTCGGTATTCGAGCCTATCCACGGTTCGTATCCGCAGGCTGCCGGTAAAAACATTGCCAACCCGGTTGCCACCATTTTGTCGGCTGCCATGATGTTCGAATACGCATTCAATCTTCAGGCTGAAGGTGCCATCATCCGCAAAGCTGTTGATGCTTCGCTTGATGCCAAAGTGGTAACGGTTGACATTGCAGTTGATAAGCCGTATTCAACTTCCGAAGTAGGCGACTGGATTGCAGAGTGGATTGCTAGAAACTAACAGCCCCCTAAATCCCCCGAAGGGGGACTTGGCGCCTCGAATTATTCGAATTATTCGCTCCTAAATATTGATTTTTCAGAACCTCTTCTGCCCAAACTCCTTTCCTATTCGGGGAAGGGTTGGGGATGGGGCTAAAATACAGAAAAGTTCTTTGCACAGGCAGGGAGCTTTTTTTTATGGCTGATCCTATGACTGAAGTTTCATCGGATCAGCAAATAATTTGGGAAATGCCTTACACTGTACCAACAACTCATTGTTTTTGTTTACACTCAAACGATCGGCAACGGGGTGACGAAGTCCGGGCATGTTTTTAACTTTTCACGCCAATTCGATCATGGTAATTTCAGGCAAAATACCCAGCCTGCCCTGGTAGCCTATAAAACCGAATCCACGATTGACATACAGGTACTGGTTTTGCTCCTGATACAAACCTGCCCACTGTTTATAAAGGTATTGGACCGGGCTCCATTTAAAGCCAGGGATATCAATCCCAAATTGCATTCCATGGGTATGGCCACTCAAGGTAAGTGTAATATCCTGATAGTCTTTGCGAACTTGGGCATCCCAATGCGAAGGGTCGTGGCTCAGGAGTATTTTCACTGATATATTTGAATTTTCCAATCCCGCCATCGCCTTTTCCATATCTCCATATTTAGTAAAACCTCTTGCTCCCCAATTTTCTATACCGATCAGAGCCAGTTTTTGGTTATTTCGTTCCAGGATCACATGCTCATTCATCAGCAAACGCCAACCTAATGCTTCATGATGTTGTTTGAGCTGCTCCAGATTTTGTTTCTTGGCTTCGTCTGATGGCCACGTAACGTAATCGCCATAATCGTGGTTCCCCAAAACGGAGTATATGCCCAAAGGCGCATTCATCGCTTTAAAGATATCCATATATGGAACAATTTCTTCGGCCTTATTATTCACCAGGTCTCCGGTAAATATAATCAGGTCCGGTTTTTCGTTCATAACGGAAGCAACACCTTCCGATACCGCTTTTGGATCATCAAAACTGCCCGAATGAATATCAGAAATCTGTGCAATTTTCAGCCCTTTAAATTCCTCTGGCAAATTTTTCAGCAGAACACGTATATGCCTGATTTTGTATCGGTAGCGGTTTATCATTCCATAGGTCAGACCTGTAGTAAGTAAAGCTCCGAGAAATAAAGCTGTTTGAGAGATAAAGGCAAACCGGCTGATAAAACGCGATCCTTCCGGCGGACTGCCAACAGGATGATGTTTAAACGAAAAGAAAAAGCTGAAGATATTGGGAATGACCATGATCATATCGGTCAGTAGCAGAAAGGCAGCAATCAGTACTTTCCCCAGAAAAACTCCGATTAAAAAGTTAATTGTATATTTTATTGTGAGCGAAGGCCATGCAGTCCTAAACCAATGGGGCATGGCATAAAAACTCCACAATACGGCAAGGGACAAACCGCCGTAAAGAATATACATTCCCAACTGAAACCCACCGCTTGTATTCCGAAGAACCGACCTGAGGGCCACAAATGAATAATATTCCACGGCCAGAATAAAAATGCCAAAAATCAAAAATTGCTTGCTCATTATGTTATTGTTTTCATGCTGTTTCCAAACGAATTCCCCACCGACTGATCTTCAACTTTTGAAAAGATAAACGATCTGAAACGGAATTTCCCTTATTAACAAGCAAGGCAACAGGATAGTTGAAACTAATATGCAAAAGGCCTATCGTTTTGTTAAAGTCAATTGATTGACACCTATACATAGCTGCTAAAAATAAATATAGAGTACAGAGCAAAAAAATGACGGCTTTTTGAGCCGTCATTCTGGAATATTTTCCCTACTTCTCCATCGGCTTTTCGTTGAAGCTGACCATCCAGCTAATACCAAACTGGTCGGTAAACATGCCAAAATAATCGCCCCAAAAGGTATTGGACATAGGCATGGTTACCTTGCCACCGGCTGAAAGGCCATTGAACAACCGGTCAGCTGATTCTTTCGAGTCGGTATTGATGGAGAGGGAGAAGTTATTTCCTTGCGCGAAGCCCGATGTCCATTCTCCTCCGGTGTCGCTGCCCATTAACATGGTTTCCTGACTAATGGGTAATGAAATGTGCATAATTTTTTCAGCGTCTTCGGACGCAACAGGTTTGCCCCCGTCAGTGGGCATGTCCTTGTAATAGCCCACATAGGGAAATTCTCCGCCAAATACAGATTTGTAAAAGTTGAAGGCCTCCAAACAGTTACCGTTGAAGGTGAGATAAACATTAACTGTTGTCATAGTTGTAATTTTAAATGTTAATAATTTTGAGTTTGGTAGAAAGCTTAACAGGTTTTGATCCTTTTTGTTTTTCCGGATCAAATAAAATTTGGGCAGTTTTTTCCGGGTTATTTAATACTGATCCGATAATTTCGGATCATCGAATCAGTTAAATCCAATTACAGGATACCAAAGGATACAAAACCTGACTGAAATTTGTTACTTTATCCCGAAATTTAGAAAATACTATACAATGAGCAATCAATCATTATTTGCCAACTATCCGGATCGGAAGGCTTTGATGCAAGAAATGAAAAGCAGAGGCGGACAAAAAGCGCTACTGGTAAACGGTCATTTTCATACGCCGTTCTCTTTCAGCGCGTTCACCGAAATTGAGCAACCGTTTAAACTGGCCGAAGCCGAAGGCGTTCAGGTACTCGGGATCAACGATTTTTACACTGCCGACGGTTTTACCGAATTTGCTGAACTGGCTGCAAAGTATAAAATATTTCCGCTGTTTAACATCGAATTCATGTCGTTGCAAAAAGATCTTCAGGAAGCCAATGTCCGGGTGAACGATCCGGCCAATCCGGGCCGTACTTACTTGAGCGGAAAAGGTTTGACATGTCCGCTTATTCTGGGTGGCGAACAGTTGAGATTACTGGAGCAGGTTCAGCACGAAAGCAACGTCCAGACTGCCGAAATGGTGAAGAAGCTGAATGATTTGCTGACCGAATTGAATGCGGGATTCAGCTTTGATTTTGATGAGATGAAAGCCAAATATGCTAAAAATATGTTGAGGGAAAGGCATATTGCCAAAGCGCTTCGGGTGGTTATCGCCGAAAAATTTAGTTCTCCTGAAGATAAGAAGGCGTTCTATACACAGATTTTCTCGGGGAAAGAATTGAAATCAAAACTGACTGATATAGCCGGATTGGAGAATGAAATTCGTGGCAATTTGCTGAAATCCGGAGGACGCGCTTTTGTTCCTGAAGATTCAAAGGCATTTTTAAGCCTCGAACAGGTAAAAGACATCATCATTACAGCCGGAGGAATTCCTTGTTATCCGGTACTGCTCGACGATTCAAAAGGGAACTTTACTGATTATGAATGCAATTTTGTGAAGCTTTATGAAACCCTTGTCAGCAAAGGAATTTACAGCATCGAACTGATTCCCGGACGTAATACGTTTGCAGTTTTGAAAGACTTCGTGGCATTCTTCCGCTCGAAAAATTTCCTGATCACTTTTGGTACCGAACACAATACTCCTCTGCTCGATCCGATCAAAGTTTCGTGCAGTGGTGGTGTTGATCTTGACGAAGATTTGGAACAAATCGGATTTGAGGGAGCATGCATCATTGCTGCCCACCAGTACCTCATTGCCAAAGGTGAACAAGGTTATCTGAATGCTGACGGCGATGCCAAAACAAAGGAATACAACTCGTTTGTCGAATTGGGTCAGGCGGTAATTAATTATTTTATTAATTAGGAAGGTAAAGACGTAACATGTAGAGACGTAACATGTAGAGACGTAACATGTTACGTCTCTACAAAAAATAAAATATCATGAAAAAAGAAATTCAGGAATTAATCGAAATATCCCGCTACTACGGAAAGAAGAAAGATTTTGTCATTGCAGGTGGTGGCAACACCTCGTACAAAGATGAAACCCACATTTACATCAAAGCCAGCGGACATAGTCTGGCAACCATTGACGAGGAAGGTTTTGCACAGCTCGACCGAAAAGGATTACAGCTTATAGCTCAGAAAACCTATTCCGAAGATGTACTGGAACGCGAAAATCAGATCAAATACGATTTGATGGATGCCCGTGTTCACCCCGTAAAAGGTCAGCGCCCTTCAGTAGAAACATCCCTGCACGATTTGATGGCCTTACGCTTTGTTGTGCATACCCATAGCACCAAAGTAAACGGACTGATGTGTGGCAAAGATGCCGAAAAGCGGACTGCCAAACTGTTTGGCGATGAGGTTGTATTTGTCCCTTATGTTGATCCGGGATACATGTTGTACAAGGAAGTGGAAACCCGAATCAAAGTATATCGCAGTCGGGTAGGAGCTGAGCCCAAAATCATCCTGTTGCAGAACCATGGCATTTTTGTTGGCGCCGACTCCACTGCCGAAATTCGGAAAATTTACGCCAAAGTAATTGACAAACTCGACGAAGCTATCGGCGAAATTAGGCCCTTGTTAAGCCTTCCGGTTGATCCGGTAGCCGCGAAAATTGTTCCGGCCATCCGCATGATACTATCCGAAAATGGTTTGAAAACTTTGAAAGTCATTAATAACACCTACTACAAACGTTTCCTTTCTTCTGAAGCTGAATACCAGAAAATAGCTTTGCCATTTATTCCTGATGGTATCGTGTACTGCAACTCGTCGTTCATTTACGCTGAATATTCGGGAGATGTGGATGCTTTGCTGAATGAACTTTCCGAAAAAATAAAAACCTACACCGAAACGCAACCGAAAACTCCAAAGATCATTTGCATCAAAGGAATTGGGTGCATCGTGGCGAGCGACAATGCTCAAGGCGCAGCAACTCTGGAAGATGTCATGATGGACACTTGCCTTGTAAGCCTCTACTCCGAAAAATTTGGCGGACAAAATCCGATGACACCGGAGCAGGTTCAGTTTATTGATACCTGGGAAGTGGAACAATACCGCAGTTCTATTGCACTGGGAGTTACAGCCGGACGGGTTGACCGCAAAATTGCGATTGTAACCGGAGGCGCTCAGGGTTTTGGCGCCGGAATCGTCGAAAACCTGATGGCAAACGGCGCCAACGTGATAATTGCCGACCTGAACGAAGAAAAAGGAAAAGAACTTGCAGGGTCGCTCAATACCGGCATGGACAAAAACAAAGCTTATTTTGTAAAAACCGATGTCTCGGATGCAGCTTCGGTTGAAAACCTGGTTCTTCAAACCGTTTGCGAGTTTGGCGGACTGGATATTTTTATCAGCAATGCCGGTATTTTGCATGCAGGTGGATTGGATGAAATGACACCGGAAACCTTCGAATTAATGACCAAAGTGAACTATTCAGCTTATTTTCTGTGTGCCAAATATGCATCGGCAGTGATGAAACTTCAGAACAAATTTAAACCTGATCATTTTACCGATATCATTCAAATTAATTCCAAATCGGGATTGAAAGGTAGTAACCGCAACTTTGCTTACGCCGGAGGTAAATTCGGCGGAATCGGGCTTACCCAATCGTTTGCTCTGGAGTTGATGCCAGCCAAAATCAAGGTCAACTCGATTTGTCCGGGCAATTTCTTTGATGGTCCGCTGTGGTCCGATCCTGAAACCGGTTTGTTTGTTCAGTATTTGCATGCCGGTAAAGTTCCTGGTGCCAAAACCATAGACGATGTGAAACGTTTTTATGAAGCACAAGTTCCGGCAGGTCGTGGTTGTACACCGCTCGATGTGATGAGGGCGGTATATTACATCATCGAACAGGAATACGAGACAGGACAGGCAGTGCCGGTAACCGGAGGGCAGAATATGCTGAATTAAACTGGCGGCTGGCTTTTGGCAACTAGCCACTGGCAAAAAGCAGAACGATTTATAGCATTTATGGAAAAATAATCGTTACTGGCTACTAGCAACTTGCGACTGGCAAAACAAAAAACCAGTAGCAAGTTGCCAACAGCTAGTAACAAAATAATATGCTTATGTCTTACAAGAATCTTGAAATCTGGCAACTGGCAAGAGAAATTGCCATCGAAGTACATGAGGTGACATTGAATGATTTGCCTTCGTTTGAAATGTACGAAACTGGTGGACAAATACGCAGATCATCAAAAAGTACACGTTCTACTATCGTCGAAGGTTATGGACGAAGAATTTATCAGGCTGAGTATTTTAAGTTTCTGACTTATGCCATTGCTTCGAACGATGAGACAACTGATCATCTGGAAAGCCTATGGGATACAGGTTCTCTTAAGAATAAAGAAAAGTTTGAATCCATTCATTCCAAATGTGAAACTTTAGGAAAGAAACTGAATAACTTTTTGAAGCGTTTTGAGAGAAAATAGCTTCTGGCTTCTGGCAGCTAGCTTCTGGCAAAAAGGCTACCTGTCAGTTTATCAGATACTCTGGCTCGACAGCATTTTGGGGGTTACCAGTCGCAAGAAGCTAGCCGCCAACGGCATTTGTCCGGTTTTTGCCAGCCGCCAGCAGCAAATTGCCAGCCGCACTAAATTGAAACTATAACATCACATAAGAAGAAAATGAAAACAAAAGCTGTTCGCCTATACGGAAAAGAAGATTTGAGATTGGAGGAGTTTGAACTTCCGGCAATCAAAGACGATGAAATTCTGGCAAAAGTGGTGTCCGATAGTATTTGCATGTCATCATACAAGGCAGCCAAACAAGCTACCGACCACAAGCGCATACCTCCGAATATTGCCGAAAATCCGATCATCATTGGTCACGAGTTTAGTGGTATATTGGTTGAAATTGGCGAAAACTGGAAACACAAATTCAAAGCCGGACAAAAATTCTCGATTCAGCCGGCCATTTATTACGAAGACGGTCCGGTAGGAGTGCTGAGCGCCCCGGGTTATTCGTATCAGTACATCGGGGGAGATGCGACTTATGTGATTATCCC
>DMSQ01000066.1 GCA_003457135.1 Prolixibacteraceae bacterium
TCGACGGGCATTGGCAAATGATTGATACCTGGGATGCCAACAATCACCGCCTGGCCGATAGCATCACCCCACACCAAAACTCCTACTATGTTTATGGTTTGATTTCAAGGTTTACTGCCAAATACTCAGATGTGCTGAAAACCACAGTTGAAGGAGGGGCCGATACGGCCACCTTCCAAAATTCCGAAGGAATACCACAGCCGCTGCAGCGTGTTTTTGCCGCTACGTTCCGAAGCCCAAAAAGCAAAACGATCAGCTTATTCATCGTGAATGATTCGGAAACTGTTCGCGAAACCGAAATCAACCTGTCAGCGCTTCCTGAACAAAGTTGGTATTTCTACGAATTGAATCAAACGGCAAAAGATAAGACCAGTATGAACATTCAGCCACACCGCGAATTTTCCGGAAAGAAACCGGTTATTCAGCTTCAGCCACTTAGCCTGGTACTAATTTCAGGATATAAATTGATGGCTGATGAAAAAGGTATTGTAGATGATTAAGAAAGGCTTTCGAAATTTTGGTATCTGATGATCCTGAAAAACCGGATCATGGAAATCATCAAAATATTTGAGGATACATGATTGCCAATGCAATGGCGAGAACTATAAAAAGGCCAATGCCAATAAAAAAAAGTACTACTCCGATTTTGTACCGTTTATTCGATTTTACCAATTCGGTCACCGAATTAATTTTATTAATCTTGTTCACCAGTTTTTGCAGGGCCATTTGGTCTTTCACAATGTAATCATAGGCTCCATACTTCATACTGTTGATGGCAATATCAATACTATCCTGACCGGACAGAAAAATAAACTCGACGTTTGGATTGCTTTTTTTAGCTTTGATGAGCACCTCGATGCCTGTCATCCCTTCTAATAAATAATCCTGAATAACGATATCCGGATTTTTATCCATATTTTTTAATGCTTCTTCTCCCGAAAGATAAGATTCAACCAAAGTGAATTTATTTGTTTTCAGGTAGCTGACTACCAGCTTGTTATACATCTGATTGTCTTCAACGACAAATATCAGTGGATTTTTTGTGTTTGGCATACTGTAAATATATGGATTTATCGTAAACGTTTTCGCTGAAAAAAATCAAATTCATTTGGCATTCCATTGATAAACTCCGATGGTTTTCCAGAGTAACCAAATTTAGAAAAAAAACTTATAATATCAAGACATACCTTTTCTAACGATTGATTTTTATTTTTGTTATCAGAAAGCACTAATTTTTACAACTTTGAAAGATTAATTTTTTGCAATTTGATCATCAAAAATTAAAATCAAAAAAATGGTTTTATCCATCGACATCGGCAATACCAACATTGTTTTCGGAATATCAGAACAGGATAATTGGTTGAAAATATGGCGAATACAAACTGATTGGTCAAAAACAGCAGATGAATATGAAGTGATTTTCAGATCGCTGTTTACCAGTTCAGAAATTGATAAATCAGAAATCACTAAAACGATATTTAGCAGTGTGGTCCCAAGTCTGATAAGGCCTTTCAGTGAAATGCTTGTCCAAATGCTTGACCATTCTCCGGTTTTGGTCGAACCTTCCATTTACAGTAAGCTGCCAGTTGAAGTATTAAATCCTTATGAAATAGGTACAGATATCGTTGCCGATGCCACTGCGGCATATATACGTTACGGCGGACCTTGTATGGTTATTGATTTTGGTACAGCGCTCACTTTTACTACAATCAGCCAAACAGGTAAAATACTTGGAGTCGCTATTGCCCCAGGGTTGCTTACTGCACTTAAATCACTTACCGGAAATACTGCCCAGTTACCCGATGTACAGTTGGTTGCGCCACCATCCGTTTTGGGCGAAAATACAATTCATGCCATTCAGGCAGGACTGGTTATGGGTTTCGCCGGATTGGTGGATTCAATAGTTTGCCGTACCGAAGAAGAACTTGGCTTAAAACTTGCGGTCATAGCAACAGGTGGACTGTCGTCTGTTTTGCAGAATGTATCGTCTAAAATTCAGATAACAGATGAGAACCTGACTCTTGATGGTTTGAAATACATGGCCAAACACTTCTGATTCCTCTTTTGAAATCCAAAGTCATTTCTTCCGGAACTTTCCGGAAACTTTATCCTTGTGGCAATTGCTGCAATTGACCGAATGAATATTGTTCGGACTGTTAATATCAGCAAATGTGGTGTTCATTTTAGTTACATCGAGGCCACAGTTGGAGAAGGCCGACGATTTTAAGGCCTTCATCGAAAATTTAACATTCTCATTTGTAATTTATAAAATATTGAATATTTTTAAATATATTTTTTTCTTCTGAAAAATACATGTATTTATGAAACCCCAAAACCAACATCCCCGTGGATTATAAGCTTCAGGACCTGATAGATGTGAGTTTGTTTCAGACTATGCTTGATAGTCTGAATGAAATTTACACTTTTCCTTCTGCCATTCTCGACAATCAGGGCAACATATTGGCTGCCACTGCATGGCAGGAACTTTGCGTAAAGTTTCACCGTGTTCACCCTCAATCAGAAAAAGAGTGCAAAATCAGCGATAAGTATATTTCAGATCATCTTCACGAGGCTAATCCCACACTTTCCTATCGCTGTCCGCACGGGATGGTTGATTGCGCAGCACCTATTATTATTGGCGGGAGGCATGTGGGAACTCTTTTTACCGGTCAGATATTCCTTGAAAAGCCCGATACTGAATTCTTCAGAAAACAGGCCTCGCTTTATGGTTTTGATGAGTCTTCCTATCTGAAAGCTGTTAAAAAAGTTCCAGTCTGGACGCAGGGACAGCTTGATAAATACCTTGCCGTAATCAGAAACATGATTGGAGTTCTTGTTGGCATAGGATCAAAGAAACTTCAGGAAATTGAAACTCAAAAAAAAATCCGGGAAAATGAAGAACGGTTTAAAAACCTTTTTAACAGCGCTCCGGATGCCATCATCCTGACTGATACCGAAACCGGAATCGTACTCGATGCGAATTATGCCGCCTCAAAACTATTGGGAAGACCTGTTGCCGAGATTATTGGAATCCACCATTTGAAATTACATCCTGAAAGAACCGAAAAACACACCAAAGAAACATTTCACGATCATGCGGAAGCCGGAAAAGAACCAGGTGAAATACCCGTGATTGAAAATATGGTTATTCGTCCTGATGGCAGCGAAATCCCGGTCGAAATAGTGGCAAGCACCATAACGATTGATGGGAAACATATTATTCAGGGAGTTTTCAGGGATATTACCAACCAGAAGAAGTCGGAAAATAATTTAAGGATACAGCACGACATCAGCATTATGCTGGGTGAAGCCAATAATTTGAACCAGGCGCTGAATCGTTTGCTCGAAATGGTTTGTCAACTGGAAGGGATTGATTGTGGCCGGATTTATCTGGCTGATCAGCCATCCGGCAACTTTAATTTGGTAGCACACTATGGATTATCCGAACAATATATCATCCAAAACTCACAATTTCATGCAGGTTTAGTCAATGAAAGTATCATTAAAAGCGGCAATCCTGTTTTCAGGTCTTATTCCGAGATTCTGGCACTTAACAATCCGGTGATTATTCAGGAAAAACTGCATTGTATTTCTATTATCCCGATCATGTATAACGGAATTGCCATTGCCTCATTTAATCTGGCTTCTCACCAATTCGACCAGATTCCGGAAGATACACGGATTGCAATTGAATCAATCGCTTCCAACCTCGGAGGGACCATTTTACGGATAAGTACGGAAAACAAGCTGAAGGAAAGTGAAGAAAAATATGAGCTGGCATTCCGGACAAGTCCCGATTCAATTAATATTAATACCATTGATGGAATTTATGTTGATGTGAACGAGGGTTTCACGGCTTTGACTGGTTATTCCAAGAAGGAAATTCTCGGTTTTTCATCGTTAGACCTGAACCTTTGGGCCATTCCGGAGGATCGGGAAAAAATGGTTGCAGGATTGAAGAAAAATGGGAAAGTTGAAAATCTCGAATCAGTATTCAGAACAAAAGATGGTTCCCTGAAAACGGGATTAATGTCGGCAAGTTTGATCTCGCTCGACAATACGCCTCATATTATTTCGATAACACGCGATATTACAGAACGGAAGAAAATGATCATGGAACTGATTGCCTCAAAAGAAAAAGCTGAAGAAAGCGACCGGCTGAAAACTTCGTTCCTGGCCAATATGTCGCATGAACTTCGCACGCCAATGAACGGCATATTGGGTTTTGCTGAATTGCTCGACGACGATTCACTTTCAAACGATGAGCGGCATGAATTTCTCAGCGTGATTAGCGATAGCAGCCAAAGCTTGGTTGATGTGATTACCAATATTATGGATATTTCTAAAATTGACAGCGGGCAGATTGAACCGAAAATAAGATCGTTTAACCTGAACAGATTCCTTGACGAAATACTAACCGGATTCAGAAGTGAAAAAATAATCAGGGACAAGTCACACTTAAAAGTTGAGCTAAAAAAAGCGTTCACCGACGAACAAAGTATGATCAGTTCCGATCCGGCAAAAATCAGGCATATATTAAGTTTGTTACTAAACAATGCCGCCAAATTTACCAGTGAAGGGTTTATTCATCTTGGATATAAAATCCACCGGCAAAACATCAGGTTTTTTGTGCAGGATTCGGGGAAAGGAATAGCGTCAGATAAATTAAATACTGTTTTCGAACGCTTTAGGCAGGAAGATGAAACACTTTCAAGAAAATACGGTGGCGTTGGATTGGGACTTTCTATTGCCAAAGGAATCGTTGAGTTAATGGGCGGAAAAATATCGGTAAAATCAAAACCAGGGAAAGGATCAACCTTCTGGTTCGAAATTCCGGTGAATTAAAGAGAAAAAACCCTGAAATCAATAATGGCCTCTATTTCCCGGCTTTTTTCAACAGCAAATCCACCAGATTATTGGCAGCTTTCAGGTTTTCAAAACTTTCGGGCAACAACCAATGGTCAATATATTCATTGTATAGCCACGGATCGCCCACTGCCAAAACATATCCCTTCCCGAATTGTGTTTCGGCAATCAGTACATGGTCACCGTCTTTCAATACCGGCATGGCGTTTTTTGAAAGGATGATCGGTGCAACTTCCTTCATATAAATCTTGTTAACGCCTTCAAACAGCGGGTGATTGGGCAGATTGGTTTCAGCAGCCATATCCCATTCGCGGTTAATTACCGGATTTAAAGTTATGGGGTGGAAGTAAAATCCAAAAGTTCTGGCAAGCTGATTAAAATGAGTGAATTCGCAGTTCGGTCCATCGTTCGTCAGGAACAACAATACGCCACCTTTTTCCACCCATTCTTTCAGGAACTTAATATCGCCGGCATCCACATAATTGGGCATAGGATTTTCTTTGGTCGTATCCGGATCAACGATGATGTACACATCAATTCCCTTCATTGACTGGCTGTTTGGCTTCCCAATAGTTTTCAATTCGGCGTCGCGGCTTTTAAACAGGTCGCCCAATTGCGAAAAACCGCTCATTTCTTTGTCGTCCCAGGTATAATGGAAAATTTTTCCGGTTTTGGCATTGGTTTCGTGATTGAACCAGTTGTCGAGGCCAACGGTTTTCTGGGCAAAGCTTCCTATGGTCAATGTACACAAGAAAAGGGAAAGAGACAATAGTCGTTTCATGAGATTAAATATTTGATTGAAAATCATTATTTTACAGATTTGACTAATTACTAATTAGTGTGCTATTCAAAAATACTAATTATTCGCATGACTCGCTCCGAAGTTGCAGCAAGCATTTCTGCTGCCCGGGATTTAGATTCTTCAAGGCTCATCGGTTGATCTCCGATCGCAAAAACAGAGGTGATTCCCTGCCCGTACAGTTCAGTCAGATCGTCGCAAACTATGCCAGCCAATGCAATGACCGGAACACTATGTTTTTTTGCCAGTTTTGCTACTCCGATGATAGTTTTTCCGAAAGCAGTCTGTGAATCAATCTTCCCTTCGGCAGTAAAAACCAGTGAAGCCTTACTGATTTGGTCTTCCAAATGGGTTAGTTTACTAATCAGTTCAAAACCTGAAACTATTTCGGCCTGGCAAAAGACCATCAGTCCGGCGCCCAAACCACCGGCAGCCCCGGCTCCCGGAATGTATGAAATGTCATTGCCAAACTCTTTATGCAGAATGCGGGCAAAATGAGACATGTTGGCTTCAAGTGTTTCGAGCATTTCGGGTGTTGCCCCTTTTTGCGGACCATAAACACGGGTCGCGCCGGAAGCGCCTAAAAGCGGATTGCTGACGTCGCAGGCTACCGTAATTTTTACGCTTTGAAGCAGCGGATGAACATTTGAACGATCGATCGTGTGAAGTTTACCCAAAGAACTACCTCCCAGGCCAATCGGATTATTGTTTTTATCCAGAAGTTTAAACCCAAGAGCTTGAGCCATACCGGCGCCTCCATCGTTGGTGGCACTTCCGCCAATGCCTAAAATAATTCGCGTAAAGCCAGCTTCCAAAGCAGCTTTCAGGAGCAAACCAGTTCCGTAGGTCGTGGTAATTAAGGGATTTCGCTCATTGGGAGCAAGCAGTTCTAATCCTGAAGCTGCTGCCATTTCAATGACGGCAGTTTTCCCGTAGCCCAGGATTCCGTAAAATGATTCGACAGGTCGGTTCAGCGCATCAACCGAAGATGTTGGAATTATCTTCCCGTTAGTTACCGCAACAAGCGCTTCTACAGTCCCTTCACCGCCATCGGCCAGGGGTATGCTGATCATTTCAGCTTCAGGAACAATCCGTTTTATACCACTTGAAATAGCTTCAGCCACCAGCGTTGCCGATAAACATTCTTTAAACGAGTCGGGTGCAATAACAATGTACATGGATGAATCCTGATTTGTAATTCAGGAGAAAAATACGCAAAAAGTTTCAGGCTGGAAAGTCAAACTAAACTTGTTTCAGCATCTTTCCAAAAATTAGAAATTAATTCTTCCCTTCGACTAATTTCTTCAGTATTTGTGTTTTTTCCTGAATGTCATTGGTGATTCCGAAAACCGAAACGGTGGCTCCGGAAATGGCATCGATGCTTTTGCCAACGGTCAGCGAGCGGCTTCCGTCATATCCCTGAAATTGTTTCAGCCAGCCTTTATTGGTCACTTCCTGCCCGTGAGTAGCCTGATAATTGTACACTTTCACCTGCTGCACCAAAAGATTGGTATCGAACACAATCAAATAATCAAAATATTCCGGCGTTTCAATGCTCAAGGCCTGGGCGGGATTTGAACAGCCACCCTGCCGGCAGCTATTCACTCTTCCAACATAAATATATTTTTTAAGTTCATTTAAGTCTGCTAAAACCATGAATTTTCCATTAATGGGACTTAAACCGGCCAAAGGTTCGGGAACAGAAATTTCCTTCCATTCGGGATTGTCAACTCCTCCGATTTTCAGAATTTCCTTTTGAAGTGACTTGTCTTCGAAATCAAATCCTTTGGGCGGTAACGTTACTGTTAAAGCCCAAAGGTTGAATATTAGTATGAAAAGTTTGAACATGGTGCATATTTATTAAAACATCACTCCTAATCCAGCGCTGAATACTTTGGAGTAGCTTTCTGCCCCCTCTGGTTTTACCCATTGCATATCGGTTTTCAGAACGGCTCCGCGTGCCAGTTTCAGGGTTAGTCCGGTGGTAATGGCGGTATTTTTATACGATTTGTTTTTGGTGATATTCGATGGCACTTTGGCATGAGTGTCGTAACCTTCAAGTCTTACAAAAGGGATAAGCTCAGTATTCACTTTTTCGAAATGTCGGAAAACATTGTAACCTGCCTCCAAATAGTAGCCGGTCATCGCGCTTCCCAGGTCGTTGAGCGGACCTCCTTTTTTTCCTGTAAACTTGTTGTACTGGTCGGCATCCGACAATCCAACCTGATACAATTGTCCTCTTAATTGCAGCCCTTTCAGCGTGTAACGGGCATCAACGCCAATCATTGAAATACCTACTACCGATGAATCAGCTTTGGCCAGCGCAGCCTTGTTGTCTTTGGCAATTCCGTTGTACAGCTTACTCTGGGTATCTCCAAAATATCCTGACAATCCCACATTCAGGCCTCTGATTCCGTAGTATTCCACTTTGCCGGTAAAGTTGGGGGAACTGATGTACGATGAAGCGCCTTTTTGCCGGCCACTACGCAATCCGCTCTTCCCGTTCAGTTTGGCAGTTCCGTCGTAGCCGTTAAACCCGTTTACCAGATAAACCTGATATTTTAACGATGCAGGTTGAATAGTTCCGGAGAGACCGAAGCCAACTTCGCGCCAGGTGGTAGGTGAAATTTTGTTGTCAACCAGCGGACGTTCAACTCCATTAAATGTAGTGGGTTCGTGGTATTCGTTCACGATTCCCATCGGGATTAAGAGCAATCCACCGCGAAAGTTGATGGATTTGTTGATTTTGTGCTGAATAAAAGCCTGCTCGACATAAACTTCAGAAACATGCTCGAATTCGAGCTCGGTGACAAATTGGGTGCGATCGCTGAATTGGTAGCCGAAAAGCATCACCATGCGATGCACGTCGAGTTCTCCGTTCTGGCGTATTTCTGAACTTAGTGGCTGGTGGTAATGCACTTCGCCGTAACCGCCAATAGTGAGTTTGTTGTCGGATGACAACAACTTATCGGCAATATTCTGATACGAGGGATTTATAGGTTCCGATGTTTGAGCCTTTGAAAAAATGGCTGTCAGCAGTAATACTGTAGAAAATAAGATTCGTTTCATATACTTTTTCAGTTGTGGTTTTATACTGCCAA
Source organism: Prolixibacteraceae bacterium (assembly GCA_003457135.1). GTDB lineage: Bacteria > Bacteroidota > Bacteroidia > Bacteroidales > Prolixibacteraceae > Aquipluma. The sequence continues at coordinate 8,767 of DMSQ01000066.1, forward strand.
AAGTACATGCTCCTGAGATGGTGTGAAATCCCTAAAAGTGGGGATATTTCGAATTACTGAAGGATTGAATTACTGAAGGATTGATTGATTGAAGGATTGATTGGTTGAAGTGATAAATGCATTGCAGCATAGTCATATTCTCGAATTGCGTTTCTTATTCCATTCGTTTTGCTGCTCACCTTAAAGAAAAGTCCAGGCTATGATCCGGCTCTGTTTTTGTCCGTGCGCCATTTCGATGGTTCGGACCTCCTTTGCACCTGTTTTCTGAAGGGCTTTGTAAATCCCCGCAAGATTTGACTTTTTTGAAACCAGGGAGCTAAACCATTTGCAGCAACCGGGCAATTCCGAACTTTGTTTCACCATGCGGCGTAAAAATTCTGCTTCACCGCCGTCGCACCACAATTCATTGCTCTTTCCGCTAAAATTCAGTGTTTTGGCATTTTTATTTCGGATAGACAAATTCTTTTTTTTTCGCTGTGTTCCGCCGGCTGCTTCTTCCGGCGAGGAATGAAACGGAGGATTGCAGATGGACAAATCGAAAACTTCGCCAGGTTTCAGAATCTCACTGTACAAGTTGGACGACCGGATTTGGAGTCGCAATTCAATTGCGTTATGCAACGATGGATTGGATTCTATAATTTGTTCGGCTGAATGAATGGCCACCGGATCGATATCTGTACCCACGAAATGCCAGCCAAAAGTCTGATGTCCGATGATGGGGTAAATGCAGTTGGCTCCGACACCAATGCCTCGCCCAAAAACCTGCAGGCCCTGAAAGAACTGGGAACCTACACCGCCCAAATTTACGATAAAGAGCTGGATGTTATTGTTGAGTTACTCTTATAAGTTTCATATAGAATCTTAGTTAATTCCAAAGCTGCTGCGTTAAATCTTGTGCTGATAGTAAGTTAAGTTTAATGGTTAATTTATTGTTTTTGAAATCTCAGGAGTCCTGGGAATTATGAAGTTGCTGAAAGCAAATAAATCAAAAATTAGAAAATATTTAGAATATTATCTTTACATTTGCTTTCCTTTGAAATGGTATCGTTTTTTTATTGTTATAAAAAATGAGAATACAAATTCCCTTATCATTTATTTGAAAAGAGGCTCATGGTATATTTGCTAAAAGATGATATTTTACATCGTGTATTAACACAACTGTTTTTTTACATTTTGACTGATTATTTAATACGTTAAACTCAATATTATGAAGAATCTTATTCCGTTATTTTTCATTTTAGTTCTGTCAGGCTGCGCGATGACCAGCAAAGAAGTGGGTTCTAAATCGTTTAGCCAGCAGGAGGATGTTAAAAAAAGTAAATATCTGATAGGTTTTAATCTTGCGTTGCCTACTGGAATTCAACCATCAACAGCATTAACTGATGCAAGTTTTGGACAGCCACTCGACAAAAGCTTAGGGTTTGGGGTGATTATTCAAAGAAAAATCAATAAAAATATTAATCTTTTATTTGATATAAATAATTATAATTACAACATGTTCCTTGCCAGCAAGGGGGCAAATGTCACATCTAGCTGGACACTTGCAGAAGGTGCCATGAATTGGGATAAACCAGGGTCAGCTCAAACCCTACAAGTTCTTAACCTTCCAACAGATGTTCACTTCGATATGCAGACCACAGGATTCAGACTTGGCGGTAAGTATATTTTTGGTGATAAAAAAATTCAACCATGGGCTGGCGCTGCATATGGATATTACAAATGGCAGGCAAATTACTTTAATGAAAATAAGAGTAAAAGTTATGGTAGTGATGATGGATTTGTTCTCGGCCTAACCGTTCTTGGCGGAATCGATTATGAATTAACTAAAGGAGTGGTAATTAGTGCATTTGCAGATATATTGTCGCCGGTAGCATCCTATACAATTGAAGGATTATTTTATCCCCAATGGAATATAACTGACTGGCAAAGTCCTATATTCGGTCAGTACAGATTTGGCCTCACTCTTTCATTTGCACCTTAAAAATCAAAATATTACAACTTTTAAGTGATTCTTATTTCAGATAGATTCTTGCATGGGGTGGTTTTTCATAAGGGATTAAATCTGCTTTCTGTTTTACCTTTTCCCGTTTCTTTATCCCAAATTTGTCTTTAGATAAACTTTTCCCTTTTCTGCAAATTAAACAGCCCGTAAAGTACAAAAAGCAGCGTACCAACGGCCAGAAATATCCGGTTTTTCATAGCGATTTCCTGCCAGATCATTTCGTTGAGGCGGCGTGGAATTTCAAACGGGTTCAGGAAAATATTCCACAGCGTACGTTCAAGAATTCCGGATAAAATGAGCAGCCCAACGCCAATAATGACCATTACCACGGCCGTTCCGTTTCCGTTTTTAATAATAGTCGAAAACATAAATGCCATTGAGCCTAGAAAATATATCGGGAACATCACCTGAAAGCTCAGTTCCAAAACAGGTACAGGTGCAAGCAGGTAATAGCTCATCAGTGTCAGGCCGATCATCATCAGGAAAACCAGCACAAAAACCAAGACCAACCGCACCAGCCATACTTTGTAACGGTAGTCGGGAATTCCGAACAGAATTTCGAGAATCCCCGCATCAACGTCATTCTGAATTCCGAAAGTCATCGGGTAAAAAATGAGCAGTATCCCGGGCATAATCTGCAATCCGTATATAAAACCGTCGTCAATCTGGTTATTGTCGTATATGTTGGTAATGGCGATAAAAAAGTAGAAGGCAATGGCCGCAAGAACAAACCAGATAAACCGGTTGCCGAAAATGACCTTCATGTTGTATTGCACCATTTTCAGGAACAAAGTCCAAAGATTGGCGGCAGAAATAGTTGATTCCATAGCTACGTTATTTAATATTGATTTTAGATTAACGATCAACGATTAACGATTTGTGAAGTAGTCCTACATCTTTAATCGTTAATCCTCAATCGTTAATCCTCAATCGTTAATCCTCAATCGTTAATCATTTCAAGTCTTTGATCAGGCACAAATACGCATCCTCCAAAACCGGATTGGCCATGATGGCATCCTCTGCCGGTTTTTGTTTGGAGAGGAAACGCACCCTGATCTGATCGCCCTGACGCATGTGGTGGGTAACCATTTGCTTGTTTTCCATTTTGTCGAAATCGGCAACGGGCAAATCAAACTGCCAAACCATGTTTTTAGCCAGATGCACCATGTTGGCAGGAGTTCCATTGTATTTTACCCGACCGCGGTTGATTACAACAACCTGGTTGCACGAGCTTGAAATATCTTCAATGATGTGTGTCGAGAAAATCACGATCCGCTCACGGCTCAACTCAACCAGGAGGTTACGGAAACGGATACGTTCGCGGGGATCGAGTCCGGCAGTAGGCTCATCTACCACCAAAATTTTAGGCAGGTGCAGCAGGATTTGTGCAATACCGATGCGCTGCTTCATCCCTCCTGAATAAGAGCCGATTTTATCGGCGCGTTTTTCCCACATGTGTACCGCTTTCAGTACATATTCGATGCGCTGTTGCCGTTCATCCTTATCGCTCAGGCCTTTCAGGATAGCCTGATAATCGAGAAAATCCTGAGCAGGCATATTTTCGTAAGTTCCGAATTCCTGAGGCAGATAACCAATGAGTCCCTGTAATTCTTCCCGTTTCTCCTGGGTGTCGGTGCCATTGATCCAGATTTTTCCGTAGCTCTGTTCCAGAATACCACAGATGATACGCATCATGGTTGATTTACCGGCTCCGTTAGGGCCAAGTAAACCAAACATTCCGGTACCGATATCAAGAGAAACCCCGTTAAGCGCTTTGAATGGCTGATGCTGTTTACCAAGAATTGGAATTTGTTTGACGAGCCGGAGCGTACCACGGCGCAATGTTCCGAAACGCCCGGTAATGCGATCAATATTGATTTTTTCCTGATACAGTCTTTTAGATGTAACCGAAATCGCCAGAGCCAGGTACCACAAAATTCCAAATGCAGCAACCAATCCGATGGAACCTGTGATTTTCCACACCAGGATAACTTCAAGGGCAGGTAAAATCCAAAAAAGGAAAGTCTGCACTCCTTTGTAAATTTTCATCGGTCGTTTTTTGCCCGTTTTTTCAGCCCTGTAGTTCAGGAAGAAACCAAATGGTTTCCACATACCCAAAGCGAGTTGAGCTATGACAACTGAAAGTATCAGTGACCAAAACGCTGAATCCAGATAAATGAAGCTGAAATAGATGAGTGCACCCAACAACGGCAATTGCCAAATCAGGTAATCGAATTCGCGCAAGCGGTGATATTGTTTTTCAAGGCCTTTACGGCGACGAATTTTTTTGCCTGATTCCCATTCCCGTGAAAACTGGCCTTCACGGTCGTATATTTTTACCAGGTTTTGAATGCGGATGTGGAGTGTATCCTCGTCGCCTATCAGCTTGGTTCCGGCTTTACGTAAACTGTTGAGCACAAACCAGGTTGATCCTGGAACCACGATAATTACGAGAATAAAATCGAGCATTTGCCACAATCCTGAGTCAACCTTAAAGTAAATCAGTGCAAATGAACCCGCTATCAATACCATTTGTAAGATCTTAATACGCAATGGTTGCTCCTTAAACCATTCAATGGCATTTTCAAGTCCGGAGTAGAAAGTTGGGATAAACACCAGTGTAAGCATGGTGCTGAGCGCTAAGCCACCAATAACGACGATGGCAAACGGGGCGCCGATAGCGCTCACATATTCGGCATCGCCCATTGCCAGCGGAAGCATCCCCACTATGGTGGTAATGGTTGTAATCAGGATTGGACGTACACGCGAAAGGCCCGCTGTCATCAGTGCCCGTGAACGGCGGAATCCGCGTTTGCGCAGGATGTTGGTGTAATCAATCAGGATTATGCCATTGTTCACCACCACACCGATCAATATCAGGAAACCTGTAAGCGTGTTGGCATTGAGCAAACTGTTGTTGGTAATAATTAATGCAAGCAGCGAACCTATGGCTGCCAGCGGAATAGAAAATAACAAGACAACGGGTGTAATAACAGACTCGAATACCGAAGCCATAATCATAAATATCAGCAAAACAGACGCTCCGATCATGAAATAAAACTCCGAAAAATCGGTTTCTTCATGAACCACCTCGGCTGCAACCCCCGATGGCAGGTTATAGTTGGCCACCAGTTCATCAATTTCGTAACGGTAAGCAGCTAAAAGTTCTTTCGAACCGGCGGCCTCGCTCACAAAACGGTAATTTACCTCAATTTGTTTTTCCTGATTGACCCGGTTGATACCTGCGAGCCCACTGGCATAAACAATCCGGGTAAAATCCTGAAGGTCATGAATTCCGCCCTGGGCATCGTTAACCTGCAGCGTTTTAAGCTCTTCCATGTTGCGGTCGGTTTTCTCTTCTTCGCCTTCCACCAGTTCCTTTTGGGTAATAATGATTTCGTACTCGTCAACACCTTGTTTAAACTGAATGTTGGTAGCAATTTCCCTTGAGAATGAATTGATTTCAGATAAAACATTGTTGAGCGAAATATTGTATTCGGTCATCAGCAACGGATTGAAGTACAGGTGCACTTCAGGGCGATTATCAGATATGCTCAGATTAACCGACTGAACAGATTCGAGCTGATCAACGAAGTACTTCAGATCTTCGCCTACAGCCTGCATTTGTTTAAAATCCTGCCCCTTAATGGTGATTTTCTCTTCATCGCTGCCTATTCCCATCATCTTCTGGAAACTAGCCCCCATATTTCGGCTTCCTCCCTGGAAGCTGCGGGTGCTCTGTGTTTGGGTGAACGAAATGGATGATGCCTTTATCCCTTTTGTCCGGTCGTTGATATCGGTTTTTACCTGAGCAAAAGTCCTGTCTGCAATTTTTTCAAATTCATCCTTTAGTTTGATCGTTACAACAGCCGATTCTTCTTCAATTTTGCTGATTACATCTTCTTTTTCATCCAGATCTACCAGTTTTTTTTCTACCTCCTGAACAGTTTTGTCGGTACTTTCGAGTGACGAACCCGATGGCATAGTCACATATAAGCGTATCTCTTTATTTTCAACTTCCTGAAGTGAACTTACACTGACGGCCAGGCTTATAAAAACAGCCAGAAAGAACAAAATAATTCCGCCAATTACAGTACCTGCCGGATTACGCATACAATATTTCAGAAAAACCAGATAAATCTGGACCATCCTCATATTGGTGGTTACTTTTTCGTAAAAAATATTTTTGGCAACCTGTCGCTTCAGAAGAGCATACGAAGCCATAGGAACCAGAAGCAACGCAACTCCAAGAGAAACGACCAGTGTGGAAATAATTGAAATCCCCACATTAAATCCCAGCATTTCGGCCATAAAATTAGTGGAAAACAGAAAGGGCAGAAATACCACAATTGTAGTTAGCGTTGCGGCCAGAATAGACCTCCAGACCTCGGTAGTTCCCTGGACCACGGCTTGCAACGGGGCATACCCCTTCCCGGCGAGCCGGTAAATATTCTCCAGAACCACCACACTGTTGTCGAGCAACATGCCGATAGCAAGTGCCATTCCAACCAAAGTCAGACTATTAATAGTGATCCCAAAGGCATAAAACAGGTTAAAGGAAGTGAAGATCGAGATGGGGATTGCCAGGGCAATGAACGAAACAATCCGGAAGTTCTTCAGAAAAATCCAAAGAACGAATATGGCCATGATGCCCCCAACCAAAGCCAGGTTCATGATTTGGTTGATATTTTCTTCCATCTGATCGGCCGAGTTGCTGATTTCGGCAATCTCAATTTCCCTGGAGGCCATTTTTTCATTCAGCTTTGCCACAATCTTGCGGGTCGCTTGCGAGAGTTCAATCATGTTGGCCTGCGAGTCGTTCACCAGTAAAATTGTTACGGCATCTTTCCCGTTTACACGGCTGTACGAAGTTTCCTCCTTTACTCCAAAGCGAACTTCTGCCACATCTTTTAACAGTATAGGGCCGTTGGCGACTACCAGGTTTTCAAGGTCTTCCACTTTGTCGTATTCGGCTGTAACATGCACAAAATACTGGACTGTTTTTTCTTTCAGGTTGCCCACGTAAGTGCGCGTCCGGGTGTTCTGCGAAAGTACAGACCGAACTTTCCCGGGTGTAATGTTGTAGGCTTCACATGCCTTGGTGTCAAGAATAATTTCAATTGATTTTTGTTTTCCGCCATAAACGTTTACCGCTGCAATACCATCAATGTTTTCCAGATCGGGTTGAATATCCTGATCTACAATGGTGCGTACCCGGTCAATCCCACCTTCGCCGCGAGCCTGTAGTTCCATGAACTGGCTGTTCATCTGCTGAAGGTCAACTTTGGCCACGTTAATCCGAACGTTTTCAGGCATGGCCGATTGTATCTCGTTCACCTTTTCCTGAAGTTTCAGGTAGGCATATTTGAAATTGACCCCTTTCTGGTAATACACCACGATTGTTGACTGCCGTGAATTGACGGATGATTCGATTGATTCGATACCTTCCAGCGTACCAATAGCCCCTTCGAGCGGAACAACCACCTGATTTTCCATGTATTCAGGGGCCATTTCGGTGGTGGCGCTTGCCTGAACGAACAGGAAAGGAAGTTCGGCATTGGGCAGCAATTCAACCGGCAATTGTTTGTACGAGACATAGCCCAAAACGCTAAGTCCCAGAAACAACATGCTAATCAGTACTTTTCGTTCTATGATGAATTTCATTATAGTAATGAATGAGTTAATTAAATTATGCCAATGGAAATGTCGAATAAGGAACAAGGAACGAGAAATAAGGAAATGGCACGTTTACATTCCTTGTTTCTTGTTCGGTGTTTCTTATTTTTTTCTTTTTTGAATTCCTTTTCCTTCCGTCCGAAAGAGGATTTCTACTTTTTTCTTCTTTATATCGCGGACGGTTCTTTTGCTTTGCTGCTCTTTCCCGGGGTTTCGTTCCTTCGTCACTTTACCCCGGGCTATTGATATGCCACCCTTTCAGGGTGAAAAAAATCGCAAATCATTGCCCAAGCTTTCCCCCGTTTGGGGGAACGGGAAGGGGGCTGATTCCTTCTGCTGAATGGACAAGTGATTTATTGGCTTTCAACAACTTCCAATTCTTCACCCTCATCCTTTCGTTTTTTCCTGAAACGGTCTTTCACCCCATCAAAAACATCGAACACACAAGGAATCACAATCAGTGACATCAAAGTAGATGTGGTTAATCCGCCAATAACAGCTAATGCCATTGGTGCACGCAACGATGCACTTTCGCCAAATCCAAATGTTAGTGGCAGCAAGGCTAAAATGGTCGTCAGCGTGGTCATCAGGATCGGACGGATACGTTGTTGCCCGGCTTGCTGAATGGCCAAATGACGCGGCACTCCTTCTTTCTGAAGTTGTAAAATCCGGTCAACCAGCAGTATCGAGTTGTTAACGGCTATCCCAACCAGCATAATGATGCCAATAATGGCCATGATGTTGAGTGTTTGCCCAAGAATAAAGAAGACCAGGATTGAGCCTACTACTGCCACCGGAATAGTCAACAGGATGGTGAAGGGGTGCAGAAGCGATTCGAATTGTGAAGCCAGCACCATGAACACCAGTATAATTGATAACATCATCGCAAAGCTGAGAGCATCCATCGATTCCTGCCGCTTTTCTTCTTCTCCCGTTATCTTGATTTTATAATCGGGCGGAAGGCTGATGTCAACCATCGCCTGATTTACTTTTTTAACCATCTTGTCGAGGGCTATATCTTTATCCATGTATGCGGTAATTTTGCCAATCCGGGTCTGGTTTCTGCGGAAGATTTCCTTTGGGGAGGTGCCTTCACGGATATCGGCAATTTCGTTAATGCGCACTACCTGAGTTCCATTTTTGATGATCATATCCGATAAATCAGCCAGTCCTTTGTCGGGCAAACGAAGCGTGATGTCCTGCATTTCGCCGCCTTTCTCAACTGTTCCGGCAACTTTACCGGTTAATTGATCCTGAATTTGTGTCACTACATTGGCAACGCTCATGTTAAAGATTCCGGCACGGAGGCGGTCAACCATAATTTCAACTTCGGGCGATCCACCTTCCATCGAAGCTTCAATGTTATATAATTCAGGAATTCCGGTAACCGCTGTTTTTACTTCCTGCGATAAATTTTCGATGATGTCCAGATCTTCTCCCTGAATTTCAACCACCAGCGGGGCTTCGTCGGTTCCCATCAGGCCGCCCAGCGCCGTTTGGTCCTGAACAAATTTCAGTTCCAGATCGGGCATTTCGCCCAAAGCCTGTGAAATGGACTGAATGGCCCAGGTTGATCCTTTTTGTCCTTCAGGGTTCAGTATGATTTTGATGTTTGCTGTATTTTCACCCTGAAAAAGAGCATCCTGACTATCGAGCATCCCGGTTGACGGGCCAATCTGACTGAAAAGGGTCTCCAGTTCATCGCCCAATACTTCACGGATCATGTTTTCCATATTTTCGACGGCAGCGCTGGTTCGCTGGAGCCGGGTTCCTTCCTGCATTTTCATTTCAAGGGTAAATTGCCGTGTTTCTGATTTAGGCATAAATTCAGTGCCGATAAACGGGAAAATAAAAGCAGAAAGCCCTAAAAGAACAACAGTTGCAAGAATTATAGCCCATTTAAACCTAAGCATATTCCCTAATAATTTGCCGTATCCTTTAATGTTGATTGACTTTTGAACTTTTGGCGGCGCACTGTTTTTGTAGAAATAATTGAACATCATTGGGATGAGCAGAGTAGCTATAACCAGCGATGAGAGCAGTGAAAAAGTGATGGTCCATGCCTGATCGCGGAACAATTCGCCTGAAGCTCCATGCAAATAAACTATGGGAAGGAATACTACAATAGTAGTAATTGTTGATGAAGTGATAGCCCCGCTAACCTGCGATGTACCCTCAATGGCGGCATCTTTCACCGACATGCCGCTCTCGCGCAGACGGAAAATATTTTCCATGACCACGATGGCATTATCTACCAGCATACCGGCGCCAAGCGCAAGTCCTCCAAGCGTCATAATATTCAGGCTGAGGTCGTTGAAATACATCAGGTTGAAGGTGGCGATAATTGAAATGGGCATAGCCAAACTCACGATCAGGGTAGTTCCGATGCGGCGCAGGAAAACAAAAAGGACGAATACAGCCAGCAGGATTCCCATCAACGCGGTATTTTTTACTTCTTTAATGGCATTATTGATGAAAGTACCCTGGTTTGAAACTACAGTAAGGCGGTGACCTGGCAACGCTTTCTCCATATCGGCCAGAGCTTTCGAAACATCTTCAACCGCTTTTACCGTGTTAAAACGGGTTTCCTTGTAAATGGACAAACCGAGACATCGGGCGCCGTTCATGCGGACAATGTTTTCAGGTTCTTTATTGGCAAAACTGATTTTAGCCACTTCGCGCAGATAAATCGGCGCTTTTTCGGCAAGCTGATCGCCGGTAATAATTGATTTGTATCCAACAATGGTATTCTCGAAGTCGCTCAGGTCGGTAAGTAAACTTACGCCCTTAACCACGTATTTCATTCCCATTTCGGTGATCGAACCGCCTGAAATACTTTGATTGAAGCTTTGGATACGGGTGTTCAGTTCGTCGAGTGTCAGCCCGAAAGCATCGAGCATGTACTGATCGGTTTCGATAAGCACCTCATTTTCTTCGGCACCCGAAACTTCCACTTCAGCCACACCTTCGAGTCTCACGAGCTCATTCCGGATGTAGTTTTCGGCCACCTTCCGGAGTTCGTTCATGTCGTCAATACTTTCGTGCGAAAGGCCGACGACCATTACCGGAGTGGTATTCGGATCGTGTTGGGTAATGTTTATTTCGTCTATATCCTGATTTTGTGCAAATGCGCTGGCAGCCTTCTGAAGGTCGAGAAATGCTTCGTCCATGTCTTTGGTCCAGGCATATTCCACGGTAATCTGGGCAGTACCCACTTTTGAAACTGATGAAACCTGCAACACGTCTGACTGACGAATGGCTAAAGCTTCGAGGTTTTCGACAAATTGTTTTTCTATTTCTTCCGGTGGGCGTTCGCCCGACTTGAGTTCGATAAACAAACGGGGATTGTTTATCTCCGGAAACAGGTCAATGCCCAGCTTGTCGAAGGAAATGTATCCCAGCAGAACAACGGCCAGCACCATCATCAGGATAGTTACCGGAAAGTTGACAGCAAATTGTGTTAGTTTTTTCATGCGATTTGTGTTTCGGGTTACGAGATACGAGTTTCGGGTTGTTGAGTGTCTCGTAACCCGCAACTCGTAACCCGCAACAATTCAAACTCTATTTCACAATTTTCACTTTCGAACGGTTCTTCAAGGTTTCGAAGCCTTTTACGACCAAACGGTCGTTCATTTTCAACCCTGAAGTTATTTCGGCCTCATTCTGGGTTTCGTATCCCAGAGTGATGCGTTTTTCGTTGGCCGTTCCATTTTCGACAATAAATACCGTTTTGCCACGCTGGCCTGAAATAATGATGTCTTTGGGTATTACAATTACACTGTCTTTGCGGGCAAGAACAATTTCGGCTTTGGCAAACATTCCCGGCCGAAGTTTCAATTCAGGATTTGCCACCTGGATAACCCCTTTAAATGTTCGTGTTTCGGTACTGATGGCTGGTGAAAGTTCCTTAACGCTTCCGTGTAAGGTATCGTTCGGAAGGGTATAATTCATAATCCGAACCATTTGGTCAATCGCCACATCGGTAATGTATTTCTCCGGAAGGTTTACTTCCACGGTCATGGTGCTGTAGTCCATCAGGCTTACCACGGAAGTTCCTGTTGCAACCTGGGTACTGTTTGTAATTGCAGGAAGATCGGTAATAACTCCTTTAAAAGGAGCCTTAACGTCCATTTTGGCCAATTGAAGATTAGCCCGTTCGAATGCATCCTTTGCATTGGTATAACTCACTTCCGAATTGCGGTAATCGAGTTGGGTAACCCCTCCTTTTTCGAAAAGCGACTGTTGCTTTTTCATGTTTTGTTCCGAAATTTCAAGGTTTAGTCTTTTGCTTTCCAAACCGATGCCATTGACATACTCAGCATCTTCAAGTTGAATGATTACCTGTCCGTTTTCGACTACATCACCCAAAGAAAAAGGACGGCGGGTCCTTGGATTAACCAACAGCCGGTATTTACCTGTCATTTCAGTTTTTAGAACGGTGGTTTTCGTAGCATTGAGCGTTCCGGTTGTATTAATCACTTTTTCGATCGAACCGGGTTTGATGTCGGTCACTGAAACTGGAACAGCTAACTCGGTTGTAGTTGTTGCAGGTTGGTTATTACAGGCCGTTGTGACCCCTATCAGGGCAATCAAGGCAATAAGCTGGTGAAATGATTTCATATGAGTTTAGTTTTATTTTTTCTTTTGAATGATGTTTTCAGGAACAATGGCTTCATTTTTTTCAAAATCGTAAAGCGATTGAATTTTTAAGTTCAGCAATTCGATTTTGTAATCAATCAAAGCCTGGGCATACGACATTTTTTTCTGCGAAAGCTGGTTCTGGAACAGGTTCATGTCCATGCTCGTAAGGTCGCCGTTGGCATACCGTTCCAGGTTAATTTCATAAGTCAATTGCGCGTTTTTTTCGCTTTGTGATGCAATGTCTATCTGGTTCACCAGGTTTTGCAAGCTCCGGTAAATCCTTCGTATATCTAATGTTATTTGTTTTCTTTCTTCGGTCTGGCTCAATTTCTGTGTTTCGATTACAGCTTCCTGCGCTTTGATACGGGCTTTCTTTTCGCCCCAATCGTAAAGTGGCAAATTAAATGAAACCGATACTCTCGGATTGTTGGTCGGATTATCATAGACATCCTTTAGCTTTTCGTTATCGCCGCTAATTCCTAATGACAAATTAACATCGCCCTTAAATTCGTTCAGCGATTTGGTCCGAATCATATCAAACTGTGATGTTTCTATATCAATTTCGCGCTGACGTAGTTCCATTCTCGAATTCAGTCCAAATTCAATTGCTTTTTTTACATCAACCAAAACCGGATTTAGCGCCACATCGGTCATTACTGTAATTTCTTCCAAGATGTCCATCCCAATGTATTGCTTAAACTGGTCTTTGATATTATCAAGGCTAACCTGCGCATTCTGAACGGTTGATTTTGCGGTAGCAAAGTTCAGTTCGGCCTGATAAAGTTCTTCTTTGGCTGCAATTCCGGCAGTTACCTTATTCTGGGTGATCTCGAAACTTTTTTGGGTATTGGTAAACTCATCCTGAGAAATCGTCAGGTTCATCTGCGCCAGGTAAACATCGTAAAAGAATTGAGTCACCTGCTTCTCGCTGTTTAGTCTTTGCATGGCGTAATTCAACTGGGCATTTTCGAGGTCGAGTTCCAGTTCTTTCAACTGAAGTTTGGTCCGGTTATAGGTGAACAGTGGTTGAGCTATACTCAAGGAAAGATTATTAAAATATGCTTTGTTCGTTATTGATCCATTGAATTTTTCGACATAACTGTTTTGCCAGTAAAAGCGATTGACCAGACTAATGGTTGCATCGGTGGGGAGGAAAGGTTGAGTAACGGTAAAAATACTTGAGGGTTGTATCGTTTTACTGGTGTACCATTGCGAGTTATATATATCAAATTGACGGCGCTGGTCGTAACTCATTGGAGTAACACTTAACGAAAAGTTCGATTTTAACGCGGCATTCTGTGCTTTTAGCGATTGTTCGGAACGTTCCAGATTCAGCAAAGAGCGACGGATGTCGGGACTGTTGTTACGCGCAATTTCGAGCGCACTTTCGAGTGTCAGAATTTGTTGTGCATTTGTGGTAAGCAAAAGTTGACCAAACATGAACAGCATGAGTCCCCGATGAAAAAGCCTCCCCCAGCCCCTCCCAAGGAGGGGAGAAAAGAAACTTGAATCTTTGATTTTATTTTTTAACATGGTCAAGAATTATAGGTTATTTTTTAACTTCCAGAAGCCTCCCCCCAACCCCCTCCAAAAGAGGGGGCTTAAGGAATCGGCACTCGTTGATTATTTTTAGAGCCTCCCCCGACCCCTCCTAAGGAGGGGAGAGAGAATTGATACTCGTATATTTTCACTTTTTTCTTATTATTATAATAGAACATCGATCGCATATGAGATGTCGTCAGAATTTTCAATTCCCTGGCCTCTCCCCTTTGAGGAGAGGTTGGAGAGGGGCTGTGTTTCATTGTTTCACCAATTTTATCGCATCGGCCACAACTACCTGCGCCGTTGACTTATTGCCTAATTCAACTCTGGCCGAATCGCCCGAAAAATAGAACGAGCCCAGACTATTCCATCCATTATCAACTGTTTTCAGGTCGATTACAACATTTTCATTTTCGCCGTTGTGAAAAACCGTATAGGTGTATTCGCCCCCAACATCCTGATTATCGCGCCGCGGGCCCCGCTGACCGGATTTCATGATGTGGCTGAAAACTTCATACGTTCCATCACCTTTGATCGGGATGTTCCAACTTACCTTTTTATTGCCATCGCCTGAGCGGATATAATGAGCCGAACGTATGAACTCACCGTAGAAACCACTGTTGGTAGTGGCACGCCAGGTGCGCGGGGCACGCCAGGTATTAAAACCGATGAACCGTTCTTTGGTCTGCACTTCTTTGAGCAGAATTTTTTGCAGTAAACTGTATTCGGTGGTTTGTGAAAACTTAAAGGTTGAATCCTCATCGTCGCAAATAAACTCACCAACTTCAGCAAGCCGAACCGGAATGTCCGATATTTTCTCACCCTCAAACGGGGTAGCTTTCGTATCTTCAACAATGTTCTCTAACTGAATACGTAATTCAGAAGGTATATTTCGTGATGCCAGGGTATTTATAGTCAAACCGCGGGGAGTTCCGTCGAGAAGGAAGCTAACCTCTTTGGTTTGTTTGCCATCCAGGCTTACGAGTTTGTCAATAGTCTCAGCATCGCCACCCATAAAGCGGCCTCGTCCGGGGCCTCCACCGCCACCAAGACGGAACTGAACAATTACAATTCCTTCGGTAGTCTCCGTGTTTGTAATTTTAAACTTCACCATTGTTTTAAGGCGGTCGCCATCCAGCACATTTACGGCATTAACTCCGCCAATCAGGTAGCCGGGCAGGTTTTTACTGTTGAACCATTTGTCCATAAACGGCAACAAATCAACACCAAACTGAGTTTGAATCCGGCTGTTGAAATCTTCGATGGAGGTTCCTTTAAACTTAATACTTTTTAAAAAGTTGAACATGAAATCGTCAAAGGCATCATCGCCGGTCCGTCGTTTGATGATGGAGAAAAGCGACTGCCCTTTTTGGAGGATCACATTGTCTATAATCTTTGCCTTGGTGGTGTCGTTGAGCAACTCAGCAAATGAGAAATCGAGTAAAGCCAGATTGGCCTGTTCGTTTTCGGTCATTCCCTGCATATCGCGCATGAAACCCATAGCTCCCGATTGTGAAGATTGTTTCAGGTACGACTCAAAAATACGATCGGTAACCGGCCATTGATCTGATTGAACAAAATAGGCATGGTTATAAAATAAAGGAAAAGCATATAATGGATTGGCCTTCTCTTCCACTTGAACTTCTCCCTGACTCCGGTTAAAGTCGGGTCGCGCCGAAGCCTGGGTAAAGAGCGACAAAAAGTTATTAAAAGCCATTACTTTTTTCTCTTCCGGTGTGGTCTGGACATCGCCACCACGGCTTCCCCACCGTTCCATTCTCTTTATCGAACCATTAAAATCGGCCTCCTGGATCAATAATCCCTTTTCAGGGAAAAGTACAGTTTCGGGCTGCACCTGTTCGCGTTCGCCTATTAAAATGCGGGGATAAGAATAAAACTGAATCGGAACTTCAACCAGTGTAAACCGTTGGAACGGATAATACATATCTATTTTGCGTTCATAATCTTTTAAGGCTGTGGCAATCAGGTCGGGGATAGTGTCTTTTACCGGCTCGAAGAATTTAGTGAAATAATCGTGGCCAGGATGATGGTACAGGTTGAATTCCAGTCCGTCGATAGTATCGGTTTTCTGCGTGTAATTGCCGATAATCAGCGATATCTGTGATAAATTGGTTTTGTTTGTAAAATGGAAAGTCCCATCTTTTTGTTCCGGGGTTCCCTGTGAAATAGCAGTCAGCCCGGGTTTGGTTTTTACCGATATGTCAAAACTGCTGAATTGTTTTTGCATCCACTGTTTGCTTTGATTTCCGAAGCTCGTTCCGGCAATCGGGTACCAGTTGCATTCGCGTGTGAGCAAAACAAAATCAGGAGAAACAATTCCCGATCGTTTATCAATCTTAAACATGAAGGACTGATAAGCTTTCTGAAGGGTCTTATCGTCCACATCGAGGTAACTCGCGGCTTCGTTCAGGCTTCCGTTGTAGGCAAACTCGAGATCGGCGCTTTCGCCGGGGGCCAGCTTTGTTCCCGAAAAATCAATCAGGTGCAATTCTCGTTTTATAGTAGTTTCTTGTCCGTTAATGCTGACTTTGCTAACCTTTAAACCCGGATTCAGGCTGAATACAAAATGACTGACGGTTACCGGATGAGGATTGCTTACTTTCAGTTTTGCTGTTACATCCAGATTATTTCCTCTGTGGTCGAGCACAATCTGGTAACTTTCTATTTTTAACTGAGGGGTTTCCAGGTTGGCATCATTCAGTAACCTCATACTTTCCCTCAACTCCTGATTATGGGCAAAAGTGGAAATATGCATTTTTCCCAGCCAAATTCCGGCAGCAAAAAAAATCAGTGCAGGAAACAGGGTCACCGTGTTGCTGAACGGACTTTGTGGCAGCCTTTTCAGGAGCGAAATGGTCAGGAATATAAATGCTACACCAAAACAGGCATACATTCCGCGGTGGATCATAATGGCCTGTAAGTTACCAAAACCCATAAAATCGGATTTCAGCAATGGCATGCTGTAAGCCATGTAATCGAACAGATAGTAGTATTTGGTATTGAGGTAGAAAATGGTAACCGCTACATAACCAAGCAAAAGAATAAAGGTGATGGCCTGATTTCTCAGGATACTCATCACAAAGAACGAAAGTCCGAGAATAAACAGCAGGGTTGGCAAACTGATGATCAGGAAATATTCAAGATAAGCTATCCAGTTGACGGTTACATTTTCGGCAATCATGTTAAAAATGATCGCTTCCAAGAGGATAATCAGGTTCAGGATAATGAAAACTACCAGGTTGCCAAGGGTTTTTCCGGCTACATATTCGCCGTTCGACATCGAGCGGATGTAAATTACATCGGTGGTGTCGAGTTTTTTATCGCGTTTCAAAAAGTCGGATGCCAGAAAAATGGCAATAATGGCCTGAACCGTATTCAGCAATAACAGGTTGACGTAAGGAATAACTGACGAAATCGCTTTCATGTCCCAGCTTCCGGCCCCGGCATTGTCCATAATCAACATTCCCATGTTAAAGAAGAACAAAAAGACCATGGCCAGAATGGCAAAAATCCTGAAAAACCACGAGCGCAGCAGTGTGGTAATTTCGTATTTGGCAATGGAAGTAATGTTATGAATGGATATCATATTTGTTCTGGTTTATATAGCTGTCCATTGGTTTAAGTTGCTTTCCATAAAATACACGTAGGCATGTTCGAGGTTGGCTGCGATGTTCTGCCCACTATAACCATTAATCGCGTCGGCCACCACCTGAATTTCCCAGCCTTCGCTAGTAGGCACATTCGAAATCACCGGATACTTTTCGTTGATTTCGAGGTATTCTTCTTCCGTTGCCTGAATCAGCCATACTTTTCCTTCCGCCAGGGTAACCAGTTCATCGGGCGAACCTGTAAAAGCCAAACCTCCCTGGTTGAGCAAGGCCATGTCGGTACACGAACTCGAAATATCGCCAACAATGTGGGTCGAAAGAATGATAATTACATCCTGCGTGGAAATGGTTGAAAGTAAGTTCCGGAAACGGATGCGTTCTTCAGGATCGAGACCGGTAGTTGGTTCGTCAACAATAATGATTTTGGGTTCGTTAATCAGCGCCTGGGCGATTCCGAGGCGTCGTTTCATCCCTCCTGAAAGCCTGTTTGCCTGGCGGTCGCGCGCTTCGAACAAACCTACCTCCTCCAACATTTTATCAACAGCCAATTTGCGGGGCTTTGTATCTTTCATGCCAGCCAAACGAGCTGCATAGTCGAGAAATTCGTATGTTTTTAGGTGAGAGAAAAAGCGAAAATCCTGTGGCAGATAACCCAGCATAGAACGGATTTCTTCCCGGTCTTTGGTCAGGTCGTAGCCATTCATAATTATTTTTCCGGAAGAAGGTTGCATGAGGGTAACCAAAATGCGCATCAGGCTCGATTTGCCTGCGCCGTTCGGCCCAAGCAGCCCAAACATCCCGTTATTGATTTCCAGATTGACATCTTTGAGGGCGTGGTTGCCGTTGGGATAGACTTTATTGAGGTTTTCGATGGTTATCTTCATTGCTAAAAAGTTAGGTCACGGAATGTCAGACTGGATTTCTTTCAATAGGTTTAATCCATTAGACAACCCGAAGAAATAAAAATGAGCATGCGCTAATCATTTATTTTAAAAAAGGCCGATTCTAGCGTAAAATTTGGAAAGATGAAGAATTAAGCTGTCAAAAGAACAAATTTCTGGAAAGATTTATAAGGGTTTCGAAAAACTAACTTTTCCCTTTTCGAAGTTCTTCTAATTCTTTTGTATTCAATACTTTTTTATAGTTTTTTTCTTTCAGTCCGTTGTAAAGAGGTTTGTCACCAGTCCACAGATACCCCTTGATAAAATTCGAAAGAGCAACGAAATCAAGATCATCAATATCAATATCTTTTACAATACGTTCTGCGGATAACCATTGCTTTTCAGAAATAAGTTCTTCATTGATGAAGTTGATCTTCTTAAATAACTCAGAACGGGCTACCTGAAGTTGGATGTCCGTAAGTTTTGAAATACTCTTCAATTTGTTCCAATGCTTGTCGATTTCGTGTTTCATATAGATGCAACTATAAAACTCAAAATCTTTGTCAGAGTTGAAAATTAAATCTCCGATAGTCCCTGTGCTATTCAGCAGGGCACTAAAAATAATATTGGTGTCAACGACTATTTTCACTTAACGAATCTGCTTCTGTTTTCAATCCACCAGCCCTTTTTTACTTCAGCAGCAAGCTCATCAACATCACTTTGTTTTGCTTTTGATTTTGCCGTTGCTTCCCGGTAGGTCAGAAAGTCAATAAGCCGTTGTAGCCCTTGTATATCCACATACGATGGAATTCGTATCACAATTTCTTCGGTTGTTCTTTCAATTTGCATTGTTTCTCTGTTTTAGTCTTTCAAAAATAAGAAAAATCGTTGAATGAAACGGTTAATGTCTTCGGTTAAAACTTATTTTGAAACTCATTAGTATTGTTTCCAACTACAAAACCATCAAAATTCCATCACAAACCAAATAAGCTGCTAATTTTACATTCCAAATTTAGAATGTTGTTATGCTTAAATTCCGGTTAACCACAAAAAAATACGGAGCAAACGAATACCTGGTTTTGCTGTACCGATTTGCTGTACTGATGGTTTTCTATTCGGTTTGCCGCATTCTGTTCTACCTGTTCAACACCGCATCCTTTCCCAAAGTTACGTTCTCATCGTTTCTGACCATTATGAAAGGTGGTTTGATGTTCGATGTCAGCGCTTTAATTTATCTGAATGCCGTTTACATGCTGTTGTTCCTTTTACCGTTTCAGTTTAAATTCAGCGAATGGTACCAGAAAATGCTGAAGTGGCTTTTTATAACCGGAAATAGTGTGGGCCTTGCTTTTAATCTTGCCGACATTGTTTATTACAGGTATATCATGAAACGGACTACCGCCAGTATGTTCGATGTAGCCGCTCATGATGTTGGAAATACGAACCTGATCATGCGGTTTTTTTACGATTTCTGGTACATTCCGTTTATCCTGTTCATTTTACTTGTTTTGCTTTCGTTTTTATATTCTTTATTAAAGCCGAAACCGTTCAGATTCAGGCGGCCATTTGTCTATTCCCTTTCAGGTATCCCGGTTATTTTTGTAGTTGTGGTTCTTTCAATTATTGGTGTCCGGGGTGGTTGGCGGCACAGCACGCGCCCCATCAACATGAACAATGCGGGAGCCTTCGTCAATGCACCCGAAGAAATGTCCATTGTTCAAAACACGCCATTTTGCATTATGCGCACCTGGGGGAAAAAGGCTTTCATTCCTAAAAACTTTTTCACTTCGGAAGAAGAACTTGACAAGATTTACACACCGGTTCATGTGCCGGACAGTGTTGGTCTTTCACGGAAAGACAATGTGGTGATTATTATTCTCGAAAGTTTCAGCCGGGCCTTTGTGGGTTCGCTCAATCCTCAATTTAAAGATCCCCGCGACCGGAGTTACACCCCTTTTCTGGATTCACTGATTCATGAAAGTCTGGTATTCCCGAATGCCTTTGCCAATGGCCGCAAATCGATTGATGCCATTCCATCGGTTACGGCAAGCATTCCGGCACTTGTTCTGCCGTATGTGGTTTCGGAGCGTTCAGGCAATGCGATAAACAGTATTGCGGGCTTGCTGGCAGTTCAGGGGTATCAAACAGCTTTTTTTCACGGGGCTCCCAACGGTTCTATGGGTTTTGATGCATTCACCAAAATAGCCGGATTCCAAAAGTATTACGGACTAAATGAATATGGAAATGAAACTGATTTTGACGGTATCTGGGGCGTTTGGGACGAACCATACTTCCAGTTTTTTGCCCATGAGATGGATAAGATGCAGGAACCATTTCTGACTACTGTTTTTTCGGTTTCATCGCATCATCCGTATGAACTTCCTGAGAAATACAAAGGCCGTTTTCCTGAAGGAAGAATCCCGCTGAACAAGTGCATTCGCTACACCGACCACTCGTTGCAGAAGTTTTTTGATGCAGCCAGAAAACTGCCCTGGTTTAAAAATACCTTGTTTGTAATCACCGCCGATCATACGGTTGATTCCAATATTCCTGAATATTACACTTCGGTGAATCACTTTGCTATTCCGATACTTTTTTACAAAGCAGATGGAAGTTTGAAAGGGGTTGATAATGGCCTGGCGCAGCAAACCGATATCATGCCAACCATCTTGAGCTACCTGAATTATCCACATCCATACATAGCATTCGGAAATAACCTTTTCAATCAAAAAGCAAAACGATTTGCGATCAATTACCTCGAAGAATCATACCAGTTTTTATCCGGCGATTACGTTCTTTATCTGACAGATGATAAACTCAATGCAATTTACAACAGGAAAGAAGATCCGGAATTGACCAGAAATTTATTGGGAACCATTGCTTTACCTGACGAGCAGCAACTACTAAAAGCCATTGTTCAGCAGTTTAATAACCGTATGGCCGAAAACAGGATGGTGGTGGAGAAGTAAATTCAGATTTGCTCCCAACCATCGCGGTAATTGTGCCTGATCCATTCTTCAGCAGTGGCAAGTGCCGGAATCGTATCGTATTTGGTTTCAAATTTCGGGTCGCCGTTTACTACTTCAAATTTATTGGAACTAACCACCCTGATTGTTTCAGACTGACCGATGTTGGTAAACTGCATATTTTTGCCATCCCAAAGCAATCGTTTCCTTAAATCCTGAAGGCGCACAGCCAGAACACCCATTACCACCATTTCGTTAAGCGGCCCGGCATAACTAAAGTTTGAACTGGCTTCGACCCTATTCTCTTTGCTTTCTTTGGCCGCACGGATCCAGTCTTGTTCGTGCCCGTTCGTTTCCGCATTTGGAATGCGCCGAATTGTTTTTTCAGGTTCAATAAATCCATCCATTTTACTAACAGGCAATAATGTCGGATTGGCGGCAGAACTGCCGCACATGATCTTTCCTTTAGTTCCGTATAAAATTGTTCCACCATCCTCATCTCCCATGAATTCCCCATCTTTCAGTTCTTCGGGTCGTTCAGGCAACATTCCTCCATCGTACCAGGTCACCTTTACTTCGGGCATTCCCACTTTTGAAAGGTTATCGCGGCGAGGGAACCAGTAGGTTACTTTTTCGGCATTGGGCGCCGATTCATTATTAATCATGGTGGAACTTCCTTCAACGGCAGTCGGATATTGCAGCATCAGGGCTTTAAATACCGGATCGAGAATATGACAGGCCATATCACCCAATGCACCGGTCCCGAAATCCCACCAGCCCCGCCAGTTCCATGGTGTGTAAATTTCGTGGTACGGACGGAATTTGGCTGGCCCGATAAATAAATCCCAATTCAGCGTATTCGGAACCCGCATTTTTTCAGTAGGACGTTCCAGGCCTTGTGGCCAAATCGGGCGGTTGGTCCACGCATCAACTGATGTGACTTCACCGATGGTTCCGGCCCAAATCCATTCACAAATTTTCCGGATGCCTTCTCCTGAATTTCCCTGGTTTCCCATTTGCGTAGCAACACCATACCGCCGGGCAGTTTCAGTCATAATTCGTGACTCGAAAACGGAATGAGTCAGCGGTTTTTGCAGATAAACATGGTAGCCCAACTTTATGGCCATCAAAGCCGGAAGTGCATGAGAATGATCGGGAGTCGCAATCATCACAGCATCAATGTTTTTCTGCTTGTCAAGCATTTCGCGGTAATCCTGAAATTTATTGGCAAGCGGCCATTTCCGGAATGAATTACGTCCAGCATATTTCCAATCCACATCACACAAGGCTACAATATTTTCAGTATCCATGTTGGTCAGGTTATTGAAACCCATTCCGCCAACCCCAATTCCGGCAATATTGAGTTTATCGCTCGGGGCCTTGTGCCCCAATCCGGCAATAACATTTGAAGGCAGAAAGGTTACCGCTGTAGCTGCTAACGCTGTTGTTCCAAGAAAATGCCTGCGGCTGATACCTGATTGATAGTTTCCCATTTGATAGATGCTTCAGAAATGAAGGACAAAATAATTTCGGTGAAAATAGGCATTCCAATTTAATTTTGAAGGAAAACATTTTATCCATCATTCAATGTTTTCCTTCGAAAGCTGTTCTACCAACTGATGAAGTTTTGTCGCCAGAATATTTTTTGGGATCAACTTGGTTTCATAGTCGGCAATCATTGCGGGTGAAGTATTTCGTGCCATGGCATATTCTACCACTTCTGTGTCTTTGCCTTTGCATAGTAAAACTCCGATGCTTGGGTTTTCATGCGGTCGTTTTACATCACGGTCAAGTGCTTCGAGATAAAAGTTTAGTTTGCCAAGGAATTCGGGTTCAAACTCGCGTATTTTCAATTCAAACAATACAAGGCATTGCAAATCACGATGGTAAAAAAGCAGATCAGTGTTATAATCCTTCTTGCCTACCTGTATGCGGTATTGGTTGCCCATATAGGTAAAACCCTTGCCAATTTCAAGTATGAACTTTTGAAGGTTTAAGATCAGTGCTTTTTCTAAGTCTTTTTCAGAATGGACATCGGGCAAGTTGAGAAATTCAAAGATGTATGGATCTTTAAAAAAGTTTGCTGGTAAATTTTTTTGCATTAAGGAAAGATTTGTTGAAGATAGCATAGTTCTCTCAAAAAAGCCAGTGTTTAATTGCCTTCTCAGCTCTCTCATAGTCCATTTTTCTTTAATGCAGTAAAGCAGATAAAAGAATTTCTCTTCAGGAGATTTAGTTTGTGAGAGAATTTCCATGTGGTTTGTCCATGAAGTTTGTATCAGTATGGCTGTTACAAATCGGTCATGTAACTTGTTTAGGTAACTTAATTGTGTCGGCAGTGCCGACACTTTTTTGTCGTTGGATTTTAAAATTTCAAATTGTGTCGGCAGTGCCGACACAATTGCATTCATACCATCAAACGTTTTTTCCAAAAGTGTCGCCATTGGCGACACAAATTCTTCTACCGAATAGGATTCATAAAACTGTTTCATCCGATAAAGTCCTCTTTTATTAAAGCCAGTTAATTCAGGGAGTCTGGAAGCAATATACCTGGCTAATTCATCAACTGTACCACTGCCCCAAATTCCATTGGATACTTTTTCAGAAACCATACCACCGACCTTGAAATATAATAAAACAAGTTCTTCATTTACTCTTTGAAACGCTCTGTTTCTGGCTTCTTCAATTAGAAGTGTAATTTGGGCAAAGTCGTTGTTGTTTTTCTTCTCAAAACTATTCATGGCTTATTTTTTCTTCGATCCCCATATTATTTCATCTTTTAAATAAAGCTAATTTACAAAACAATTGCATTTCATAGCCAAAATAAGATTAGAAAAAAGGTGAACCCTTACGGATCCACCTTTTTAATATTCGTGAAATAAATACTTAAGCCGGCATATCAGGAAGGCTCCATGGTTTGCGGTAAGTATGTTTGATCAGTTCGGCTGCAAATTCAGCGGCAGGAACCGGATCAGTCCATGTTTTGTTGAATGTTGGGTGGCCGTCATGGATTTTGAAACCATCCTCGATAACGATTTTAATTTTTTCGTCAGTGCTGATGTTGGTAAATTTCATGTTTGGTCCGTCCCACAACAATTCTTTGTTCAGGGTCTGCAAACGAACCGCTAAAACGCCCATTACAACCATTTCGTTGAATGGTCCGGCTTCGCTGAAATTTGAAGCTGTTTGTAAACGTGATTCAGGGCTTTCCTTACAAGCGCGAACCCAATCCATTTCGTGACCACCATTCATTGGGTTTTCAATACGGCGACGGAATTTAGGGGCAGCTTCAGGTTTAACAACAGTGCCATCAGGACGCAAAATCCATGGATTAACTCCATAACATCCACAAACTAATACACCTTTTGTTCCATGGAAGAATACGCCACCACCATTATCGTTTGGATTCTTACCAACAGGCCATCCCTGAGGGAGCATTTGTTTAATTCCTCCATCGTACCAGAAAACTTCAACAGCCGGAAGCTGAGCGCCTTTTTTCGATCCTTTCCATGCACGTTTTGCTGCGCGGGCAGGGAAGGTTAATTTTACCGCCTGAGCCGTTGGAGCACAGTCCTGAAGCAATAAGGTTGAATTACCCTGAGCTTTGGTCGGATAGCCTAATTCAAGTCCCATGAAGACCGGATGTAAAATATGGCAGGCCATATCTCCAAGAGCGCCGGTTCCATAAGCCCACCATCCGCGCCAGTTCCATGGGTGATAAATTTCGTTGAAAGGACGCATTTGTGCCGGACCTGTAAATAAATCCCAGTCCAGAGTTTCAGGAACCCATTGTCCTTGTTTTGGAGTATTTAATCCTTGAGGCCAGATCGGACGGTCAGTAAATGCTTCCACTTTGGTTACTTCACCAATTTCGCCATTGGCCAACCATTCGCAGGTCAGGCTGACACCTTCGCCAGATGAACCCTGATTACCCATTTGAGTAGCTAATTTGTTTTTTTCGGCCAGTTTGGTAAGCAAACGCGACTCATAAACAGTGTGCGTCAGAGGTTTTTGTACATAGGCATGTTTGCCCATTGCCATGGCAGTTGAAGCAATAATGGCATGAGTATGGTCGGCGGTAGCCACCACAACACCATCAATTGACTTGCCCAATTCGTCGTACATTTTTCTCCAATCCTTGTACGTCTTCGCTCCCGGGAATAATTTGAAGGTAGGATCAGCATATTTCCAGTCAACATCACATAAGGCCACGATGTTTTCAGACTTCAGGTTTTTCAGGTTAGCAGCTCCCATACCACCGACCCCAATACCGGCAATATTTAATTTGTCGCTGGGCGCTTTATAACCCATTCCTGAAACTACATTACTAGGAAGAATGGTAATTGCGGCAGCCGCAGTTGCGGTAGTTGCAATAAATGATCTTCTGCTTGACTTGTTTTCCATTGGTTAAATAATTAAAATTTGATTTAGGTATTGAAATAAATGAGCTTGATTAAAAAAATCCCCTAAAGGTAAAATTATCTTCGTGAATCACCAAGCCTGGAAGTTCTAACTTTTGAATTAAAATATACCCGCCAAAAAACCTTCGATTAAGTGTATTGAAAACAGTTCAGTATAAAATCAAGTAAATGATTTTTTTTATAGTTTTTTTCTATTCAGGATTGAAAAATTCGATTTGACCGGCGAACAAACATGGCGTATATTTGTCTTTTATTTTTATCAAGTCAATATATTTTAAATTGTAAAAAATCATAATCATGAAAACCGTAGGAGACAAATTTCCAAAATTTAAGAAGCCGGCAATTTTAGCGAATAAACAATTTGGTGAAATAACGGAAGCAGATCATAAAAAAGAGGGTAAATGGATGGTAATGTTTTGGTATCCCAAAGATTTTACTTTTATATGCCCTACAGAAATTGTGGAGTTCAATAAGAATCACGATAAATTCACTGCCCTAAATACAGTATTGTATGGTGCATCTACTGATACTGAGGAAGTACATTTGGCATGGAGAAACAACGATCAGAAACTTGCAAATCTTACATTTCCCCTAATTTCTGATACTTCAAAAAAGCTAAGTAAAAAACTTGGTATTTTACAACCAGGAAAAGTGGCTTACAGGGTTACTTATATTGTTGACACTGAAGGCATAATTCAATGGGTAAACGCGAACAACGATTCGACCGGAAGAAGTGTTGCCGAAGTACTGAGGGCTTTGGAAGCTACGCAGACCCCGGGAAAAACAGCCTGTGACTGGGAACCCGGACAACCAACTTTATAATTTTATAACCAAAAAAACCAAAAATCATGACAGTTAGAAAAGTAAAATCGGTTTGGAACGGAACACTTAAAGAGGGAAAGGGAAATATGAATTTTACGGGTTACAGCGGCCCATTTACATTTGCCACCCGTTTCGAAAATGCACCGGGAACAAATCCGGAAGAATTGGTAGGAGCAGCACAGTCTGGTTGTTACTCCATGTTTTTATCAGCGCTGATTAGCGGCGAGGGTTTAAATCCGGAAAGTATTGAAACTGAAGCATCGGTTACATTGGGGACAGTTGATGGTGGACCGGCAATTACCAGTATTGTGTTAGACACCGTGGTAAAATGTACCGGGCTTTCGCAGGAAAAATTTGCAGAACTATCGGTTACTGCAAAAGACAGATGCCCAATCTCCAGACTTTATGCCGGAGGCACTGCAACAATAACATTAAATGCCAAATTAGTCTAATACAATTTGGAAATACAAATAAGGAACAGGGAAAGGAGCTGCAAGGCTCCTTTTTTATTTTCTATTAGCCGTTTGGAGGTGGAATTGCCGGATATTAAAAACTAATTCTATATTTACGTGAACTAAAAACTAAACAATATGAAAAAAAAGATGGGTAATCCGGCAGTTGTTGGCCTTGCAGGTTTTGGATTGACAACACTCTTGCTTCAGTTTCATAACATTGGCCTGATGGGACTTGGCCCGGTTGTGGCAATGGGATTTATTTTTGGTGGCCTGGCCCAAATGATTGCAGGCTTTCAGGAACAGAAAACAGGAAATAACTTTGGCTATTCCGCTTTTGTAGGTTACGGCAGCTTCTGGATTGGTCTGGGACTGATCTGGATTTTAAACCACTTTAAAATTTATGAATCAAGCACTACTGATATTGGCTACTACCTTGTTGCATGGACTCTTTACACGGCAATATTGTTTGTTGCCTCATTGCGGATACATAAAGCCATGGCAGTGACCTTAGGGTTGCTTCTGCTTGGATTCATTCTCCTTGATCTGGGACATTTTGGCGATCCGATGTGGAATAAAGTTGCCGGGTACGAACTTATCCTTTGTGCCTTTTCGGCCTGGTATATGATGGCCGCCATCATCATCAACGATGTGGCCGGAAAGACAGTTCTTGCATTTGGAACTCCGGTAATAAAGTGAAACAGACCTTGATCCTGTCAAATTTTGAAAACCTGACAGGATTAAATGCACTGTAAACTAACCAATTATCTAAAACTCAAAAAGCGGTCTCCAGTCACCCGGGTTCCGCTTTTCTCTTTTCTGACAATTATTTAAAACACATCTTCCATGCCGCCCTGGGAGGGTTGTTCTGTAGGCGCTGATCTGTCCATCTTATAGTTATTGATTTTGTAACTCAATGTCAGCATGAGGACACGCGGTTCACGCTGCATTTTGAAAGTTGATTTGAAATTTGGGCCGGACGAGTTCCCTTCCATGCGCATCGTTCCCAGTAAGTCGCGTACACTGAGGGTTGCCGAGAGTTTTTTCTTCATAAAATCCTGACGGTACGACAGATTGGTAAAAACCATTCCTTTTTGTTCGCCTTGTGCCGAAACTGATGGTCCGCGGTAGAATCCGGTGAGTTGCATGCGGCTGTCGCCTGAAAATTTCACTGTAGCATTCAACCGTCCTGAATAATTGGTACTTTGTCTGTCAACTGGCTTGCCCAGCACTTCACCTTTCATCTTGTAGTTGTAAATACTGAAACTACTGTTTACCAACAGCCATTTCGTCACATTGATGTTTCCCATAATCTCGCCTCCCAGCGAATGATCGCGGTTGAGGTTTTCGGTGTACATGTAAATAACACCATCGTCTTTCAACTCCTGAATTCTTGTCATCAGGTTGTTGGTGGTGCGATAGAATGTTTCAAACGAAACAAATGAATTTCCAAACTTGCGCATGTAGCTGAACTCGTATGAATCGGTGTATTCAGGTTTCAGGTTCGGGTTACCCATACGAATGGTGTATTGGTTCATGTAACTGGGGAAAGGATCCAAATCGCGGCCATCAGGTCGGTTAATGCGTCGCGAATAACTGGTCATGAACTGACTTTTATCAACCAGCTCGTACGATAAATGGGCTGAAGGAAAAACATCAAACCGGTCGAGCGTATAAGGTTTGTCCACCTTTGAATGATCAATAGAGCGGTTAGTATATTCACCCCTTAAACCAATCATAAACTGGACAGCCTTTAAATTTCCGGAGTAGGTTGAATAAATGGAATGAATATCTTCCTTGAAAAACATGTCGCTGGTAAACAGTGGGTTATTTATAAAGGTACCGATTGACGGATCGTAATTTTTGAAAAAGAAATATTCCTTCTCGCTCTGTAACCGGCTTTGAAGGCCAGCCTCGAATTTTGCCCCCTCTTTGAGTGGAAGCGTATAATCCAGTTTTATCCGGTAATCGTTCGACTTCTCATCATTATTGGTTATTACACGCGACAGGAAATTATTGGTTTGACTATAAGTGCCATCAGTTACATATTCATCAATGTTTTCGAATGCAAGTCCATCGCGGAATCTGTAATTAAAATTCCCCTCGAGTTTGTGCATCCCTGTCTTGTCGAATTTGGTCAGGAAACTGGTTGTAGCGCTGACATAATTACCCTTGCGTGAAGAGTTATTTGCCTGTACCGAATAAACATCAATGTTGGCAGGTTGCTGGTATTTATGCAGGTTTCCGCCACCTTCACCATCAAAATTATATTTTCCCACTTCCCCTGAAACAGTTACCGAAGTATTGTCACTTAGAAAATAATCAAACCCTCCCTTGATTTGCTGCCCACCCCTCGACTGATTTCTTTTTCCGTCAGTAATCAGGAAAGTTGTGGTATCGTTGTCATACGTTTCACGGGTCATTTTCATTTTCCCCCAATCGGAATTGTCGTTCCAGTTTCCACCAAAAAATACATTATATTTTTTGGTCTTGTAATTCAGCATCAGGTCGGTGCCATATTTTTCGCCTGTACCCAGGTTTAGGTTTATGATTCCGTTCATGCCTGAAAGTACGTTTTTCTTCATGACCACATTGATAATGCCGGCCATTCCGTCGGGATCATATTTTACCGATGGGTTAGTAATAATTTCGATGTTTTGAATGGCTGATGAAGGGATTTGCTTCAACGCATCGCTTCCGCTCAGCACACTGGGGCGTCCGTCAATCAGAACTGTAAAACTCGAAGAACCGCGAAGGCTCACATTTCCGTCAATATCTACTTCAACTGAGGGTGTATTTTCGAGTACAGTAATTGCAGTACCACCCGCAGCATTGATGTCGTTGGTTACATTGATTACTTTTTTGTCAATCTTGTATTCAACCCTGCTACGTTCACCAATCACTTCAACTTCGCCAACCTTGGTCCGGTCAACAGCCAGTTCAATGGTTCCCATATCAACCGATGCCGAATTCGGGATGATTTTAATCTCGTTAATTGTGAATTTTTCAAACCCAATAAAATTAGCCTCAATATAATATGTACCAAAGGGCAGATCAGTGATCTCAAAAGAGCCGGTCTCATTGGCAATACCTCCGGTTACTAATTTGGAGTCCTGTTTACGGTAAATGGCTATATTAGCGTATTCCATAGGAGCTTTCGACTCAGCTTCAATAATTTTTCCTTTTATTTTTCCGGCTTTTAGTACGTTCGTTGCGCCAGGATTGGCAGCAGCCGGAGGAACCTGCGATAAAACACTACCCGCTGTTGTAAGGATTAATAACAGCAAAATCAATAAATTTTTCATCTTCATCACTATTCGTTTAATTGTTTTCTGTAATTCAATTTTTTTCATGTCAATATCCTTCAGACAACCCTAAACATTTAAAGTTTAATAGCGAATTAAAATGAGTTGTTAATGTTTGTAAACGTTTGCCGGGGAGTTTTCATAATGATTGTGTATAAATGTATTTGAATGGAACAATTTTTGACCTGTGTTGATGTTCTTTTTTTATAATTTAGATGACCATGAAACATTCTCTACTGATTGGGGGATTCTTGCTTTTTCTGTTTTCTTGCGCTACAACGAACAGGATAATTGAAATAGAAGATTCATTCAAAGAGATTAAAGGGATTAAGCTGGCACAAAACCTGAAGGCTTATTCATCCGAACAAACCGAAAGTTTTGGTAACCGAAAGTATTACGACCTGAAAGTGAACTATCTTTTTCAGCAATTTAAAAAAGGACAAACCATTCTGATTGCCGAATTTCAAATAACCACTCCGGTGGGTGTCGGTGAACCCGATTCGATCCTCTTTTTAAATTTGGATCAAGAAAAAATCAGGTTGATTTCAACAGAATACAAATACAACGGCAAGTTGATGACGCGCAAATTTGTGATACCCGAAAACCTTTGGGTTTCGATAGCCAATTCACAGAAAATAATGTACCGACTTTATGAGGGCAAGGAAGGTGTTGACGTTAAACTTAAAGCTTCAGAAACAGCAAAAGTGAAAGAATTCTTCAGGCAAGCCATTAAAAGACGAGATGCAAATTTACCTCCTGTTCCTGAAGGGCAGAAAAAATGGTAATGCATGTTGGATTATCTCCGTTGGACTTCAGTCAGGGCAATTCCCAGTGCGACTTGAAGTCGCGCCGGGAATAAAACTAAACAGATAAAAAAATATGGAGCTCTTTATCCATGTCTGAAACTATTTCCTTTTCTGATCTTCCAACCGATATTCCTTTTTTTCTTTCTGATCGTTTGGCATATCCTTCACATCATCAATCAGGGGAGATTCTTTCACGGCTTCCCAGTCAAAATTTTCGTCCAGCGGAGTCAATGCTTTTTTCGGATCAAACATGAGTGGATTAACCGGGACAGCGTTGTACGGTGTAAAATCAGGGATTCCGGTGAACATATCGGCAAAGTCGTTGGCCGCAGCGTCGTACTGGTTCAGGTAGGGCATGCCCAAAACATTCCAGAAGGTTTTGAAAATACTTCCAAAACTGTAATGGACCTTCGAAACATAGTTGCGTTTGGCGTAAGGAGATATGACCATTAGAATACTGCGGTGGGCATCAACATGGTCAACACCGTTTTGTGCGTCATCTTCGGTAATCACGATAGCCATATTTTTCCAGAAAGGGGTATGAGAAAGATATTCCACAATCCGGCCAACGGCAAGGTCGTTATCGGCCATATAACTTTCCCTGAACGGATAACCGGCTTCAGGACGTTCGTCAGCGCCATGATCGTTCGGAATGATAACCGTAATCATGGACGGCATTTTGGCTCCGGGGGTTATCCATTTTTCATCGAACTCTTTGATGAACTGATTTACCCTAAATTGATCAGGAATAGCCATGTTGTAAGTTGGGAACATTTTCGAGGTGCGCGAAAACATGGGCAGTGGAACAGGATAATTGACGTATTGTCTGACGCCTGAATATTTAAACGATTCCTTGTAAAAGGAGGGTTCGAACATGACCCCAAAACCGAAATTATAGAATTCAACCTTGTTGCGTTCCAGATGCTCCCACATCGAGCCGGCTTCGTTGTAATCTTCAGGGTAAATAGCGCCAGCCGATCCGTTCATGGCAAGGCTTCCGGGCGCCATTGACTTTTCGTTGTACGACCGGTTGCCGCCATAACTTGCCGCGACAGTTGATTCCACCCACTCGTTGGGGTATGTATTCACCAGCCAGCGGTGCCCGTCGGCCGATACATCCGAATCTACATAAAAATTGTCAGACATGGCAAATTCGGAAACCAGTTTCAGGTGGTTGGGCATCACGGTGGTATTTTCAACTTTCAAGGTTTTTTTGTGGTTTGTAAAAGTGGCATTGTACCCATACCTGGCAATGGTGGAATCGCCGTTACCTTTTTTAATTTGCCCGAAGACCTCGTCGTATGTGCGGTTTTCTTTCGAAATGAAAACCAGGTATTTGACCGGTGATTCCTTTTCACCTCCATAAACAGGAATCGGATTACCTTTCCGTTGTTTTATTACTTTCTGGTAATTTTCAATTCTGTAATTGTTCCTGATCACCTTTTCTGTCAGTTTAGCAAGTTTTTTATCGCCAGGAATTTCAATGACAGAAACAGTCCCTTTCATCAGGTTGCCAATGTAGCTGCCTTCTTTTCCTTCCTGAAAGGCTTTTCCACCGTTTGGCCCGCTCCCAAAACCTTTGGCGTTGCTCACCACCAGCGTTTTTCCATCCGGAGAAACTTCCAATTTGGAAGGGAACCAGCCTGTTGGGATATGCCCGGCCACTTGTAATGTTGAAATGTCAATGACCCCGATGGCATTGATCCCCGATTCGGCAACGAAAAGTCGCTTTTGATCGGGCGAAACGGCCAGTCCGAAAGGAATGACACCACGAAATTGTCTGACTGCCGGATGTAGTTTAAGCGGGATTTCGGCGGTAATGGTGTCATGAATGATGTCGATTACCGAAATGTTGTCGTTGTTACCGTTGCTGACAAAAACATACTTGTCGGTTACTGCCAGCGAGCTTGGGCTCGAACCGCCTACTGCCGGAATTCCTTCAAGGAGTTCGCCTACCAGAAAGCCGGTTTTAATTTTAGCCTGAACTTCGGGTTTCAGTGGATTTTTTACTGAAAACGACCATACCGAAAATGATTCGGGTACATTGGGATCGCCCAAACCCGGAATATTCTGGGATCCGATTCGGGTTCCTTTTTTCATTTCTTCAGTTCCAAAACCAAATGCCGGAAAATCCAGGGCATTTTTATAGTCTTTTTCGGCTTCGATGTTGCCAATTTTACTGTATTCGAACATTCCCACATTGGCCACGTAAACTTTCTGCTGGTCGGGCGAAAGCACGATACCAAACGGATAGCGGCCGGTTTTTGCACTCGCAGTAATTTTCTTTAACTGTGTGTCAACCACAATCAGGCGAAACAACATCTGATCAACGGCATAAAGATACCTGCCATCTTTGCTTAGTTTCATATCGCCAATATAGCCATCCTGAGTTTTTTGCCCGTTTTCAGAAATTGAACAATCTATTGAATCGAGTTTAGCGCCGGAATCCACCGAGAACAGGTAAATTTTATTTTCCTGACCTCCCGCCACATAAACGATCCGGTTATCGGGAGAAATAGCCAGTCCCATAAATACAGAGGCAAGCACTCCCTTGTCGGTTGATGCTCCGGGAGGGACCTGCATGACAGTAGGATTGGCCGATTTGAGATTTTTTATAATTGAAATTGAGATAGGCGATATGCCTGAATTGGCTGTTACAGCCGTATTTCCATCGGCGCTCAGGGTTAATCCGAATGGATGGGGGGCAACTTCGATTGATTTTCCGAAAGGAGTTATGAAACGGCCATTGGGAATGACTGTTTTTCCTTTCTTATTAATTTGTGTATATAAACTTCCGGAGGGGGAAGAAACGACTTTGAGCTCCGGGGAAGTCTTTTGAGCGCTGGAATCAACGACAAGGAGGCAAAACAGAATGATGAAAAAGTTTTTCAAATACATGACATTCATATTTTATGAGGTATGAAGATAACCGTTTTTAAATGTCAAAACAACAACTAATAGCAAAAGGCCGGACTGTTGTTTTGAAATCAGAATTACAAATGCAACTAAAAATTGTTAAACATACCTAACCTGGTCGAGGCTATCAAGAAAAAGCCTTAATTTAGTCCTGAAATATAAAAACTATAAACGTGCATCAAAACCTGGTATTAATTCCAACCTACAACGAGAAAGAAAATGTCGAACGAATGGTCCGTAAAGTCTTTTCGTTGAAAACGCCTTTCGAAATACTGATCATTGACGACAATTCGCCGGATGGAACTGCTGCTATCGTTGAACGGCTAATGCCGGAATTTCCCGGATTGCTTCATATCCTGAAACGCGCCGGGAAGCAGGGACTTGGGAAAGCCTATCTGGCCGGATTTCACTGGGCGCTGGAACGTGATTACGAATATATTTTTGAAATGGACTGCGATTTTTCGCACAAGCCCAAAGATTTGAAACGATTATTAACTGCCTGTGTGGAACAAAAAGCTTCGCTGGCTATCGGATCGCGCTATATTTCAGGAATTAACGTAATTAACTGGCCTCTCGGCCGTGTTATAATGTCCTATCTGGCTTCAGTTTATGTTCGGACCATCACGCGGATGAAAATCATGGATACAACGGCAGGATTTAAATGCTACCATCGAAAGGTTTTGGAGACCATTGATTTCGACAACATCAGGCTGAAAGGCTACGGATTCCAGATTGAAATGAAGTTTAAAACCTGGAAACATGGCTTCAAAATAGTGGAAGTGCCCATCATTTTTAAAGACCGCAAACAGGGAACTTCAAAAATGAGCGGGGGTATTTTCAACGAAGCGCTTTGGGGAGTATTGAAAATGAAAATCAGAAGCTGGTTTGTATCGTATAAAAAAGTTAACCCATGAAGACACTCATTAAAAACGCAAGGATTATCACTGAAGGCAGGATTTTTAAAGGAGCCGTGCTGATTGACGGAGAGTTTATCTCCAAAGTATATACAGGTGAACCGGCCCCGGACGAAGTGCAAGGCGCGGTCCTAATTGAAGCCGGCGGCAAATACCTCATTCCGGGCGTGATTGACGATCAGGTTCATTTTCGCGAACCCGGGCTTACGCACAAAGGTGAGATTGCTACCGAATCGAGGGCTGCAGTGGCCGGGGGGGTAACTTCGTTTATGGAAATGCCCAATACCAACCCGCAAGCCACGAGCCAGGAAATACTTGAACAGAAATATCAGCGTGCAGCCGAAGTTTCGGCTGCGAACTACTCGTTTTACATGGGCGCCACCAACGATAATCTGGAGGAAGTGCTGAAAACAGATGGCTCCAGGGTTTGTGGGATTAAAATTTTTATGGGTTCCTCAACCGGAAACATGCTGGTTGACAACGAAGATGTCCTTTCCGAAATATTCCGAAATACCAAATTGCTGGTGGCCACACATTGTGAGGATGAACCAACCATCATCCGGAACACGGAACTCTACCGTGAAAAATACGGCGAATTCGTTCCGCTGTCGGCGCACCCCAAAATCCGGAGTGCCGAAGCATGTTTTAAATCATCGGCCAAAGCCGTTGAACTGGCCACTAAATTCGGAACCAGGTTGCATGTTTTGCACCTTTCGACCGCCGATGAAATGAAACTTTTCAGCGCCGGAAACGTGAAGGATAAACATATTACCGCTGAAGTTTGCGTCCATCATTTGTGGTTCGACGAGCATGACTATATGACACTTGGAAACCGTATTAAATGGAACCCGTCAATCAAATCGGCTGACGACAAGGCAGCCCTTTGGGAAGCTTTACGCGGCAATAAAATTGACGTGGTGGCCACCGACCATGCCCCGCACACCCTTCAGGAAAAAGAACACTCCTATTTTAAAGCCCCATCGGGCGGGCCTTTGGTTCAGCATTCGCTGACGGCCATGCTCGAAATGAGCAAAAAAGGCTTGATTTCGGTGGAACGGGTAATTGAAAAGATGTGCCATGCACCAGCTGACTTGTTCCGCATTGACCGTCGCGGCTACATTCGAGAAGGTTATTATGCTGATCTGGTGTTGGTTGATCCGGCCCATCATTGGGTAGTCACTCCTGAAAATATTCTGTACAAATGTGGCTGGTCGCCTTTCGAAGGGATGGAATTTTCGCATCAGGTCACCCGCACTTTTGTAAATGGAACGTTGATTTATGCAGAAGGGAATATTGTTTCAAGCAATATCGGAATGAGATTATCGTTTAATCGTTAGCAAACATCAGGGATTTATTTTTCAGTGAGAAATTAATTCCGGTTGAAAACGATAATCAAGAAGAAATCCACCCCATGAATCCACTTACTGTGAAAAAAAATCAATTGTTTCAGCTCGTTATTTTATTTCTTGTCTTCATTTCGTGCGAAAAGGATAATAACTCCGGTTTGTCGTTGGAAAAATTGAACGGCTACGCACAAAAAGGGCCTTTCTTAAATGGCACCTCAATTACAATTTCAGAATTATCGTCTGCATTGACGCCAACAGGGAAAAATTATCCTACTCAAATCCTGGATAACAGCGGTACTTTTGAGGTAAAAAATGTTGAACTGGCCACACAATTTGTACTGATGAAAGCTGATGGATTTTACTTCGATGAAGTTTCAAACAGTAATTCGAAAGCCCAGTTAACTTTATACACCCTGTCAGATTTAACAAACAGGGCAAGTTTAAATGTTAATTTATTGACGACTTTAGAAAAAGCGAGGGTCGAATACCTTTTGTCGAACGGAGCCACCTTTGAGGCAGCCAAAAAGCAGGCTCAGTCAGAAATCCTGAAAATATTCGAAATGGAAAAACCAACCACGACCGAATCGGAATCGCTCGACATTTCAAAGCCGGGTGACGAAAATGCCATGTTGCTGGCTATTTCAGTAATCCTGCAAGGATATTCAGCGGTTTCTGATTTATCGGAATTTCTGGCGAATATCAATACCGATATCCGCACTGACGGAATTTTAAACAGCCAGACTTTGGGAAGCGCCTTAATCAACAATGCAAAAACCATTAAACCGGTTCAAATCAGGAAAAACCTGGAAGCCCGTTACGAAACAATTGGCCTCAAGGTAACTGTTCCGGATTTTGAAAAATACATCGCCCGGTTTATTTCCAATACTGATTTTGTGTTTACCAATCTGATTTCTTACCCAATTTCAGGCAAAAGCGGATTGAATATTCTGGACAGGGCAAAAACAGAATATACATCGGGTACCTACTCGATGAACGCGGTTCTTGCGGAAGGTACAAGTTTAAAAGTGAAGATCAATGGCCAAAATTGGTTATTTCCGGCTTTTCAGGACAATACCGGCTGGGAATTTTCTGATTGGAATGCTAACGATAAATCAAGAATATTCTCGTCAACCAGAACCGGTGAGATTGATTTTCAGATTCGTTTTGAGAGTATGATGGATTCAAACGCAATTAGTAAGACAAAGATATCCGTATTCGAAAATGATGCGGTTACTCCTAGTTGGACCAAAGAGATAACCTTACTTAAACCGTAAATATTAAGGCGCTTAAAAACATTAAACCTTAAATCAATTTATTGGTTTCGGTATCAGGGAATACTAACCAGGGCTTGAATGTTTTGGCTTCTTCGAAATCCATCTGGGCATACGAAATAATAATGACCACATCGCCAACAGCAACTTTTCTGGCAGCCGGGCCATTCAAACAAATCACCCCTGAACCACGTTGACCTTTAATCACATAAGTTTCGATCCGTTCGCCGTTATTAATGTTTACAACCTGAACTTTTTCGTTTTCAATTAAATTGGCAGCATCCATCAAATCCTGATCAATGGTAATACTTCCGACGTACTGAAGATTGGCTTCGGTAACAGTTACTTTATGAATTTTTGATTTGCAAATTTCGATGATCATTTTCATTTTTTAAATTTCACATTGTCAATTAACCTAACTTTTCCGCAGTGAACAGCAATACAGCCAACTTTTTCGCTTGGTCCGTCCCAGCTTTTCACAGGCTGGAGTGTAACAGAATCAACAATTTCGAAGTACTCGGTGTTCAAATACTCATTTTCATTGATTCGGTTTATCACCCATTTGCAAAGTTCTTGTACGGTGTAACCGTTGGTTTTGTTTAAGGCCTTAAATAGGGTGGCCGATATATGAACTGCGTTTTGTCTTTGTTCGGAACTCAGCAACATATTGCGCGAACTCATTGCTAATCCGTCCGGTTCACGTATGATCGGGCAGGGAATAATTTCAACCGGAAGTTTATATTTCCTCACCAGTTCATTGATAATAGCCAGTTGTTGAAAGTCTTTNNGCCACTCCGTTAAAATGTCCTGGCCTGAATTTTCCTTCCATCACCTGTTCAAGGGCTCCAAAGTTGAATTGCCGGGTATCGGGTTCAGGATAAATCTCATCGGGTTCAGGAGCAAAAACCAACTGGCAGGCTGTAGGCGTCAATAAATCCACATCTTTCTGCAGATCGCGCGGGTACCGTTCCAAATCGGCTTTGTCATTAAACTGGGTGGGATTTACAAAAATGCTGACTACCACCAATCCGGTTTGTTGTCCGGCCAGCTCAACCAACGAGATGTGCCCATTGTGCAAAGCCCCCATAGTTGGAACAAATCCGATACTCAATCCCTCTTTTCGCTTGTCGTTCAGTATAGTGCGAATATCGTTTATGTGCTTTACTACCTGCATTTTGGATTAAAAATGAGGGTGCAAAGTAAATAAATAAATTAACACAAATACGTTCATCTTAAGGTTTTTTAAGATCACTGTAACCTGCTGGAATTGAATATTGCCGATATTTTACTAATTTTGCACTATTAAACTCAGGCGATATAAATGGAAAAGAAAAAAGTCTTATTTATTTCATCAGAAATTACCCCTTACCTTCCAGAGACAGAAATGTCTAAAAAATCCAGGTTCCTGCCACAGGGAATTCAGGAAAGAGGTAAGGAAATCCGGACTTTTATGCCTAGATATGGTAGTGTGAATGAACGTCGGAATCAATTGCATGAGGTGATCCGCCTGTCGGGGATGAACCTCATTATTGACGATACCGACCACCCCTTAATTATTAAAGTCGCCTCTATACAATCGGCGCGAATGCAGGTGTATTTTATAGATAATGAAGATTATTTTCAGCGTAAGCACGTTTTGAAAGATTCGAAAGGAAATGAATTCACCGATAACGATGAAAGGGCTATTTTCTTTGCCCGCGGGGTTTTAGAAACTGTAATTAAACTGCGATGGGCCCCCGACCTGATTCATTGCCACGGCTGGTTGACTTCTCTTGTACCCCTGTACATCAAGAAGGCATACAATGACGATCCTTTGTTTGTAAACTCAAAAGTTATTTATTCGGTATATCATGATGATTTTAAAAAACCACTGGATGCCACATTCATCAATAAACTGAAAATGGGCAAAATCGAAAACGAAGATGTTGAAGTTGTTGATGATCCAAGCTATGTGAACGTTAGCAAACTTGCTGTCCGGTATTCTGACGCTGTAATTCAGGGAAGTCCTAAAATTAACGATGAGATATCAGAATACATTCAATTGTCAGGAAAATTATTTTTAGAATACCAACCCGAACATACCTATATTGATGCTTACAACGACTTATATGATAAGATGTTGTAAGAAAGTAGGTCAAACAGTTTAAAACAATTATTGGTGAAAAAAGAGCACGCATTAATATACAAATTCATATTTGGATTTGTATGCATAGTAATTACATTTTGGAGTTGCACGAACGATATTAATGATCTGGGAAAAGACTTGCTGCTTCCGGGCGATTTGGTGGCGGTAGGAAAAGTAACCGAAAAAGGAACCATTAAAGCTTATAGCCTGACCGACGAAAAACAGCGGACTGATGAACCGGCTTATAATTTACTCGGCACCTTTAATGATCCGGTTTTCGGTAAAACAACTGCCGATTTTGCCTGTCAGTTTCGCCTGACCGGTTATCCTGATTTTTCGAAAAATGCTCAGATTGACTCGCTGGTACTTTATCTGCTGTATCTGGAAAAATATGGAGATACAATAACCCCGCAGAAACTGAAGGTTTACGAATTGGCTTCCGACCTGGATATTGACCAAAAATATGATCAGGATGTGGACCTGAAAAGTCTTGCCAAAAGTGAAGTCCTGGCTGAAAAAAATTATATC
Source organism: Prolixibacteraceae bacterium (assembly GCA_003457135.1). Taxonomy (GTDB): domain Bacteria; phylum Bacteroidota; class Bacteroidia; order Bacteroidales; family Prolixibacteraceae; genus Aquipluma. Next base: position 49,010 of record DMSQ01000066.1, read on the forward strand.
CCCAAATTTAAGCTTGACTCATTGACCAACATCTACGGATCAACCAAGAAGAATCCAAAAGATACAGTTGTTCAGGTTATAGCTATCAAACTGGATCAGAAACTGATCCAGAAATTAATGGCTGCCGATTCATTGACCTGGTCGGATAACGACAAGTTCCTGACATATTTTAAAGGTCTGTATATTGAAGCAGGTGATCTGAACCAGGGTGGAGCCATCATGAGAATATACACCCTTGCTTCCGGCTCCCGAATGGTTATGCACTACCACAACAGCGAAAAAGATTCCTTGTATTATAATTATAATATTAACGAAAATACAGCAAGGGTCAGCCGTTTCACCCACGACTATTCAAAAACCACCTTTGCAGCCAACCTCAACAAACAGGTTAATCAGGATAGTTTGATTTACCTTCAGACTACCGGTGGTCTCCGATCCAAAATATTGATTCCTGATCTTGAAAACTGGACGAAACTGATTCCGGATAACAGCGATCAATCGGCAAACATTGCCATCAATCAGGCTGAGCTTATTTTTCAGGTTGATACCATCGTTTCTGATACAGCCAGGTACTACCCACCTCAACAGTTGGTTTTAACTGCATTGGATAAGGATGGCAAAGAATATCTGCCTTCTGATGTTGCTTTCTCGTCGCTGTATTATGGAGGTAGATATGACAGTACCGATAAAACCTACCGGTTTAATATCGCCAAACACATGCAGGAAATAATTGAAAAGAAAAAAGAAAATTATGGATTCCACCTTGCTACAGCTTTCAGGAGTGCATCATTCAGGAGAGTGGTACTTAAAGGAGCAACCAGCAAAACCGGAATCAGATTGGAAATAACATATTCCAAAATAAAATAATCCCCCATTCCCGATAACTCTTAAATAGAATCGTATGTGTGGAATCGTCGGCTATATTGGAGATAAAAATGTTTATCCCATCCTGATACAAGGGCTTCAGCGTCTTGAATACAGAGGTTATGATTCAGCCGGACTGGCTATCTTTAACGACTCATTAAATGTTTACAAGTGCAAAGGCCGTGTTTCGGACCTTGAAAAACATGTTGCAACCGAAGATATCAGCGGACACATCGGAATTGGGCACACGCGCTGGGCCACTCACGGCGAACCCAATGACCGCAATGCCCACCCGCATACTTCAATGAACGGAGACTTTGTGCTGGTGCACAATGGGATTATCGAAAATTACGCCGAATTAAAATCTGACCTGTCAAAAAAAGGATATACTTTTCAATCGGATACCGATACAGAAGTTCTGGTTAACCTGATCGAATATTTTTACAAAAATGTGGATGAAGCGAATGCCGAAATTGCTGTCAGACTGGCGCTTTCGAAAGTAGTTGGAGCTTATGGTATTGTGGTTATCTGCAAGAATGAAAAAAAGCAGTTAATTGCCGCCCGTAAAGGTAGCCCGCTGGTAATTGGATTAGGCCGGGGCGAATACTTTATTGCTTCCGATGCCACGCCTATTATCAATTATACCGACAGTGTAATTTACCTGAACGACCACGATGTGGCCATCATTACCAACGACAGCCTTACCCTGAAAACAGTTGAAAATATTCCGGCAGCTTTCAAAATTACGAAAGTGGATATGACCATCGGAGATTTGGGAAAAGGAGATTTCGAACATTATATGCTGAAAGAAATCTTCGAACAGCCTAAAACCATAGAAGATACTTTCCGGGGGCGCATTGCACCCGACCATTCGGAGATTGTATTGGGCGGATTGCTCGATGTTTTCCCCAAATTACTGAATGCCAGAAGAATCATTATCATCGGATGCGGAACCTCGTGGCATGCTGCCCTGGTGGGCGAATACCTGATTGAAGAATATGCCCGCATTCCGGTCGAGGTTGAATATGCTTCGGAATTCCGTTACCGCAATCCCATCCTGAACAGTGAAGATGTGGTGATCGCTATCTCCCAGAGTGGCGAAACTGCCGATACACTGGCGGCTTTGCGAATGGCCAGAGAAAAGGGAGCGACTATTCTGGGAATCTGTAATGTAGTTGGTTCGAGCATTGCCCGCGAGACCGATGCCGGGGTTTATACCCATGCCGGGATCGAAATCGGGGTGGCTTCGACCAAAGCATTCACTGCCCAGGTTACGGTAATTACCCTTTTAGCACTGAAACTGGCTAAAGAAAAGGGGAATATTTCGCCTGCACTTTACCTCGACCTGATTAAAGAACTAGCTGAAATTCCTGAAAAAATTAAGTCAATATTGGTGATGCATCCCCACATCAAAGAAGTTGCAGCCAAATATAAAGACTCCGTAAATGCATTGTATCTGGGCCGGGGAAATCTTTTCCCGGTTGCTTTGGAAGGCGCCCTGAAACTGAAAGAAATTTCGTACATCCATGCCGAAGGTTATGCTGCCGGAGAGATGAAACATGGCCCTATTGCTTTAGTTGACGATAACCTTCCGGTGATTGTGGTTGCTGCCAAAGACCATTACTACGAAAAAATAGTAAGCAACATTCAGGAAGTAAAAGCCCGGAAAGGAAACATTATTGCCGTAGTTACCGAAGGCGACGGCGGGTTGAAAAACATGGTAAACGACCATTTCGAGATACCCAAATCTCACCCGGCTGTAACAGCTTTGCTGGCCATTATTCCATTGCAGTTGTTCTCATATTACATTGCTGTATTGCGCGGTTGCGATGTTGACCAACCAAGAAATTTAGCCAAATCGGTTACCGTGGAGTAGTCAGTGTGACTATTTTTCCACCGCTTCGGTATATGGCGAATCCAGGCGTCGTCCTCGGTATTCAAAACGGTTGGCCAAAGTATTCAGGATTTCGTTGGCGCTGGTTTCAATCGGTTTGTTCGAAACATTGATAACCGTAAATTTCCCTCTTTCGAAAATCATATTTGCACTCCTGATTTCCTGGGCAACCAAACGCTCGTCAACATAATTGACATTGTCGGTATTATTCGTGCTTTGCAGGCGTTTCATCCGGTGTGATATCAGTTGAGACGGACTAATGCTTAGCCCAAACACACGCTGCGGGTCAACTTCAAATAACTCTTTGGGCGCCGGGATGCCATAAACCAAAGGGATATTGGCCACTTTCCAACCATACATCGCCAGATAAACACTTAGTGGGGTTTTTCCTGAACGGGAAACGCCCGTCAGGATTATTTCAGCCTTGTGCAATTTGCCAGGGCTCAGTCCATCATCGTGGTTCAGGGTAAATTCAATAGCTTCGATACGATCATAATATTGCTGGTTAATTTCCCTGTACAATCCTGGCGACTGAAGTGATGGAATATCAAGTCTTTCGTCCAGGTAATCAGCCAGCTCGCCCATGAAATCAATATGTTTCACTCCGTTTTCCGTACAAAGTTTTCTCAAAAAATCACGCAAATGCCTGTTTACCAGGGTATGGGCAATCAATCCCCCACTTTTTTTTACTTTTCCTATCAGATCAATCAGTTGCTTTTCTTCACTGACCAGCGGCACAATAATAACAGGTACATTGTTATTCGGGTATTGAATAAGCAACGAATGGATCATGTGGTTTCCTGCCAGCCCTTTTCCCCCTGAAACAATATAAATCGGTTCAGTATGTTTGCCCTTCTTATGATGGTCCATGGTTAAAATGATTGATGATTTACAATTCAGTCTGAAACTACAATATATTTTTATGAAATTAACCTTTGAATTATAAAAATGTTCGGATTGATATCCTTTGAACTAACTTTATTTCTTAATTTGGCCTGTTATAAATAGGAATTAAAAACAAAAATCGAACGGATATGAACTATGTAGCTGATGAAAACCGGTATAACCAAATGCCATACAACAATTGCGGTAAATGGGGTTTGAAACTTCCTGCCATTTCGCTTGGGTTGTGGCACAATTTCGGTGGAGTTGATGTGTTCGAAAACGGACGGGCCATGTGCCGCCACGCTTTTGACCTTGGCATTACGCATTTTGATCTGGCCAATAATTATGGGCCGCCTCCCGGATCGGCCGAAGAAAACTTCGGTAAAATAATGCAATCCGACCTGGCTCCATACCGCGATGAACTGATCATTTCAACCAAGGCAGGCTACCTGATGTGGCCCGGACCTTATGGCGAATGGGGCAGCCGCAAATATTTGCTTTCGAGCCTTGATCAAAGCCTCAAACGAATGAAACTGGACTATGTGGATATTTTTTACTCGCATCGTCCCGATCCTGATACACCGCTCGAAGAAACCATGATGGCGCTTGATCAGGCGGTGCGCCAGGGCAAAGCAATTTATGCCGGAATTTCAAACTATCCCGCAGAAATGGCTGCCGAAGCATCACAAATATTGAAAGGACTCGGAACGCCATGCCTGATTCATCAACCCAAATATTCGATGTTTGAGCGTTGGGTCGAAGGAGGCCTTTTAAACGTTCTGGAAAAAGAAGGAATCGGCTGTATCCCCTTTTCGCCGCTGGCACAGGGACTGCTTACCGATAAATACCTGAACGGGATTCCTGAAGGTTCAAGAGCCGCCAAATCGTGGGGTTTCCTGAAACCTGAACAGGTTGAACCGGCCATCGGGAAAGTGAAGCAGTTAAATAAAATAGCATTGCAAAGAGGACAAACTCTCGCACAAATGGCGCTGGTCTGGCTGCTCAAAGATCCACGTGTTACCTCAGTTCTGATTGGTGCCAGCTCGGTTCAACAGCTTGACGATAACATTGCTGCCCTTAAAAATTTGCAGTTCTCAAAAGTTGAATTGGTACTAATCGAGCAGATTCTTTCGGATGTAAAATCAGATCAGTCGATAATACAACCGAAGGCAAATCCAATTCCGGAGCGAAAAACTCCTTCAAGAGGCGATTTCATGCAAGATCTCGCTAAAAAATTGGATAGAAGATAAATAAAATGGCCAGGACAGCTCTGATAACCGGTGCAGCTAAACGTGCAGGAAAGGCAATTGCCCTACATCTGGCACAACATGGATGGAATATTGCCATTCATTACAACACTTCGGAAACAGAAGCCAAACAATTTCAAAAAGAACTGGCAGGTAGTTACCCCGATCAGCAGTTCGGACTTTTCAAGGCCGACCTGAATCAAACCGATGAAGTTGAAAAGTTGATTCCACAGGTTTTGAAGTCAATGGGAACAGTTGATTTACTGATTAACAACGCATCGGTTTTTGAACCAGCCATTATAAGCCGTACCCCGACTGAATTTTTCGATCGGCTAATGAATATTAATTTCAGGGTCCCTTTTATTCTCACCCGAAATTTTGCCCTGACATTTCGATCAGGGGTAATCGTCAACATTGTTGATAGCCGGATTGTTACTAACCAATCGAACTTTGCAGCTTATTCTTTGTCAAAAAAAGCTTTGTGGGAAATAACCAAAATGGCCGCACTCGAATTTGGGCCCGGTATCAGGGTCAATGCACTTGCACCCGGTCTGATCCTCCCTCCTGAAGATAAAGGAGATGATTATCTTAGGAAACTGGCCGGGAACATTGCCATGAAACGCCCCGGAGGCCTGGATCCCATTCTGAAAAGTCTGGATTACATCCTGGATAACGACTATTTGACCGGACAGCTTCTGTTTTGCGACGGAGGTGAGAATTTAGGTTCGAAGATTTGAAAATAATCAATAATCAATCACATCAATGGCTTTAATCCGTGTTAAAAATTTATTGCTGAGAACGTTTATCGGGTTTAATCCTGAAGAAATAGACAATAAGCAGGATGTTGTCATCAACATTGAAATTGAGGCCGATATTCCTGAAGAAGTTCTATTGGCCGATGAATCGGATGGAATATATAATTATAAAACCATCACCAAACAAATCATTGAATTGGTACAGGATAACCGTTTCAAATTGCTCGAAGTCCTAACCAAAAACATACTCGACCTGATTATGGCCGACAAACGGGTTGTCCGGGCCAGAGTAGAAGTTGACAAGCCGCACGCCCTTCGTTTTGCAGAGTCGGTTTCGTTTGAAATGGAGGCCGGGCGATGAACGAATGTATTATAGGTATCGGATCGAACATCAATGCCGAAACTAATATTGCTGAAATGCTCAGGCTTTTAGCAAACGATGTTGAGATTGTTCAGGTTTCGAAAATGGTTCAGACCAAACCAATCGGAAAGCTTAAACAGGCTGATTATACCAACGGGGCGGTACGTATCCGGACAGAAATGGATATGAAAACACTATCATTTTACCTGAAACAGCTTGAAGACAGAATGGAACGCGACCGCAACCAGCAGAAATTCGGACCACGCAACATTGATCTCGACATTCTGATTTGGAACGGTACGATAGTTGATCCTGATTATTTTACCCGCGAATTTCTTCGGAACTCCGCGGCAGAGTTGGGTTTTGAAAGCAATAGTTAAGAATAACAAAAAATACAAACTCATGAAAGACTTTAAACTACACCGTTATTATTTCCTGATCCTGGTTTTTGCCGGAATGTTTTTGCATTCGTGCGATAATAATGAGGTACCCGAAACAAAGGCTGATGAATACTTCCTTTCGGTTGAGCATAAATTCAACCTTACCGTTCAGGATATTAAAAATATCAATCCACAGTTTGCCCTTATTGCCCCAATAAACAACGATGTTGAAATTTATAAAATTACATACAAAACAACGTATAAAGACAAGGGCATTCAGGCCTCTGGCCTGGTTTGCCTCCCGAAAGCTGCAGGGAACTATCCGATAATGAGCTTCCAGAACGGCACCAATACTGAGCAAAGCAAAGCGCCAACCGAAAATCCCCGTGATGATGCATTTTTGCTCCTCGAAAGTATGGCATCAATGGGCTTTATTGTGGTGGTTCCAGATTATATCGGATTTGGCGCATCGTCGCAGCTTCCACATCCGTATTTACATGCCGAGTCAACTACCCAAAGCATTTTGGATATTTTGCGGGCAGTTAAGGAATTTGGAAATCAGGAAAAAATAGTGGCCAAACCAACCAAAGACCTCTTCATCTTTGGATACTCACAGGGCGGCTGGGCAACCATGCAACTGCAGAATGCCATCGAAAAAACCTATTCCGCCGAATTTAACCTTGTGGCCAGTTCATGCGCTGCCGGTCCATATTCCATCGGTTATATGAACGAATTCATTACCGCGAAAACCGATTATCCGATGCCGTACTTCCTGACCTATGTTCTGAATGCCTACATCACTACCGGCCTCGTTACAAATCCCATCACTGATTTCATAAAATCACCTTATGCGTCTAAAATTGCCAGTCTATATGATGGAAAGCATAGTGGCGGTTACATCAATTCGGAACTGACTACCAAAATGGGAGACCTCCTTACTAATGAATTCCGTACCGGATTTGCCTCCGACACCAGGTTCGCAACTATAAAAAGTCAATTTGCAGCAAATAGTATTACTCCGTGGAAGATAACCACCCCAACCCGGTTGTATCATGGGACCGCAGACGATTATATCCCGCTTAGCCTTAGCCAGAAGATGTACACCGATTTCCTGGCAAAAGGAGTTTCCGAATCAACACTAAAACTGGTAATGGTTCCGGGTAACCATACCGAAGCAATCAATATGGTAGGACTATATACCATATTGTGGTTTTTGGAATTAAAGAAATAAGCTGATCAGCACGACCCTGTTCAAAGGAAGAATTACATCAATCCATATCCGTCATGAAGGTTTTTAAATTTGGGGGCGCCTCTGTTAGCTCTTCCGAAGCTGTCCGCAGTTCAGTAAATATCCTGAAAATGTATCCCGGTAACAAGGTTTTGGTCATTTCGGCCATGGGGAAAACAACCAACGCGCTCGAAATGGTCGCACGGAAATATTTCAATCAGGATCCGGAAGTCTGGACTGTTTTTCAGGAGGTAAAATCTTATCATGAAGGAATTATCTCCGAACTTTGGGGCGAATCAACAGAACTTCCGGAGATCGAAAAAATGTTTGGCCTTTTAAGCAACCGGATCAAAGGCGAACGGTCGTTGAATTTTGACTACGAATACGACCAGATTGTAGCTTTTGGCGAATTGATTTCGACACAAATTGTCAGTTTGTATTTCAATAGTATTGGACTGAAAAACCGTTGGGTGGACGTGCGCAACTGCCTGAAAACAGACGACCAGTACCGCGAAGCCAACATCAACTGGGAACTTTCGGAGCGTTTGGCCAAACGTTTGTTTACCTTCGAACCGGACGATTTATACATTACACAGGGATTCATCGGCGGAACCCTGACGAACCAAACCACCACGCTTGGGCGCGAAGGGTCGGATTATACGGCCGCCATTCTGGCCAATTTGCTCGATGCCGAAGAAGTAAGTATCTGGAAAAATGTACCTGGGATTCTGAATGCCGATCCCGACTTCTTTTCCAATACGCAGAAACTGGACGAATTGTCGTACAAGGAAGCTATCGAACTATCATACTCAGGAGCCAAAGTCATTCACCCTAAAACAATCAAACCCTTACAGAATAAGAATATCCCGCTTTTTGTAAAGTCGTTTTTGGAGCCTGAAAAACCAGGAACTGTTATTCACGCGGTTGAACATCCACTCGATCTGGTTCCTGTAATCATTGTAAAAAAGAACATGGCGCTGATTACCCTGACGCCCAACGATTTTTCGTTTATCAGCATCAACAACGTTTCCGATGTGTTCAGCTTATTTGCGAAATATCGGTTAAAAGTGGGACTGATCCAACAATCGGCCATTGACCTTTCAATAGCCTTCGATGAACCCGAACAGGGAATTGATGTGTTGATCAGGCAACTGCAGGAAAAATTTGAAGTAAAGTACAACACGGATCTTGATTTGGTGACTATCAGGTATTATACGCCTGAAAGTGTAGCCCAAATCTCTGCCGGACGTACCATTTACGTTGAGCAAAAGAGCCGGAGAACTGCAAGAATGTTGCTGAAGTAAGGCTAATGGCTATCGTCGAATGTTTTTATTTTGGCGATTACTTGTGGTTCAGCCTGATCATACATATCACGAATAAACTCATCGTTGAAATTCAGCGTCCGTTCTTCAAATGGCATATCCGAAATCCGGTCGAAAAGTCTTTCCTTCGCAACCTTAATATCCTTTCCGTAAATATGAAACGAATCGGCCTGCCAGTTTAACCGGCCAAGTTTTACTACCCTTCCGGTTTTTTTTGTCACTCCTGCGGCAATCACTTCCTTGTTAAACTGAACAAAGCCAAACATATTCATAAAATTGGCGCCCCAGGCATCGTTGCTGCGGAAGCGGATGTTGCAGTTCAGCCAGTAAATTCCATCTTCGTCTTCCAGAATGCGGTACCACAACGACTGAAGGCATGGCGGATCGTAACAGTCGCTGTCAATATTGGGCATCCAGGTAATCATCTGTGCCTGCCTTGTAAACGGTTGTACCGAGAGTTTATTGATGACTGACTGCACCTGGTCAACTTTGAATGGCCCTACTTCCTGCGAAACACCATCAACCAATTCTTTCCAAACGCCATAATTCTGTAACCGGCCATGATAGGTATATTCCCATCGGGTATCGCCTTCAACATTCATATTTTTGGTCCAGTGGTCTTTGTACCCTTTCAGTTCAAGCACATATTCTTTCAGGTCATCAATTCCTCCGGGGAAAGCCATGTGGATCATCGGGTCGCTTTCCGGCTCTTCGATGGTAATATTCATGGTACAATCCATACTTTCAGGATCGTCGGGTTTGTCGTATTGCGTTCTGAACCGTGTACCTTGTTCATAAACAGCAGTTAAGGCAGCTTCGTAAGCTTCAGCCAGAGTTCGTCTGGTGATAGAGATAACAGGGATATTTTTCATGATTGGTACTGTTTTCTTAATTGAAGAGACTTTGGTTAGACAGGTTTTAAAGCTATTAAATATCAAAGTTCAATCATCAAACTGGTGCTGGATTTTCTGAACAATCTATCAACAATATTTCTTTATTGTGCAACTACTACTTTCAAATCAGATTTTCAAAAATTCAAATAGCCACACAATCAATTGACTATGTGGCTATTTTGTAGTCTCACCGGGAATCGAACCCGGATCTACGGTTTAGGAAACCGCTATTCTATCCGTTGAACTATGAAACCAAATATTCTTGTCTGAAGTCTAATATCTTTACTCTGTTTTCTTCTTGTAAAGGTGCTGCAAAAATATGCAAATATGCTGTGTATGCAAAAAGGAACATACATATTTTCTGAAAGGATTTCCTTGCCTGCAACATCAAATATATTGATTTGACAATTTCAGGGCAGTCCATAAAAGAAGTTTCTGCTAAGAAACATTATAAATTAGCTATTTTATGCTGCAATTAATTGGTTGTGAAGTCTGTTAGTTTTACTTTCGTGACTCGAATAAAAGTGTATCTATTTCTAAAATAAAAATCTGTTATTCTATGAGCAATTTACTGACTTCTTCTATAGGACAGAAACTCCTGATGAGCATTTCAGGTTTGTTCCTGATTTTGTTCCTCTTTGTACATTTAATTCTGAATTCCTTCCTGCTGCTCGATGGAGTGTTTGGATTTAAAGAAACTGGCCAGATGTTCAATGCCGGAGTTCATTTCATGGGAACCAACCCATTAATAAAAGTCATTGAGCCAACTCTGGCCCTGGGATTTATCGTACATATCATATATTCTTTGATTCTGACATTCCAGAACTGGAAGGCGCGCGGTCCGCAGAGTTATGCTTCAGGCAATAAAACATCCGGCGTTGAATGGGCTTCAGAAAACATGCTGGTGCTGGGTATTGCAATTTTTGCATTCCTCGCAGTACACATTTTAAACTTCTACATGAAGATGAAAGGTTTCATCGCATGGGAAGGCGGCGAAGTTGAATTTCCGTTCTTCGGAACCATGGCAAAAGGCGAAAATGCCTATGCACTTGTAAACGGAACTTTTAAAAGTCTGCCAATCGTCATTCTTTACGTGGTTGGATCGGTAGCACTGGCCTTTCACCTGGCTCACGGGTTCTGGTCAGCTTTCCAAACCATTGGCTGGAACAATGTGATCTGGATGCCTCGTTTGAAATGGATCAGCAACATTGTGGCCATTATTTTGGGTGGTGGTTTTACGGTGATCGCGTTGGCACAATACCTGTTTTTCTAATTCTCTAAAAAACTGAAACATGAGTAAATTGAATGCAAGGATTCCTGAAGGGCCTCTGGCTCAAAAATGGACCAATTATAAAGATCACCAGAAACTGGTGAATCCTTCCAACAAACGTAAACTTGATATAATCATCGTTGGAACTGGATTGGCCGGAGCTTCGGCTGCTGCTTCGCTGGGCGAAATGGGTTTCAATGTTAAAAGCTTCTCGATACAGGACTCGCCCCGTCGTGCCCACTCCATTGCTGCCCAAGGTGGTATCAATGCTGCAAAAAATTATCCAAACGACGGCGACTCTGTTTTCCGTTTGTTTTACGATACCATTAAAGGGGGTGACTACCGTTCCCGCGAAGCTAATGTTCATCGTCTGGCCGAAGTGAGCAACGACATTATAGACCAATGTGTGGCCCAGGGAGTTCCGTTTGCCCGCGAATACGGCGGTTTGCTCGACAACCGTTCGTTCGGTGGAGCACAGGTTAGCCGTACTTTCTATGCCAAAGGACAAACAGGTCAGCAGTTGTTACTGGGAGCTTATCAGGCATTGATGCGCCAGGTAAACTTAGGTTCAGTGACCATGCACACACGAACTGAATTAGTTGACATCGTAATTGTTGATGGAAAAGCCCGCGGCATTATTGCACGCGATTTGGTTACCGGCGAATTGCAGCGTCATTTCGGACATGCAGTAGTATTGGCTACAGGAGGCTACGGAAATACTTTCTTCCTTTCGACCAACGCAATGGGATCAAACGGATCGGCAATTATTAAAGCTTACCATAAAGGTGCCATGTTTGCCAATCCTTGTTATGCACAGATTCACCCAACATGCATACCTGTTCATGGTGAATCGCAAAGCAAACTGACATTGATGTCAGAATCGTTACGTAATGATGGCCGGATCTGGGTTCCGAAGAAAAAGGAAGATGCCGAAGCCATTCGTGCCGGAAAACTAAAACCAATACAAATTACTGAAGACGACCGCGATTATTATCTCGAACGCCGTTACCCGGCTTTCGGGAACCTGGTTCCGCGCGACGTGGCTTCGCGTGCGGCCAAGGAACGTTGTGATGCCGGATTCGGTGTCGGTGCAACCGGATTGGCTGTTTACCTCGATTTCAAATCTTCGATCGACCGTCTGGGAAAAAACACCATTGAGGAGCGTTACGGAAACCTCTTCCAGATGTACGAAAAGATAGTTGACGAAAATCCATATGAAATCCCAATGATGATATATCCCGCCATTCATTATGTGATGGGCGGACTTTGGGTGGATTACGAATTGCAAACAAATATTCAGGGACTGTTCTGCTGTGGTGAAGCCAACTTCTCCGACCACGGAGCAAACCGTTTGGGGGCATCTGCTTTAATGCAGGGATTGGCTGATGGATATTTCGTGTTACCATACACCATCCAGAATTACCTGGCTGACGATATTGCCGTGAAACGTATGACCACCAACGAACCTGAATTTACGGAAGCAGAGAAGGCTGTTAAAGTCCGTTTCGAAAAGCTGATGAGCATCAGGGGAAAACGTTCGGTTGATAATCTGCACAAAGAACTTGGTTTAGTGATGTGGGATTTCGTGGGTATGGCGCGTAACAAAGAGGGCCTGAAAAATGCCATCGAAAAAATCGCCGCTATTAAAAAAGAATTCTGGACCAATGTTCGTATTCCGGGAAATATCACCGGAATGAACATTGAACTTGAAAAAGCCAGCCGTTTAGCCGACTTCATCGAAATTGGCGACCTGATGGCTCGCGATGCACTGAACCGTGAAGAATCTTGCGGAGGCCACTTCCGTGAAGAATACCAGACTCCTGAAGGCGAAGC
>DMSQ01000054.1 GCA_003457135.1 Prolixibacteraceae bacterium
TCGCTGTATTTACTGATTGCCGGATTTTGTTTGATTTTGGTTTCAAGGTCTGTGCGCATTTTTTCGAAAGGCGGAGTTGATCGGAATTCAAGGCGTTTGATGATGTGCCAGCCAAAAGATGTACGGATTACAGGCGATATATCACCATCATTTTTCAGGGCAAAAGCTGCTTCGGCAAACTCCGGAACCATGTTGGTTGGAGTGAACCAATTCATTACACCACCCTCTACTGCTGATTGTTTGTCGTCGGAATACGCTTTGGCCAATTCAGCAAAATCGGTTCCTAAAGTTGCTTTCTGCCAGATACTGTCAGCCGAAAGTTTCAGTTTATCAATGGTTTCTTCACTGGCTTGCTGTGGGAACATTTTCATGATATGAGCTACTTTTATTTCCCCGGGAGTAATCCGTTCGTCGTGCACTTTGATCAGGTGGTAGCCAAAACGTGTGCGGACAATTCCGGAAACCTGTCCGACTGGCGTGCGGTAAGTCATATCCTCAAACGGGAAAACCATCTGGAAGGCGCTGAAGTAATCCAATGATCCTTTGTTTTGGGCAGCCGACGGGTCTTCGGAATATTTGGCGGCCATTTCGTTAAAATCGGCTCCTGCAACAATTTGTTTGCGCAGGTCGTTGATTTTGTTCCATGCAACCAATGTGTCGGCTGGTGAGGCTTCCGGAGTAACGAGAATCAGCAGATGACTTGCTTTTCGCTCATATTTAGTCCGGTGATAGGCAGTTTGAACCATTTCTTCGTTAAAAGAAACATCAGTCAGATAGGGCTTGGCCAATTCCTGCCGGTAGCCTTTTAACTCCTGAATGAAGGAATTTACCGTGTCGTAACCCAAATTTTGGGCTTCGAGTACCTTCAGTTTAAAGTTGAGGTAAAGTTCGAGGTATTCGGCAGGTGTTTTCCGGTCTTTTTCGTCCAGAATATTGGTATTGTTTTTCTGATAATTGGCTACAAATTCTTCTTTGCCTACCTTTTGGTCACCAATTTTGACGATGAATTCGTTCTTTTTTTGAGCTGTTAAGTTTAGTGTGATCAGGATAAATAAAAAAATACCTGATAATCGGGTAGTGGCTTGTTTCATAGTCTGATAATAGCTGGCGCTGGAATATAATTTCATGAAAAATAGAGGTACAACAGGTTAATGATTAAATTTATCGGGAACTGTAATTGGGTGATTCACTGGTAATGCTAACATCGTGCGGATGACTTTCCTGAATTCCGGAGTTTGTAATGCGTATAAATTTGGCATGTTGAAGAATTTCAATGTTTTTAGCCCCACAATAACCCATTCCGGCCCTCATTCCACCAATGAGTTGATGTAGTACTTCGTACAAGCTTCCTTTGAATGGAACACGGGCAACAATACCTTCAGGTACCAGTTTCTTAATGTCGTCTTCCACATCCTGAAAGTAGCGGTCTTTGGAGCCCGACTGCATAGCTTCAACCGAACCCATTCCTCGGTAAGTTTTGAATTTACGGCCCTGAAAGAGGATAGTATCGCCGGGAGATTCTTCAACTCCGGCAAACAGTGATCCGGCCATGATGGAATGTGCCCCGGCGGCAATGGCTTTTACAATATCGCCCGAATAACGGATGCCGCCATCGGCAATAACCGGAACCCCGCTTTTTTTAATGGCTTTGCTCACATTGTAGATAGCCGAAAGTTGAGGAATGCCAACTCCGGCAATAATTCGGGTCGTACATATAGAACCCGGACCAATTCCGACTTTCACGGCATCGGCGCCGGCCAGTACCAGGTCAGAAGCAGCTTCGGGTGTAGCTATGTTTCCAGCCACAAAATCAATTTCAGGATATTTATTTTTTGTTTTTTTGAGCATTTCCAATACATACTTCGAATGACCATGAGCGGTGTCAATGACGATGGCATCAACCTGAGCCCGAACCAGTTCATCAATCCGGTCAATGGTGTTGTGTGCAACTCCGACAGCAGCGGCGACCCGGAGCCTTCCTTTTTCGTCTTTCGATGCCAGCGGTTTGTCTTTTACCTTAGTGATGTCTTTGTAGGTGATTAAAGCTATCAATTTGTTATTCTTGTCAATAACAGGCAGCTTTTCAATTTTGTATTTCTGCAGGATATCAGATGCTAATTCGAGTGAAGTAGATATATTGGTGGTAATCAGATTTTCTTTGGTCATCACATCCGAAACCAGTTTGTTCATGTTGGTCTCAAAACGAAGGTCGCGGTTGGTCACAATACCTACCAGGCAACCCTGATCGTCAATAACCGGAATACCGCCAATTTTGAAAGTTTTCATCAGCCCGATAGCATCACGGACCGTCTTTTCTTTCGAAATGGTAACCGGATCGTAAATCATTCCATTCTCGGCCCGTTTTACAAAGGTTACCTGTCGGGCCTGTTCGGCAATACTCATATTTTTGTGGATCACCCCAATTCCGCCTTCACGGGCAATGGCAATGGCCATGTGTGAGTCGGTCACCGTATCCATGGCGGCGGTGACTATGGGTGTATTCAGCCTGATGTTCCGGGTAAACCAGGATGACAGGTCAACCTCGCGCGGTAAAACTTCTGAATAAGAGGGTATTAACAATACATCGTCAAAAGTTAAACCTTCGGATACAATTTTATCGGCGAAAAACGACATTAATGTGTATTTTTATATTCGGTTGTGAAAAACAAAACTACAAAAAAAATAAGTACAAATGTCCCGTTATTTTCGGGGCAGTCAACCCTATAAAGTTTAATGTTTATTAAAAGTTGTTAAGCAGAATTGAGCGAATTTCAACAAATATTAACTAAATACTGGGGCTTTGCAACATTCCGCCCCCTTCAGGAAGAGATCATCCGGTCGGTTGATCAGGGAAAAGATACGCTCGGACTGATGCCTACCGGTGGAGGCAAATCGTTGACTTATCAGGTGTATTCGCTTTCGAAACCTGGTATTTGCCTGGTCGTTACACCACTCATCGCCCTGATGAAAGATCAGGTGGAAAACCTGAACCAGCGTGGGATAAAAGCGTTGGCAATTTACTCCGGAATGAGTTCTCAGGAAATAAAGATTGCAATGGACCATGCGGCCTGGGGCGAGTACAAGTTTTTATATCTGTCGCCTGAACGCATTGTTACCGATCGTTTCACGGAGCGGATTGGGCAACTGGATGTAAACCTGATTGCTGTTGATGAGGCGCATTGCATTTCGCAGTGGGGATACGATTTCCGTCCATCTTACCTCCGGATTGCCGAATTACGCGACCTGTTACCCGACGTACCGGTTTTGGCGGTTACCGCAACTGCTACCACGCAGGTGGTTGACGACATTCAGGAGCAGTTGAAATTCAAAAAGAAGAATGTCCTTCGAACCAGTTATTACCGAAGCAATCTGATTTATCTGGTCCGAAACGAAGAGGATAAGGTTAATTATTTGTTGAAGGCCGTTCAAAAGGCAAAAGGAACAGGGATAGTATATGTGAAAAGCCGGAAACTGACACGTGAAATCAACGATTTGCTGCGTAAAAACCAGATTTCGGCTGATTATTACCACGCCGGATTGAGTTCGAAAATAAGGTCGGCGAGGCAGGATGCCTGGAAAAATGGAATATGCCGGGTAATTGTTTCGACCAATGCATTTGGAATGGGCATTGACAAAGCTGATGTGCGGTTTGTGATCCATCTGGAAGCGCCAGATTCGGTGGAAGCTTATTTTCAGGAGGCTGGCCGTGCCGGCCGTGATGGAAAAACAGCCTGGTCGGTATTGCTGTACAACAACAGCGATAAAATCAGACTGCACAAGAATGTGGAAAAATCGTTTCCCGAACCGGAGGTGATCAAAAGGATTTACGAGGCAATCTGCAATTTTTATCAGTTAGCAGTTGGTTTCGGTAAAGATCAGTCGTTCGAATTCAGTATGGCTTCGTTTGCGTCCAGTTTTTCGTTCCAGATAACTGCCGTTTACAACAGCCTGAAAATTTTGCAGCGCGAAGGATATCTGGAATTGACCGATGAACTTGATAATCCGTCGAAAGTTTACTTTCAGGTTAACCGTGATGATCTGTATAAATTTCAGGTTGCCAATGCCGCATTTGACGGATTCATTAAATTGTTGTTGCGCTCTTACACAGGTTTGTTTACCAACTATGTCGCCGTTGATGAGCAGTTATTGGCTCAGCGTGCCAATATTTCTCCTGATTTGGTTTATCAGTTTTTATGCAAGCTTCGGGCGCAGAAAGTGGTTGACTATATTCCACAGAAAAAAACTCCATTTATCATTTTCACCAAAGAGCGTATTGAGGTTGACCGGTTGAAAATTACCAAAGAAAACTATACCGACCGCAAACGCGATTACATGCAGCGGATTGATGCGGTTATTCATTATGCATCATCGGGTCACAAATGCAGGAGTCAGTTGTTGCTTCAGTATTTTGGCGAAACCGAATCTGTCCGTTGCGGAAAATGTGATGTTTGCATGGAGCGAAATGAATTGAATGTGAGCAAATACGAGTTTGATACCATCAGCGACCAGATTAAAAAATTGCTACTTGAACCGTGTTTTTATGAAGAACTTATATCCCGGATTGAAGGAAAACCTGATAATACGGTTAAAATCGTTCGCTGGCTGCTCGAAAATGAAAAAATTGTTTACCGGGTTGATAACCGGATGGAGTGGAGGAAAGAGATAAAAAGGAATCAGGAAAACGGAAAATGAATTATGTCTATGATTTAACATTGTAATTCTTAACTTTGCGAAAAAAACTAATGTCTTCATTAATCAACGATCTTCAAGAAAAGAAAAATTTCTTGTTTGAGTTCGAGAACATAACTGTTCGGATTCTAGAATATCTTCCAAATGTACTTAGCGAATACAAAGAGAAAAATGGTTATTATATTCATTCTTCTCTAATTGCAGGTACAACAAAATATATCAGACCAATAAATCAACGACTTTTTATCTATTCTTCTGAAGCTTTTAGAAGCAAATTAACTGATTTTCAGATGATAACTGAGAGGTTGAAAATCAGGCATGATGATTGGTCTGACAGGGAAAAGGAATTAATTGATAGCGTTTTATATACCATCCAGCAATCAATTGGAGCTGGATTTGATTTATTGGCAAATCCTAACAGTGCAAGAAAACATGTTGGAAACCGGTTTGAGGAATTGATAAAAGCATTTTTTACAGAAATTGGAATTGCCAATAAAAAGACGGTTCTTCAGATTCCATACAAAACCGATGAAGGAGAAAAGACTTATAAATGCGAAAATGACCTGATTCTTTCTCCATATCCAATAGTAAAATCGACCAGCAAACATCTTGACGAACACGAAATTGTTGTTTCAGTTAAAACGACATCCAAAGATAGAATGGGCAAAATGTTTATTGATAAGATATTACTTGAACGATTTGTAAACCATGATCAAAAAGTAATTGGGATTTTCCTGAATGATGTTCAGCGAAAGGAGAATGATAATATAAGTTTTACTTTGGTTTCAGGATTATTTATGGTTTACTCCAATTTTTTGACAGAACTAGAAGGGATTTACTATCTTGATCCTCCTCCAAATGCCCATAAGGAACCTTTTAACAAATATTTGAAGCCATTCTCTGAATTGGTAACCAGGGATATTTGGAATTTACTCTCCTCTTAATTTTGATCTTCTTTTTTGAGAATCTTCTTCATCCTTGCACGTTAAAATTCTTTGGATGTGACTTTTATCTGACAATCTATTTTTAATAACGGAGCAGTATTCATCTTCTAATTCAGTTCCAATCCAACGTCTTTTATAGGCTTCGGCCACCGCATAAGTGGTGCCTGAACCCCCAAAAGGATCAAGAATTAAACTGTCCTTATTTGATGATGAAAGAATTATTTTTCGCAATAGCTCAACAGGTTTTTGAGTAAGGTGGTTTGTTCTTTCCCACGATCCATTTGAAATGGTCGGAATCTCAAACACATCTTTAGGCTTTGCTCCCAGTGCATTAGGAGTCCATTCATAATTCGTCTTTTTTCCATTTGAAAATTGTGAAGTTTCGGCTTGGCCTCTCTCAGGATATTTAAGTGTATGTTCATTATATGGGATTCTTACCTCATCAATGTTAAAGATAAATTCCCTGCTTTTTCGGAGATGTAAAATACTTTCATGAGACCGTCCCCAATCACTTCCCAGGTTTCCTTTGTTTCGGTAAAACCAAACCAACCACTTACATCCCTGAAATAAGCTTGATGCGGTCCATTTTAAATCTGCGAGGATTTCAGAAAAACCACAAATATAAAGTGACCCTGTTTTTTTTAATACGCGGTGTGCTTCTTTGATCCATTGCATACTCCACTCAACGTACTCTTTCTGAGAAGAAAAAGTATCCCATTCAGCCTTTTTAATATTGTACGGAGGATCAGCAAAAATTAAATCAACCGATTCATTTTCTATCGTTTTTAAGAATTTGACAGCATCTTGTTGATATAGTTTTCCATATTTGGTTTCAAAAAATGGTTCAATGTCCAACGACAATAAATTAGGACTATAATACTTTAATTCGAGCTGTAACTCTTCTACCAACGACAGTACATTGCTTTCAGGATAGACTCTGTAATTGTTTATAGGGTGGCGGACACTCTCAAATTTTTTTGATTTGTCCCAACGCCTTAATGTTTCATTGCTAACACCTAAAAGCTTTGCTGCTTCACCAACTTTCACATATTTTTCCATAATCAAATCATCTAAAACCTTACACAAGCTTACACAGCAAATATACAAATAGAATTGAAAAACAAATGTTTTAGACTGTACAAAAATTCTTTATACTTTTGTCGTATATTTTAGTACGCTTTTCATGAGTGAAGAAGGATTGAACAGTCTGGTCTATTCAAAAAATGTGATTGAATTAATTACCGTAGCCAACGAGTTTTGCAGTTTTGTGGAGCGTTCGGAAGAAATGGAAACTTCTGATTTCCTCAGCCGCCTGCAAAAATTATTGCCATTATTATACCTGAAAGCCAGTTTATTGCCTGTGTTCAGCTTGGAAGCCGATGATGAACTAGAAAAATATGTAACTGAAATAGACTACAATCTGATTCAGCAGAAAATACTTCGCCATACTGGTGCAGGCGACGATTACCAGGAAATATTTCTATCAGGAATGCAGTTTAGCGAGTCGGCCCTCACAGCCAGTATTGCTGAGAATGTTGCCGATATATATCAGGATATGAAAGATCTGGTTATGTCGTTTCGAACCCTGGATGAAGAAGTTATGGAGCTGGCGCTTTCGGAATGTCAGAATAATTTTTCGCAACTTTGGGGCCAGAAACTGGTGAATTGTTTACGGGCAATTCACAATCTGATTTACGGAGAGCCTGATGATGATGTCCTGTCGGCTAAAAATCAAAATATTGAATTAAAGAATTTAAACCGGAAACCCGATTGGCTAAACGACAGGTTTTCTAATCAGGAAGAATAAAACAATGTACAGGGAAAGTATTGATAAAGTTGAATTGGCCGAATTGCCATTGATTCAGTTTGAAGGAAAAATAAACCTGGTCGAATCGAAAGAAGATTATCTGGCTTCGATCAAGTACCTGTCGAAACAAGCGTTACTGGGATTCGATACCGAAACCAAACCAGCATTCAAAAAAGGTGAATATAACGAAGTGGCTCTGTTGCAACTGGCAACAAAAGATCATGCCTTTTTATTCAGGCTGAATAAGATAGGCTTTGGAAATGCCTTGAAAAACATTCTTGAAAATCCTGAAATTCAAAAAATTGGAGTAGCCATTCGCGATGATATCAAAAGCCTGCAAAAACTGAATCACTTTAAACCTGGCGGTTTTATCGAACTACAGGACCACGTAAAGGATTTCGGCATTCAGGATTTCAGCCTGAAAAAAATATCAGGCATTGTATTGGGTTGCCGCATTTCGAAATCGCAACGGGTTACTAACTGGGAAGCTGCTGATCTGACCGAAGCCCAACAGGTTTATGCCGCCACCGATGCCTGGATTTCCCATCGCATTTTCGAATCTCTCAATCAGCAATAAACATGACCAATAAGTATAGCCGGGTTATCCTGAAATCCGGCAAAGAACAGTCGCTTCAGCGTTTTCATCCCTGGATTTTTTCAGGAGCGATTCATGAAATCGTTGGAAGGGTAGAAGAAGGCGATGTGGTTGAGGTTGTTTCCAATAAAAACGAATTCCTTGCTATGGGCCATGTTCAGATTGGTTCGATTGCTGTCCGTATTTTTTCGTTCGAAAAACTGGAACCCAATTATCTTTTCTGGAAAGGTAAACTTGACAGGGCTTTGGATGTCAGAAAAAAACTGGGTTTGGTTGATAACGATCAAACCAATGTTTACCGGTTGGTGCATGGCGAAGGAGATGGTTTGCCCGGACTGATTGTTGATTTCTACAACGGAACAGCAGTAATGCAGGCTCATTCAGCAGGAATGTTTGTCATTCGAGATACGCTTGCCAAAGCCTTAAAAGAAGTAATGGGCGATCGCCTGGTTGCCGTTTACGATAAAAGTGAAAAAACAGTGCCTTTTAAAGCTGGACTGGATGCCAAAGATGAATACCTGTTGGGAAAATCTGAAGTTTTTGAAGTTCAGGAATACGGAAATCGCTTTAAAGTAGATTGGGTAGAAGGCCAGAAAACAGGCTTTTTTGTTGATCAGCGCGAAAACCGCCGGCTGGTGCAGGAATATTCAAAAGGCCGAAGTGTGCTGAACATGTTTTGTTACTCGGGTGGATTTTCTTTTTATGCCATGCGTGGTGGCGCCAAACTGGTTCATTCGGTTGATTCGTCGGCCAAAGCCATCGAGCTGACCATCGAAAACGTAAAACTGAATTTTCCGGAAGATACGCGCCACGAAGCTTTTGTGGCAGATTGTTTCGAATACATGGATCAGAATAAAGACAAGTATGACCTCATTATCCTCGATCCTCCGGCATTTGCCAAACACCGCGAAGCTTTGCCCCAGGCACTAAAAGGGTACAAAAGGCTTAACCTGAAAGCTTTTCAACAAATTGCCCCCGGCGGAATCCTGTTTACGTTTAGCTGCTCGCAAGTGATTTCCAAAGATAAATTCCGCGAGGCTGTGTTTTCGGCAGCCGCCATTTCAGGCCGAAAAGTCAGGATACTTAGCCAACTCGTTCAGCCTGCCGACCATCCGGTTGATATGTACCATCCCGAAGGTGAGTATTTGAAAGGATTGGTACTTTACGTGGAATAGCTTCGACAGGCGCAGATACCCTAGAGCTTTGAATGAGATCATATTCTTTGCCGCCTACCTATTGACAAATGATAATAAAAAAAGCGATTCTCTTTCGAAAACCGCTTTTTCACGAATCCATCAATCCACCAATCCACCACAACTATTTTTGAATCCAGCTAAGTACTTTTTCGCTATCCACTTTCACTTTAGGGTCAATCACGTCAACCAGCTTCCCATTTTCATCAATCAGATATTTCTGGAAATTCCATTTCACTTCAGAATCCATCACACCATTCTGGCTTTTACTGGTCAGCCACTGGTAAAGCGGATCCATATCATCGCCTTTGACCGATATTTTCGACATCATCGGGAAAGTAACGCCGTAATTTTTTTCACAGAACTCGGCAATTTCACTGTCTGTTCCGGGTTCCTGCTTCCCAAAATTGTTGGCCGGGAATCCGATAATTACTACTTTTTGATTTTTGTATTCCTTGTAAAGTTTTTCCAGATCGGCATACTGCGGCGTATTCCCACATTTTGAAGCGGTGTTAACAACCAGTACTTTTTTCCCCTTCAGGCTCGAAAGATTGAAATCTTTTCCTTCAATATCCTTCACTTTAAAGTCGTAAAACGATTTCTGACTGAAAGCTATGGATGAAATAAAAATAAGACTAAAAATTAATGCTAGTTTTCTCATGTTTTTGTTTTTTTTGATGAACTGAAAATGAAACAATTCAGGATGAAAAAAGTTTTATCCCGGATGTGTTAATAAGTTTTGCCTTTGCCATTAGGTCAGAATTTGTATATTTGGTCGTTCCAATGATGACGATGATTTTATGGAGAATTTTATAGTATCAGCACGAAAATACAGGCCCGATACGTTTCAAACCGTTGTAGGGCAAGCCTCGATTACTTCAACCCTGAAAAATGCGATCAAAAACAACCAGCTTGCACACGCCTATTTGTTTTGCGGCCCCCGGGGTGTGGGCAAGACAACCTGCGCGCGAATTTTTGCCAAAACCATCAATTGCCAGAACTTGTCGGCTGAAATTGAATCGTGTAACCAGTGCGAGTCGTGCATGGCTTTCAACGGAAGCCGTTCGTACAATATTCATGAATTGGATGCCGCTTCAAACAACTCGGTGGACGACATCCGGAACCTGACCGATCAGGTACGGATTCCACCGCAGATTGGAAATTACAGCATTTATATCATTGACGAAGTTCACATGTTGTCGCCTTCAGCATTTAATGCTTTCCTTAAAACGCTGGAAGAACCTCCCCGTCATGCCATTTTCATTCTGGCAACTACCGAAAAACATAAAATTATCCCGACGATTTTGTCGCGTTGCCAGATATTTGATTTCAACCGCATTAAAATTGGTGATATATCTGGTCATTTATCGCACGTGGCTAACAGCGAAAATGTTTCGATCGAAAGCGAGGCGCTGAATGTAATTGCCCATAAGGCTGATGGCGCCATGCGCGATGCCTTGTCCATTTTCGACCAGATTGTGAGCTTTTCAGGAAGGAGCATTAGTTACAAAGATGTAATTTCGAACCTGAACGTGCTCGACTACGATTATTATTTCCGTATGGTCGAATTGTTCCTGAAAAACGACATATCTTCAAGTCTGCTCCTTTTTAACGATATTCTCGACCACGGATTTGACGGGCACCATTTTATTACCGGACTGAGTTCTCATTTCCGCGATGTGATGGTTTGCAAAGATCAGGTGACTGTTCAATTGCTTGAAGTGGGCGGCGAAATCAAAGAGAAATATAAGATTCAGGCTGCGGTCTGCGAAAGCGATTTCCTGATTGGAGCATTGCAAATTGCCAACGAGTGCGACCTTCAGTACAAAGCCAGCCAAAACAAAAGGCTGTTGGTCGAACTGGCAATCATCAAAATGGCACAGCTTACCTTAAAAAAAAAATAGCTGACGGGAACGGCGACGAATCACTACTTCCTATATTCAGTCTGCCTGAGCAGGAGGCGCCTCAAATAACAGAAACCGCTCCGACGACTGTTGACCGCTCAATTCGATCATCTGGCGCCAAACCCGAAAAGGTTGAAAAGGCTTCAGGTGCAAGGATGATACACAAAACGGGCAACTCATTTACGCCATCAATTAAAGATGCCCTTGCAACTAATAATCCGGAAAAGAACGATCAGGCTGAGGAACAAAACCCGACTTACAACGAGTACGGAACTTTTACCGACCCATTTAGCCCGGAACAACTAGCCCGCAAATGGAATGAATTTCTCAATCAATTAATTGACCGACCGAATCTGCGGTCAACTCTTTCGAATGTCCCTGAGATAACAGAAGGAAATAAGCTTTTACTCCGGATAGGCAATTCGATTCAGGAACAAGAGATCAGGCTTGTTAAACCTGAACTGGTTATCTGGTTGCGGAAAGAGCTTCGGAATTCGGGAATTGAACTGACTACCCGCCTCGAAAAGGTTGAATCGGAACGAATGATTTTCTCCGACTCGGAAAAAATGCAAATGATGATTCAAAAAAATCCGCATTTGTATGAACTCAAACAAAAATTTAATCTTGATTTTAAAGATTGATTATCAGTTGTTTCTTGATGTTCATTCGGATTTCGTGATTCAATTTTTTACATTTGCCTTTTTAATGGCATAATTTTTTGTATTTTTATTACCAATTGAAAAAAGCAACTGTTATGATACAGAAAGAAGTATTAGACACATTAAATGCACAGATTAATGCTGAGAGTTATTCGGCATA
>DMSQ01000083.1 GCA_003457135.1 Prolixibacteraceae bacterium
CAACGCAAACTTAAACTACAGCCGTCAGTTTTATTATTATTCTCAAAGTCAATGAATAAAGGAGATTATAGCCTTAAATTATTTCAAGAATTGAGTAAGATCGGAGATGCTGTTGAACTACAAACTGATTCAATACAATCAATACTTATAAGAACTGCAAACTTAAACTACAGATTAGATAGCATAAATAGAAATACAAAGTTTATTATTGAACAACGAGAACGCAGTCAAAAAATATTCGAAGAACAAAATAAGATATTAGAAAAGAGCAATGAATTAACGAGTAAAAAATTGTTTGGAGAAAGGCCGGAGATCACAATACCTGGGACTGAGATAACTTTTATATCTATCGATTCACTGAATACTGAATGTAGAATAAATTGCTATAATATTGGGAAAAGATCGGCTATAAACCTCACAGATAACGTAATTTTTGTCTTTAAGGATAAAAATGGGATATACTATAAACATGGACTGACGGAAGACGATGGTATTAGTAAAAGTGATAATTCATTAGCAAATGGATCTGCCAGAATATCAAGAATTGGAGTAAAAATGGGATTTGAGGAAATTAAGAGTTTAACTTCTGGGGGATCAATTATTGTTTATTTAAGCTATTTCGACGAAATAACTGATGAACAAATCTCCAAAGAGATTAGATTTGAATTTACAAATGACTTGTCCGGAAGAAATGTAATTAGAAATGGAACTGCAAATCAAGAAAAAGGGTTAGATGAATATTTGAAAAAGAATAACCTTTTCTCTCTAACACATTCTAACAAAAGAAAACTTTAGTGATTTTTATTATAATTATAAATAAAAGCTCCCTATTCATTCCTCAGTGCCCCCACCAAATTCTGCCTGAAAGCCATTCGTATAGCCACAAAGCAAAAGATTGCACCGCTTAAAATCACCAGCACCGAAATAGCAGGAAGCCAAATCCACAAGTTAGAGTAGAGTGAAGAAATCAGTGAAGGCAGAGCGCTCAACACGACCGGAATCAGACCAATGAAAACGGAAAAAGTCATCAGGAAAAGTTTCTCGTTCATCACCATCCCAGTTCTTTCGGAATTCATTAGATTTGTGAAATGAAGGTAAATGAAAACATACTGCAAAGGATTAAAATACTGGTTCAGCAGCATGATCCATCAGCAAAAATTTATTTGTACGGATCACGGGCAAGAGGAACCGCACGGTCTGATTCAGACTGGGATTTGCTGATTCTGTTGAATATAGATAAAATAACCAATGAAATAGAGCAGAACATTACATACCCTCTTTACGATTTAGAATTTGAGATTGGGGAAGTGATCAGTCCGATGGTTTATTCCGAAAAGGAATGGGAATCAAAATACCGGATCACACCTTTTTATTCGAATGTAATGAAAGAAGGACGATTATTATGAACGATTATCAACCTGATGACTATGTGAATTACAGGCTTAACCGGGCAAAAGAAACCATTGCCGAGATTGAAATCCTAATTCAAAACGAATATTGGAACACGGCTATCAATCGCCTGTATTATGCTTGTTTTTATGCAGTTGGCGCTTTACTCGTAAAAAATGGAATAGAAACCTCAAGCCATTCAGGTTGCAGGCAAAAATTTGGACAATTATTTGTGCAAAGCGGAAAGATTAGCAAAGAATTAGGCAAGCTTTATACCGATTTATTTGAGAAACGACAAAAAGGAGATTACAACGACTTTTTTGACTTTGATGGTGATACCGTTCGAAGATTATATGAGCCATCAAAATTGTTTATTCAGAAAATCGAAGAATTATTAAGCGAAAACAACTAATCATTCCTCAGTGCCCCCACCAAATTCTGCCTGAAAGCCATCCGAATAGCCACAAAGCTAAACACTGCGCCGCTTAAAATAACCAGAACAGAAATGGCAGGAAGCCAAACCCACAGGTTGGAGTATAGCGAAGAAACCAGCGAAGGCAAAGCGCTCAACACTGCCGGGATCAGGCCAATCAAAACGGAAAAAGTCATTAGAAAAAGCTTTTCGCGCATCACCAGCCGCTGAATAATTGGTTTGGAAAAGCCCAGCGACAACAACAAAGCATATTCGGGAATCTGCTCAAAAGTGATCCGGAAGATTAAAATTCCAAGTCCGAGCGTACCGATTAAAAGTCCCAGCGCACCCAGCATCAGAAAGATATTCAGGTAAGTATTTTCAACCGTATAAAAAGCCAGCAAACGATCGGTTGTGCGACTGATTTCGGGGCCGTAATTGCGCATTCCGGTTTGCAAGTCTTCTACTGTCAAAGTATGGTCGGGCGCATCAATCAAAAAAACATTCGAGCCGCTCACCGACGGAAATGCCCGGTTGAAATGATCTTCAGCAATAATCACATTGCCTTGGAAAATCGAATTGGCCAGGCCACCCACCAGTTTCAATTTCAAATCCTTGCCGTCCTCCGTTTTATACACGAGCGTATCGCCCACTTTTTTCATCAGTCCCCACTGAATCACCGTTTGGTCGGCAATCGCCGGAATCACGTCGTCGGCAAATTTCCGGTTGAGCGTCAGCCACGGATGCAGTGCATCCAGATCATCTGTCCGCGTGGCAAAGGTGAAGGCAGAACGCTGATCGAAAGCCGCCGGATTGCAGGCAATTAAACGCGGCCTCGAAATTTTGTTCAGGTTCAGGCAACTGGCATCGTCGCCCGGCTGCGACTGAAACTGCACCAACTCCGCGGTTACCGGAATATTCAGGTCTTCCCTGCCCTGCTTGCTGCTTGCATCAAAAAGCACCGGCATGGTGGTTTCTACAAACCAGTCGTACCCACCCGTTCCAGACGAAGGCAAATCGGCGTGCGAAGTCAAATCTTTTCGGTTCAGTCCGGTGGAGACCACCATAAACACACCTACCGACAGAAAACTCACGATCATCACATTGCGGCGGCGTTCTCCGGCAATGCGTTTCAGCAGCATGGTCCGCAACGAGAAATGCATGGCTTTTTCCTGAACCGCAAATCGCTGCATCCAAAAATCAAAAATCAGGATCAGTCCCGGCAACAAACCGAAACCACTGATAAAAAAGAACTCCGGATTAATTTCGCCACTCCGGAAACCCTTTGCAAAAAGGATGATAAAAGAAAGGGCAATCAGTGCCAAACCAATCCAAAGCGATCGTTTTCCACTCTTTACTTTTTCGGAGACCGATTTTCGTTGCAAAGCAA
This sequence comes from Prolixibacteraceae bacterium, assembly GCA_003457135.1. Taxonomy (GTDB): domain Bacteria; phylum Bacteroidota; class Bacteroidia; order Bacteroidales; family Prolixibacteraceae; genus Aquipluma. Next base: position 3,192 of record DMSQ01000083.1, read on the forward strand.
TCGCTTCGTTTTTCAGAAAGCGGTTCAGAATAAACCATATCGCAGTGAAAGACATTACTGCAATAATCAGGCTTCCGGTAATCAGCGAAACCGGACGAATATGAATATTGACAATCGAAGTGCGGACAATATCAACCCAAATGGTATTGATCGCATTTAATATCAGGTGGTTGTAAAAAATGCTGAACGGAATTCCAAGCAAAATACCGACAAGAACAAAAATCGAAGCCTCAGCAACAAATAATTTACGAATGGCTGGAAACGAAAAACCAAGCGCGGTCAAAGTTCCGATTTCTGTTTTGCGGAATCCAAGGTACAGTTTGAATAACAGAAAAGCCAGCAACACCGCGGCAACAAGTACAAAAAAGCTCAACCCGATAAACAGTCCGCCAAAGTCGGTTCCACCGCTGGCAGCCGTGAGTCCGTCAGTTTTTACATCCTTTACCTCAAAACCCGATTGTGAAGGATAAAGGCCGGCAAGCAGTTGTTTTTCAAATTCAGTTTTTTGTAGCCCATCCACCCGAATGGCAGTTGATTGGCCAAAGCGGTTACCCCACAGTTTCTGTGCCGTCTCGAGCGAAACAAATGCTTTCGGAGTTCCTTTGTGCTCTTTCCAGTAGGCTTCGTCCTGCGGCCTTATTTGCTTCAAATCAACTGGTACGCCAGTTTTCCAGTCGCGGCAATTGTCTGCATCCGAAAGTCCCGGAATAACAGGCATCCGGTTCTGGTCGGCCTTTTCGCCGGTTAATTCATAAATCTGTCCAACCACAAAAGAGGTGTCCTTCAAAACAAGTCTGCGCAGTGGGCCCACTTCGAAATAAGAAAGCCGTACGGTATCATTCAGTTTTACCCTTAAATCTTCGGCCAGCCATTTGCTCACGGTCATTTGATTTCCGGTAAGCTTCGGGTCAGACGAAACAAACGAATAAGGAGTTTGCTTTCCGTTCAGGATAAATTCGTTGATGAAATAGCTAAAAATAACCTGCGAACCGGGCATTTTGTTCAGGCAATATTGCTCAACCGCTGGTTCAACAAACACCCGGTCCGAAATCAGTTCGGTATAATTCAATGCTTGATTTTCCCTGATTTCCAGATTCATATCTTCCAGTTTCCAGCTTTGTTGAAGGTTTTGAACCAGTTCAGCATCCGAAACGCCTTCAGCAACCAGCAACACATTGGCTTTTTGCTGAAGTCCCATTTGTTCATTGAGCCAATCCAGATTCAGGAAAACATTGCGAGGCGCTGATTGAATGTTTTGCAGATTGAAATTCCCCAATTCTTCCGATTTCAAAATTCGGGCCACCGAAACCCGGAACGAAACAGTCGCTTCCTGTTCGGAAACAAAAGGCGTATTGGCCGGAAACGTATTCAGTTTATTCAGGCGGAGCAAAAATTCGTCGCCTACTTTCAGGCCTGACAAGGAAGCCAGATTTTCATTGATAGCCACTTCATTGTTTTGTAGTTGAAACAATTCGGGATAACTTGCAAAATTCCCGATAGTCGCATCGACGCCCCAAACCGCCAACTGATTGATCCGTAATTCGCCACCATCGATCACACCAAATCCATTGGCACGAAGCAAAGCTGCCGTTTGGGTGCCGGTTTTTGCGGCCAATTCCATCGCCAATTGCTGTCCGAACAAGCGTTCGCCAGCAGTAATCACCTGCGAAGTCTTTCCCAAACGCTGAACCGTAATCTGTTGCAGACTGTATTTCACCGAATCGCCAATAATAAGCGCGCCAACCAGAATGGCCGTGCTTAAAGCAATCCCGAAGATGATCGTCAGGTTCAGTTTCCGGTAATGCCAGGCAGATTTCAGGATGAGTTTAGTTATGGACATTTGCGGTTAAATATTAGAAGATTAGAATCTTGAGTCTTGAGTAAATTGCCATCTGTGAGTCATTCAGGATTCAAGATTCATCATTCAAGATTCCATGAGTTTTCCTTCATTCAATGTGTAAATCCGGTCCATTTTTTTCGCCACATCTATCGAGTGGGTAACCACAATCAGCGTAACTCCTTCTTCCTGATTCAGTTCAACCAGTAAATCGGTCAGGTTAAAGGCTGATTTTTGATCGAGTGCGCCGGTTGGTTCATCGGCCAAAATGAGTCCCGGACGATTGATCAGCGCCCGTGCAACCGCAGTTCGCTGGCATTCGCCACCCGACAGTTCCGAAGGTTTTTGATGCGCCACTTCTGCCAGTCCCATCCGGGATATCAGTTTCTGAGCTCGTTCAAGCGTTTCCTTTCCCTGAAGTTTATTATCCGTCAGGGTCGGTAAAAGTATGTTTTCAAGAAGTGTAAGTTGCGGCAACAGATGGTGCATCTGAAAAACAAACCCGATTTTTTCATTCCTGAATGCGGCCAGTTGCTGATCACTCAAAGTGGACAAATCCTGATTTTCGAAAACCATTTTGCCTGTATAAGGGCGGTCCAAAGTGCCGATCAGATTTAATAAGGTCGTTTTTCCAGAGCCCGAAGGACCGACAATAGCAATCCGCTCGCCAGATTTGATTTCCAGATCAAGTTGATCGAGAATCACACGATCTTTCGAATAGGATTTGGTTATTTTTTCTAGTTTAAGAAGCATATTGAATTTTAAATTGTACTCAATCAAATTTGTGGTGACTATTAATACCATCATAGGATTCCGTTACACTTCATCCTATGCTTTTACATTTCGGGGCTTTGCCCCTTAAGTCCTGAAACGAGGGGTAACAGCAAAGGGGTGGTTCATCGAAAGACGAAAAGCCCTTTGATTGCGAAATTACCAAACCTTTTTCAGCACTCTTTCATACACCGCCACCATTTTTTTTGCCTGGGCATGAATATCGAAATGTGCTTTTACTCCGGCTATTCCGGCAGCGCTTAAATCCTGAAGTTTTTCGGAATCTAAAATGAGCGATGCCAGAGCATTGGCCAAATGCCGGGATTCGTTGGGAGAATAAGTAACGCCGCCCCCACTGGTTTCATTTACTTCAGGAAAAGCGCCCAGAGCAGGCTGAACCATTGGAATTCCCGAAGCCATGGCTTCGAGCATGTACAACCCAAAAGCCTCGCCATTTAATACAGGCACCGAAATAAGGCGAACCGAATCGAAAAATTTCCGGCGTGCTTCGCCTTCAAACTCATCGGCCCAAAACACATCATTTTCCAAACCGGCTTTCGAGATTTTCTGCTTTTGTTCTTTAATGAAATGCAGATCATCACCTGTTTTTCCCCCTGTAATTTTCAGCTTTACGGCTGAATATTCAGGATTTTTCCGGAGTAAAATGAAGGCATCAACCAAAACTGCCAGTCCGTTTTCTTCGGATATCCGGGAGAGGTAGCCAATCACAGGTTCTTTTTCGGCAATCGGCTTCGGGGAATAATCTGCCGTATCTACACCTAAATGAATGGTTTTCATTTTGTTTTCAGGAATGGTCATGCGTTTGTGGATTTCGGCTGAGAAATAATCGCTAACCGGGATAAACACGTCCACGTCTTTGCCGCGTTCGCTCATCAAATCCCAAACTTCCTTGCGAAAATGATCCTCCATCGCATCAACCCACACATCTTCGTCCTGAAGCGAACAGATTACCGGAATATTCATCCGCTGTTTAATCCGGTGAGCCAATCCCAGCAGTAAAGCATTCGACAAATGAACCACATCAGGTTTCGCCTCATTGGCCAGCCAGTCAACCAACCTCTCCAATTCCTCTTTCTGTCCTCCCTCTTCGCCCAGTAGCATCGAAATGGTCATGTCTTCCAGTCCCTTTGCACGGGTAGAACCAGCCTTCCTGGCTGCCATTTCGAGTACACTTTTCGAGTCAAGTGCATGTTCGACAAACGCGGGCATATGTCTGAAGATCGGAAATTGCTGTTTGAGGTACAGATTCACCGCTCCGTAAAAAACGGGAACTTCGTCCAGATCGTGAGCATCGTCGAATATGGGCAAGTACAATGGCACTTTAATTACCTGATGGCCTAAATCCTTGAGAGCCATCACGTATTTGCTGTCGCGCAGACAGTTTCCGCAGTAAAAACTACCGCCCGAACCTGGAATAATGTGTGCGATTTTCATAGAACAGCCTCCCCCTTCCCCCTCCGCAGGAGGGGGTAAAAAAACATCGACTTTGCTTTTGAATTAACCTTCATATCATTATTATTTTACTCGAAGCATTCTTTAAGCCCCCTCTTGTGGAGGGGGTTTGGGGGAGGCCGTGAGGCTTCCCTATCCAAAGATATAAATCCTCCCGTCGCCTGCCCCAACTATAATTTTTCCTGAAACTACTGCAGGACTGCCAACAATCGGGCTGCCCAACTCATACTTCCAAAGTTCCCGGCCAGTTTTCAGGTCATGAATGTACAACATTCCGTCCATGGTTCCGGTAATTACCTTTCCGGAAGCAATTACGGACGAGGACTCGACGCGGTTGCTGGTTTTCACTTTCCAATTTACTTTTCCCGTACTTTTGTCGAAACAATAAATGAACTTATCCTGATTTCCGATGACTATGAAATTTCCACTCAAGGCCGGTGATGCGATGAAGGGTAGATTTTTCTCTTTATCGTCATAGATCCAGGAAATTTTGCCAGCTTCCATATCAATGCAAAAGAGCTTTCCTTCATAATCACCCACATAAGCATATTTGCCGTCAATCACCGGTGAGGCAGCCACATAAGTTTCCACTTGAATTTTCTTTAACACCTTTCCTGTTTCGATATTCACCAGATGGACAAAACCATCACAACCGCCAAAAACGGCGAACTTGCCATAAAGCGCCGGAGCGCCATTGATATAATTATCCGATTCGTACCGCCAGATGCTGTCGCCTTTGGCAAATCCAACGCAATGCAGGTTATAATCGTAACTGCCAATAACCAGCCGAAACTGACTCCCGACTTTCAACCAGTTGGCTGAGCCCATGATTTGATTGTCAGTCGTGTATTTCCAGATTTGTTTGCCTGTCTTTTGGTCCAGACTGAAAAACATGCCATCCAGGGAGCCGAATATAACCGATCCATTTAGCAGCAAGGCCGGAGCCTCAATGGCATTTCCTGAACTGAATTTCCATTTCAGTTTTCCATCAAATCCAATCGCATACAAGTTGCCATCGGTTGATCCGCAGAAAATGGTTTGCCCGTCAACAACCGGCGAAGCCTTAATGTCGTCGCCAGTTTGAAACGAAGTCAGCAATTTCAGTTTCTCCGGAAGACTGGCCGAAGTTGCTCCTGTAAGTTGCTGGTTTCCACGGAAGATGGACCAGGATTGGGCGGAAGCTGAACCATATAAAAGCAAATGAATTATTGATAATATTTGAAGCCTTCTTAAAATCATAGGTTGAAGTTTGCATTTTCGAGATAAAGCTATAAAAATAGCAAACACTTTAAACAATACAGCTAAAACAACCAATCCTAAGGAATAAGATTTGTTGATAAATTGAATTCGAAAACAGTAGAAATACCTATATTTGATGTATGAAGGATAAGAACTACATATTACAATTAATTAAACTATCTGTAAAATCTACTGATCCGGATGCCACATTAATTTTATATGGGTCATACGCAAGGGGTGATTACAGTGCTGATTCTGATGTTGATTTACTAATCCTCCTGAATCAGGACAGAATTACGAGATTAGACGAAAAGAGGATAAAATATCCCTTGTACGATATTGAATTTGAAACAGGTACTATTATTAGTCCATTAGTTTTTTCAAAAAAGGATTGGGAAACAAGACACAGAATTACTCCTTTTTATGAAAATGTAAAAAAGGATGGCCAAATATTATGAATTATTCGGAACGACAGGAATTGGTAAGGTATAGAATATTAAAAGCCAGGGAAACCTTTAACGAGGTTAATCTACATATTTCCAACGGCTTATGGAATACTGCTGTTAACCGACTTTATTATGCTTGTTTCTATGCAGTAAATGCCCTTCTTATTGACAAAGAAATTCAACCTCAAACTCATTCCGGCGTCAGGCAAATGTTTGGATTACATTTCATCAAAACCGGGATCATAGACAACTCGATTGGCAAATTTTTTACTGATATTTATGATCTTCGGCAGTCCAGTGACTACGATGATTATGTGGCCTTTAATCATGATATTGTGATGGACTTGATTAATCCGGCAAACGAGTTGATTACCAAAATAGAATCAATAATATACTCGGAATGACCCCTGCGATTTGCTAAGACAGTAACTTACCAAATTTTATTTGTTTTCGTAACGAACTATTTCTTCAGCTCAAATTTTCGATTTTTTGATTCTTCGGCAGTAGGAAAATCAGCCGGAACCGGCAGTGTTACTTTGCCTGAAGCTGCCCATTCTACCCCACGGATAAAAGTAGTGATAAACCCCACCCCTTCGCAGGAATAATCGTCGTGTCCGAGGGTTGTATGAAAAATACGTCCCTCCCCATAGGTCAACACCATCAGAATGGGTTCGTGCCGATCGGTTGGTGCCTTTCCCGACATATCTTTTCCTGTGGCCAGAATGATCATATTTTCTCCCGGTCCACGTAATTTTGCATAACATTCATCCTTAGCAGTCAACCAAACCTTCGGCAAGCCTTTCGTAATGGGATGGTCGGCAACACGAATGGTAACAGGGACGATATGCTGCGGCCCATGTGCGCCCGCACTGCCCGGTGAAGGATCGCGAACTAATTGACCTTCGTTGGTATAATAAACATATGGACCATCTTTCTCGTTCCGGTCGCCCCATCCGCCAAGTCCAATCATCTTGTTGTACTCGAGCCATGTAGGAAAAGAGTTATCCGCAGCATGTACCGAAACAAAGCCACCTCCATCCTTCATATATTTTTCAAGTGCCTTTTGTGTAGCTTCAGGCCAATCTGCAGCCCTCCACCCAAAATTGGAAACTACCACATCGTATTTTTTGAAAGAAAGGATAAAATCAGGATCAGATTTTGGTTCCTTCAAATCCTGTGTTTCACCGACACCTGCCAAAGGTAGATATGCTTTTTCACGTCCTCCCATCCAGGTGAACTTCGTACGCCGGATATCCACTGTGAACAAACCCGTTTCTTCCAGATACTGCTTCATCATGATGGTTGATTTGGGCCATACCTCGTGATTATTCTGTCCGTCAACAATGAGCACCTTTATCTTAGCTTCAGTAGAAAACGATAACAACAGAATACAAACAATACTTAACCAACTTGTTTTCATAATTGCATTTTTTACATGATTTGAAATACCTATTTTCAATATTATAATTTAATCCCTGAATTACAATTGTTCCTCTACCCCAAACATGGCCAATGCACCCGTCGGACAAGCTTTCGCCACAATAGCCGCTGTTTTCTCCAGTCCTTTTTGAACACTTTCGTTGAAAGGAACATCAATTTTGACATCGAACCCACGACCAATAAATGTAAAGCCGAATTCTTCCTGATGTTGCCGTGTCAGGCGAACACAAATACCGCATTTGATGCACTTGGCAGGTTCGTAAACTATTCCTTCGCGATGAATAAACTTCTCCACATTCAGCCGTTCGCTGGTTTGAAACCTTTTCTGAACAGCCTGATAACGATGGGACAATTCGCGCAACACACACGATTCCGGATTGCGGCAATCGCAGTGCATACAGCGTTTGGCTTCGCGAATCGCTGCTTCTTTGGTGAATCCTGATTGATCGGCCTTTTGGCGCGGGGCATTTTCTGAATCCTTCTGATACTGGATAAACTCTACTTCTGCCAGCCTTCCGAATTTGGAATTGAAGCGCTCCGGATATCCTGAAACTTCATCAGTTTTGAAATAGTTATCGATGATTGTTGCCACCTCTTTTCCCTGGCCAACCGAACGCACAGCCAATTTTGAAGCCCGGAGTGAGTTTCCAACAGCAAAAACCTTTGGGATAGAAGTCAGGTAACTGGATTTATCAGCCTCAATCCCGGTTTTGGTAGTTTTCAGGAAGAAGGCAGAAGTTCCTTCAGCAACAGTTCCGGTAGCTACAACCACAGCATCAAATTTGGTCTGCAATTCTGTAAAACTGTTGTCATCAATGAATTCATTCAGCTTGATCTGAACGCCGGTTGCCACAATTTGAGCTACTTCCTGCTCAATGATTTCGGCAGGTAATATTTCGGAACCGATCTGAAGCAGTTCGCCGCCAGCCCCACTGTTCTTTTCAAATATCACAGCCTGATGGCCTTTGATCTGCAAATAATAGGCAGCGGCCAATCCGGCAGGACCGGATCCAATTACAGCTACTTTTTTTCCTGAAAGTTCAGCCAGTTGCGGCTGGTACGGTTTTCCTGATTTCAAATCTTCGTCGCCCACATACCGTTTCAACAGACAAATCGAAACCGATTCGTCAACCTGTTTACGGCGGCAACCGGCTTCGCATGGCGCAGGACAAATTCGCCCCAGTATGGAAGGCAAAGCAATGTCGCGTTTTACCACTTCAAGCGCTTTCTCAAAATCACCTTTGGCAATCAGGCGGTTCATCAGCGGAATATTCATGTGTGCCGGACAAACCAACTGGCAGGGCGCTTCGCAGTCGCCCACGTGTTCGCTAAGCAACAATTCGAGAGCCGCTTTCCGGGATTCAATCGTTTCTTCATCATTAGAAATAATAACCTGACCTTCAATCACCGGAGTTGAACAGGATGCGAAAAACCGTCCGTTTTTAGCATCTTTCACCAGGCAAATCATGCACGAGGTGAAATGTTCAGTTCCTTCCAGGTAGCACATCGTCGGAATCTCAATTCCAACAGATTGTGCGGCCTGCCAGACTGAAGTGCCGGGTTGAACCTCAATGGTGCGGTTGTCTATAGTGAGTTTTATCATTTTAAAATTGTTGCGGGTTACGGGATTCGGGTTGCGGGTCAGGGGTTGCTGGTTGATTTCCAATTTTCTTCCACATATTGGATAAACTTATTGATTTTTGCACCCAACACTTCATACTCTTCCAATAAACTGTTTAAGTCTTTGTTTTCAAAATGGATTTCATTAATCATGGTCAGTTGTGAAATTGCCTCATCACATGAAGCATGAGCAAATATCAGAAACCGAACAAATTCATCTTTATACCTTCTCCGGCCAAAGCCTTCAGCAATATTGTCCTTGATACTTTTTGAGGATCTTCGAACCTGACTTCCTTGTTCATATAGTTCATATTTTGGCAAAGTCATGGTCATTTTATGAACGTCTATTGCCAATCTATATGCCAATTTGTAGATATCAAGTTCTTTGTAGCTGTTCATAGTAAAAAAGTTACGGATTACCTAAAAATGTTACGAGTTACGAGTTTCAAGTCACGGGTAAAAAAATGTTTCTATCTATTTTCCTCAATAAAATCAGCAATATTCTCATTATTATATCATTAGATCAACCATACTACAATCTTCGACAACCGATAACCCGTAACCCGCATCTCGAAACCCGCAACCCTATATGATCTCCACCGCATCCACCGGGCAAACCTGCCTGCAGGCATCGCATTTGATGCAGAGGTCGGTAATGACTTCATGCTTTTCGTGCGGCTTGAAAAGAATTGCTTCGGTCGGGCATTTCTGGGCACATAAGGTGCAGCCGATGCACAAATCATTGATCTGGTATTTGATCAGGCTCTGGCATTTGCCCGATGGGCATCTGCCTTCGATGTGGGCAATGTATTCTTCATGAAAATATTTTAAAGTGGACAAAATAGGGTTTGGCGCCGTTTTCCCCAAGCCGCACAAACTTCCTTTTTTTGTCCAGCCAGCCAGATATTCCAATTCATCCAAATCCTTCAAAGTACCTTTTCCGGTCGTAATTTTGGTCAGGATATCGAGCATTCGTTTGGTTCCGACACGACAGAAGGTACATTTTCCACAGGATTCATTCTGGGTAAATGAGAGGAAAAAATGAGCAATATCAACCATACAATCCGTCTCATCCAGAACTACCAATCCACCGGAACCCATCATGGCGCCCACTTCATGCAACGATTCGTAGTCAATTGGTGTATCGTACAATTCAGCCGGGATGCAACCGCCCGAGGGACCGCCTATCTGAACGGCCTTGAATTTTTTTCCATTTTGCACACCACCGCCAATTTCCTCAACGATCTGCCGGACAGTAATCCCCATTGGCACTTCGATTAGCCCTCCACGATTGACTTTTCCGGCCAGTGCAAAAACTTTGGTCCCTTTGCTGGTTCCCTGACCAATTCCGGCAAATTTAGCTGGTCCTTCGCGGATAATGTACGAAACCTGGGCATAAGTTTCGGTATTGTTGATCAGGGTTGGTTGTTTCCACAAGCCACTCACTGCCGGAAAAGGCGGACGAATTTGCGGAAATCCACGCTGTCCTTCAATAGATTGCATCAGGGCAGTTTCCTCGCCACATACAAAAGCGCCTGCTCCTTCATAAATAGTAATGTCGAATGAGAATCCTGATCCTATAATATTTTCGCCCAGATAATTATTTTCGCGGCAATAAACGAGCGCCTGCCGGATTCGTTTCACTGCCAGCTGGTATTCGGCGCGGATATAGAAAAATCCCTGTGTAGCGCCAACCGCCTTGGCTGCAATAACAATGCCTTCAATCACGCGGTATGGATACGATTCGAGCAGCATCCGGTCCATAAAAGCGCCCGGATCACCCTCATCACCATTACAAATCAGGTATTTGACATCAGATTTATTTTCGGCCACCAAACTCCATTTCTGGCCGGTTGGGAAGCCCGCCCCTCCCCTTCCACGCAAACCGCTATCTTTGATAGTCTCAATAATATCTTCGGAAGTCAATTCCATCAGACAGGTTTTCATCGCTGTAAAACCTTCATGGCGTTCGTATTCTTTGATATCGAGCGGATTGATAATTCCACGGTGTTGTGTCGCGATTGGGATCTGGCGGTCGAGAAAATCGGAAACCTGTTTCTCGCGGGCATCAATCGAGTACTGTTTTACTCCATCCCAAACAGTGTCGGTTTGTACACTTTCGAAGAATTTATACACGCTGTTTTTCAGCATACTGAAAGTACCCAGTGGTTTAAAATGGCTGGCAATGATGCCTGCAACATCTTCCGGCTTAACTTTGGCATACAAGGTTGGTTTCTCATTGATCGGAATGACCTCTACCAAAGGAACCTGATGGCACATACCCACGCAACCCACATTTTTCAGGCTAATTCTAATCCCGGTATGGGCAATTGTTTCTTCCACAGCTTTTTTCACATTTTCGCTTCCGGAGGCCACACAGCATGAACCCAGACCGATGCGGATTTCTCCCTGAATTTCAGATCCATCCACATTCCGGAACAAACCTTTTTTAACCGATGAAATTCCAGCGTGTTTTTCAAAATCGGCCAAAACATTTTCAACCTTGTCAGAAGCCACATGACCATAAGTAATTTCGTCAATCTGAACTACCGGCGCCAGGGTGCAGCAACCCAGACAGGACACTTTTTCAATGGTATATTTTCGTGAAGCATCGGTTTCTTCATTTCCGGTCAGGTTAAAATGCCTCCGAAGAGCATCGTAAACCTGACTGGCGCCTTTCACATGACAAGCCGTTCCGACACAAACTTTAATGATGTGTTCGCCAGCCGGCTGCATCCTGAATTGCGAATAAAATGATGCTACCCCGACAATCTGTTCAGGAGTGATTTCAGTTTTTTGGCATACGTATTTCAGCGCTTCCTCCGGAAGGTAATTGAATGTATTTTGAATCGCCTGAAGAATTGGGACGACGGATCGTTTTGCCGTCCCTTTTTCAGAGATGATCTGATCAACCGTTTGTGGTATGTTTGATTCGTTGTTCAAGTTGTAATTTTTCAATTTGAATTGTCGAATAAGGAGCAGCTACTTTGTTACTTATTTCTTATTCGATATTTATTATTTCTTATTTCTCTTCTTTTTTCTTTTTATCTTTTCCGTCCGAAAGAAGGTTTTCATACTGAAGATCATTTTCCGCGGTCGGATTCTATCTTTTCCCTTGACCCGTCAGCTAAAGCTGACGGCAAAGGATATGACTGAACTGATGTTTGATGCATTATCCTATGCCGTCACATTCATGTGACGGACATGAAAGACCAACATGTTCAGGTAAGGAGTCATAGGCATTATCTTTTGCCTGATCTATCATTACTTCTTTTGTTTCGGTAATTTCTTTGTTGCTTTTTCAATTTTCTTTTCATCGCTTGCCACGCTGCGTTCCATTTTTTGATGTCTTCGACTACCGGGTAAGCATAAAATCGGTAATCTCGCGTTTTGCTCCACTTCCCAATTCGACCATTTTCGTGACCTCACGAAAATGGTCGTCAATGTTGATATTCTGCGTTTTACAAGAATCTACCGCACGCTGAATAGCGATTATGAAATCCTCCCAGCGGGCATACCCCAACTTCTCTTGCAATTCGCGGGCAAACCAGATTTCTACCTGTTCGCTATTATCCTCACTGTTGATAAAATGAACTATTTCATCAAAAAATGATTTTAGTTGAAAAATGCGTAGTTTATCCATTTGATGCTAATTTATTTCGTCCCTATGCAATACAATTGATTCATTCCGCGCAAATACACCTTTCTATCCTGAAAAACCGGCGAACAAACCGATTTATCGCCCAGTTCGGGAGTTCCGATCAATTGATACTCTTTGGTAGCTTTTACAATATGTGTTTTGCCCGACATGTCGGTGATGTAAACTTTTCCGTCGGTATAAACCGGCGAAGAATAAAAAGCATCGCCATATTCCTGATCCCAATGTTTCTCTCCGGTTTTGGCATCGAAACAAGCAAAAACACCGTAAGTGGTGGCAATAAACAGTAGTCCGTTTACAGCCAGCGGACTTGAAACTTCAGGCAAAAATTCATCCGATTCCCAGACAATTTCAGGAGTATCGCCAATTCTAATCCCAACCAATTTGGCATATTCGTTGGCGGCAAAAACCATTCCGTCGGCATATCCGGCCGAAGGGCCAACTTCTCCGGAAAGACAGGCAATGTTCCAGAGTTCTTTTCCGGTTTGCGGATCGTAGCCGTTCACATTCGGATTGGTTGTCAGGATCACTTCGGTACGGCTACCTGTATTCACCAAAATTGGCGACGACCATGATATTTTTGAACTACGCACAGTTTCCCAAACAGTTGCACCTGTTTGTGTTGCCAAAGCTATCAGTTTTCCTGATCGGTTGGTATCGTACTGGATAAGCAGTTTATCGTTATAAACGATCAGCGACGAGCCATGCCCGTAATGGTTATCAGGAACGCCCAGGTTGCGCGCCCATAAACGTTTTCCGCTCATATCGAGCGCAATCACATCGCCGGTAGCAAAAATGGCAAATACAGCATGGCCGTCGGTAGCCATCGTTGGAGCGGCTAACCCGGTATCGGCAGTAACTTTGGGCATTGCTGCCGGCGAACCTTGTATGTTATCTGCGGCAGCCTCCCATACCAATTTTCCGGAGTTTTTATCGTAGCAGTAAACCACACGCGATTGGGCATCGGCGCCAGTCACAAATAACTGGTTTCCCCAGATGATTGGTGAACTGTATCCTGATTTCGGAACTTTCACTTTCCAGATCACATTTTTGCCATCAGCCCCATTCCAGTCGGTTGGTGTATTTTTCTGGGCAGCAACCCCAATACCTTCCGCACCACGGAAGAAAGGATAGTTGGCTTTTAACTGAGCCAGAGTCGGGAACCCAACAGGAGTTGAAGGAGTTTCAGTTGCAGTAGTTGCCGGAACATCAGTAGTAACAGGATTATCTGCAATTGTGGTATTTCCGGCAGGCGCTGATGAATCGGCAGGTGCAGTTGCCTGTTCCATAAAAACAGGAGTCGCAATTTCAGTGGATTTTTCTTCCTGAACAACGATGTTTTCATTCACCATGTAATCCTTCAACGAATTGGATGATAAAAATCCGGAAATAAGCGCGAGAACAATTAATCCTGAACCAACATAAATCACCCACTTTTGCGCCACCAGTTTATCGAGTTCATTAATTTTTTCAATACTGTCGATTTCGTTTAGCTTCGATTTGGCTGCCAAAATATAACGAACGGCCAGAATAGAAATAATTACGCTTAAAAACATGAGGTAGCTGCCTGTCCGTAATTGCCACTGACTGGTAAAATATGCTTTCCGGGCCATCAGGTCGAAAGCGCGGATTTCGGTTTTTAATGCTTCATCGGCGGGACTTTGGCTCAGTCGTTTAACCAGGGCAGGAATAGTTTTGTTATCGATTGGTTTATTCAGATTGGTCTGAATGAAGTTAGCAATAAGCAAAAAGGCCATCATTACCGCAAATCCGGCAGAGATCCAGGCAATCCGCTGGGCCAGTTTAATTTTATCGTTTTTTGAGATGTTCATTCTATTTTGTTGTCGTGGTTGTATTTGTTATCAAGTTATTAAAGTTGTGTGACAATATCGCTGTATTGCTGTCAGATCATTCAACCTATTTTTTCCAGTCTCCATGCTCCTAACTCCATGCTCCATGCTTTACTCCTTCTTCACCGGGCAATAATCCATGCAACGGGCACAGCTCAGGCAATTCGTTTTGTTAGGTTCCCAGTCTTCACGTTTTCTGAAGGTTGACAAACTAATCAGACTGGTACCAATTACCAATCCCATGAAACCGCCCAGCAGCCAACCTCCGATATAGAATTGATGACGAATGGCATCGGCTTCAACGATCAGTTGTTCGGTCGTTTTTCCGGAGCTCATAAATGTGCGGACATCAATATTTTTAGGATCATTCTTAACTTCAGGATGTTCGATAATTTGCCCGGCCAGATAAACAGTCTGATTAAAACGCGACAATGGCACGTGCATCATCGAACCGGCAAATCCGCCAATACCAATCCACAAGGGCAGAATCACAAAATAAGTCATCAAACGTTTTACATTGCTGCGGCGTTTTCCGGTTTCGGCAACTGGTTCATCAATAGCTCCAAACGGACACGAATTGGCGCAAAGTTTACACTGGATACAGGCCGCCGGAGTAATCGTCATGTGGTTGGATGAAAATTTCGACATCCAGCCAAGCAAAACACCATAAGGACAGAAAAACCGGCAATAGGGCCGGGCAACAAATACCCCTACCAGCAGAAATAATATTCCCAGGATCAACATGTGAAATGGCGCTTCGAAACGGAATAATCCGACAAACGGATCGTACCGGCAGATGATGAATTCGGATTTGGTGGCCACATACAAAACTGCCAGTCCGAGGTACAAATACGGAATCAAACCCAGTACCTTTTGAATCCATTTTGGCAACTCAATTGGCCTTATTGCTACAATATCCTGGATAGCTCCCAACGGACAGGCTCCGGCGCAAAAAGTCCTTCCGAAAAAAAGCGAAAAAATAAGTGGCAGAAGGAAGAATATCAAGGCTGTAAACGGGATGGCATAAGTCGGATCTATGATTCCAAGTACCACATTCTGGATAGAACCGATGGAACAAATGCATCCTTCCCGGTAAAAACCAAAATACAGCAGGGAGAAAACCGAAGTCCAGAAAACACCCTGGCGAGAACGTTTTTTCAGGACGAACCAAGTGACAACCGACAAAACAGCCAGCAGGACGAACACATCGAGGTATTCCAGAATTAGAAACCTGGCCGATGGTGCGGTCGTATTCGGTTGCTGGTAACCGGTATCGAATTCAGGCTTAGGGAACCGCTGTTTGGCATCGGCTGCCATCGTCTGAACTGCACTGAATAGCAGAATCGAAATCAGTAAAAAATAGTATTTAAGATGTTTCATCATTTTTAAAGCCTATTCGTTTTCGCTGTTTTTGGTCTGATTCCTGAATATCTTTCTGGAGCAGGAAGTTAATGGCATCGTACACATCTTTAAATTGTTTGTCGTACTTATTCTCAAGCTCATGCAGTTTTTCAGTCAAGTCTTTATGAGTTAAAGCATATTGCCTCATAAAGACAAAAGCCCGCATAATGGCAATATTGACTTGCAAAGCTTTTTTACTTTTTAATATACTCGAAAGCATGGAAACACCCTGCTCTGTAAAAGCGAATGGGGTTGCCGGACTGAATTTTATTCCATTTGGGAGGTTATCACAAATTGTGATAAGCTCCTGCCATTCGATTTTTGTAAGTTGAAACATGAAGTCGTTCGGGAAACGATCAAGATTTCGCTTTACTGCTTGTTTTAAGACCCTATTCTCAACTTCATACATTGATGAAAGATCAAAATCCAGCATGACCTTTTGCCCCCGGATTTCATAAATTTTTGTTTGAATTCTTTCAAGTTGCATGGCTAACTATCCTTTCTTCAATTGATCCTTGCTAGTTCCTCCTTTGGTGAATCCACCCTTTATCAGATAAGGGTTATCAACCGGAACACGCTGAAAAGCATCCGCCGGACAAACGCGTGCAATGGCACAATCGTTGCAGTTTTCACACCGGTCGTGACGAACCTGTAAATGCAGTGACCCATTACCAAAGGATGTACAACCAGCCACACATTTAGCGCAACCAATACACAAATTCTCTTCAATTACATATTCGAAATATGGTTCTTCAATATATTTTCGCTTGATAGCAGCAGTAGGGCAAAGCTGGTTTTCGGCTGCTGTACTGCGAGCGTTGGAATCGGGTTTCAAGTAGCCGCCACACAAATCGCAGTAGCCGCACAAATCGTAGGCATGAACACATTTCACCGCCGATGGAGTCATCACACATTCGGTGGCACAACGGCCACATTGGACACATTTAAACGGATCGAGCTGCCAAACCAACTCCTTTGAAGTCGATTTCAGGAGCGAAAAACCAGCTACTCCGCCGAGCGAAACAGCCAGCGCCATTTGCATTCCTCCCCGAATAAACCGGCGACGCTCTATGCTTTTAGGTTCTTTTTTATCGCTCATTTTTTTCTGAAATTTTTGGCCTGATCAAGGGAACAGGTCGTCAGTTTCTGACATTCTCTGCAAAACTGGTTGTCGGCACAACCTTCAAGCTGTACCCGGTTTTCGGCAAGCAAATAAGCCGAACCACCTAACATTGCTGATAGAAAAGCAAGCTGGGCTGCTTTTCTAAAAAAGTCTCTGCGGTTGTTTTTTTGATCATCCATTTTATTCTTTATTTTCAGAGTTTGCTCCATTCCGTCCGAAATATGTCAATCACTTTTTTCGATTTTTGACGCGGACGGCATCTTATTTTCCCTTTTTACCCAGGGCGACACTCCTTCGTCGTTTGCCCCGGGCTATTAGTATTTAACCCTTTCAGGGTTATGAAACAGTTACATCCAACAGTTTTCCATTATTTATTATTCTTTCTTCCTTTCAAAAATCCGAATCTGCTGACGTTCAAAATCGAGGGCAATTACCCGGTGTTGTTTGTCAACTGTAATATCTGGAGCCAATGAACCCTCAAATGCAGCGGGTGGTGCAACAATCCCGATAAATTGCCCGTGCTGATCGTATATTTTTATACGGGGCATTCCCTTTTCGCTTGTGATGAATGAATTATCGTCTAATATTGCGATATGCGCCGGATTACAACAGCCGCTAAAGCCTTCAATCTTGAAACTGGTTACCCCCCATGAGGTGCGCAAAGAGCCATCCGCATTGTAATTTTCGAAGGTATGCCGTCCGGTGTTTGCAGCCCATAAAAATCCGCCATCATCAATGGCCACATCAAAATACGGGCTTGGGATTATGAATCCGGGGATTTCCTTCTGTTCGTTTTTCTCTCCTATTCTCCGGATAATTTGTCCGTTAGTATTGCAGTGATAAACGATCCTGTTTCCGGCATCGGCCACAAATACGTTTTCGCCGGAAACTGCCAGCGATGTGAATAATGCCCGGTCTCCAAAAGAATTCCAGCGTTTGACCAGGGTTCCATTTATGTCGTACATGACTACATAGTGACTCATCCCAATCCATATCTGACGGTTTTCGTCAATGGTGATACAGGTTGCTGTATCAATCAGTTGTTTTCCGAAAATCTGTTTTCCTGAATAATCGAATTTTAGCAAGTGGTTGGCGCTGGCTACAATTATCATCGAATCGGATACTGTAATCCCTGCCCAGTCGTGAATTTTTAGAGGAAAATGAAATGTTTCGGCATACAAAATTTGTGTAGAATCAACTTTCCGGAATTCATCCATATTGTATTCAAATGGATTTTCGATATTTTTTCCGGCCTTTTTCCCTATGAAATCTTTACCAATAACAATGACGATGGCCACAGCCAAAACGATCAGTACGATATTTACCAATTTTCTGTTCATAGTTTTATTGGCTAACATTTACACAATACAAATTTTTCGAATCACGCAACAGCAAATATCCATCGGCCAAAGCCATTGGCCCCCAGGCATCGTGCCCGTCGAACAATTTTTTTTGAGCCATCTGGACATAATTTTTACTGTCAGGTTTAATCATCGTCAGCGTCCCGTCGTCGCTCAGCAGAAACATTTTTTGATCGGCAATCAGGTAAGGTCCAAGGCCAAAACGACCTTCCTTTCCTGAAGTCCAGATCACTTTGGTAACATCGGCCGGATTGACGCAAATCAGTTGATTGCGCAGCGGGCCGGCATCTTTGGGTTGAATTCCGAACATCATTCCATCCCAAATGACGGGAGTTTGCTGTTCGCAGGCCATTCCATCTTTCGGAAGGTATTGTTGTAAAATTTCCACTTTATATTCTGCTCCTGAAGGAATTACTTTAATCATCATACTACCGGCGCCATATCCGGCAGTTAAAAACACCTTTCCATCAGGAAAACAAACCGGGGCCGGGGCAACTACCGAATGGTTCCATGCAGTTGATTGCCAGAGAATTTTACCTTCATCGGCGCCTTCGGCCGAAATGCCGACAACTCCTCCAACAGCGCTATAAACGTACATTTTCTTTCCTTTGAATGTCCAGGGCATGATGGATGAATGCGACATTTTCAGGTTGGCCGGATTGGGTGTTTCCCACAAAACCTTGCCCGTAGCACAATCAACAGCTATCAGGAGGGATTTTCCTCCAGGAGCCAGAATGGCTTTGTTATGGTCTATCATGGGGCACTGACCGGTAAACCAAAGCGGTACTTCAGTCTGGTATTGCTGTACCAGATCAAGTCCCCACAGGAAATCGCCGGTTTCACGTTTGACACACATCACATGGCAGCGGGGCCCAACGGTCAACACATAGTCAGCCGTTACTGCAGGTACTGTGCGCGACATCCCGTGGTTTCGTTTCAAGCTGACTTTATATGAACGTCGCCAAAGTTCCTTGCCATCTTCGAGCGAAAAGCAACGAAGGGCATCTTCACGTTTGGCCTCATCATAATCCATCAGGTAAACTTTTCCTTCATATATTGCAGGGCCGGCATGGCCTTCGCCCAATTCGACCGACCATTTGATTTCAGGATCGTTGCCCGACCAACTGTTTGTAAGCGGAAGTGAGTTTTTTACAATATTGTCGTAATCGGCGCCGCGAAAACGCGTCCAGGTTCCTTTGTAAACTGAAGTCGCAGTTCCGAATAACTGGAAGTTCTCACCAATCACTACCGGTGGCCCAAGCCTTGCCGTGTCAGATCCCCGGTTGTCTTCTCCTGGTTTGCTTTCAGCAAACTGGCTGGTTGGGTCTTTCATCAGCCACCAGAAAAAAAGGATCAGCATAACTGCTCCAATGCCCCACAAAATATATTTGAATTTCTTTTCCAAGATTTTTGTTTTCCTTTTCAATTACTTTATAAAAGTTCTATCTGTTCCGTCCGAGTCAAGTATTTCTGTTTTTTATCTAAATTCCGCGGACGGTTTTTGTTATTATATCCAATATCCGTTCACTAAAGTGAACGGCAAATGATATCGCTACAATCAACTTTAGGCACTCCGAACTTTAGTTCACTCCGAACTTTTTTTCAGGTTATAAACCATCAGGCTTTCACCATGCCGAACAAACAGTTTTCCGTCGAAGATAGCTGGATGTGACCAATGCGGACCGGTTCCTTTTTCAATTTTGAATGAACTGACCAGTTCAAACTTCTCAGGATTTGGTTTGACAAGCGCCAGGTGTCCGGATTTTTCTTCCTGACAATAAAGCATTCCATCGGCCGAAATGATTGGCCCTTTGTTGAACCATTTTGTTTCGTACATGGTTTTCCCGGAATTCCAGTCCACGCAAATCCAGTTTCCGTTTGTATTATTTGTCCAGTTCGAGCCAAAGACATAATTTCCAACTTTCACTGCCCCGCCAATATGATTGTCAAAATCGGGATTAGTCCATTTGAGTGTTACAGAACGGCCATCGGCGGCCAAACTCAGCATGATGGCCGGATGGTCGTATCCGCTGATTATTAATATTTCGCTGTTATAATAAAGTGGAGTATTGGTATTGGCTCCAATTCCACTTTGCCCGGTATGATACTGAACCAGATTAAATGACCAGATTATATCACCGTTTTCAATATTAATTGCCAGCAGATCTTTGGCTGTTTGGGCCAACAATAACTTTAAACCGGCTTTTTCGATGATTACAGAAGAAGCATAAGCGCGGGTTCCTCCTAAACTTCTGGTTTTCCATATCAGCTTCCCTTCAGTTTTACTCAAAGCAACAACCGAAGTTTCTTCTCCACCAGTCACATAAAAAACGACATTATCTGAAACGGCCACTGATTCAGAAATCCCCCATTTGTGCGGTTCTCCTTTATAATTGGAGTTGGCATCCACTGTCCAGATCAGTTTACCTGAGACCGCATCCACACAAGCGACCTCTCCCATTCCACTGACCAAATAAATCAGGTTGTTTTCGATAGTGGGAGTACATCGTGTTTCCGGATAAGTGCGGGCCCAGGCCAGTCCGTAAACGGTTTCCCAATTCTTTTTTCCTTTCAAATTATAGGATGAAACAACATCGAGTGTATCTTTCCTTCCGGTGACAAAAATGGTGTTTTTATAAAAAACGGGTGATGAGTAACCATTTCCGATTTCCTTCAGTTCGAGCAGAAGTTGGGGTCCACCCTCCGGCCAGCTTTTCAGAAGATTTTGATCCGAATAAATTCCGGAACGGTTTGGTCCGCGCCATTCGGCCAATTCCTGCGAAAATAGGTTCCCGGAGAAAATACAGGTCAGTATTAAAATAATCAGCCTCATATAATTATCAGAATAAAATTTGAAAATTTGAAAATTCGATAATTTGGCAATCAGTAATCATCAATCAAAAATCTTCTAGACTTTAATATTATACACAAATAATATATCGCCGTGGCGCAGGTAAAGTTTGCCATTTGCAATAAACGGGTGCGACCAGAAAGGACCGGTTCCGCCTTTCAATTTAAACGAACTGATCACTTCAAAATTATTTTGATCAGGTTTTACCAACGCAACAGTTCCTGCCTTTTCTTCGAGGATATAAAACAGACCGTCGGCATAAATTAGCGCTCCTTTGGTCAACCATTCGGTTTCGTATTTTACTTCACCGGTTTCCCAGTTCATGCTAACCCATTTACCTTTGCTGTTGCTTTGCCAATTCGAGCCAAAAATATAGCCATCCAATTCGATGAGGCCGTGGTGGTGGTTATCGAGTATCAAATTGCTCCATTTTTCAGTCGCCGATTTTCCGTCTTCGCTCATGGTGACCATTACATTGCGGTAATCGTAACCCATCGAAATAAAGATGTCGCGCCCTTTAACAACCGGAGTATTTGCCCAAATCAGCCCGGGCTGGTCCCATTTGGCTCCATCCCAGTATTTAAAAGTCCAAACCACCTTACCGGTTGCCGGTTCAAGAGCGATCAGATGAGTTCCGGTAGCAGCCAGAATATACCTGAATTGTTTAAATTCATAAACGATTGGTGAAATATAACAACGGGGACCGCCAACTGATTCGCTTTGCCAAACGGGTTTACCGGTCATTTTATCGAAAGCGACTACCGAAGTTTTTGCTCCTCCGGGACTGCAAATCACTTTATCATCTACAATAAGCGGAGATTCTGAAACACCCCAGATGTGCCATTCGGCATTGTAATCCTTGTCAACATTCACTTTCCAACGAATTGCACCGTCCGTAACATTCAGACATACTAATTCGCCTGTTCCGCTGATAATATAAACACGATCTCCCTCAATCGTTGGAGTACTTCGTGTTTCAGGAAATGATTTGGTCCATGAACGTCCATAAGCCACTTTCCATTTAATCTGTCCTTCAGGAGTGATGCACGAAAGGTAATCGAGCGTATCAATCATTCCGGTAGCAAAAATGAACTTGTCGGTTGAAACAACCGACGAATATCCTTTCCCGATTCCTTCCACCTGAAGCAACAATTCGGGACCAGCCTCCGGCCATTTTTTCAATAATCCGGTATCGGTAAATTTACCATCGCGGTTTGCTCCGCGCCATTGAACCGGTTGCGAAACTGCGATCAGAACAATCAATAAAAAGGCAATAGTTAATTTTATCTGTTTCATTTATAGTTTGTTTAATATCTTTTTTTATTCCGAAATTTTATAGGCAATTAATACATTACCATGCCTTACATATAAAATCCCGTTATGGATTACCGGATGTGCCCAATGCTGCTCTGAACCCAAAGCCACTTTTGTTTTGCTCATTATTTTTAATCCGGAAGGATTGGCATCGGCCATAAACAATTCACCTTTTTCGGAATAGCCAATCAGCTTTTTGTTGGCCGCAATGGCAACTCCTTTACCAACTTCGGTTGAAGAATATTTTTGTTCGCCTGTTTTCCAGTCGATACATTGCCAGCTTCGGCCATTATCGCCCGATCCATAAATAAAGCCATCAAAAAATACTGCACCTCCCTGACGATTGTCCAGACTTTTAATCTCCCATTCCTTTGTTACTGAGCTCCCATCGGCGCTAAGTTTCAATTTTTCGCCTCCCTGTCCCCAACCGCTAAAAACAAACAGGCCTCCGTCATGATAAATTGGAGTATTTGGATGAACGGCCCACTCATTGGGATGTGCAAAATTCCAAAGCATTTTTCCCGTAGTTGCATCAATTCCCAAAACGTGGCTGGCAGTATGTGTTACGAGCAACTGACGGGCCGGCAATTGGATCAACAGAGGAGTACAATAGGCTGATAATTCACCTAATCCCGTACAATTCCAGATAGTTTCGCCTGTCATCCGGTTCAAAGCCATAACGTTATTCGTTTTCCCGCCGGGGGTACAAAATAATTTTTCGCCACTAACCAGAATTGATTCGGTATAACCCCAGGTAATGTTTATTCCATCCATTTGAGTTAAAAAATCTTTCTCCCAAACTGGTTTTCCTGATTTAAGATCGAGGCAGGTTAATTTTCCGTTTCCAGTTAACAAATAAGCCAGATCGCCCACAATAGTTGGTGTTGAGCGTGTTCCGGGATAACTGGTGTCAAACTCTTTCCCGTATTGAAATTGCTGAAGTTCTTTCCCGTTCTGGTCGAGCACAAACAATACAGCTTGTCCGTTAACCATTCCGTTTACATATATTTTATTGTTGGCAAATGCCGGAGACGAGAATCCCTGTCCGAGTTTATCAAAAGTCCAGATGATTTGAGGGCCGTCGGTTGGCCATTGGGGCAGAAGTTTATCAACCATGTATATTCCTGATGAATTTATGCCACGCCATTTGGTGGCGTCCTGAGCGTTGGTAATTAAAGAAAGGCAGACAAACAAAATCGCAAAAGAAGTTAATCGTTTCATGTGTGTGTGGCTTAAAATTGATTTTGGTAAAAGTATTAAGGATCGGTCAGTAATACAACATGGTACAATATTTAATCAGGTTCTAAATAGTAAGATTCATTAACAAATTATAACCTGAATAAAAATACGTTATATCACTGATTAACTGCCATTTAATTAGAATTAATTCAATGGATAAATTTTCCTTATTAAAAAAATATGAAAGGGATCGTTACAACCGGGAGAACAATTCAACAAACAATTTATCCTGTAACGGTTTCTCCATAAAATCGTCCATGCCAGCTTCGAGGCATTCTTCCTTTTTGTCAGAAATATCATTTCCTGTCAGGGCAACAATAAAAACACGGTTTATCTGCCCGGTTTCCTTCTCAAAAGCACGAATTTGACGCGACGCTTCAAGGCCATTCATTACAGGCATCTGCATATCCATTAAAATCAAATTGTACAAATTTTGCTGATACATTTCCAAAGCTTCCTTTCCGTTTGAGGCAATGTCGCATTTAACACCCATGTGCCTGAATGTCAGTATCATGATGCGTTGATTTATTTTATCATCCTCGGCAAGTAAAATTTTCAGATTTGGATTAAATTCCATGAGGTATTCTTAATTTATTTATAAGTAACCAGATACTCACTTTTTAATGGTCAAATTTTAAAATCGTAAATATAAGGATTAAGTTAGTTAGGGAATTTATTCCTGCTTCTAATTTAACGGGCGAATCCCGATTTTATGTAAACTGAAAGTCTTCAGTAAAAATTTGACCGTGGAAAATAAAAATACGATACCTGGTATTATACGGAAAGCACTGCAATATCTGGCGTAAGGCGCTTAAGATCATTGATAAAGTCCATCATAAACGAAGAGTAAATTCTCAAACTTTCAGATAAAATCAGATGATATTTATGGACAAAATTGGATAAATCCTCCTCAGTGTAAATCATCTGAAGTTCATCTAAAAATTCCCAGCGTTTTTCCTCAAACCAATGCTCGTTTCGAAGTAGCCTACGCTCACCATATTTATTAAAATAGTACAAATAGAGTCGCTTTGAACCTTTAACCGACTGATCTGAATTAAGTTTGGCCAGGGCTCCGGAATAAGCACGCAGGAGATACCAGTAACGGTTCAGGTTATCTGAATACTCAACCAAATATTTTAAGTTCGATAAAGATTTGTAGAAGTTCGCGATATTGCCATCATTCAGGTACGATTCAAGTAAATCCAATTCGATAGGCGTATAGTAAAAAAAGTCAGCAAAGAAATCCCGTGAAAGCTTTATCGCCAGATCATGATCCACTTCATTCATAAACGAAGACTCAAAATATTCTTTGAATGGTTTAGCTATATTCATTGATTTTAATCTTTAACCAAATTTAATCAAAAATAAATATAGAATCTAACCACACAATGAACCAATGTTTAAACTCAGTATATGAACTTTCAAACAGTTGTTCTGACTGATCAAATCATTTTTTTCCGAAAAGAAATAATCATCCTGAGAAAATATACAGGTTTATATTCCGGCATAAATGATCATTCCAATGCCAACAAAAAATAATAAAAACATGGTTGTCAACAGGCCAGCAATACTTTTCACCCCTTTGAATTCTTTCCAGATAAACACTCCCCACGAAGCAGCAACCAGGGTTGCGCCCTGCCCCAGTCCATACGAAATGGCAAACCCGGCTTTTCCGGCAGCAATAATGCTGAAAGTCATCCCGACACACCAAATCATTCCTCCCAGAATACCGGTAAAATGTTCTTTCAGGTTTCCTTTAAAATACTGCGAATAAGTAACCGGAACACCTTCAAACGGCTTCCTCATCAGTATCGAATTAAAAAGGAAATTACTGATCAGAATTCCGGCCGAAAAAATAAAAACTGCCGTGTAGGGCGTTAGTAAACCAGTTTCAGGAGCTTCAAAATTGGTCACCATCGAACTGGCCACAAACCGGTAAAACAGGGCCATCAATATACCTCCGACCACTGATAAAACGATTCCTTTGGTAGGGACTTTATGCGACTGGGAAGTTTTTTTCCGATACGCCAGCGCATCAAGTACAATGGCTACGGTTATCAATGCAACGCCAATAAACAGCCAAAAGGCATTTCCCTGCGGATTAGCCAGATAATTGATGACCACACCCAACACGAGTGCAATGCCGATGCCGACCGGAAAAGCAACCGACATACCTGCAATTGCAATGGCTGCGACAATCAGAATGTTTGCCGCGTTAAAAATAATTCCACCCAGCAGGGCGCTTCCAATATTACTAAAACCGGCCTGACTGATATCTTCCACAAAACCACGTCCCTGTTCACCCGAACTACCGATTGTGAACGAGAATATCAGTGACATCAGGAGAATACCGATCACATAATCCCAGTAAAACAGCTCGAAACGCCACGATTTCTGGGCCAATTTCTGGGTATTGGCCCATGAACCCCAACACAACATGGTAACCACACAGAGGATTACAGCTAGTGAATATGAACTTACGATGTACATGGTGAATGATTTAGGATTGATTAGTTATTATTGGTTGTCTGGTTGTCGTTTGTTCTGTCTCTTTGGATATTGGTTATTCGGTATTGAATATTGGTTATTTCTTTTTTGGTTCGAATAGCATTAAATCATCCAGAATGCCGGCAATTTTCTGATACGGATATTTATGAACCAGAAATGAATGTTGCGAATTCTTTTCTGCATTCCAGGTATTTGATCCATCGGGATTGCAAATAAAAGTTCCGTTTCCGATCACATAGAAATAATCTTCAGGATTACGTACAGCGCACAAAACAGCGGTATGGTCCCACGAATTGCGGTTGAGGGATTGCCTGTTTTCGTAATTCGACAAACAATACTTATAAGCCCACTGAACCGGACTTCCCTTTGTTCCCTCAGTTGCCACTTTATTTCCTGTCATGATTTTGACACCGATCTCGAAGCCACTGAAAAGAATCGGAGTTGGCCAGTTTTGAAAAACGTACACCGAAGCTTTGGCATGTTGATTCACATTAAATTCGTTCCCTTCAGGAAAACCTCCCGCCATCGCCACCCAGTTCTTTACTTTTTTGGCCACTAATTCTTTTCCTGACAGTTTACTATATTGATCAGGTTCTGTTTTTAACAGGGTTTCAAGGTTGGAAAGAAATCCAACGGTCACAATCACCACACTTTGATCTTTTTGGGCTGCCAGTACTTTCCGGTAAACTTCGGTTGCCGAAGGATAATCAGCATTGGTTTTCAATTTGGGCAAATATTTTATCACGAGTGAATCGTTCCAGTGATTGGGGCACGAAAACTTTGGCGCATCCGGTCCGGGAAAGCCAATCGGAATGTTCGGTTTCTGAAAATAGCGGTTAAAAACCTCCAGAGTTGGCGCAATATACGGGTAACCATCACTGGCCAGGGTGGCTAAAATTTCACATTCTCCCTTTGCAGCCAGGGCATGTAAAATAGTAATGGCACCTACATCATCAAAATCGGGTCCCATATCGGTGTCGAAAATGATTTTGACAGGTTTGGCAGGTTTTTGGGCATTTACCGGCTGTTCAAAACCAAGCAAGAGACTGAAAGCAACTATCAGGAAAATCGAATGTTTCATGGTTAAATGGTTGAATGGTTGAAATCGGTTCTGAATCATATTTGAATGTCGTTTAGTTAGTTTTTTTGAGTTCGACGCTTTCAGGTCTAACGACGCTGAAAGGTCTATCATTACTGGAAAACCTGACAGCGTCCGAATGACCTGTCAGCGTTTCAAATCCTTAACTAAACAACATTGAATCATATTTATTCTTCCTCATAAGTTTCGGGAAAACGTCATTTATGACTAGGAAAAATAACTTTTCTAATGGATCATGACTCTTTCCTGATTTTACTTCTGAAACGAAAACTTGTAATTTTCATTGATTTTATCAGCAGTTTTGAAAACGACCGCTTCTGTAATATACACATTTGTTCCCGAAGATTCAGCCCTTTTTTCGCCTTTCACCACTGCTTTGATCGTATGTTTTCCTTCCGGCATGTTGATGATATGAAACAAATTCATGTTTTCGTGCTGCTGATTGGCAAAATTGAAATAACAATCAACAGTCCGCTTAAACTGACCATCCACAAAAATATCGGCCTTGCCTCCATCTTTAAACCAGTTTCCAGAAAGTGAAACTCCTGTACCCTCAAAAGTAAAACTGATTTCGTCGCCGGCGGTTCCGCTGAACCGGGCCTGATCTTTATGCTCTTTTTTCGACCATGGATTAATGTAGGAGTAGCTATTCCAATCTCCTTTCATTTCCCAGACCTCTTTATCGAATACTCCCGATTTGGAATCAAAAACCAGTTTTGGGAAAGCAATTTCCAATGCAAAAGTCTGAGGCTGCTGAACTTTAACTTTCAACTCTGTTTCAGTAGCTTCGCCTCCATTTTCAACTGCCAGTTTCCGGGCGTATTCCAAAGTTTTATCCACCGCTTTATTGAATGAATAAGTGGTATTAATAAACAGCGAGTCTCCAATAGCTTTTACTGCTTCCTGATATTCCTGCGGTAATCCGCTCAATCCTTTGATTACGCCAAGTACGGCCATGGCATTCGAAGGATTGCAGTCTGAATCCTGTCCGCACCGGGTGGAAACTTCCATCGTTTTAACCGGATCACCTTCGCCATAAAGCAAGCCCATCACGATATAGGCTCCGTTTAGTTTGGCATCAATATTAAATGTTGAACCTGCGCCGCAAATATGGTCTTTCCCCCATTTGGCTTCCAACTCGGCCCATGCAGCGCGCCAGTCAGCCGGATATTGCCGGTGTAACAGAATTACATCCTGAACCGCTTTGGCATAATCACTTTCTGCCGGAATTGATAACAGCGCTTTGTCAATTATTTTGGGGATATCGTTCTCAAAATAGGCTTCGGCATACAAGGCAGCCACGAATACGCCACCATAAACGCCATCGCCGTAATTCATGATATGCCCGATTTTATCGGCTATTTGGTTGGCAGTTTGCGGCATCCCGGGGCACATAAACCCGATGTAGTCGGCTTCGATCTGGAAATCAATATCATCGGCATGAAGGTTATAATCCGGATGGCCCGATTGTGGCGGGAAAATACTGTCGAAATAGTTTTTGCGTGCCTGAACATTGGCGTGCCACAACTGATAGCCTGCCTTAGCAAACAATTCCTGATATTTTTTAGCCGGTGCATCCATTCCGTAACGATCCATCGTCATCAGGAAAGTGAGCTGTACATAAATATCATCCTGCCAGATGGAACCTTTAACATCCGAAGAGACCCATTTAATCGGATCTTCATACGTTTTTCCCTGAGCCCTGAATTCAGTTGGAGCGCCATAAGTAACACCAATCATTTTTCCGGCCCATCCACCGGCGATTTTATCCTTCAGTACTTCAGTTGAAATCGTTCGGGTATCTGTCGCCTGTTTGGTTGAACACGAAGCAAGTGCAAGAACAATTGCGGGTAAAATCAGAGTTAATAAATACTTTTTCATAATTAGATTATTTTAATATTTCATTACGGTATGGCACTGATGACTGGGCACCAATTCTTGTAACTGAAATTGATGCCGCTTTGTTGGCAAAAGCAATAGATTCCTGAAACGTTTTGCCTTCGGACAAGGCAACAACCAGTGCGCCGTTGAAGGTATCGCCGGCAGCGGTTGTATCAACGGCCTCCACTCTTGGAGCGCTGATGATTTCAGATTCTCCGTTTGACAGCAGAAATGCACCGGCAGCGCCCATGGTGATGATGACCACTTCAACTCCTTTTTCGTGCAGGATTGTTGCTGACTTCAGCGCCGATTCCTGACCGGTCACTTTGATTCCTGTCAGCAGTTCGGCTTCTGTTTCGTTTGGAGTAATTAAATAAAGATTTTGAAGTAATTCGTCGGAAAGTGTTGTGGCAGGCGCCGGGTTCAGGATCACTTTTTTCTGTTTCTGTGCGGCCATCCGGGCAATGTATTCAACGGTCGGAATTGGGATTTCGAGCTGCATCAAAATAAAATCGGATTCATCCAACTCCAAAATTGCCCGATCAAAATCATCCGGACTAAATGTGCCATTCGAGCCGGAAGCCACGACAATGGAATTTTCGCCTTTGTTATCAACGGTTATCAGCGCTACTCCGCTTGGATTTTCAGGATCGACAGCTACAAAATCAACATTAATTCCTTCTTCCTTGAGTTGAAATAAGGCCTGTTTCCCAAAAATATCGTCGCCAATTTTACCCACAAAAGTGACTTTTCCCCCCAGACGTGCAGCGGCAACAGCCTGATTAGCGCCTTTTCCGCCCGCATTCATTAAAAAACGGCCACCCAAAATCGTTTCTCCCGGAGCAGGAAAATGGTGAGTTTTGATAACCATGTCGGTATTTGAACTTCCGACGACCAGTATCTTCTTCAGTTTCATAAACAGGTTTAGTTAGTTGAACCAAATTTAACAGTTCTTTATTAACTTGATACAACAAACCTGTAATTTTATCCTTCATTCAAATGAATCAAACAAAAGCGGGAAAAAAAACTTGAAATAACCTGTTATTTTGAGGGAACTAATGGTTTGATGATTTCAATCCAAAGCAAATAACCGTCACCAGTCAGGTGAAGTCCATCGTTTGTCAGTTGTGGATTCAATCTTTCGCTGTCAGCAATTTTAAAACGGCTATACAAATCAACAAAACCAACATTTTCCTTATCGCACCATGTTTTCAATTGGGAATTTATCCAAATTACATCATCCGTTTTGTTGGTGTGATTTTTAAACAGCCCAAAGGTATCGCTGACAGGTAGAATACTTTGAATAAACACCTTTGTTTTGGGCGAGTCTTTTCTGATCCGATCAGCAATTCGACAAATATTGTGATTCACCGTGTCTTTCGAAACACCACGAGAAAGATCATTAATACCGATCAGCAAAAAAACCATTTTAGGTTTTGAACGGGTAACTTCATTTAGCCTGAACAATACGCCTTCAGTTGTATCGCCACTGATTCCACGATTTTTAGCTTTGGGATTTCCCAATAACTCGCACCACTCACCACCATCGGTAATGCTGTTCCCTAAAAAAATGATTTCGCCTTTGGTATCAGGCAATTTTTCGAACAAGGTTAGACGTTGGTTGTAATAAGTACCAAACTTATTTTCCTGACCAATAGAAATCAGTGAATAAAATACAAAAGCTAAAACTAAAAAGGAAGGCGATTTCATCGGTTAATAATTTAAAAACTCAAAGATAACTTTTCGACATTAATCAACCTGCCGGTCGGCAAATTTTGGTTTCAAGGCTGTAAGTAAAAGAGCAACTGCCAAAGCAACCGGAATGGCAAGCATGGCTAAATCCCGGCCCAGATTACCTGAATCGGTTGATTTACCCAGCAAATCTGTAATAAATGCCCCGGCAAAAACTCCGGTCATGTTCATTAATCCATAACCGGCAGCACGGTGTTTGGGCGATACAAACTGACAAAGAATGGGCATGTTGTTGGCATCGAACATTCCGTAACCAATACCAAAAAAAACTGCTCCGCCTACAACGGTGAACAAAGTCTGGCCAAAACCTAAAAAGAGCAAGGCTGGAATAGTGAGTGACAATCCAATTGCTCCGGTAAAAATCCGACCGCGAATATTCCGTTGAATCCATCTGTCGGCCAGAATACCTCCAAAAATGACTCCTATAAAGGAAGAAGCGGCTATTGTTATCGTAGAAAGTGGACCAGCCTGGGCCATATCTATGTTCAAACTCATTGAAAAGAGAGTCGGGATCCAGTTTTTAATTGCCCAGCCCGGAAAACTTGGGGCAGCAAAATAAAACATGATTACCCAGAAACTAATTGTTCCGAAAAGCATCCCCAAACTATTTAAAATAGAAGTAAACCCACCGATAGAAGTTTGTTCTGGCTTTAGCTCCGTCACTGTTTTAGGTTCTCTTTTTTCCCGAAGAAACACAATAAGAATAACGCTGTATAAAAGTCCAACCAGCCCAAAGGAATGAAAAGTGGTTTGCCACGAATATTCATGTGCAACTGTTGCTCCAAAGCCACCCATGGCCTGCCCGACATATAATCCGGTCATGTGAATGCCTATTGCCAGCGAACGGGTTTTTCCCTTGTGATAGTCTGCAATCAGCGACAATCCTGCCGGGATGTAGAGCGCTTCGCTCACGCCCATTATAGCGCGTAAAATATACAAGTGATTAAAATTATCTACATATCCCATAGCCATAGTCACTCCCGACCAAACCGCCAAACTCCCGACAATCAGCCATTTTCGGTTAATACGATCAGCAATTAATCCGGCAACCGGACTCATCAGTGCATAAATCCAGAGAAGAACAGCCATCAGCCGCCCAAAATTCTCGGCAGTTTCAAGCTCCTGAATGTCGGCCATCATGGCCACTTTCATGGTCGAAAGCATTTGCCGGTCCATGTAATTGAGCAGGGCGACCACCCACAAAAGGGCTACAAGCATCCATGGATAGTATTTTTTCTGTTGGATTTGCATGATGTAATATAAGTTTCTCCAAACTCACCCCGACGTCCGCAAGCGGCCGTCCC
Source organism: Prolixibacteraceae bacterium (assembly GCA_003457135.1). GTDB lineage: Bacteria > Bacteroidota > Bacteroidia > Bacteroidales > Prolixibacteraceae > Aquipluma. The sequence continues at coordinate 35,359 of DMSQ01000083.1, forward strand.
CCCTCTCTTCTTGAAGAGAGGGGAAACCCCCGACTTGTCGGGGTGGGGTGAGTCAGGAATATTAAAATTTAGTATTTCTATTTAATATTTCCAACGTTTTCCATACCTGAAACAAACCACGCGGAACGTGGAAACAGCCTTTCCATTTTCCACCTTTTAAAGGTAGCAATACTTCACCCTGTCGGTTAAGATAACCAAACCATTCGTCATATTCAGGATCGGCGAAATGCGACCATGTGTAATCGTGAACCTTTTCGAACCATTCCAGACATTCCGGATTACCAGTAAGTGAGTAACCTTTTATCAGGCTGATAAGCGTTTCAACATGCACCCACCACAATTTCTGGTCCCATTCCAACTGTTGCGGCGGATAGCCTTTGATGTCGAGGAAGTAGAAAATCCCACCGTACTGTTCGTCCCATCCGTATTTCAAGGTACGGAGCATGATTTCGACCGCTTTTTCTGCCAGTTCCGGACGTTTCAGTCTGACTGACAAATCCATAATAAACCACATCGCTTCGATGGCATGGCCCGGATTCAACAAACGACCTTCAAACGAATCGGAGAAACTGCCGTCAGGGTTCACATTTTCCATGATCAGCCCGATTTTGTGATCGAAAAAAACCTCTAAAACCTCCTTAATGCAAGTGTTGATGGTTTCATCCACCAATTCTTTCGGGAGCAAATGTTCAATTTCGAGCGATAGGTTGCACAAAATCATGGGCAAAGAAAAGCCTTTCAACGGACGGGTTTCCGGAACAGCTTTGCTAAATCGCCCTTTTGGATTGGTGCTTCTCTTCAGAATGTTATGGAAAGTTTTTTTGGCGATTGCAGCATATTCTTCATTTTCGGTTGCCTGAAACAACTGGCCAAAAGCCATGGTGGCAAAGCAATCCGAAAAAATATTGTAAGGTTCAATCAGCGGTTTTCCTTCGCGGGTGAGCGAAAAATACCAGTTTAGGTTACCGTCATGCCCATATTCCTGAAGAAAGCGTGCCCCATGCAAAGCCATCTCCAGCCATTCGGGCCGTTGCTCTACTTTGTTGTAAAGCGTTGCAAACATCCAGACCTCGCGTCCCTGCAGCCAGATGAATTTATCGGTATCGAATACATTTCCCTGCCGGTCGAGGCAAGTAAAATAGCCACCAAACTGTTCGTCTCTCGAATGGTTCTCCCAGAAAGGAACTACTTTTTGGAGCAACTCGTTTTTATATTGCTCTGCTAATATTTTAAAATCTTTTTCCATCACAATTACTTTTCAATTTGAATATCAATACCTATCACATTCGGTGTACGAACACCCGGACGAACCTCGCCAGAAGGAATTGCGATTGTTCCGTTCCATGAAAAAGCGGTAGTGGTCACCGGCGACTCCCCGGCCATTTCGCCAATCTTTTCCCAAATTTTCGAAAGTGTATTGAAAGCCAGTATGTCTTTTGAAAATCCAGGATGGTTGCTCAGCATCGAATCTTTTTCATGCCATAGTTTGTACCGTTTTTCTTCTCCGGAAGCCTTTTCAATGGTGTTATTCAGGCGTTCTGTGCGATTAAAAAAGATACCCGGATCACCACCAAACAGGAAGATATGATTTGAGCCTGCCGCAATTCCAGTTCCGGCAGAAATACCGAGTGGTTTTCCGTCGAAAATAATATCACTTTCCAGACTCCATTTCTGGATGGAAGGCGTGTATTTCCAGACACTACTCAAAAAAGTTGAAACGTCTGAAGTTTTGTTCCGACCCCCAAGCACATAAATACAGGTTTCGGTGCTGTCGTTCTGACTCACTACTACAGCATGCGAAAGCGCAACCGGAAGCTCAGGCAAACTCCTCCATCCCTTTTCCGGCTGATTCAGGTTGAACGAATAAAAGGCAGAGGTTGCGCCTTCTGAAGTCAGTCCTCCGGCAACAAAAATGGTAGAATCAATTAGGGCTGCACCGGCAGACGAGGTTGCAACAGGCAATCCCGGCCAACTCGTCCGTTTAACATTTCCATCCTGAAACGAGAACAGGATAACATCGCTTACCGGACTATCGAAATCTTCACCACCAATGCTTATCACGCCTTGTTCTGCGGAGACACAAGCCGGATAGGCCATTGCAAAAGGCAATCTTTCTGAAGACTGTTTCCACAAATAGTTGTCTGAAGCAGTTTTTTCCATCAGGAAAATTTCATCATGATATTTCTTTTTACCACCTCTCCATGGCAATCCATTTTCAAAATTGGCACCTCCGGCAACTAAAACAAAGTTTCCATGAGCTCCCGTAATCGGTACTGCAAGCCCAGGCTGAACAGAATCGCCTAAAGCGGGCGGCAAGGCCGGAAACTCAACACTTTTCAGAATTAGTTTTTCCGGAGAAATTGAAACGCATGAATTTTGAGAAATAGCAACCATTGAAAAAAAGATAAGCAACAGATTACAATTTCGAGAATAACTCCTGCATGTTGAGCGCATTGACATCTTCAACAAATTTTTCATAGTTTTTGGCTGACATATTTTTGACCGGTAAACGGAATTGTCCAAAGTCCAATCCAATGTATTTCATATAAGCTTTCCCTGTTGCAATGCCACCATATTTACCGAGCAACCGAATCATATCGATTGACATTTGCTGAAGTTTCCGGGCTTTTGTCAAATCACCATTGTCGAATGCTTCGATTAGCTGGTAATAAAGCGGAGCGGCATAATTAAAGGTACTTCCAACGGCACTGCGGGTTCCAAGAACTAAGGCCGAAAGCATATTTTCGTCGCGACCCCACATCATCTCGAATTTGCCATCCATAAAGTGAATGCAACTCAGGAAGTCCATAAAATCTTCATGGGTGTATTTGATTCCGGCCAGATTGGGAATGATTGGCGCAGCTTCCTGCAGAAAATCGTACATCGAAACGTAACAACCACTCAATACCGGAATGTGGTAAAAATAAACGGGAGTTTGCGGTACTGCTTCAGCCACCAAGGCACAAAATTCGGCCAGATGTTTTGCTCCTGCCGGTTTAAAATAATAGGGTGCCAGCAAAGCAATGGCATTTACCCCATTTTCGGCTGAATGCAAAGCATTTTCAATACATTCCTTGTAAGAAGTTCCACCAACCAGGTTGATTACTTTTACAGTTTTCTGCACTTTTGATTTGGCAGTCCATGCTTCAACAGCTTTCATTTTTTCTTTCTGCGAAAGCGAAACTCCCTCACCGGTTGAGCCATTGATAAAAGCACCAACGATCTTGTTCTTTTCCAGAAAATCGTAATAACCACTAATCTGATCGTATAAGACTTCCCCTTTTGCATCCATCGGTGTAAAGGGTGCTGCAATTAATCCTTCAAACTTGTTCATACTGCAAATATTTAATTCGTTAATTTTCAATTTTATCAGAATATTTTAATCCATCCATTTCCCGAAAGTTTGTTCCATCCGGTTTTACCGGAACGAACGTAAACATCCATTTCCAAGAGCTACCACCATGCGGTACTTTGAGCAAAACTTCGTTCCATCCTTTTTTCAATAAAATAGTGGTTGGCGCACGGAAAAAATAGTTTTCATCGGTAAAAGGAATTTCCTCTGATTTTGCTTCCAAACCTGAATTTTTCCATACTGGCGGGAGAATAACCTTGTGGTTTACCCAAACTTTCGGATTCGTTGTATGCCATTGTCCTTGTTGGGGGAAAGGCCCGCCACGCCGGCCACCGGAGCGCGACCAATCGTGAAATCCAATCCAACAGCCCACTTCCTGATTTTTAGGTGACCAAATGTTGGTGGTTGCATAAACAGTTCCCTGCTTTTCTGTGAGCAAGGAAGGAAAACCAAAGAAATGCCGGACATGAATGGTTCCACCGTAATTTGGACTGATCCAACTAAATTTTTTGCCGTCAATTGTATAATTATCCTGAATACTATTCTCGACAGGAAAAATCTGATTTACATCACCTTTATGATCAAAAGGACCAATGATTTTCCATACAATACCAGATTGTTTCACGTACGGAAAAGGTTTATCCTGAAAATAGCGGTCGCGATGGTCGGTTAATCGTTCTTCAAATTCCTGAAACTCTTTGTACAATGGATTTTCAGGAGAAGGTAGTTTCGCCAAAAATCGATCTCCAAAATCAACCAACTGGCCTTTCCACGAAGTTTCGCTGTAAGTCAGCATTCCGGGATAAACTGGATTTTGCCTGATAATATCGTATTCTTCGTTTAAATTATTGTCGTTCCAGCAACACAAAATACCACCTAAACGCAACGAATCACCTTTCGGGGCATTGCAAATCCGGTCAAAATAAAGTTGAGCTACTCCGGCCAATGGATCTAAATGATTCAGGTAATTGAGTCGCGAATCGATGTAACGATGGCCTTCTTTCGGCTTTCCTGCTGACGACCAAAGTTGTGTGATGGAAGTATTATCATTTTCAATATGCTGTCCTGGACTCCAAACGATTACTTCCCTGTTGTGAGATTTTACCCTTTCGACTATTGCTTCTAAAAGTCCGTCAGCTGGCCGTTCGTGTTTTGACCAAACTTCATCAGTTCCCAAATGAATGTATGGCATTTTTTCTTTTGGAACCAATTGACAAAGTTCATCAATCAGATCAAGTAAAATCGGTTTTACCCGCACATCGCTCATCGAATCAATTGCAAATGCTTTCCTAAATGCCTCACAATGTCCGGGAATATCGAATTCCGGAATTAAAGTAATGTAGCGTTCTCCACAATAATTGATGAGTTCCAGAAATTCTTCCTGTGAATAATACATACCGGGTCGGCGGCTCATAGATGAAGCAGCACTTAGTTGTGGATATTTTTTGCTTTCCAGCCGCCAACCGGGATTGTCGGTGACATGAAAATGGAAAGTATTGAACTTGTATGCAGCCATCACGTCAATCTGCTCTTTCAACAACGCTAGCGATTGAAAATTTCGGCTCACATCCTGCATAAATCCGCGAATTTGGAAAGCCGGCCAGTCGGTTATTGCACAACCGGCAACAAACTGCTTCCCGTTTTCGGTAAAAGTTAATTGTTTGATCGTCTGTTGCCCCCGGTATATTCCTTCAGGAGTTTTGGCCTGAAGGATTACCGAATCAGCATCGATTTTCAGGATATAAGCTTCATCCTGATTGTTGGTAATTGCAGGAAGTTTATGCACAATTCGATGAATTATGCGAGATTCGTTTCCTTCAATTTTAAAATTCTGATTGTTCCAGGTTATTTTTTGTGGCATCGGAATTAAAGCCGGGTTATCAGCTGTTTTTGATTTAGCAAGCACGTTCTGTAACAACCATAGGAAAACAACCAATGTACCTATAACTTTCACACACCATTTTTTGACACTCCGGCTTTTCATTTCTTATTTCTTAATCAGGTTACCAAGCAAATCGGTTACTGGTATTTTCTGAAAATAAAGCTCTTTCACTCCTTCGTAAACGATTCCGATGGTTTTTCTATCTACCATGCTCATGCACGAATAGCCGTAACCGGTTGCCGAATTCAATTCAACCTGATAAGTTTCAGGCCAGGTCAAACCGCCGTCCAGACTGGCTTTGATGGTCATACTGCTGCGATCAGTTTTGCTGTTGGGATTAGAGAAAAACAAGACTTGCTGCATTTTACCATTGATTTCAAGATCGGCGCTGATGAGGCTGGCCATGCAATTGGGTTCCTGAAGTGCGGAATTAGAGGATTTGTGAACAGTCCATGTTTTTCCCATATCGGTCGTTGTGGCCACTGCCCTGCCGTTTGTTTCGCCCTTGTCGGTGCGGTTTCGGTCGTCGCGCATGTTCAACATCAGGTTACCATCGACAAGCTCAACCACCTGTGCTTCTGTTGTATTCGATTTTGCTCCGGTTCCGATCTTCCATGTTTCACCCTGATCTTTGCTGTAAACAATGGTCGAATGGCAGGTAAATTGTCCGCCATCAAGCGCTTTCGTTCCGAGATCGGCTTTAAACTGAGCCGGGAAAACCAAAGTTCCATCATTCATTGTAATTCCGCGACCGGGCCCTTGCAAAAGCAACTGCCACGCCGGATCTTTAATTTGTGAGGTTATGTTGATGGGTTGCGACCAGGTCAAACCGTCGTCGGTACTTTTTACCAAAATGAACTGACCTGTTTCTTCCGGTTTCATTCCGGGTTTTGAAGCCCACCACAGCATTTTATCAGGAGCAGAACCACTCATCCAGAGCCCTGCCACCCATATTGTGTTGGTCTTGTGATCGTAAAGTACGCACGGATCGCCAATCCCATTTAATCGCTGCGAACGACCGCCGTATTCGCCCATGTCCATGATTACTTTCATGTGTTGCCAGGTTTGGCCGCCGTCGGTACTGCGGCTCATGCCGATGTCTATGTCTTCCTGAAGGTCTTTGCTGTTGTTGTAGCGGTTGTCGTAAACAGCAATCAGGGTACCTTTATTGGTGGTTACCATTCCCGGGATTCGGTATGTATTTACCTGATCCTGACCTGCAGCACGCAAAAGAAGTGCAAGGCGAAATACAAAATTGGATTCAGGAGCGACTTTGATGGTCTGATTGTCGCTGAAAGTAAGTTCAATGTCTTGTATCTCGAAACTTTTAGTGAGACTGGCATCACTTTTCAAGGTAAAGTTGAGGGATATAAAGTTTAAACCTGAAGACATGGTACTGGTACCCTCAATCGCGGTTTTGAGTCCAACGTTTTGTGAACTTCCGAAAATTGGTTTTACTGTTCCGGTATAAACAACCGAAAGAGAAGCAATACAATCGGGCTGACTGCCGGGAAAAAAGTTCAGGATTACTTTTTTAAGAATTAGTTTTTCGCTACCCTCATCCAAGCTGATTTTCAACATGTAAAGCGAAACGTCACTCTTTCCGATCAAAACAGGGGTTCTCACCGGTGTTAACTGAACGCTCGAGATTTTTACAGGATTCACATCATTGGGAGTACTCTTGGTACATTGTGAAGAGGCAAGAAAAGCAAATAACAGGACCAGAATAGTTTTCATATGTAGTAAAAATTTGTTGTGCGGAAAGTTCATTCAATTATTGTTTGAATATAAACAACGATTTGTTCTATATGATAGAAAGGCAGGTCCTTTGTGAAACAAGGATTTATTTTTCGATAATTGGAAGAAAAGAGGCTGTAAGAACAACCTCTTTTCAATAAAAACCAATTCTCTATGCTTAACCTGTTTTATTTGGCTGGTTTTGAAGTTGCATAACCAGGTGTTTGATTTACCAAAGGATCATTGGTCCAGATCGCTTTTTCGATCGGCCATAAAATCATGTGCGATTTGGTGGTTTTGTCCAAGGCGCCATATTTATGACTGGTGCTTTTAAACACTAAAGGATCGGAGCCGTATTTCATTCTTCGTAAATCATACCATGATTTGCCTTCATAAACAAACTCTTTCATACGCTCTGAATAAATGGCCAATTCGTTTTTGTCTTTGGTTGAATTGACAAAAGGAGTTGGATCAACACCCGGGGCAAATGCACGGTCGCGAATTTGCTTGATGTAGCTTGAAGGGTCACTTCCTTCGGCATTAGCAATTTCTGCCAGCATCAGTAATCTGTCTGCTTCGCGGTAAACAGGCCAATCGCTGGTGAAATACCGTTTGTTTGCGCTAATCGTTCCGAGGAATTTAACCAAAGCTGTATTCCTCACATCAATTTTATAGGGAGTTTTGGTTACTTTGTAATAATCATAGAAAGTAACATCTCTTCTTTTATCGGCAACATCGTACGCTTTAAATAAGTCGAAAGTATAACCGTACCGTTGAATGATCTGCATTGAATTTGGAGCTGCAATCAACAAAGGATCAACGAGCAGTGAACCACTTGCCAGCGAATCTTTGTAGTGCAGGTTATCGAAATTGAATGTTGAATACGTGTATGCAGCAACTCCACTCATTTCGGCTTCACCAACCAGGTAGCGGATATTCAGAATAATTTCGGCATTGTCTTTTTGGTTATAAGCAAATACATTGGCAAAAGTTGTCTGCAGTGTGCTTCCCGTAATAGAATTCAATGCTGATTTAGCTTCGGCTAAGTCGGCAGTTGTACCATATACTTTTGCCGACCATAAATAAACTTCACCTTTTAACATCAAGCTGGCTTTTGGACTCCATTGGCTTTTACCTGACGGATTCGTCAATGCGCCATATGCAGTTATTGATTTGGTAATATCAGCCTTAATTGCTGCCAGGGTTTCAGCTTCTGTCGCTCTGGCTTTTCGTAAAAGTACCGGATCCGTATTTCCATTTAATACTTCAGGCTCTAAACGAAGGGGAACACCACCGTATGTACGCAATAAATGAAAATAATAGAAAGCCCTTAATCCATATGCCTGACCTAAAAGATGGTTCTTTTTATCAGGAGTCAGAAATGTTATTGCTTCAGTCTTTTGGATGAAAAGATTCAGCTGTAAAATCGGACCATAAAATCCGGCCCATGAAGAAATCCCAGCAGAGTTTTCGTCAATACGCTGCTCGATAATCTGCAATTCATTCAATGATGTATTCTGACGATCAACATTACTGTAAATGCCTGAACGCATTTCGCCTAATCGAACAAACATAAACTGATTATCTCTGAGCTGCTTGTGGATGCCAACCATAAAGTTGGCAACCTGTGATTCATTCTGCCAGAAGTTCCCATCGCCGAAATAATCTACCGGCGAAAGATCAAGTGTTTCCTGGCATGAGGTGGCCGTAAGTGATATAATAACCGCCAGTATTAAATACTTTATATTTTTCATAATCCTCTATTTAGATAATTTTGTAATTTGTAATTAAAAAGTAATATCAGCGCCAAGGATCAATTGTGTTGGTATAATGTATGCACCATTTTGATTTCCGGTACGCTCTGGAAAATTCAGCATTTTATTGGTTAAATATCCCAAATTTTGACCTGTAGCTGTTAATACCAGACCTCCAATTTTAGCTTTTTTCAATAATGCTGTCGGAACACTGTAGCTCAATGACACTTCGCGGAATGAAAGGTAATCCGATTTCTTCCAGAACATGCTGCTCGGCCTGTCATAGTTTTTTGTATTCAATTGATCGGCCCATTGATATCTTGGAAGCGATGCATTGGGGTTATCAACTGTCCATGTGTCGTAAACTGCGGTAGTTGGAGCAAATTCACCCTGAGCACAGCTCAAAGCCCACAAATGCATGAAATCCTGTTGAATATGACCAATTCCAAAATCGACGCGGGCAACGAATGTAAATCTCTTATAACTTAAGGTTGTAGTAAAACCTCCTGTTAAGCGTGGAATCTCACGTCCCAGCGAAACCATATCCCGGGTATCAATAGTGTCGTTTTTGTCAATATCACTCCACATAACATCGCCCATTTGAGTTGGAATCCAACCACCAGCCAGATTCAAGCCTTTTGCTGTCATAATTTTTTGGCTGGCAACCCGTTTCCCGGCGCTGGCATTGTACCACACCTGTCCGGCAGCAAGGTCAACTTTATTGTAGTTAGCTAAATCATCTGCATTCCTGATGATACCTTCGCTTACAAATCCATATACACTGCCCCATTCCTGACCTTCCTGCAAACCGCCAACCCAAACATTTTTCTTTGTTGCCGGATCGTAAATCTGCTGACCACCTTGCCGGTTGTTTTCGTTTCCATTGTATGGGAGTGTCAATACCGTGTTTTTATTCCAGGAAGCATTTCCGCTTACCTGCCATTTGAAATCTTTTTTCTGGATAATTTTTCCGGTAATTTCAATCTCGAATCCAGTATTCTTCATACTGCCGTTGTTGGTGCGAACACTTGAAACACCGGCTGAAGTAGGCAGCAATACACTGGCTATTTTGTCAGTAGTAATTCGGTTGTAAAAAGCCATGGAGGTATAAATCCGGTTTTCGAAGAATCCCATGTCGGCGCCAACTTCTACTGTATTGGTTTTCTCCCATTTCAGATTAGGATTTGCAATACCACTCTGTAAAAATCCGATCGTTCCATTGTACGCGGTTTGTGAACCATATGAACCTTGCAATTCATAGGTACCAATTCCACCAACGTTACCATTTTTACCCCAACTGGTTCTCATTTTCAGGTACGACAGCCAATTTTGTGCCGATTTCATGAAATCTTCTTTCGAAACAAGCCATCCGGCAGATAAAGCAGGGAATACACCATACTGATTGTCGCCGATTAATCTTGAATAGCCGTCTCTCCTGACAGTAAATGCCAAAAGATATTTTTCATCATAGTCGTAATTCACACGACCAAACTGAGACAGAATTCTTTCTCTGAAATGCCATGAATCAGTTGATCTGGTTTGTTGTTCGGCGTTATTCAGTGTTAAGCCCAGGTCTCTGAAATCCTCGGTTGGAGCGCCTGAACCTGCAGCTGAAACCCCATAGTTATATGAATCGAAATATTCAAAGCCAGCCATGGCTGAAATACTATGCTTTTCAAGGAACCTGGTCTGGTAATTCGCGATAGCATTGTAGGTTTGCCGAACTGTACGGTCAAAATTTGCAGAAGATGCTCTTGTTCTGTTCCAACCCGTGTTTACATTGGTAAGACTCATTATACCGGTCCGGAAATCCTTATTGAACGATTCTACAAAAGATTCATCATACATTACAATTCCGGTTGCTTTCACATACAAACCTTTCATGATATCAATCTTGAAAGCCTGATTCAATGTAAATTTATCGGATTGGTTGCCTCTGAAATATTTATTGACATTAAATGCCGGATTTCCATCACTGGCGTCACGGCCAAGAAGTAATTCTCCTTTTGCATTGGTGCCACGCATGGTTGGAGGAGCCGAAAGCATACGTGCCCAGTAGTTTGTTTCTCCATTTTGCAGCGATTCATTTTTCCATTTGGCCATTGCAAACTGAATTCCACTTTCTGAGGTTAACCAGTCTTTTATTTTATAATCGCCGTTAAATGCGAAATTGAGTCTTTTGTAGAAGGTTTCAAGTGACAAACCACCTTCGTCGTAGTAACCCAGATTCGCGAAATATTTTCCACGGTCATTGCCACCGGTGAAGCTGATGTTATAATCCTGGGTTTGGGCTGTTTTGTGTAATCCGTAATCGCCATAATTAAAATCTTTATAGATCAAATCGTATATGGTCCCGTTAGGATCATAATTTCCGTTCGCTGCTGTTTTGATCACGTCTTTCATTTGTTTCCAACCCGGCTGGCTTAATAATTCCTGGTTGGCAGCATCCAGTCGCATAACACTCCATATTGCTCTTGAATCGTAATTGCCATCGATAATATTGCCCGATGCATCTTTGTAAAGGTTGCCTGTACCTCTGGGACCTACACCAGCCACATTGGAAATAGCTAAAGTTCCGTTTTTAACGGCTTGTTCTGCACCGAGTCGTGCCCATTTAATGTAGTTTTCAGCATCAACAAAATCATAAGGTGTATTCAGGTAATTCGTACCGTGTTTTACCTTAACAGTTACAGATGACACCCCAGATTTTCCTCTTTTTGAAGTAATCAGAATTACACCGTTGCTTGCGCGGGCCCCATAAATGGCGGTTGCTGAAGCATCTTTCAGTACTTCCATACTTTCAATTTCTTCAGGATTGATGTCACTTAATGAACCGCGAATCTGTCCATCCATAATGATAAGTGGGCTACCTGAACCGTCAAAATTGGTACCTCCCCTTAATACAAGTGCAGGTACTGCACCAGGTCTGCCAGTTGCGGTTACCAACCTCAAACCAGGTACAGTTCCTGTTAAGGCCTGGGCAGGATTGGAACGCATACCTGTTTCCATCAGCTTCATATCGACTTTTGCAATCGAAGAAGTCACTTTACTTCTGGTTTGAGTGCCATAACCTACAACTACTACTTCATCGACCGATGTGTTTGAGGATTCCAACGCGACATTGATGATAGCAGAAGTTCCTATGGTAACAATTTGCCTGGCATAACCAACCATGGAAAAAACTAACTTGTTACTTCCGGCAGGAATATCAATCGAATAATTCCCATCGGAATCAGAAAGTGTCCCGATGTTTGTACCATCAACTAGGACAGTAACAAATGGACTTGGAGTTCCATCCGCCGCATCAGTCACCTTACCTGTGACTTTTCGCTGAGCAAAAACATTACTGCTAAATAAGAATAGCAGAAAAAAAAGATTTAAAAACAGCAATTTTGGAATAAGCTTTTTCATACGAATAAGTTTTTTGTTACATTTGCTTAATTTATTGTATTATGTAGGACATAAGACAATGCAAATATAGATATTAATTTATTATCTCAAAATATTTTTTCTAATTTTTTGACACAAAAAATGCTCATTATCAAAGATTTTAATAAACCATAATGGAACATCTCTTGAAACTGGCGTGGAAAAAGAATTTCAGATAAGTCACAAAAAATATTGAATGAAGACAAAAGGCTGTTCAAAAGATTTAAAAGGCTGTTTCTAATGAAACTTTTTTTAATGTAAGTTTGTCAGGAGTATTGAACTTGCTGATACCTAAAGATAAAAACTCAAATTATAATGCAATGGATACTAATGAAATGAAAAACTCTATCCCGTTAATAGATACACGAAGCCTGGTGGATAAAGTGGAAATGAACCTGATCGATATTTTTATTAGCAGAAAGTTGAACCCGGGAGATCCGATTCCCAAAGAAATGGAACTTTCGGAAGCTATGGGAGTTAGCCGGACTGTTATTCGCGAATCGCTGAACCGCCTGAAGACAATGGGCCTCATTGAATCAAAAAAACACATCGGTACAGTTATTAAAAGTCCCGATTTGTCTTCCCTATTGCAGAAATCAATGATCCCACGAATTCTTGATCAGAGCACTTTGAAAGATATCTTCGAATTGCGCTTGGTTATTGAGGTCGGAATGGCTGATCTGGTTGTAAACCGCGCAACAGCTAAAGATATTGAAGAGTTATCGGTTATCGTTCAGAACGAAATTTCCCCTTCAGAAAATGTTTTGTTTGATGTTGACTACGAAATTCAGTTTCACGGGAAATTGTATGAAATTACCGGGAATGAAACACTAAAAGGATTTCAAAAAATGCTTTTGCCAGTTTTTAATTATGTATATACCAGCGGATTAATCAATAAGACTTTTGCTGAAAAAAGATTTGTATCGCATACCGAACTCGTTGAAGTTTTGAAGTTGCGTGATGCCGACAAGTTTCGCAAAGCTATGCGAAAGCACCTTGAAAACCATTTTAAGAGGCTTCTGACAATAGAAACTGGAACTCCCAATCAATAGGGATTTGTCTGGCTTTAGAAATACCGTGCAACTTTAGCCTTATATTTTCGGTATTCATCGCCAAATTCCTTTTCCAGAAATTTCTCTTCACCGAGAATGATGAAGTGATGAACGACCATACCATAAAGCATGATAACAAGCAGCAAAATGCTTGGAAGAAACAGAAATGTGGCCGTATTCAGGAAAATAAAGCTGGCATACATCGGATTACGGCTTATTCTGTAAATACCATTGGTCCGTAATTCATGCTTCCCGGTAGGCAGGCCGATATTGGTAATCAAACCCATGGAAAGGTATGCTGGCACGATAATGAGGTTCGCCGGAACCAGCAAAACTGCGGCCAGTAGTTTCTGAAAATCAGGGGTTTGTTCCTGAATTAAAAGAGGAACGATATTCCGGTATTCAGGAAATAAAGCAATTACAGCAAACAAAGCCCAAACTCCAAACAGCAAAAATTTTCCGGTATAGAATAAAACAGGCTGAATAGTTGGTTTACCCATTGCCTGTTTGCCGCTCTTTGCAAGAAAAGCGCCCAGTACAAAAGTTGCGAGGATTGGTAAACTGATCAAAACAGCCAGTGAGTAATCTATCCAGTTCATTTGATGTTTCCTTTATATTGATATCCAAGATCGGTCACCATCCGTTCAATTTCAGAAAAATTAATTTCTGAACCTCTTACTTTGACCTGAGCTGTATTTCTGTCGGCGATCACTTCATCAATACCATCAAGTTTCGAAAGATTCCGGTTTATACTGGCTTCACAATGCGAGCAGGTCATTCCTTCAACCCGGAAAGCCTGAAAAGTTTCATTTGTCATTTTCTTCTGTTTTTTAATGCGTTCAATAAAATAACCTGCAATAATTGAAACGACCAAAACTAACGATGAGGTTATTCCAACCCATTTAGGCAGCATTTCATGAGCCATTCCATCACCATGATCATGATTCATTTTACTAAGAATGAAATCTGCAGGAATCAGCCAGTTCGTAAGCATTCCAAAGAAAATGGCGCCTCCAATGATAGAACCCAGATAAATGAAAAGTGATTTCTTTCCCATGGTTTTAGCAAGTACCGTAATGGTAGCTACATTCGTTGCAGGGCCGGCCATCATAAAAACCAATGCGGCGCCGGGCGACACTCCTTTCATTAAAAGTACGGCTGCAATAGGAATTGAACCTGTAGCGCAAATATATAGTGGTACGGAAGCAGCCAATACAATCAATATTTCAAAAAAGCCATATCCTTTAAACATGCTGAAAAATCCATCGGGTAATAAAACCGACAAAAGAGCAGCTGCCATAAAACCGATAATTAACCATTTGGCAATATCCTGAAGCAATTCGATAAAAGCGTAATTGGCAGCTCTGATTAGCGCATGTGCTTCTTTTTTAGGTGGGGCAGGATGGCCAGAGTCATCATCATCGCAAGCAGCTACAGGTTTTGAGGCCTTTTGCGTATCTAAACGTAATCCGGCAAACATCGGATTTACCTCAGGTATTGGTTTAGCTTTTTCTTTCATGAGCCAATTAGTCATAACACCTCCAAAAATTCCGGTGCTAAAAGCTACAAGCGGCCTTAATATGGCGAATGGCCAGCCCAACATGGAATAAGTTGCGAAAATAGAATCGATGCCAGTCTGGGGAGTTGAAATCAGGAAAGAATTGGTAGCTCCCTTTGATGCCCCGTTTTTATAAAAAGAAATGGCTGTAGGAATTACCCCGCATGAACAAAGGGGTAAAGGAACACCTAAAACCGATGCATTTACAGTTGATCGCAGGTTCGGTTTTCCTAAATACTTTTCGATATTTTTCTGAGGAAAATATACTTTTAACAAACCGGCAAATACCAACCCAAAGAGCAGCCAGGGCGCCATTTCATTAAACAAAGTGACCAATTCCGAAATGTAATCAGATACAAAATCCATAATCTCCCTCCTAAATAATTCAAACAAACGTTGATTTCTGAGTAGCCAGCAAAAGTAACACAAATAAATATATTGAGTTATATGGATATATAAATTTTTAGAAACTGGTCATCTGCGTCTGAAAAGTTCTGTCATTATATTGCCCTCAGTATTGGGTAAATCAAAACCCATTAACTCGGCAACTGTTACAGGCACATCAATTTGTTCACGATGAATATTGACCAAGGCTCCAGGTTTAAAATCGGGACCACATGCGAAAAAACCAAGATGCCGGCAACCTTCGCAACCATCGCCATGACCAGCAAACCCATCGGCTACAGAATCCAGATGACGACCATGATCACTGGTTACAAACAGCGTAGTAGTGTTTTTATAAACGCTGTCGTTTTGCAAAAACATCCACAGGCGAAAAATATATTCGTCGGTTTTTTTAATCCCAGCTACATAATTAGCCCAAATGCCAGAGTGTGCCGAAAAATCCGGATCTCGGAAGTTGATCAACAACATGTTTGGATGATGCTGCTTTAAAATTTCGAAGATAGTTTTCAATGTCAGGCTGTCTTCCCGATATCCACTTCCAAGTCCACGCCCTTCAATGCCTGTATTAACCGAAGGGGTAAATTTTCCCTGCCAAAAAGGGTTATTACAATCGGCTAAAACAGCAAGTTTATCCTTACTGGCTATGATCCACGATTTTTGCCGGTCATTTCCGTAAACCTGATTCCAATACTGAAAGAAAGAGGGATTTGCAGGCAATTCCTCACCTCCATTATTGATTGACTGGTAGATTCCGGTAGTCATACTGGTATGGCCGGCTGAAGTATAAGTACCACCCATATTATAAAACCGGGTGTTCACCACTCCTTCTTTAGCAAGTTGGTCAGCCATTCGGGGCATAAACTGATGGGTAGAATCGCCCCATCCTTCGGAATACCGAAGGCCATCGGCAATAACAATGATTACATTTTTGGTTTGATAACTGCGGTTAACTTTCTTTGATTGAAAGTAACTGAATTCATAATCCTCAACACAGGAGCATAAAATAGCTGAGATAATTATCAGAAGCACAAAATGCTTTAAAGCTGCCAGTTTGCTGATTAAAGTATGATATATCATACAAGTTCTCTTAATGATCTGATAAAAAGAAACCCAAATATCGTTCAAAATAATGTAAGGTCTTCAATTTTGAATTATAATTTAAATTCGGATTTATCGGTTAATTGGTTAATTGGTTTTTCATCATTTGCCATAATACAAAACGAGGCTACCCTTTCGGATAGCCTCGTTTTGTATTTTAAATTGCTTATTAACTTTTAATTGCTTGTTCACAGGCAGATTTCAGCTTTTTTGCATTCGCATTTTCCGGATCATATCCCAGGGCCTTATCAAGCAATGGTAAGGCTTTTTTAAATTCATCGACAGCTTGTTTTTCAGCCAGTTTATAAGGTTCGTCCGAGGTTTTCAGTTTACCGGCAGTTATTTGACCGTTAACCTTATTAATAATTGCACTACCCTTCGAATAGTATGAATTTGCTTCATTTACATAGTATGAAGCCAGTTTACTCAATACTTTCGGATCATCAGACTTAACTGAGTATGCTTCTTCAAGAGTTTTCAGGCTTGCTGCATCATTTTTTGTAAGTCTGTAAATATCAGATTTATTAACCATAGCGCTTACCTTTTTGTAATTCATAGAAATCACCTGATCAAAATACTTGTGCGCTTTTTCATAGTTTTTTGAACTCATGGCGCAATATCCCATGTTATAGATCATGGAAGTATCTACGATTGGCTTGTCTCCTATTTTGGCCAATGCTTTTTCATAAAATTCGAGCGCTTTGGGGAATTCCTTATTCTTAATAGCAGCATTTCCTTCGCTGGTGTAGGCAGAAGTTAATTTACCGGTCACTTTTGTATCAGCAGGTGCAAGAGCAGATGCCAATTCAAGTGTTTTAATGCTTTCGGTATTATTATTCATGGCTTTTAAAGCATCAGCTTTACCTAACATCGCATTAATTTTCATGGCATTCATCGCAATCACCTGGTCAAAATACTTAACTGCTTTTACATAGTCTTTCGAACTAATGGCGCAATACCCCATGTTATAAATCATGGTAGAATCAACAACTGGTTTGTCGCCCCATTTTACCAATGCTTTTTCAAAAAGCTCAAGCGCTTTCGGATATTCTTTATTCGTAAGGGCAGCATTTCCTTCATTTTTTAACTCTGCAAAGGATTTTTCCACTTCCTGACCATTTACAGCCAGAACACTCACACACAACATGAAAACAAAAAATAAACTCTTCATACAATTATAATTTTTAATAGGGTTTTCAATAATATAATATTCCAAATAGAATTTTAGAAAGTCCAAAAATAACAATTAAGAACAAAAAACCTAAGAATTTGTTAACACGAGGCCACATTTTTTTTAAAACTGTCCAAAAAAACCTGAATTTACTTACGGATTAAACATATCAGGAGTAAAATAATCCAGAATATTTTCAGCCATTATTAAACCTGATCTTGCCTCTGCATTACCTGGGTCTATTTCAATTACAGCGGCGTAATCATTCATGGCATTGCCCCACATCTGCATTTTATAGTGAATCCTGCCCCTGAGATTCAGCGCTTGAATATCTGAACCATTTGTTAAAATAAGTTCATTCAAAATTTGAATAGCCTTATCCAACTCATTTTGTTCTAACAGTAGTTTTGCGTCTGTAATATCCATTTTTTTCCTCTTTTCTTTTTCACTGATGTTACTACCTTTTTGATGGCAAATTCTATTCCGTCCGAAAGTAAACCAAGGCCTTGTTCTACTGTGTCCCGCGGACGATTGTTGTAACCTATAACTGCTTTCTAATCGAGTAGGAAGCGGCTCGCACCGCTG
>DMSQ01000010.1 GCA_003457135.1 Prolixibacteraceae bacterium
TAGTTCGTAATTGTCGGGGTAGGGTACACCCAATAATTTCATGGCCCTGATTTTCCCCGGAGTCGATTGAATATCGATTTCCTTTTTTGCCAGCCAAGGATACGCAGGCATAATTGATGCTTCGTTCATTTTTTGCGGATCGATAAAATGGTTGTAATGCCATGAATTGGGCTTGTAAATCTTCCCGGTTTTAACTCCTTCGCGCGCCAAATCGGGACCCGTGCGTTTCGAGCCAAACTGGAAAGGATGATCGTAAACCGATTCTCCTGCCTTGGAATATTCGCCGTATCGTTCTGTTTCGGAGCGGAAAGGCCGGACCATCTGCGAATGACAGTTGTAGCAACCTTCTTTCACATAAATGTCCCTTCCCTGCAATTCGAGCGGTGTGTAAGGTTTTACGCTGGTGATGGTCGGGATATTTGATTTGATCAGGTAAGTTGGGATTACTTCAACGATTCCGCCAATCAGAATGGCAATGGTTGCAAAAATCAGGAAGCGGATTGGTTTGCGTTCCAGAAAACGGTGTCCTGATTCCGACGAGGTTTTTCCATCGGGCAATACTTCCAGCGCCGGAGCCTGGGCTTCTTCTTCGGCAACGAACGAACCAGCCTGCATGGTTTTAACCACGTTGTAAACCAGAATTAAGAATCCGGCAACGTATAAAAATCCGCCAAACGCCCTGATGGAGTACATCGGAATTAACTGCGCCACTGTTTCAAGGAAATTCGGGTACATTAAAAATCCGTCAGGAGTAAACTGTTTCCACATCAAAGCCTGTGTAATTCCGCCAATATAAAGTGGCACCGCATAAAAAACGATGGCAAGTGTTGCAATCCAGAAATGGACATTGGCNNAGCCAGTAAATCATCCCGAAAGTCAGCAATCCGTTCCATCCAAGTGCGCCAATGTGAACGTGACCGATGGTCCAGTCGGTAAAGTGACTGATGGCATTTACGGTCTTAAACGAGAGCAATGGCCCTTCAAAAGTTGACATTCCGTAGGCAGTGATACCCACCACGAACATTTTCAGTACCGGTTCTTTGCGCACCTTGTCCCACGCACCGCGCAATGTAAGCAATCCGTTGATCATACCTCCCCAGCTTGGGGCAAGCAACATGACAGAAAGGGTTGTTCCCAGCGCCTGAAGCCAGTCGGGCAGCGAACTGTACAACAAATGGTGCGGCCCCGCCCATATATAAAGGAAAATGAGCGACCAGAAATGTACGATCGACAGTTTGTAGGAATAAACCGGGCGTCCGGAAACTTTAGGAATAAAATAATACATCATTCCAAGAAATGGTGTGGTAAGGAAGAAAGCTACCGCATTGTGTCCGTACCACCATTGTACCAGTGCATCCTGAACACCCGCGTAAAGCGTGTAACTTTTCAGGAAACTTACCGGCACTGCCAGCGAATTGAAAATATGGAGAACAGCCACAGTAACCCATGTGGCAATGTAAAACCAGATTGAAACGTAAATGTGACTGGTGCGGCGTTGTAAAATGGTGCCGAACATGTTCCAGCCGAAAACCACCCAAACCAGCGTAATGGCAATGTCGATGGGCCATTCCAGTTCAGCGTATTCCTTGCCGGTTGTAAATCCGGCGAGCAATGTAACGGCTGCGGCCACTATAATCGACTGCCATCCCCAGAAATGGATTTTGCCCAGCAGTTCGCTGTACATGCGTGTTTTCAGCAATCGTTGCAGCGAATAATAAACCGCTGTAAAAATGGCATTTCCGACGAAAGCAAAAATAACGGCGTTGGTGTGTACCGGCCGGGTTCGCCCGAAGGTGGTGAATTCGAGCCCGAAATTCATCCACGGTATAAATATTTGCAGGGCAACCAGCAGGCCTGCCAATAAACCAACAACACCCCAAACAATGGTTGCAATTGCAAAATTGCGGGTCATCCGGTTGTCGTACGAAAATTTTTGTTGTTCCATAGGTATTCTTTTATTTAGATATTCTATTTTTTGCGCTTTAGCTCTCAAATGTTATTTATTGTCATTAAGTCATTCATAGTCATTGGTGGTGTTTCGCACACCGGCTTTTCACAATTAATGGTGTGAAACGAATGACAATTAATGACTTTCTCCATTTTCTGCCAACTGCGATTTCTCTCTTTTTTTTGCCAACTGCGACTGATCACTGCGACTTTTCTCTTCCTCTTCATTCTTCACCTCCGGATCGTCGAACAAAATCCTGACCGATGGCGTGTAGGTATCTTCGTACTGGCCATTTTTTACTGACCAGATGAAAGCAACCAGAAATGCCCCTGCCATTACGATTGCTGCAAAAACCAATACGAATACTACTGACATAGCTACTTATAGATTATTTTTCATTCATTTTACTGATCTAATTTTTTCATCAGTCATTCTTTTTGTCATTCAATGGTCATTCAGTTGTTATTGTTTGCTTTTCTAACTTGCAATTTGTTTAATGACTATAAATGACCACTTAATGACTATTTATTGACTTCCAGAACATTTATAATTTCAGATTTCACAATCGTGAACCTTTCGCTGATAAATGTATTGAAAAACTTGCAAACGCCACCACCGACACCGAACTTATTGGCATCAGTATCGCCGCCACGATTGGGGTCAGATTTCCCTGAACGGCAAACGATAAACCCACGATGTTGTACAAAAATGAAATCAGGAAACCCGCCTTCACAACGGTCATGCTTCGGTGGGTAAACTGTATGAATTTATCGAGATTGCTGAATTGTTTTGATTGCAGAATGGCATCGCAGGCAGGCGAGAAGTTGAAAACATTGTCGGCGATCACAATTCCCACATTACTTTCGTTCAGCGCACCGGCATCGTTCAGCCCATCGCCGATCATCAAAACCTTTCGGCCTTCCTTCTGTAATTTCCTGATATAGTTTAGTTTATCTGTTGGAGATTGGTTGAAATGCAGGCTTCTGTCATTCCCGAAAAATTGAATCAGCCTGGCTCTTTCCGCATCGTTATCGCCTGTCAAAAGATGCAATTCGTGTGTTTTTTTCAATTTACTGATGAGCTCCTGCAATCCGGGACGGTATTCGTTTTCGAGCTGAAAATGGCCGACAACCGCATCTTTGAAATAAATCCAGACTTCGGTTTTAAGGTTTTCCTCTTTGCTCATTTCTCCGGTCACGAAATATTTCGATCCCATGTTGATCCGGATGCCATTCACCAATCCGGTAATCCCAAGTGATGGAATTTCCTGAAAATCGGTTACTTCCAGAATGTCATCGCCTTCAATGGAATTGTAAATTGTTTTGCTCAATGGGTGCGAAGAATGAAATGCCAGCGATTTGATCATCCTCAATTGTTCAGCAGTCAGTTCTTTCCCCACAAACCGGATATCTGTCGATTGAGCGTTGGTGATCGTGCCTGTTTTGTCGAAAACCACCGTGTCCACTTTGTACAGATGTTCGATTACCGCGGTGTTTTTCAGGTAGAAACCTTTTCGTCCGTATTGCCTCATGGTACTGCCGAAAGTGAACGGAACTGTCAGCGCCAGCGCACAGGGACAAGCAATAATCAGTACCGAAGTAAAGGCGAAAAGTGCAAGTTCAGGCTTGTTGAAATACCAGAAAACACCTGATCCGATGGCGATAAGCACAATCACAACCGTAAAATACTGACTAACCCGGTTGATGATGGTATTGAGTTTATTGTTTGCAGTAAACGGATTTTCTACCTGGTTCCAAAGTTGGGTGAGGTAACTTTGCTGGACTTCTTTTTCGATGGTGAGTTCTATCGCGCTCCCAATCTGGCGGCCACCCGCAAAGACAAAATCACCGGCTGTCTTTGTCACGGGCATCGATTCGCCGGTCACAAAACTGTAGTCAATGCTGGCCGTTGTGCTTTTCAGGATCGAATCGGCGGGAACAATTTCCTGGTTGCGAACCAGAATCCGGTCGCCCGATTTCAGATCTTCCAGCGGGATGGTAACATTTCCGGAGTTGGTAATTTTGGTTACTGCCAGCGGAAAGTAAGTTTTGTAATCGCGCTCGAACGAAAGCGCCTGATAGGTTTTTCCTTGATACCAGCGGCCAATCAGCATAAAAAAGACCAGTCCTGTGAGCGAGTCGATGTACCCAATTCCCGCTCCTGAAACGATTTCGACCAGGCTTTGGGTAAAAAGTGTGACCAATCCGAGCGCAATCGGCAGGTCGATGCTGATCATTTTTTTCTTCAGGCTTTTGTATGCCGTCAGGAAATAGTCGCTGGCGCTGTACAATAAAACCGGAATGGCGAGTAAAACACTTAGCCACCCAAACAATTTTTTCATGTCGGCTTCCAGAAATTCATTTCCGGGCAGGTATTGCGGGAAATGATAAACCATGGCGTTCATAAAACCGAAAGCTGCAACGCCGATTTTGATGAAAAGCTTTTTATCCGATTGGTCGGCTGACTTTTTATCGATGCTATGCTGGTTGATTTCAGGAATATAATGGATGCTTACGAGCAAATCGACCAGTTGCCGCAGCGAAATCTCGCTTTCGTTAAAAGTGATGTTGACCTCTTTCTTCGGGAAATTTACAAACGACTGCATGATGCCCTTGTTGAGGCGGTGCAGGTTTTCGAGCAGCCAGATACACGAAGCGCAATGTATTTCGGGAATGAAAAAACTAACTTTTGAGATGCCGCCTTCCGAGAAATTCAGGATTTTTGATTTGAACTGGTCGAGGTCGAGAAATGCGTAGGTTTCGCTGGCGGGAAGTTGCGTTTCGTCGATTTTGATCCCGGCCATTGGCTCAATCTGGTAATATTGTTTCAACTGGCTGGTGTGAAGAATCTGGTAAACGGTTGAGCAGCCCGAACAGCAGAAAGGGTTCCCCTCAAAGACAACAGGTGATTTTCCGCACGAATTCCCGCAATGGATACATTTCAATTCTTCGCTCATAAGTTCGGGTCTGGCCGTTGATTTTCGGGATAAGTAAGGATTAACAAGCAGTTTTGTTCAGTGAATTATTGAAATAAAGTGAATTATTTGGTTGACGAAACTAATTAATTAAAACCCGTTTGTTAAAACGCGAATTATTTATAATTTTGCGCGACCTAAATTTAGGTATAAAGTATTCATGTTTAATTAATTTAGATGTTTTATGAAAAACCAGTATGAAACCGTTTTCATCGTAACTCCCGTTTTATCTGATATTCAGGTAAAGGAAACGGTAAAAAAATTCAGGGACATCATCTCCGAACACGGTGGAGAGATGGTCAGTGAAGAAGACTGGGGATTACGCAAATTAGCTTATCCCATTCAAAAAAAATCGACAGGGTTTTATCAACTCTTCGAATTTGCCGCCGACCCATCGTTTGCAAAAACGTTGGAAACCCAATTCAGACGCGATGAACGCATTATTCGCTTCCTGACTTTCAGCAAGGATAAACATGCCATTGCTTACAGTGAGAAAAGAAGAAACAAAACCAAAGCTAAAACTGAAAAGGAGAACTAAATTATGGCCGCAAATTCAAGTGAAATCAGATATTTGACCCCCCCATCGGTTGAAATTAAAAAGAAAAAGTATTGCCGCTTTAAAAAGAACAAAATCAAGTTCATTGACTATAAAGACGCTGAATTTTTGAAGAAATTCTTAAACGAGCAAGGTAAAATTTTACCCCGCCGTATTACAGGAACCTCTTTGAAGTACCAACGCAAAGTGGCCAAAGCAGTTAAAAGAGCCCGTCATATCGCATTGTTGCCGTATGTGACTGATATGATGAAATAATTTTTAAAGCTGAAGTAAAATGGAAGTTATATTATTGCAAGATGTTGCACGTTTAGGATCGAAAGATGATGTTTTAACCGTGAAAAACGGTTACGGGCGCAACTTTCTGATTCCACAGAAGTTGGCAGTTATTGCCACCGAGTCGTCAAAAAAAGTACTGGCTGAAAATACCAGACAAAGGGCTCACAAAAATGCAAAATTGAAAGATCTTTCGTTAAGTGTGGCCGAAAGACTTAAAACTCTTCAACTGGTAATTGGCGCAAAAACAAGCAGTACCGGAAAAATTTTCGGTTCGGTCAATACCATTATGCTGGCAGAAGCTATCAATAGCAATGGATTCGAAATCGATCGCAAACAGATCATGATTTCGGAAGACCACGTTAAAGAAGTTGGACACTATACTGCCAAAATCAAATTACACAAAGAAGTAATTGTCGAAATAGGTTTCGAAGTAGTTTCAGAATAAATAATCGTTTTAAAACTAAGGTTCAAACATTTTTCAAACAAACAGTTAGAGCCACTCGTATTCACATGCGGGTGGTTTTTTTTTGAGAACAATCAAATATCGAACGAGAAACAAAAAATAAGGAATTTCGAACGTGTAATTCGGTGTTTCTCATTTCTTATTCAGCGTTTCTTGTTTGAAATTGAACAAAAAATGCCAGATTTAGTTACTAAACTACAACCTGTTCTAAAATTCTTAAATTAACTTGCCATGAAAACATTTCTGTCAATATTAGCGCTAATTATCTGTCTGATTGGCATTCCAGTCTTATCCGGGGCACAAAACAATCAGGACTCCATCAAATACCGGATTGAAACCATTGACGGAAATGAATACATCGGCAAAATACTTCAGCGTTCGGCCGATAAAATCCGAATTAAAACGGAAAAATTGGGTGAAATTTCCATTTTAACATCCGACATTAAAAGAATAAGTGAAGTAACACAGACAATTGCAAAAGATGGAACCTACTGGCTCGACAATCCACAGTCCACACGGTACTTCTGGGCGCCCAATGGTTACAACCTGAAATCAGGAGAAGGTTATTATCAAAATGTCTGGGTATTTTTTAATCAGGCTGTTTATGGATTTACCGATCACATTTCGGCCGGAGTTGGAGTTGTCCCGCTATTTCTTTTCGCCGGAGCCCCCACGCCAGCCTGGCTTACAGCAAAATTCTCTGTACCGGTAGCCGAGAATAAATTCAATCTTGGAGCGGGTGCGCTGGTTGGAACTGTTATTGGCGAGGAAAAAACCGGATTCGGAATACTTTACGGAATTTCCACATTCGGATCAAAAGATAAAAACCTGAACATTGGTTTGGGATGGGCATTTGCCGGCGGGGAAATGGCTGAAAATCCAACAGTAAATATTAGCGCGATGATACGGACCGGGCCCAAAGGTTATTTCATCACTGAGAATTATTTCATTGGTACACCTGATGAATTTGTGGTGATGATGATGGTTGGCGGACGCAGAATTATTAAACGCGTTGGACTCGATTTCGGCGCAGTTATCCCGATTTCCAGCGAAATGGAAGAGTTCATTGTCGCTCCCTGGCTCGGATTTACAATTCCGTTTTGAATAACTTTTCCAGAGTTTTATAAAGTTTACAAAACTCTGGAAAAGTTAAAAATTACAATCCAAGTAAAACTTCCTCCGGATTCCGGCCATTGGTAAGCAAACGCTCAGGATTTTCAATCAGTTCTTTCAACTTTACAAGGAACCCAACAGAATCTTTTCCATCAATTATGCGGTGATCGTATGACAATGCTACATACATCATCGGGCGGATCACAACCTGTCCGTTTACAGCAACCGGACGGTCAACAATGTTATGCATTCCCAGGATTGCCGATTGTGGCGGATTGATAATCGGAGTTGAAAGCAGCGATCCGAAGGTGCCTCCGTTGGTAATCGTAAATGTTCCTCCGGTGAGTTCTTCCACCGTTATCTTTTTGTTACGGGCTTTTTCGGCCAGCGCTTTTAACTCGAGTTCTATTTCTGAAATGGTTTTGCTTTCAGCATTCCGTATAACAGGAACCATCAGCCCTTTGGGTGTTTGAACAGCAATACCGATATCAACAAATTCAGGAGTAATGATCTCGTCACCGTTAATTTGCGAATTGATTGAAGGATAGAATTGAATAGCTTCGGCAACAGCCTTGCTGAAAATGGACATATAACCCAGTTTCAAACCGTATTTCGCCACAAATTTATCCTGAAGTTTCGTCCGCATTTCCATCGCACGGCTCATATCAACCTCATTGAAAGTGGTGAGCATGGCGGTTTCGTTCTTTACTGCGACCAATCGTTCAGCCAGTTTGCGGCGTAATGAGGTCATTTTCTCCCGCTTCTCAGTGCGTTTTATATTTTTCGCTTCGACATGCTCAGCGAACGAAGCGCCGCTCACTGAGTTTGTCGAAGTGAGCTTTTTACTTCCTTTTTCCTCCTTCGGAAGTGCCAGTATTGCTTCAATATCGCCTTTCGAAATCCGGTGCAATCCACTCAAAACTTCCTCCATGGAAAGTTGATTTTCTTCCATCATTTTCCTCGCAACCAAAGTAACCTTGATCTTTGATTCTTCTGGAACCTCAGCAGCAGTAACTTTTTCACCGACAGTAACCGGTTTTTGTTTGATATCGGCAACTGATTCAACCTTGGCAACTGATGGCACGGTTTTCTTTCCGGAAGAAACGCCGGTATCAATGGTACAGGCAATGACACCTACAGCTACCTTTTCACCTTCAGGAAGGAGTAGCTTAATCTGCCCGCTTTCGGTGGCCGATAAAGTTAAAGTAGCTTTATCCGATTCAATTTCAGCCACCTCCTGGTCTTTTTCAACAAGGTCACCATCGGCTACCAGCCACTTTCCGAGTTCAACTTCGGTAATGGATTCGCCGGGTGTGGGTACTTTCAGTTCGATTAACATGGATGTTCTATTTTTGTTTTTTCAATTTTGATTATCTATTCGGCGCATACAGCATTGTTTTTCAAATTTTTGCTGACAAATGCGCCTTGTGATTGCCGTGTTGCTTACCCAGGGTTACGTTCGTTCCTCACTTACCCCGGGCTATTGATATTTAACCCTTTCAGGGTAAAAACCATTATCTGCAAATCCCATTATTATATTTTCCTAACTGACAGCAACTGAACACTGATTACTTACTCAATACTTTATCCTTTTTTCTTTTGACTTTTTGCTTGCCTAAGCCAATACATTTTCCTCAAATACTGAATCGAGAACTTTTTTCAGGCGGTTGTTGTGCTGATGCATTAAACCAACAGCCGGACTGGCGCTTGCCGGACGCGAGATTAACTCAAATGGCACCTCAGGCAAAAACCGCTGAATGTGCTGCCAAGCTCCCATATTGGATGGTTCGTCCTGTGCCCAGATTATTTTTTCGAGATTTGCATATTTGGCAATAATTGCTTTGATACGGTCAGCCGGAAGTGGGAACAACTGTTCAACCCGAACGATTGCCACATTTAAAATACCTTCTTCGGCCTGCCGTTTATGCAGGTCGTAATAAAGCTTTCCGCAAGTGAAAACCAATTTCTGAATCATCTCCGGTTTTGAAATTGCATCTTCAATGATTTCCCTGAACGATCCTTCAGCCAGTTCGTCAACCGATGAGGTAACCATCGGATGCCGCAACAGACTTTTCGGAGTTAATACGACCAGAGGGATGCGAACTTTCCAGTACAGTTGGCGCCGAAGCAAATGAAACATATTTGCCGGAGTGGTTGGAATGACCACCTGCATGTTATTGTTGGCTGCAAGCGTCAGGAATCTTTCGATGCGGGCACTCGAGTGTTCCGGACCTTGTCCTTCATAACCGTGCGGCAGGTACATGACCAGATTGTTCATCATGCCCCACTTTTCAAAGGCCGAAGTAATGTATTGATCAATAATGACTTGTGCCACATTGACGAAATCACCAAACTGGGCTTCCCAAATAGTTAACCCATTCGGACTGGTCAGTGCATAACCGTATTCAAAACCAAGCACTCCATATTCAGAAAGCAGCGAATTGAATACATGAAAAGCGGCCTGTTTTTCACTGATATTTTTCAACGGGAAATACTTTTCATCCGTATCTTCAACCACAAATGAGGCATGACGGTGGGCGAAAGTTCCACGTTCCGAATCCTGACCGCTCAACCGGACAGGGAAGCCCTCTTCCAATAAAGTGCCATAAGCCAGCAATTCGGCCATGGCCCAGTCTAAACGGTTATCCAGCATCATCATCCGGCGGTCTTCCACGATGCGGTCAATCTTCTTGAAAAACTTCTTGTCAGCCGGAAGTGTATTTATTCTTCCGGCAATACGCATCAACTCACTTTTCTTAACACTGGTTTTAACCGGTTGAATCAGATCAGTTTTTGCAGGATTTTTGAAATCGGTGTATTCACCTTTCAGGAATCGGCGGACTTTTACTTTTTCGATTTTTTCTGATACTTTAAACTTTTCTTCCAGCAGTAAATCAAATTCACGATTCAGACCTGATGCTTCGATTTGAGACATGATACCCGATTCGGCCAGTTTATCCGCATAAATATCTCGCGGATTGGGATGTTTCTCGATGGCTTTATAAAGCAAAGGCTGGGTAAAACGCGGTTCGTCACCTTCGTTATGCCCATATTTACGGTAGCACAAAATATCTATAAATACGTCGGCATGGAATTTTTGCCTGAATTCCATCGCCAGTTTCACCGTGTAAATAATAGCTTCCACATCATCACCATTCACATGAAATACAGGCGAACGGGTCACTTTGGCTACGTCGGTGCAATAAGTACTCGAACGGGCATCAAGGTAATTGGTGGTAAAACCAACCTGATTGTTGATGACCAGGTGAATGGTTCCTCCGGTCTGATAACCAGGCAACTGAGACATCTGGATGACTTCGTAAACGACTCCCTGTGTAGCTATGGCTGCATCGCCGTGAATAACGATCGAAGCAACCTTATTATAATCACCATCGTATTTTGAGTCAATTCGTGACCTGGCCATGCCTTGAACCAATGGAGCAACGGTTTCAAGATGCGAAGGATTAGGCATCAGGCTCAGGCGAACTTTCTTGCCACTGTCTGTTTTCACTTCCTCTTCATAACCCAGGTGGTATTTTACATCACCGATCGCAACGTCTTGTTCGTACTCCGTACCGACAAATTCCTTAAAAATATGCTCATAAGGTTTTTCAAGGATATTAGCTAAAACATTAAGTCGGCCACGATGGGCCATGCCAATCACATATTCACTGATTCCAAGTTCAGCGCCATGACCAATAACTGCATCAAGCGCCGGGATCAGCGATTCTCCTCCTTCGAGCGAGAACCGTTTCTGGCCTACAAATTTTTTATGAATAAATCCTTCGAAACCGACGGCCAGTTTCAAATGGTAGTAAATGTGTTTTTTTTGTTCTGCAGTTAATACTTCTGAATTCCGGGTTGATTCCATCTTGACTTTCAGCCAGTCAATGAGTTCCGGATTTCGCATATACACATATTCAACGCCAATTGACTCGCAATAAGTAGCTTCAAGATGTTCAATGATTGCACGCAGCGTTGCCGGACCAATGCCGATGTTGTTTCCGGCTTTAAAAACAGTATCCAGATCAGATTTCTGCAATCCGAAATTCTCCATATCCAGTGTCGGTTTATATTTCCGGCGCGAACGGACCGGATTGGTTTTGGTAAACAAATGTCCCCGCTGCCGGTAACCATGAATTAGGTTCAGAATTGCAAATTCTTTGTCAATCTGATTATCGTGTTCCGAACTTTTAGTGTCAGTATAGTTTTTACGGGCAAATTCAAATCCGGCAAAAAAGTTCTTCCAGCTCGAATCTACCGACTCAGGATCAGACAAATAAGAAGCATATATTTCTTCAATGGCAGCTATTTCCTGGTTACCAACCTGTGAAAACTTATCCATAGTTGTTCAATTGGTTTTTTCAGTTATTTTTAGAAAACGATTAAATTAACAATTATTAATCAGCCCATTTATCAGGACTGAACAAATGAACCATTAATTAATGAAGTTGTTTATTTTTGAAGCTTAAAAAACACATTTTATTCTAAATGAATCACCACGGAAATTACCTGACATGAATTGTTCCGAGTTTTCTAAACCAGCGATGGTTCTTCCTTTTTCAATTTGGTAACTGCAATAATCACAAAGCTTACAATAAAAAACAGGGACAACAACAAGGTGCTGTTCCGCATATTGCCTGTGAGTTGTTCAATAATGCCAAATCCCAGCATCCCGATTACAATGGCCAGTTTTTCAGTACTGTCGTAGAAACTAAAATACGAAGCCGTATCTGTTGTACCGGAAGGGATTAATTTTGACCAGGTTGAACGAGCCTGAGACTGGATTCCTCCCATGACCAGGCCGACCAATGCGGCTAAAGCATAAAATTGGTATTCGTCATGAACACTATATGCTGAGAAACAAACAAATACCCAAATTCCAAGCATCCACAAAAGTGAAGTTTTGTTGCCAAATCGGGAAGAAACCCTTCCAAATACAACGGCTCCCAAAATCGCTACCAATTGAATAATCAGGATTGTCATGATCAGCTTGGTATCCGTGATCCCCAGTTCTGCCTTACCAAAAAGTGATGCTACAATAATGATGGTTTGGACACCCATACTGAAAAAGAAAAAGGCAAGCAGAAAGCGGTACATCGCCTTATGTTTTTTGATATAACTTAATACTTTGAAAATTTCATGAAATCCTCTTGTGAAAATAGTTGCATCCAATTGTACCTTTTTACGCTCTTCGCGCAAATAGTAAAAAGCAATTTGGGAAACAACCAACCACCAGATACCCACCTCAATAAATGAAAACCTAATAGCTTCCAGTTTATCTGAGAATCCAAACAGTTTATAATTTTGCAGCGAGAAAATATTAAAAATAAGCAACAACATACTACCGGCATATCCGAACGAAAAGCCCCTGGCGCTAATGCGGTCGTGGCGATCGGGTGTGGCAATGATGGGTAAAAATGAATTGTAATAGACCAGTGAGCCGGCAAATCCCAGAACAGCAAGCATCGGAAGAAAAAGGCCCAATCCGATATTAGCGCCGTTAAATCCGTATAATCCGATGCAGGCCAATGAACCCAACAAAGTAAAAAACTGCATAAATCGTTTACGATAACCTCCCATGTCGGCAATCCCCGAAAGTGATAAAGTCAGAAGTATGACTATAAAATAACCAAGGGCAATTGCATATTCATACAACACGGTATTCCTGATGCTCATGCCCATAAACGGTACCATTTCCGAACCAAATGCGTCCTTTGTTACCTGTTGGTAGAATATCGGATATAACACCGTATTAACACTTAATATATAGGCCGAATTAGCGATGTCGTACGAACACCAGGCATTGATAACCTTCGGGGAATTTACAGGCAAAACGGGTTTTTTCATCTGGGAAGGATTATTGTCATAGACAAAAATATGTTTTTTAATTGGATCAAGTTCAGGAACAGCATTTTTATCATACCTCCTATTTCCAATAATTGTCCCCGTGAAATCAACATATAAACCTAAAGTTACTACATTTGGTTATTAAAGGTAAAATTCAAATGAGAAATCCAAACTTATTCATTCTCCTTTTTTCGAAGATTTTAGCATTCAAAGTCAGGTTATTGCTTCGTTTTCGCTACAAAATTTTAATCAAAGGATCAGAAATTTTCAAAAACAACTCGCCAGTCCTTTTTTTGCCAAACCATCAGGCATTGATTGATCCGGTTATCCTGTTGAGCCAGATTTTCCGGTTCTCGACTGCAACTCCGGTAATTGCAGAAAAATACTTTGACATACCGGTACTAAAATGGTATTTTACACGATTGGGGGCAGTCAGGGTAAGCGATCTTGAAACAGGCAACCGCGACACTCAGGTTTTAAAAGTAATTACCCGCTCTGTTATTAAAGGATTCGGACGTAAACAAAATATTGTGATTTACCCCAGCGGGCAAATTGCCGGACAAGGTTATGAGAAAATTTTCAATAAAAAATCCGCCTATCAAATCGTTAAAAAGTTACCCGGAGATGTCCGGGTTGTGGGCGTTCGCATTAGCGGGCTATGGGGAAGCATGTGGTCAAAAGCCTATACCGGAAAATCCCCTGATTTTTTCATTCAATTATTGAAAGGATTTTTTTACACTCTGGCAAATCTGTTTTTCTTTCTGCCTAAAAGGACAGTTACTATTGATTTTGAAGATCTTACGGCAGACGCTAAAAGCAAGGCGCATATGGGATCAAAACCATTCAATACCTTTTTGGAAGATTTTTATAACCTTCATGGAGAGGAGGCTCCACTTTTCCTGAAACATTATTTTTATTCTCGGGAATTGAAAAGAAAACTTCCTGACATTATATCCGGTTCTTCAAGGGAAGTGCAAGATGAAGCTTTACCTACAGATTCTGAAGTAATTTCTCCTGAAATACTGGACAAGGTGAAAAATATTGTCGCTTCTGTTTTAAATATCGGGCCAGATCAGCTATCTGTTAATTCAAACCTGAATATGGATTTGGGCACCGACTCGCTTAGCCTGGTTGAAATTGTTTCCGAAATCGAAAACCAGTTTAAGGGGTTCTCATCCCCTCAAATCAACGAAATAAAAACCATTGGCGACTTGTGCCTTGTCGCTTCAGGCCAATTCAGCACAAGCTCCGATCTGAAGCCCTCTTATCTTGAACAACCACTAAGTAAGTTGGAATATATCCATGTTGATCCTGAAAAAAACATTCTCTGGCAGTTTCTGGATACCTTTACGACCAACCAAAAAGACTACTTTGCATACGACGCGCTGGTAGGAAGCACAAACCGAAAAACTTTCCTTCTGAAAGCAGTTGTTGTCTCAGAACTTATTAAAAAGAAAGTTAAAGGACAATATGTGGGGATCATGTTGCCGGCATTGCAAAGCACGACCTTGCTCATCATTGCCTCGTATATGGCAGGGAAAATACCCGTAATGCTCAACTGGACCGTTGGAAAAAAAGTACTGGAACATTGCTCTGATACTGCAGGTATCGCCGTGATCCTTTCAGCGGACAGCTTCATCAAAAAAATTGAAGATCAACTGCCGGAAAGTATTAAAACCAAGCTGCTGTTATTAGAGAAAGAAATACCTCAAATCAGTACAACTACCAAGATCAAAGGATTGATTGTTTCTAAATTCCCCAAATTATTCCTGAACTATAAGCAAGTTAACGAAACAGCCGTAATTCTTTTTACCTCCGGAAGTGAAGCCATGCCCAAGGCTGTACCACTTACTCACCGGAATATTGCCAGCGATCTGTTTGGAACATTTGAAATGCTCAAGATTGAAAATAACACTATATTTCTTGGATTCCTTCCGCCGTTTCACAGCTTTGGCTTTGTCGCATTAGCCGTTCTGCCGCTAATTTCAGGAGTAAAAGTGGCCTACACGCCCAACCCTACCGATGCAAGGGAAGTTATTAAAATTTTAAAGCATACGAAGTCAAATATGCTGATTGGAACACCAGGTTTTTTAAAAATGATGATGGCTGCCGGATCTGCCTATTATTTTAAATCCGTTCGCTATGTTATTTCAGGAGCAGAGGCTATGCCCCAGGCAGTGAAGGATCTTTTTGACAGCCTTACAACTAATGCCCTTCTTCTGGAAGGATATGGAATCACTGAATGTGCGCCTATACTTACTGCCAATCCAAAAGAGAAACAAAAAATGAACAGTGTCGGCAAATTCATCCCTGGCGTAGAAAACATGATTATTGACCTGAATACAGGTGAGCCGGTTAAATCCGGCCAGACCGGAATGATCTATGTGCGGGGAAATAATGTATTTCATGGATATCTGGGTGAAGAAACCATGAATCCGTTTGAAGAAATTAATGGTAAAACCTATTATAAAACCGGAGATCTTGGATATCTGGATGAAGAGGGCTACCTTTTCATTACCGGGCGGCTCAAACGGTTTATCAAAATTGCCGGTGAAATGATAAGCCTGCCCTTTATTGAGAAGATATTACTGCAAATGTATGACGATCAGGAGCAGCAAGTTTTGGCAGTAGAGGGCTCCGACAAGATAACTCCCCCGCAAATTGTTCTCTTTACCACGCTTCCTATCAACCTGGACGAAGTAAACAATTACCTGATGGCACATGGCGTAGCTCCTATAGCCAAAATCAGACGTATAGTTGAACTGGAAGCGATTCCTGTTCTGGGAACCGGCAAAATTGATTATAAAGTTTTACGAAAAATGATTGAAGAATAAGGATTCAAAGGTCTATTTCAGCAAAACTTTTTCACTTTTGATTTTTCGTCCTATAAAGGTTGTGGCATTCTTCTCAAATACTTTTTCATTTTCGGTTGTGAAGTATTTGACTATTCCCGATTTTGAACATCTCTGATCCATTTCAGGATGGCGGTTCAGATATTCGATCAGCTTTGAGCTTACCAGCTTTCCCTGTTCAAGCAAATGGATGTTTTCGGGTACAAATTTCCGTATAACCGGCATCAGTAAGGGATAATGCGTACAGCCCAGAATGATCGAATCAATCTTAGGATCGGCTGCCAGCAGGTTATTTATATTCTTCGAAACAAAGTATTCGGTTCCGGGCGAGTCAGTTTCGTTGTTTTCGACCAGAGGTACCCAAATCGGGCATGCTTCCTGGGTTGTTTTAACCACCTTTCCGCCAGCCCACTTTTCAAGCTCAATCGGATATGAATTGGATAGTACAGTGCCAACCGTTCCTAAAATTCCAACGTGACCGTTACGGGTATAGTCGCCGATTGATTCCACTGCAGGGCGGATAACTCCCAAAACCCTTCGTTCGGGATCAATATGGGGCAGGTCTTTTTGCTGAATATTGCGTAAAGCTTTTGCCGATGCTGTATTGCAAGCAAGAATAACCAATGGGCAACCCATTTCGAAAAGTTTCTTAACGGCCTGAAGGGTATATTCATACACGACTTCGAATGAACGGGGTCCATAAGGAGCGCGAGCATTATCGCCCAAATAAATGAAATCATAGGTGGGAAGGTCGTTCAAAAATTCTTTCAGGATGGTCAGTCCTCCATATCCTGAATCGAAAACACCAATAGGCTGAAATTCGGACTTCATTTGAATTTGATTTTAAACAAAATTAAAAAAGCCATCTAATAATAGATGGCTTTTTGCATATTTTTTATTTCAGGAGTAACTATGGAATAGCCAATTTAGCTTTTACCAGAGGAAGTAAATCCAGACTTTCTTTCGAATTATAGAGAATAACCCTTGAGCTCATGTCGAAAACATAGATTAATCCTTTTTCGGCGCCAACGTCTTTTACTGCTTTGTCGGCTTTATCAAGCATCGGCTTAAATATTTCAGCCTGCTTGGTCTGCATTTGTTGCTGGGCGCTTTGCTGATAATTCTGAATGCGTTCATTCATTAAATTCAGATCGTCTTCTTTCATTTTACGGACGGTTTCTGATAAAGAATCTCTTTTAGCCAGATATTCGACATATTTGGTCTGGGCTTCTTTCTGCATCATGCCCAGGGCATCTTCCAATTCTTTCTGATAAGCAACGAATTGTTTCTCGCCAGCCGCTCTTTCAGGCATAATCTGGTAAAGGGCCTGTAAATCAATATGACCAAATTTTGGAGTCTGGGCATTGACAAATCCTGCTGAAAACAACAGTATTCCTAAAACACAAATTTTGAAAACACTTTTCATACTTTTCTGGATTAAATTTTTTTTGACAAATTTATAACATTAATTTTTATAACCAAGTTTGGTTAATACCTGATCGGAAAGATCAAATTTTGGATTGGAGTAAATAAGGGTAACGCCACTGGCCTTATCAAAAATAACTGCATAACTGCCTTCGGTAGAGATTTCCTGAATGGCATTAAAGATATCATCCTGAATAGGTTTTACCAAACCCTGGCGTTTCTTGAAAAGATCCCCTTCCCGACCAAAATACTTACGCTGTAAATCTTTATATTCTTTTTCTTTGGTAATGATAACGTCTTCACGTTTGCGTTTCATTTCGTCTGAAAGCAGTACACTTTCTGATTGGAAATCTT
The DNA here is from genome assembly GCA_003457135.1 of Prolixibacteraceae bacterium. Taxonomy (GTDB): domain Bacteria; phylum Bacteroidota; class Bacteroidia; order Bacteroidales; family Prolixibacteraceae; genus Aquipluma. Next base: position 17,812 of record DMSQ01000010.1, read on the forward strand.
TGTACATCTGTTCGATCTCGGCGTGCATGGACTCCAATTCCTTTTGATACTGCGCAGAAAGCTGATTGAGCTGTTCCTGTGCTGCTTTATAGGCAGGAATATTTTCCAAAATATACTCCGAATCAACGAATGCAAATTTTTGAGCAAATGTAGTTGCTGCTGCAAGCAACAAAATACCTGTGATAATCGCTAGTTTCCTCATGATGTCATGTTTTAATTTGTTTCTTTCGGGATTTTATCAAATACCAGACCAAAACATTTTTATTTAAAATTGTTGCCCGATTACGAAATGGAACTGGCTTCCGGCAGCATCACTTTGACCGGCAACCTTATCGAATCCATATCCCCAGTCAATTCCCATCAGGCCAAACATTGGAAGAAAGATCCTGACCCCTGCGCCGGCCGACCGGTGAAGCTTAAAAGGATTGTAATCGTCGAAATTATTCCAGGCATTACCCGCTTCAAGGAATCCAAGTACATAAATGGTTGACGAGGGTTTCAGGATAACCGGATACCTGAGTTCCATCGAAAGTTTATTGTAAATATTCGATCCGTAATAATTGCTCAGGCTGTAATCTTTGTATCCACGCAGCGACACGATATCGCTTCCGTAAAGATTATAACCCGACATTCCTGAACCACCAACCCGAAATCCTTCGAATGGAGATTTACGGTTTTTGTCAAAATATCCCAAAAAGCCATATTCAATTTTGGTATGCAAAACCAAATTGGTGTTTTTCGATAAAGGTGTGTACCAATCGCCTTTGAACATCCATTTATGGTATTCAATCCATTTGTATCGTTCCTCGTTTGTCAATTCAGGATTGTTGTAATTCACACCATTCCATAAAGAATATGGAGGAGTAAACTGGAGGGAGAGCGTAAAACTTGATCCGCGACGTGTATATAAGGGGTTGTCCATGGAGTTTCTCCCAAAAGCGGTTTTAAAGCTGAAGTTATTGAACCCACCATTTCCATTACCTGTTCCATCGTTCAGAAAATAGTAATAACCGGCCATATTTTGCAGTTCATAGTGCTGAAATGAAAGCTCATGGTACATGGTGAAATAATCATCGGGCCATGTTAAACGGTATCCGTAACCTATTGCTGCTGCTGTGGTGATCTGAATCTGGTCATCGGCTTCAGATTGTGTATCGTAGGTATAATTGGTGCCATAGTCGTAACCTGTGCCATAGCCATAACCATATCCATACGGAGAATAGCCATATCCATACGGAGAATAACCGCCATATCCGCCACCTCCATATCCGCCATAACCACCTCCGTAGCCACCACCTCCGTAACCGCCATATGGATTATAACCACTACCGTACGTATTTGTATTGGCCGAATAATTTACTTTGGAGTGTGAGAATGAAAATGTAAATGAATTAGGCTTTTTCCCACCAAACCAAGGCTCAGTGAATGTCAAACTATACGATTTATAAAATTTGCCGCTCGTTTGCGCCCTAAGGCTTAAGGCTTGCCCATCACCCGTTGGCAAAGGCCTCCAGGCTTCTTTGTTAAAAATATTGCGTACCGAAAAATTCGAAAACTTTAAACCCAGTGTTCCAACGAACATGTTTGCGCCCCATCCTCCCGAAAGTTCAATCTGGTCGTTTGCTTTTTCGACCAACTGATATTCAATATCCACAGTTCCATTTTCGGGATGAGGGCGTACATCCGGGTTTATTGCTTCGGGATCGAAATGCCCTAATTGTGACAACTCCCTTACGGTACGTATGATGAGTGATTTGCTGAACAAATCGCCGGGAAGAGTCCGAAGTTCGCGACGGGCTACATGCTCGTTTGTTTTGGTATTTCCTGAGATAATGATTTTATCAATGGTTGCCTGACGTCCTTCATAAATACGCATTTCGAGGTCTATCGAATCTGCATCAATGCGGGTCTCGATAGGCGCCAGGTTAAAGAATAAATAACCGTTATCGAGGTAGGTGTTACTTACCGCATCTTCATCATCTTTGGTACGCTTATCAAGGAGTTTCTGATCAAAAACATCGCCCTTTTTAATACCAAGCACTGCATTCAGGTATTCACTTGGATAAACCGTATTTCCAACCCATTTAATATCCCTGAAAAAATATTTATTTCCTTCTTCGATCCAGATATCAAGCCTCACCTTATCATCATCTTCCAGTTTCGAGATTGAATCTTTAACAATGGTGGCATCGCGGTAGCCCTTTTCATTGTATTTCTTGATCAGGTTAATTTTATCGTCNNTTTTCGGCAAGGAATTTTTTGGAGCTAAAAAAATTCACTATTTTTTTGGCTTTGGTTTTCTTCATCGAACGTTCAAGGGTAAACGGCTTCAGGTTTGCATTTCCATGAAATACAATCTCACTGATTTTAACTTTTGTCTTTTTATCCACATTGATGTCTAAAATAACACTGTTATTCTGAGTGGTGTCATCCCGCTGAACAACATTTACCTCCGTATTTAAAAATCCTTTTTCAAGGAATAGATTTTTTATGGTCTTTTCTGTTGAATTCACCTGGTGATCAGTAACCTGACTACCTTTTAAAAGCAACACTTTTGCTGTAATATCATCTTTTTCTGACTTGGACACCCCACTAAAATTCACTTCTGATAACCTTGGACGTTCCTGTAAATTAATCCGGAGCCAAATATTATCGCCCACAATTTTATCCGCCGTAATTTTAACATCCGAAAACAAACCGTGATTCCAAAGTTTTTTAATTGAATTGGTAATAGCATCTCCGGGAACTGTAATTCGGTCGCCTATGTTCAGGCCTGAAATCTGTAGCAACACCTGGGTATCCAGATATCTAATTCCCTGAACATCTAAACCTGCAATTACATAATCTTTAGGGCTTGAATAATAGATTGAAAAATTTATCGAATCGCTTTCAGCTTCCTGTGAAAATACTTTTGCGCTGATTAACAGCAGAGTAACAAACAGTTTTATTTTTTGCATTCTGTCTTTATTGAATTAGCTTACTAATTGTTCGCTCGTTTTACCAAACCTTCTTTCCCGGTTTTGATAGTCATAAATGGCCTCAAATAAATCTTCTTTCCTAAAATCGGGCCACAATTTTGGTGTAAAATATAATTCGCTGTAGGCAATCTGCCACAATAAAAAATTACTGATCCGGCATTCTCCACTCGTTCGTATGAGTAATTCAGGATCGGGCATATTCGATGTATTCAGGTAACCGTCCATTAAGTCATAATTGATTGCTGAAGGCTCAAGTTGCCCAATTTTAACTTGTTCAGCTATTCGTTTTACTGCTTCTACAATCTCCCATTTTGAGCTATAGCTCAAGGCCAGAACAAGAGTCAGTCCGGTGCAGTCATTAAGCTTCGCGATTGACCAGTCCAGCTTTTCCTGAACATTTTGTGGCAGGCTTTTTACATCTCCAATTACCCGAAGCCGGACATTACTTTTCAATAATTCGTCGGTTTCGTCGGAGATTGACTGAACCAAAAGGCCCATCAAAGCATCCACTTCGAGCTTTGGCCGTGACCAGTTTTCGGTGGAGAACGCGTAAAGGGTTAAATATTCAACACCAATTTCGCCAGCGCCTTCGACCACCGAGCGGACTGCTTCAACGCCGTGTTCATGGCCAAAAGTCCGTTCATTCCCAAACTGAGCTGCCCATCGTCCATTTCCATCCATGATGATGGCTATATGTTTTGGTATTTTATCTTTTATAAGTTTGTCTTTATAGATCATTTTTAATCGTTATTCTTTTCTGTTCCTATTTATGATTCCCCAGTCAAGTATATACTGCCGGGGGGTTCGAAGAACCCAATTCCGGTTTCCATAGATCAGTTTATAGACCAGATGTACATCAATGTATGAGGTCCAATCGTTGTTGTGAAACTGATCGGAATACTTTATCTGCACACCTTTAGTATCAACATAACTAAGCGGATCATCCAGGTTGTCCAGCTTATCAGTGAATGATTTTCGCAAACTACCTTCCAGTCCAATTCCCCAGCGTTTGCTTAAGTTGAATTTAAAACCTAATCCGAAGGGAATAGTTGGAGTAATTACTGGTCCTGAAAAGTCAGCCATGGTAAAGTATGTTGGATCAACCAGAAAAGCCAACCGGTCTGCATCCATTTCATAACTATACGTTTGCATTCCAACGCCTCCAAAAAGGAAAGTGGACCAGCGGGTTTCTTTTTCGCCAACAATGTATTTCAGGTAATTAAATTCGAAAAGAAAGGAAATATCCAATACATTCTTATTAAAGTTCCAGGGATGGGATTCGAATTCTCCTTCGGAGCCAATATTGCTATTGATTACATTAAACCGAAAACCATACCTTGGATTGAAATTGTACCTGATAAAACCTCCATAAGCGGGATTTACCGATTTCTTTATATCGGTTTTAGTCATATCGCCGAAGTAGGTGCCTGTTCCTCCCAAAAAACCTATATCTACGCTTGGTTGACCAAGCGCTTCAACAGCTAAAAAACCAACCAGAAATAATAACAGTAATCGCTTCATCGAAATGCATTTTTGAAAGGGTTTTTACTAGTTAAAACATTCAGGCACTATCANNATTTACACTCTGAACATAACACCTTTCAAGGGTTACAAAAGTAATACAATTCTGATATATCCATGCCTGATGCATATTATAAAACCCAAATAGAGGTTAAAAATTGTTAAGCTGCTGAAGAAATTAGTTTCGTTTATCGGCTCCCCACATCAGTTTATTTCGGAGCGTAGAAAAAAAGCTGTGGTCTTTAAGCCTGATAGTCTTGACTTTAAAAGAAGCCTTCTTAATTTTTAAAAGTTCCGTAAATTGCATGACTTCAGATTTGGAATCAATAGAAGTAAGAAAGTGAAGGCCACGTCCTTCAACCTGAAGAGTAATGGAATGGTGATCAGGAACCACAATTGGCCTTACCGTCAGATTGTGGGGAGCTATCGGACTGATAACGAAATTTTCAGAATCAGGAGTAAGAATTGGCCCGCCAACACTCAATGAATAAGCTGTTGACCCCGTGGGCGTTGCAATGATCAGCCCATCGGCCCAGTAAGTGTTCAAAAACTCACCATTTACAAATGTATGTATATTGATCATTGACGCTGAATCGAGTTTGGTCACCGTAATTTCATTAAGCGCATAAAAAAATTCGGATTCATTATTTTTCACAATCTCCAGTTCCAATACAGTCCGTTCATCAATGATGATATTCCCTTCCAAAATACTATTTAAGGCAATTTCAATTTCCTCACGCGAGATATCAGATAAAAAGCCAAGTCTCCCTGAATTGATGCCAACCAGTGGAATGGACCTGTTTTGTGCAGCCATAAAAGATTTTAGCAAGGTTCCGTCACCTCCGAGACTTAGAAGAAACGAAACATCTCCGGGTATATCATCGCCATTTTCAAATTGGCCAGATACTTCAGGCCGGATTCCAAAATCATGCTGAAGGTATTCGAGAAAAGGGCGATAAATAAAACATTCTATCGCTTTTTCATTAAAAAGATCAAACAATCTTAATAATTCATCAATAAAATCGGATTTAACGGAGAGACCGTAGAGTGCAATCTTCATTCGAAAAAAATTTGAAAAAGAAATTATATATTCAAATACCTCATCAATTGGTCGTAGCGGTCGTCGTACAAATTCTGTATCCTCGATTCGTCCATATAGGCCGCTTTAATGTTATAATCGTACCGTACAAAGGTCTGAATAATGGCAGACAAATCAATCACATTTACTTTTAAAGTTACTGTCATCAGGTTCGATTCGGGTACTTGCGTAATATAAAAACTAAGGATTTTGGCATCATTGCCCTCCACAATCTGGGCAATTTGAGAAAGTGAGTAATCCATTGCATTTAATTCCAACTCAATAACTCCCCCAGGTTCGCAAACTGCAACCAAATCGGCAAATTTCCGGGCCAGATCAAAAACAGTAATGATTCCGCAATATTCGTGATGCAGGTTGAGTACCGGAATAGCGCTTAGTTTTAATACTGATATAGCTGAAAAAACCTCGTAAATATGCTGATTCGTATAAACATGGGGTGAAAGTAAATAATCGGAATAATCGCCAACTGGCTGTTCGATGATATTCAGGTCATAAATAATTTTGTCGGAGATCAATCCCACCAATTGTTTAGCATCCACCACCGGCAGATGCGAAATCCTGAATATTTCCATCCAGTTCAAAGCCTTCTGGCCAGTATCGGCCAGGTGTAATGCAGGGACAACTTCAGAAAGAAGGTTTTGTGCTATCATTTTTTTTAAGTTTTCTGTATATCCTGAATCAAATCTTAATCGTAAATTGCGCCTGTAAAAATCCTATCATGACCAGACTTAGCGTAAATATAAACAAAATAGCAACATTACGAAATTCGCGCGGGGGAAATACTCCAAATGTTATGGAAGCAGCCATGAACTGTCAGAAATTTGGCGCTCAGGGGATTACAGTACACCCCAGGCCCGATGAAAGACATATTCGGCGCCAGGACGTATTTGAAATCAGGCCGCATATTACCACGGAATTCAATATCGAAGGCTATCCAAGCGAAGATTTTATTCGAATGGTAATTGAAGTTAAAGCCCATCAGGTCACTTTGGTTCCTGACACTCACGACCAGCTTACTTCAGATCATGGCTGGGATACTTTTACAAATCAGGCGTTCCTGAAGGATGTTATTGCGCGTTTTAAGGCTGAAGGTATCCGAACTTCCATTTTCGTAGATACTGATTTGAGAATGATTGAGGGCGCCAAGGAAACCGGAACCGATCGCATTGAATTATATACCGAACCATTTGCCAAAATGTATCCGGTTGATCCAATCCTTGCTGTGGCTCCGTTTAAAGAGGCTGCCAAACTTGCCCATCAACTTGGTCTGGGAATCAATGCCGGTCACGATTTAAGCCTGAAAAACCTTCGCTTTTTCCACGATCATGTACCCTATCTCGACGAAGTTTCGATTGGCCATGCCCTGATTGCCGACGCGCTTTACATGGGCTTACGGAGCACTATCCATGATTACCTTTCGTGCCTTCAATAAACACAGCCATGCAATTATTTTTCAGGACTGAAGGCGCTGGAAAACCAGTTGTAATTATCCACGGACTTTACGGATCGTCTGACAACTGGTTGACGGTTGCCAAAAAGCTTGCCTCCCGATATAAGGTTTATTCGGTTGATCAGCGTAACCACGGCCGTTCGCCCAATTCGGAAGAGCATACCTATGAAGTAATGAAAAACGATCTGGCCGAATTTTTCGATCAGCAAAGAATTGAAAAAGCCATCGTACTGGGGCACAGCATGGGGGGAAAAACAGCCATGTGCTTCGCGGCTGATTACCCCGAGCGGATTGAAAAACTGATTGTAGTTGACATGACCCCCAAAGACTATTTTTTGCTGAACGATGAAAGCCAGTACTACCTGCACAACAACATTTTACGAGCCATGCTCGAAATTGATTTCAGCCGGATTGAAACACGAAAGCAGGTTGAAAATTTCCTGAATGAACGGATTGACGGCACTCAGATTGTCCATTTTCTGCTGAAAAACGTACACCGGAATAAGGAAAACCATCAACTCGAATGGCGGTTGAATGTACCGGTTCTGTATGACAACCTGGACGAGATCATCAAAGGAGTCAATGCCCACTGGTTCGACGACCGGATCCCCATCCTTAACTATCAGGTATTGTTTATCAAAGGCGCCCAATCCAATTATATCCTTCCTGAAGATTATGCTTCCATCCGCCGCATTTATCCTGAAGCACAAATCGTAGAAATACCAAATGCCGGACACTGGCTGCATGCTGAACAACCAAAGGTGTTTATGGATACGGTTTGGAAATTTATTAAATAGTTCCAGGTTCCAAATTCCAAGTTCAAAGTTTACTTGAAATTTGAAACTTGGAACTTCCTACCGATTATACTTTTCCGTAATCTTCTTCAAAAATACCTTGTGATTTTGCCGGATCTGGGGCCAGGTAAAGCGCCAGTCCCAGTTTCCGGCGGCTATGCCGGGAGTATTCATGCGGGCATCAGTGTCCAGTCCAAGAACATCCTGCATTGGAATTATGGCCGTGTGTGCAGCCGAAGCCCAGGCTTGTTCAATGAAATTACGCACAAACTGTTTTCCGCTTCCGGGGATGTATTTATGTAGAAATTTCCTTTCCTTTTTACCGATCGAGTTAAACCATCCCAGCGAAGTATCATTGTCGTGAGTTCCGGTATAGACGATGAAATTAGAGGTGTAATTGTGCGGCAAATCCATGTTGGTTTGATCAGTGCAAAAGGCGAACTGAAGGATTTTCATTCCGGGTAATCCAAAATCATCGCGTAACTTTTCCACTTCAGGGGTAATAACGCCTAAATCCTCGGCAATGACTTCCAGATTTCCTATTTGCTCTTTTAACTTCCTGAACAATTCATATCCTTTTGCGGGTAGCCATTCGCCAATAATAGCTGTTTCTTCTTCGGCATCCACCGCCCAGAACGATTCCAATCCACGAAAATGATCAACCCGAACCTGATCGAACATCCGGAGATTAAAATGAATCCGGGCCAGCCACCAGTCGAAATCGCGCTCAGCTACCCGTTCCCAATCGAAAACCGGATTTCCCCACAACTGACCTGTTTCGCTGAAATAATCGGGTGGAACCCCGCCGACCTGCGTTGGTTTCGAATCTTTGTCGAGCAGAAAAATATCCTGATTGGCCCAAACATCCACACTATCCATCGAAACATACAGCGGAATATCGCCGATAATCCGGATGCCTTTCTGATTGGCATAGGTTTTTAATTTATACCATTGCCTGAAAAATATAAACTGAAGGAAACGGTGGAAATCAATTTCGGCATGCAACTCTTTAAAAGCCTCCTGAAGAGTTTGTTTATCGCGGGTTACCAGTTTTTTCTCCCAGGTATTCCAAACTGTTTCTTTGTTTTTAGTTTTCAGGGAACGAAACAGTGCATAATCGTCGAGCCACCACGAGTTATGGCTCATAAACGTAACATATTCCCCTTTGTAGCGATCAAAATTCTTTTGAAAACTGGCAAATGCTTCCCGAAACAAAACCATTTTCCATTCCTCAACCTTTTCGAATTCAACTCTTTTGGTTTTATAATGCTGATCAGTCAGCGAATCTTTTACAATCAGCCGGTCGGTCACTAAAAGCTGAACATCAATAAACATTGGATTTCCGGCGAAAGCAGAATAGCATTGATAGGGCGAATTACCATAACCTACCGGGCCAAGTGGCAGAATCTGCCAGATTTTTTGTTTCGTCTGAGCCAGGAAATCAACAAACTCGAAAGCATCTTTTCCCATACTTCCAATTCCTTCGTCGCCTGGAAGCGAGCTGATGTGCAGTAAAATACCACTACTTCGTTTCATATTTTTTAATTAATTTCCGGTAATCACTTAAATAACTTGCAGTTTCTCTCACTAAACGTTGTACTGCCAGCCCATGTTTCAGATCGGGAATAAAGGTTTTTGGATCGTAACCTCCAAGAAAAATATAGTGAGCGTGAATCATTGAACGCAGCCAGCCCGGAGGAACATGACCGGAAGGGAAACTAGTTATTGGCGCGTAATTGCTGCCTATCACCTGTCTGGTCCATTGCCCGGTTTCTTCCTGATAATATTCGAAATAATCCACTGAATGCGATGAATACCGCAACATTCCTTTTTCGGCATAGATTTCGAGTGTGACCAGATCGCCCGTTCCTGAACTGATGCGGCTCGCTGACATTGTTCCGGCTGCTTTGTTTTCAGGATTAACCAGTGTTAACGAACTAAACAAATCAGAATCTTCAGGAACATCGTTAAACTTTCCGGCCTGATATGCGCTTGTAATTTGAAGGTTTTCGCCCAGGAAAGCCATCAGCAAACTGATTCCGTGCGAACCCAGATCGGCCATTGCGCCGCCATCAGGTGCCGGAGTTAAGCGGCTTGTCCGTTTGTCGCGGTACGATTGCAACAAATAATCGCCATGGTAGTATTTCAGGTCAAAATGAATCGGATTCCCGAGTTTTCCGGTATTCCAGAAAGCGAGCGCTTCCCTGACCGATGCTGTTTGCAAATACTGAAACCCAACCTGAATTTGTTTTCCTGAATGGTCTGCCAACATTACCATTTGCTGCTCTTCGTCCAGAGTCGAACACACCGGTTTTTCGAGGTAAATCCGGGTAACCGAAGGCATTTCAAGAGAAAGTTTCAGATGTTCGAAATGTACTTTATTTGGGCCCAATATCAGGACAGTATTGATAGTTGCATTGGCTTTGAATTCATCCAGGGTTAGCGACTTTTTGAATCCGAACCTGGCAGCAAAGGCATCACGGCTTTCTTTTCGGGCCGAACAAACCGCTTCGAACACAATCTCAGGCACTTCCGGATAGAAATATTTTATCGAGTTTAACGCATACGCATGTGACCGGGCAATTCCTCCGGCGCCTAAAAAACCAACAATCATTTTTTCTGAATCCATAAAAATTAAGTTGAGATGTTCAAAATTACTTCTTTTAGCGACATGAGCTAATTTGTGCCGTTAGGCACAGGCGGTCGGTAGAAAAATGCAAATTAACAAAAGGATTGTCCCGTACGGGACAAAAGACCTGCCCTGTTCATCTCCTTTCTACCGACCGATAATCCCTGACGGGATTGAAAATCCTTGCAACATGTGTTTTGTGTCGTTAAGCACAGACGATCGGTAGAGAAATAACACAATTATCATTTTTTCTGAAAACATTGAATGATTTGTTATTTGGAAATATCAAAAATAGTGGTTTTAGCGAGAGTAGCGAGAATTAATCGAAAAAATGGCCGGACTGTTTTCACAATCCGGCCATTTCAAAATTCGTGATAACAACTTTAGGCACTCCAAACTTTAGCTCACTTTAGGCACTTTTTTTTATTCCAACTCCAAAACCACGACCGATTTCCCCGGAATACTAACTTCCAGCTTATTATCAGAAAGCTTTTTCGTATTCTTAAACGAAACGGGTGCAACAGTTTCAGGTTTTTCAAAGGTATTGACTGAATTGAATGCAGCGCCGGTTAAAACAGTTCCTGAATTGATTTTGGTAAAACCTTTTCCTGAAAGATTGATCTCCAGTTTGATTTCCTTGTTTGGATTCAGATTACTCAGGCTGATATGGATTTTGCCATTTTTATCAACTGATGCCGAACTGCTGAGTGCAGGAATCTGATCGTTCCCCAATTTGTAAGGTTCACAAAACAGGCCCGATGGCAACAAAGTTGCATCCTGATGAACCGCGAACATTTTAAAAACATGGTAAGTCGGGGTCAGTACCATTTGGTCTCCCTGCGTCAAAATCATAGCCTGCAAAACATTTACAATCTGTGCAATATTGGCCATTTTTACCCGGTCACAATGCTTGTTCAGGATGTCGAGTGTGGTTGAAGCGATCAGGGCATCGCGCATCGAATTCTGCTGAAACAAATGTCCGGGATTGGTGCCGGGTTCCACATCGGTCCAGATACCCCATTCGTCAACCAGCAAATCAACCCGTTTGTCTTTATCATACTGATCCATGATGGCCGAATGATTACTGACCAATTCGTCCATGTAGAGACCCTTTTTCAATCCTGAAAAATAGAGTTCTTCGCCAAAGCCTGTGGCAGCCGATTTTTTATTCCATCCTTCGCCTGCAATGGTATAGTAATGCAACGACAAGCCATCCATGTTATTCCGTCCTTTTTCCATCATGACTTTGGTCCAGTTCAGGTCGCTACCGTTAGAGCCGCATCCGATACGGTCGAATTTATTGCCACCGTACATTCTGGCGTAGTTTGAATACTGCTTCATCAGGTCGGCATAAAATTCGGGAGTCATGTCACCGCCGCAACCCCAGCTTTCATTTCCGATTCCGATAAACTTTACATTCCATGATTTGTCCCGGCCATTCTTCCGGCGAAGGTTCGCCATCGGAACGTCATCGTCCGAAGTCATGTATTCAATCCAATCAACCATTTCACCAACGGTACCCGAACCCACATTGGCCGAAATGTAAGGATCGCAACCCAGCAATTCGCAGAGGTTCAGGAATTCGTTGGTACCAAAACTGTTGTCTTCAACCGTTCCGCCCCAGAAAACATTTTTTATTTTCGGACGGTCGGCCAGTGGCCCAATCCCGTTTTTCCAATGGTATGTATCGGCAAAGCAACCACCGGGCCAGCGAAGTACAGGTATTTTCAACGCCTGAAGGGCTTCAAGCAAATCCTTACGATATCCGTTCACATTCGGAATTGGTGAGTTTTTACCTACCCAAATTCCATCGTAGATACAACGGCCCAGGTGTTCGGCAAACTGGCCGTAAATGTTTTTATTGATTTGGGTTTTTCCACCGGCAGCATCAATCGAAAGCACATTGATCTGTGCTTTTGTGACTAAAACAGAAATTAACAGAAAGAATAAGACTGTAATTCTTTTCATTTGGATTGGTTTTAATTGGTTTTACTTCGATATTAAAGTTCTGATTTCAAAAGAACAAAAATATAACTGTCTTTCAAACACTTTATTTTTTTAAACACAAAATAATGTTGTGTCAATATTTGAAGCAAACCAAGGCGGGCGCCCATCCGGACGCCCGCCTTATAAACAGCCCGGGAGTTCATTCCGGAGTTTTAGTTCCACCTTTAAATGCCTGAGAATTATCTTCCCTTCGACACTTCGACGAGCTCAGTGAAACGCAGCTCAGGAACCTTCCTGCCTCCCCCGCTCCCTGTGCTCCCTGAGTTTATCCAAGGAAGCCTGTCGAAGGGCAGGGAGCGGATCTTCGCAAAAGCTACTTTTGATGAGCCTGTCGAATCATTATCTTTTGTCGTTGTACATTACTTTACCAACCTGGGTTTTCCAGTTGATGGTTAAATCGTTGAGGACCATCTGGCTGCTAACCAAACTACAAAAGTGATGGTACTTTGACGGGTGCCGCTAATAAAAAATTCATTATATTTGAATAAAAAATATGCCAACAATTTTACGAATAAGTGGATAACGGTTTTTCTTTTATATAAATGACCATCATCCTCCGCATATACACGTTGAAAAAGAAAGAAGTACGGCAAAATTCCTTTTGAATAACGCAGAATTGGAAAAATCAAAAAGATTTAATGCAAGTGAGCTTAGTGAAATTAGAAAAATAATTTTGGAAAATATTGAACTTTTTAAAACAAAATGGGATGAGCGTTTTACAAATTACTAAATCAACCAATGCAATAAACATTTGGTTCGACGATATAAAAATGTACCTGGTTTTAGACGACGGCCGCGAACTTTCCATTCCAATAAACTGGTTCCCCACCCTTCGCGATGCACTGCCTGAACAAAGAGACAATTGGAGATTTATTGGCGATGGTGAAGGAATTCACTGGGAAGATTTAGATGAAGACATTTTAGTAGAAGGCCTTCTTTAAATAGTTGAAACGGCCTTTGATAAATGAACGATATTTTATTTCCTGCCTCGACCGGTAAGTTCAATCCGGTACTGTAGTCAAAATTTAAATGCCTGAGAATTATCTTTAAACTTTACTCACCCCGTCGCACCTTCGGTACTCCCCCCTCTCTATTTATAGAGAGGGGACGGGGGTGAGTTCCAAAACCAAGACGGGCGCCCATCCGGACGCCCGCCTTATAAACAGCCAGGAAAGTTCAAACCGGTACTGAATGACCACCATCTTAAATGCCTGAGAATATCATTCCAATTACTCAGGGCCTGACTTTGAGTCAGACTCTGAGTAAATCAGGTTTATCTCCTTTCGTTGTAAATCAACTTACCAACCTGGGTTTTTCCATTCAGGGTAAGGTGATAAATGACCATTTGGCTACTGACCAGTTTTGGCACATATTCAAAATGGTATTACTCACCGCCATTGATTGGCCCATTGTACAAGGTTTCAAACTATAACTCCACAGATAAGAGTTCAGTTCCTAATTTGTGCAAGGCAAATTCTATTTTCTTTCTTTGGGGTTCACGCGGTATTTTCATTCCTGTAGCATAATGATATAAAAGTTTTTGGTTTATACCTGTGAGCCTCTCTAATGCAGAATTTGAAAACACACCTTTATAATAACTTAAGAAAGATTGAACATCAAATTGATATATAATTTGATAATCTCCTTTTAAAATATTCGGTATGTTTTCATCGGTATTGTATGCTTTTAATAAGTGTATAGCATCCAAAACCGACTGTTTTACCTCTTCAACTGTATCGCCACCCGCATAGATTCCACTCGTATTATCTGAGTAGGCAGTGTACATGTCTTTCGTTTTCTCAATGATTATTTTTATTGTTTCCATCGCAATCTTTTTTTTAATATATATAGCTTATTTAAGCTGCATCTCTTTGATTATTAATTTGCTAAACCTTTACCGATCTCTTTTGCCCCATGAAACGGTACAGGGTAGATTAAGCCATTTTTTTCGTAGATGTAATGACTTCCTTCGGTACGAATGTGCACCCATCCATTTTTCTTCACTTTCCGATGTAGTTCTGATGACTTCATAGTACAAAACCGATATTGACTTTTCAAAGGTAGTAAATTTACTATCTTTGAAAAATAATTAATTCATTTTTTTATAGCCAAAAATAAGTTAACAGACATTTTTGAATACCTCCAAAACCAAGACGGGCGCCCATCCGGACGCCCGCCTTATAAACAGCCCGGAAAGATCATTCCGGTACTGTAGTTTCACTGTTTAAAAGCCTGAGATTATCTTCTTTTGTTGTAAACCATTTTACCAACGCGGGTTTCCCCGTTCATAGTTAGCCTGAAGATGACTATCTGGCTGCTAACGAATTGAAATATTTGATGAAATTATTTTCTATAGTTCGCTTATTTACTATCTTTGTCCTTTGATACAATTTAAACCCAATGAGAAAAAAGGTTAAAGAAATGATTGATATCATCGAAGCGGATGGATGGTTTTTTACCAGACAAAAAGGTTGCCATAGACAATACAAACATTCAACTAAAAAGGGGATTGTAACAGTTCCGGACCACGGCAGAAAAGAAGATTTGGAACATTTTTTAGTGAGTTCAATATTAAAACAAGCAGGACTGAAATAGTGCCTGTTAAAAACATTTGATTATGGAAAAAGTGATAGTAGATATTTATTTTACAGGGAATAATTATTGCGCCCATGCCCCTATTCTGTTAGGTTGCGTAAGTACTGCGGCCACACTTTTAGAAATGAAAAAGAATATAAAAGAAGCGATTGAATTTCATGTTGAAGGCAGTTTGGAAGATGGCGACCCTATTCCTGAAGTTTTTAAAGGGGAATATGAACTGGAGTTTAAACTATCGACCGAGGCATTGTTGAATGCTTATAGCGATATATTTACCAAAGCGGCATTATCACGAATTACCGGTATCAATCAACGCCAATTATGGCATTATGCTTCTGGTTTGCGTAAACCACGGCCTGCACAATGCAAACGGATTGAAGATGGATTACATCGCCTGGGGGCTGAACTTTTAACCATAGGAGTGTGAAGCATATCATCTTACCTGTCCCCAAAGCATAAGCGCTAAGCGGTTTGGAACCGATTGTGAAGGAATTCACTGGGAAGATTTAGATGAAGACATTTTAGTGGAAGGCCTTCTTTAAACAGTTGAAACGGCCTTTGATAAATGAACGATATTTTATTTCCTGCCTCGACCGGTAAGTTCAATCCGGTACTGTAGTTTCACCTTAAAAATGCCTGAGAATTATCTTCTTTCTTAACTCACCCCGTCGCACCGTTCGACTGAGTTTTCGACAGGCTCAAACCATCGGCTCACGCCCCAGTCTTCGGTACTCCCCCCCTCTCTATTTATAGAGAGGGGACGGGGGTGAGTTCCAAAACCAAGACGGGCGCCCATCCGAGCGCCCGCCTTACAAACAAAAAACCCGGCTGGTTTTGTCGTGCTATGGACGATTTATACCTTAAAAAAATGTCGAACAAATGAATCACAAGTTGCAATAAATTACTAAATTTGTACCGGAACAAAGACGTTTAGGACGTTTAGAGCGTGGCTCGTGTAACGGCTCGTTGTTTCGGAAAATGGGCATTTTTATTACCATGCGTTAATTGTTCTTATTTATCAGGTTTACAATCACTTTAGTCATGATGTTTTTTTCCTCCGGTTTGCTTACCGCTATCATTAAAGTCAATGCAACCAAAGTATTATCAGCTATTCTTTTATTTCCATTTCCGTCAAATAAATTTCCATTTCGTTCCATAAAATACAAAAATAATAATGCGGCAATTCGTTTGTTCCCATCGGTAAATGAATGATTTTTCGTAATGAAATACAATAAATTAGCCGCCTTTTCCTCAATACTCGGATACAAATCAATTCCTTCAAAAGTCTGATAGATTGTAGATATTGAACTTTTGAATGAATTATCCTTTTCACGTCCAAATAATTCACTATTTCCATGTACTTTCTTCGCGATTCTTATCTGCTCAATGGCTTCCTCATAAGTTAATTGAAAAGTTTCTTTTCCAGATGTGTCTTTTATTTCAAGACTTTGATAATCGTACTGGTCTAAAATATCCAATGCATACGCATATTCCGAAATAATTCGCAGTAAACCAACACTTTCGTCATTGGTCAAAGCTTTGTAATTTAATACTTTCCCAAGTATTATTACAGTTTTCTGAAGTTCTTTTAGTTGTTCTGTTTTTTGCTCCAGTCTCTTTTCATTCAAGGAGTATCCTTTTATCAAATACTCCTTTAAAATATTATTTGCCCAAATTCTAAATTGAGTTCCGCGTTTTGATTTTATTCTGTAACCGACAGATATTATGACATCAAGATTATAATAGTCAACCTGATAAATTTTACCATCGGCAGCAGTTGTTGCATTTTTTGCAACAACTGAATTTTTGTCTAATTCTTTTTCTTTAAAAACATTGTTTAAATGTCTTGAAATAACAGATTTATCCCGCCCGAACAAATCAACTATTTGATTTAAGTTCAACCACACAGTCTCTTTGTCAAGCTGAACATTTATTTCAGTCTTTCCATCCTCTAGCTGATATATTTCGATATTTGAGTTGCTCATTATTTTCAATTTGACTCAAAAATACAAAACATGAATTTCAGATTGACAATCTTTCGAAGAATCTTTCTTTATTATATGGTAACTTTTGAATAACTGAACCGATAAATTTCTGGTGGAATTCCATCCGTTTTCATCGGTGATGCAATTTTTAATCGCGTCGGGTAAAAACGGAGATTAAAAATCTCTGCACCCACCTATAAACAAAGTCGGGCGCCCATCCGAGCGCCCGCCTTACCAATAGCCCGGTAAGTTCATTCCGGTACTGTTGTTTCACCTTAAAAATTGCGTGAGAATTATCTTTAAACTTTACTCACCTCATAGTCCGCAGGCGGACTTCGCCCCTCTCTTCGTGAAGGGGGAAACCCCGGGCACTCGGGGTGGGGTGAGTTTTTAAACAAAGACGAGCGCCCATCCGGACGCCCGCCTTACCAACAGCCCGGTAAGTTCATTCCGGTACTGTCATTCCACCTTTAAATGCCTGAGAATTATCTCCTTTCTTAACTCACCCCGTCGCACCTTCGGTACTCCCCCCCTCTCTATTTAAAGAGAGGGGTCGGGGGTGAGTTCCAAAACCAAGGCGGGCGCCCATCCGGACGCCCGCCTTACCAACAGCCCGGTAAGTTCATTCCGGTACTGTTGTTTCACCTTAAAATGCACGAGAATTATCTTCTTTTAATGGAAGATATTAAACACCTTAGAACTAATCTCTCCTTTCTATTTTCATGATTTTTTAATGTTGACAATTCTCGGCATGAATAGTAAATGATCCAGTGTTTGAGAATGATTGAGAAGCTACGCCATCATTTCCTTTTATTGTTCCTGAAACTGTTAAGGTGTAAGTTCCTGCAGCAAGTGAATATGTGTCAGTAGTATGAAGAGCAACAGCATATTCGGAATTATTGCTTGGATGTGCGTCACCACTTAGAATGCTTGCAATTGTTTGGCCATTTAATAATGGAACAACACTACTAGAACCATAAGGACCACAATTGGCATTATAAACTAAAGTATTAGCATCTGTTCCATCCAATAAAGTATTACCGACAGGGAGAAAAGGATAAGATTCAGTTCCAATGACATTGCCAATTCCATCTTTTAATTCAATAGTAACATTTATTACACGCGAAAGATTATAAGAGTCAAGTAATGTAAAGGAATATTTGTATCCTTTTTTAAACGTGTTTGCAGATTCTCCGGCAATCAAAATATTTGCAGATACATCAGCACTGCCTCCTGTTGAATTTTGAAGATGCCATGCCGTACGAGCTTCAACAGTTTCATCAGTGGTCAACAGACCGCCATCCCAAAAAGTACATTTTTCCTGGGCAGCACCACTATTTCCAGGTGTATCAAAATATTCGCTTGCCTCTTGGACATCAAATACCCAGACTTCATTTCCTGAAATAATAAAATCAGAAGTTTGAATGTTAACCATGATTGATTGTGCAGTGTAAGTTTTAGCTGCTTTCAACATCAATTCCTGTTCTGGTTCAGCCACTTCTTTTGAGCACGAATAGAGCAGCCCGCCTACTAAGGCAACCGCTGCAAACAATGAAATAAAAATTTTTCTTTTCATAATCGATAAATTTTAATAATGGGGTTTTTAATAGAAAAAATGTAAAAAAATCTATTTAATACTGCCCCTCTCCGCAAGCAGAGAGGGGCAGGAGGTGAGTTTAATTATCTCCTTTCCTGGTAAATCATTTTACCAACGCGGGTTTCCCCGTTCATCGTAAGCCGGTAGATGACCATCTGACTGCTGACCAGGTTAGGTACATATTCAAAATGGTATTGCTCGCCGCCGTTGATTGGCCCATCATACAAGGTTTCCAGTTTCGAACCTGCAATGTTGTAAATTTCAAGTCTCGCATGGGTGTCAGTCATATAGCTAAACTCGATATTGACCCGCTCAGTAAATGGGTTCGGATAGGTTTTGAGGGTTGGTTGAACAGTTACTACAGGAACTTCTGTGGCAATTTCGGCAGATTTGTTTGTACCTGATATGGTTATGCTATATCCGCTCTTTACAACCAGATTACCACCTCCAAGTACCAATTCTGCCGTTGAAGTGCCTGTCCAATTGTTAGAGAATAGCAAAGTGCTGCCATCATACAAACTAATTGCAATTTGGTCGCTTGAGCCTGGTTCACCTTTATCAGTCATGTTTACCTGCATGACCAGACCACCTCCGAGACTTACAGGTGCCAAAGGATTGGTAATATCAGTCAAATTTGCTTTGGATACAAATACTGCTTTTTGTGCTGCAAGATTTGAAATATCTACACCTAATGAAGTCATAGCATTCGACTTAATCTGGTAAGTCCGTACAACTCCACTTACAAGCCTCCTGAATATGAAATTCATATTCCCCTGCAAATTCTTTCCGGTTTTATTGTACTTCACATTGAACCCGAAATTGGTCTTCAATCCAGGTGTACCGGCATAAGTTCCCGCTGTATTCGATGGGTTGATAATGTAACCACCACCGGTAATAAAGTCGCCAACTGGTTGATAAACATTAACAACTGCATCATCACCTTGATTATTCCTAATGTAATATCCAGTACTACCAACTTCAATACCTATTGTATATTGACCCTCGGAAACATTTGCCCAGTTTAATGAAACTACGCCTGTTTTAATATCGGCAGAATTTACCAATGAAATTCCACTTAATACCCATCCACTTACATCGGTAAGGCCAGAGACCACAATTGGAACATTGTTATTTAGGAACCGAACTTTTGCCTTACTAATATTACCGAAATCAATATCTCCGGCAGCATCAGTAGTAGCAGAAACATCCTGTATAGTAGCCCTCAAAGTTACTATTGGTGCAGTCGTAGCAGTCGCACTAGGAGTAGCAACCATAGTTGTTCCGGTAAAGGTTACACGGGCATCTTCCTGGGTGATAGTTAATGGAGTAGTATTTGGTGATCCTACCGTATAGGTTGAAGTATTTGGAACATTTATTACTACGGATACTGTCTTAGCTCCCGGAGCCATCACATTTGAGCTTGGTATTTCAAACAAAGCTGCATTTAATGTGGCTTCAAGGCTTGTTCCATTTGCCACGAAATTAGCAGTACCCATTGTCTGGCTTCCACCATTTGTTACAGTAAATGTTGCGGATGTTGCTGCGTTACCACAAGTACTTACACCATTTGGAATCACAACTTTGAATTCGACTTTGTCGCTGTATTGCTGAGTAACTGGAGTAACAGTTAATACAGGTGTTACGGATAATGGATTTACCGTAACCGTAAACGACTTGCTTGATAAATTACCACATAAATCAGTTGCCGTGTGTGTGACAGTAGTTGTTCCTATTGGGAATATTGAGCCACTTGCCGGACCAACTGTTCTGACTGGTGTAACTACGCCTGAACAATTATCCAAAGCAGATACTGCAGTGTAGTTCACTAAAGTGCCACATACCGATGGATTAAAGGTGACAGTGATATTTGCCGGAACCGTAATATCAGGTGCTTTTGTATCTACGATAGTAACGTTGGCAGTTGTTGTCGAAGTGTTGTTACAAGCATCGGTCGCAGTGAAAGTCACCAAAGCCTTACCAGTTGCACCGCAGCCATCGCTGAGACCGGTGTAGTCATTGCTCCAGGTTACCGAACTGCAGGCGTCACCAGCAGTTGCACCGGCATTGGCAGCCAGCCATGTTGCGATTGCAGCAGTATTGCCAGCACCGTCACATTCAACCGTCAGGTTTGCTTTTGCTGTATTATCGATTACCGGATTAGTGGTGTCAACGATCGTAACCGTAGCAGTTGTAGTAGAGCTGTTGGCGCAAGCATCGGTAGCTGTAAAAATTACCGTTGCAGTACCAGTTGCACCGCAGCCATCGCTGAGACCGGTGTAGTCATTGCTCCAGGTTACCGAACTGCAGGCGTCACCAGCAGTTGCACCGGCATTGGCAGCCAACCATGTTGTGATAGCGGCAGTATTGCCAGCACCGTCACATTCAACGGTCAGGTTTGCTTTTGCTGTATTGTCGATTACCGGATTAGTGGTATCTTCGATCGTAATAACCTGTGTAAATGCACTAATAACTTCATTCCCTGCTGCATCAGTAACAACCCATGTATTTGTGTAGGTTCCAGCTTGCGGGCAACTACCAGCAACAAATGAACCAGCCGTTTTAACAGGTACTAATGTTCCGGGACAATTATCGGTAGCAGCTGGGACAAGTGCCTGTGCGTTTGCCAATGCAGTTGCATCGCTACATTCAACAGTCCGGTCAAGCGCTCCGGCAACAGTTGTCCATGTTGGCAGTGTTGTTTCTAACGTAATTGTTACACTTGGCTGAGGAGAAATTGTAGAACAGCCATTCAATGAAGTACTAATCAGAGTAACTGTTGTATTGGCTGTAATGGGGCCTACTATAAAATCACCTCCAAGTAGGTTTGTGCCAGGTCCGTTTAAAGTTTTTGTATCAGTTAAAGTATTAACTCCGTCAAGGCTGTATGAGATGGTAACGCTGGCACCACCGGTGCCCGAGGCTCCAATACCTCCAAAAGCATTATAGCAGACAATCTGTGATGAAGGTTTAATTGTTGCAATTGGCAATGCATTTACTGTTACAGTTGCGCTACCTGTTTTATCTCCTGCATTTGCGATACAATTTTTATCACTTAAAGTAGCAATTGTGTATGTTGTATTTGCAGAAGGACTTACTGTAACGTAAATTGGACTGGTTGTGCCACTGAATGAGCCATCGTTATTTATGGTTCCGCTCCAGGGACCTGTTCCGGTAACATCAATTCTTAATGTTGCATTGCTTCCGGCGCAGATGGATGTTGTTCCGCTGATTACACCGGTTGGACGAGGATTGTAAATGAGATCAACATCATCGGTTGATGCAATGCACGGATTGTTGCTGATTGTCCAACGCAACTTGTAAGTACCAGGTCCGTCAGCAGGTGTAAATGTTGCATTCCGGTTTGTGGTACTGCTGAACTGGCTCAATAACATGCTTGGTGCAGATACTATTGACCATGCTCCTGTTCCTATTAACGGAGCATTTGCTGCCAGAGTTGCAGCCGTTGAGAGACAAAGTGTTTGATCCGGACCTGCATTGGATGCTGTTGGATTTTGATTGAATTTAATCACCACATCATCGGTGGATGCTGTACAAGGACTATTTGTAATTGTCCAACGTAATGTATAAGTAATTCCTGCCGTTCCGCTGAATGTTGATGTCGGACTGGCTGCATCACCAAATGAACCACCAGCACCTGATACAATACTCCAGGCTCCTGTTCCAACTGTTGGCGCATTTGCTGCAAGAGTTACTGTTGTTAAACCGCAGGTTGCTGCTCCTGTTTGATCGGGACCGGCAGTTGCTGTTGTAGGATTTATGTTAAACGTAATGTCAACTACATCAGTGGATTCCGTACATGGACTGTTTGAAATAGTCCACTTTAAGGTATAAGTTGTACCTGCTGTTCCGGTGAATGTTGATGTTGGACTGGCGGTATTTCCAAATGAACCACCAGCACCCGATACTATGCTCCATGCACCTGTACCAACGGTTGGTGTATTGGCAGCAAGAGTTACTGTTGTTAAGCCGCAGGTAGTTAAACCTGTCTGGTCAGAACCGGCATTTGCTGTTGTTGGATTTTGATTAAATTTAATCACCACATCATCGGTTGAAGCTGTACAAGGTGCATTCGAAATTGTCCAGCGTAAAGTATAAGTTGTACCTGCAGTTCCACTGAAGGTAGAAGTGGGACTGGATGCAGTTCCGAACGAACCACCTGCACCCGATACAACGCTCCAGCTTCCTGTTCCTATTGAAGGAGTATTGGCAGCCAATGTTACCTGCGTTGTTCCGCAGGTTGCTGCTCCCGTTTGATCGGGACCGGCATCAGCAACGGTTGGATTTTGATTGAATTTAATCACCACATCATCGGTTGATGCTGTACAAGGACTATTGGTAATTGTCCAACGTAAAGTATAACTTACCCCAGCCGTTCCGCTGAATGTAGAAGTCGGACTGGATGCATCACCAAATGAACCATCAGCGCCAGAAACTATGCTCCAGGCTCCTGTACCAACTGTGGGTGTATTGGCAGCAAGTGTTACCTGAGTTATACCGCAGGTTGCTGCTCCTGTTTGATCAGTACCGGCATTTGCAGCGGTTGGATTTCTGTTAAACGTAATGTCAACTAAATCAGTGGATTCCGTACATGGACTGTTTGAAATAGTCCACTTTAAGGTATAAGTTGTACCTGCTGTTCCACTGAATGTTGAAGTTGGGCTGGCGACATTTCCAAATGAGCCACCTGCTCCTGTTACAATGCTCCATGCTCCTGTTCCAACGGTTGGTGTGTTGGCAGCAAGAGTTACTGTAGTTAAACCGCAGGTAGTTAAACCTGTCTGGTCAGAACCGGCATTTGCGACAGTCGGTGGTGCTTTTACAGTGATTAAAACATCATCAGTTGAAGCAGTACACGGTGCATTGCTGATTGTCCAACGCAATGTATAAACACCTGCTCCGCCAGCCGGGGTAAATGTTGCGGCAGGGTTAGTTGTGCTGCTGAATTGAGAGGCCGATAAACTTGGACCACTGACCACTGACCATGCGCCAGTTCCGATAGAAGGCGTATTTGCTGCCAATGTTGCACTCCCTGTTGTTGTGCAGATGATTTGATCCCCATCTGCATTTGCTGTAATAGGATTTTGATTAAATTTTATAATAACATCATCGGTAGAAATGCATGGACCATTTGTTATAGTCCATCTTAATGTATATTCACTGCCTGCTACACCAGTGAAGTCTGAAGTACGGCTTGATGCATTGCTGAATGAACCACCTGTACCAGAAACTACACTCCACTGCCCTGTTCCTTTAGTAGGATTATTTGCAGAAAGTGCTACAGTAGTTAATCCACAGGTGGATGCTCCTGTCTGATCTGAACCGGCATTAGCTATTGTCGGATTTTCGTTGAAAGTAATTACCACATCGTCTGTTGATGCTGTACATGGGCTGTTCGATATCGTCCATCGCAATGTATAAGTATTTCCTGCTGAACCACTGAAAGTGGATGAAGGACTCGATGCGTCACTGAAAGAACCACCTGATCCTGATATCTTGCTCCAGCTTCCTGTTCCAATTGTAGGAGTATTGGCGGTCAATGTTACTGTTGTTAATCCGCAGGTTGCCGCATCAGTTTGATCGGGACCGGCATCAGCCACGGTTGGATTTTGATTGAATTTAACCACCACATCATCGGTTGACGCTGTACAAGGACTATTTGTTATTGTCCAGCGTAAAGTATAAGTAGTTCCTGCCGTTCCGCTAAATGTTGACGTCGGACTGGATGCATCAACAAATGAGCCACCAGCACCCGATACAATACTCCATGCTCCTGTACCAACTGTTGGCGTGTTGGCAGCAAGTGTTACTTGTGTTAATCCACAAGTTGCTGCTCCTGTTTGATCAGGTCCGGCAGCTGCTGTTGTAGGATTTTTGTTAAACGTAATGTCAACTAAATCAGTAAATTCCGTACATGGACTGTTTGAAATAGTCCACTTTAAGGTATAAGTTGCACCTGCTGTTCCGGTAAATGTCGAGGTCGGACTGGCGGCATTTCCAAATGAGCCACCGGCACCCGATACAATACTCCATGCCCCTGTACCCACTGAAGGTGCATTAGCTGCAAGTGTTACCTGTGTTAATCCGCAAGTTGTTGCTTCTGTTTGGTCGGGGCCGGCATTTGCTGTTGTTGGATTACCTTTGAAAGAAATAACTACATCATCGGTTGATGCTGTACACGGTGCATTGGTTATTGTCCAACGCAATGTATAAACACCTGCACCACCAGCCGGGGTAAAGGTTGCGGCCTGGTTGGTTGTGCTGTTGAATTGAGTTGCCAATAAACTTGGACCACTAACAACTGACCATACTCCTGCTCCAACGTAAGGTGTATTGGCTGCTAATGTTGCAGAAACATCGGCAATACAAATTGTTTGATCAGGACCAGCATTGGATGTTGTTGGCGATGCATTTCTTGTAATCACCACTTCATCTGATGATGCTGTACATGGTGAATTGGAAATTGTCCAGCGGAAAGTATTTGCACCAACTCCTAAACCTGTAACTCCTGATGTTGGACTACCCGGTGTGGTAATTGTTCCGGTACCACTTACCAATGTCCATGTTCCGGTACCAGTTGTTGCAGTATTTCCGGCAAGTGTTGCTGTTGCTGCACAAACTGTTTGATCCGGGCCGGCATTTGCTATGGTAGGTACAGCATTAAAAGTAATTGCCACGTTATCGGCTGATGCCGTACATGGTGCATTGCTGATTGTCCATGTTAAGGTATAAACACCTGCTCCGCCAGCCGGGGTAAATGTTGCGGCCGGGTTGGTTGTGCTGCTGAATTGAGCCAAAGATGAACTTGGACCACTAACTACTGACCATATACCTGCTCCAACGGAAGGTGTGTTTGCTGCCAATATTGCTGAAACATCAGCAATACAAATTGTTTGATCAGTTCCTGCATTAGCAGTTGTTGGTGGTGCATTTACAATTACTGCTTGTGTTCCACTAGTAATGCTTCCTGCAGGAGCGCAATTGGTCCCGGCATTCCATGAAACAACCACATAGTAATTTAGGGTTCCTGATACTGTCGTAGGTGGGGTGTAGGATGAAGTAGTAGTTCCAGCATTTGTATTAATTGTTGAAACTGCGGTTCCGCTTGAAGTATTAAACCATTTAATTGTGATAGGAATATTTACACTAGAGCCTGCTGTTCCACAATTTGTCGTAGTCCAGCTTACACTAAGATTTGTTGGCGTAGCCCCTTGGCAATATGTTGAACCTCCTGTAAAAGTTGAGAAAGCAGACGGATATGTGTCTTTTGTTGCTGCATCTGTAAAATAAGTTGTTGCCGTTAGCCCGGTGGTCATACCAAGGGCAGTCAGGTCGAAGGAGGTTCCAAGTTCCATGGTATCCACATACCATTCGTAGTAAATATAACCCTCGGCATTGGGCTGAACCAGCCATGATTCGTGGGCGTGAAGCGGATCTGGTAAAGGATCAAGGTGTGTCAATGTGAGTTGTACATTGGCATCGTCTTGCCAGCCCGAACCGGTAATAATTACCCATTCGCCTGGGTAGTAGTCGTCTTTATCAGTGGTAACATTTACCGTTTGCGCCATCCCAATCGTGCTCATTGCCGTAAACAGCAAAAAGAGCAAAGGGAGTAATAACACGTTTTTTAATCGAAGTAAAAATTTTGTTTTCATAAATGGTGGATTTAAAAGTTATTGTTTTTTTAATGTTTCTATTGTTGGGATTGTTTCTGTTGTTGTCATTGTTTTAATGGTTGTCGTTGTTGTCGTTGTTGTAATGCCTGCCCGCCTTTGGAGGGCCTGCACGCTGTGGCGGGGTTGTCATCCTTACCAACCCGGTTTTTCAACAGGGTTTGGTTGTATTTGGGTTTCCCCGGGGGCGCTTATTCAGAAAAAATCAGGATTTTTGGGTCTTTTGTTGTTTTGCATCATTCATCTTCTCCTGCTTGCCTTCTGTTTATTGGTTTTTTATTTGTATGGGTATTAAAAAATCAATGTGCGAACAGTTTTGTTGTCTGTGATTTAGGAACTATTCGCGATTAAAGTTATGAACATCGAAACAATAAATTGACATCACAGTTGAAGAAAAATTAAACCAATTACCAAACTGGCATTCTGGATGATCAAAGTGGTAGTCTGGCCGATTTAACTGTTTTTTCAGGAGAGGTGTAATTAGAACTAATTTAGAAATATTCTTATCTGGTAAATCAAAGATTTTGCTTATCAGTGAAGGGCTATATTAATTCTATCCTCAGGGTGATGGATATGGGAAGAAAACACAAATTAGAATTTCAGGAGTTTCATACAAAACAATCCAAAAACCTGAGTAAACGCATTGAGCAAAATAAAACTTAGTGAAACTTACAAACTGTTTAAATTTAAATTTTTGAGGCCACTCCGAAAAGTCATCCGATGAATGTTTTTGCAAAAGACTTAAAAAATATCAGTCTGCTAATCAGTTAATTAGGAATTCATCGGATGACTAAATTACTGTTTTTTTACTTTTCGGAGTTCGCTCAATTTTTGGTTCTGCCAGGAACCGAATGTTGGTATATTGATCTTGGTTTAACTTACTATTGACATTGATGCCCCTATGGGCAAGATTTTGAGAAATCCTACTTATTCACTACGACTGAAAACTGATCACTCTTTCCTCTTTCCTCTTTTCTAATGACGAATGACTATTGACCTTTTCCTGCTTTTTATCTACATCGGATCCACATTGGCATAAACAATTAACCGGCTGTTATTCGGTTGAGATTTGGCACGACTGATGATTTCCATGATCTTCGATTTGGCCTCCTGAATTTTGCCGTCACGCGGTAATTTGATCAGTATTTCTTTCTGAAACCACATTTGGATTCGCCCAACAACCGGATATTCCGGGCCAAGCACATTTTTATTGAAAATGGCGCATAAAGCTGTTGCAATATGTGATGCCGCCAAATCAAGCCGGTCGCGGTTCTGATGTTTCACTACTATTTTAATGAGCCGGTAATAGGGTGGATACCTGAACATTTTTCGTTCGGCCATTTGCCGGCTAAACAACCGGTAATAATCGTTGGCAATCACATCCTGAATGACCGGATGATTGGGCTGACTGGTTTGTACAATAACTTTGCCCCTGTTATGTTTACGTCCTGCACGGCCACTCACCTGCATAATCAACTGGTAACTGCGTTCGTAGGAACGGAAATCAGGATAGTTCAGCAGATTGTCCGCATTCAAAACACCCACCACCCGAACATGATCGAAGTCGAGTCCTTTGGTAACCATTTGGGTACCAACCAGAATATCGATTTTACCGGTTTCGAACTGCCAGATCAACTGGTCATACGCTTTTTTTGCCCTGGTCGTGTCCAAATCCATCCGCGCTACACGGGCTTCAGGAAATAAAAGCTGTATTTCATCCTCTATCTTTTCGGTTCCAAAGCCGCGGGTTTTAATTTCATCCGAGCCACATTCATCACATTTAATTGCCAGTGAAGTGGTGTGTCCGCAATAATGGCAAATCAAGGCAGCACGGTTCTTATGGTAAGTTTTGCTCACATCGCAGTACTTGCATTTAGGAATCCAGCCACATTTTCCGCACTGCACGAACGGAGCAAACCCTCTCCTGTTCTGGAAAAGAATAACTTGCTCTTTGTTGGAAAGGGCCGATTTTATTTCATCGTAAAGTTCAGGAGTGAAGATCGAGCGCATTTGCTTGCGTTTGTAGGCTTCTTGTGTGTTAGCCGGAATAAGCTCGGGCATTTCGATATCCTGAAACCGTTCTGAAAGATTGACCAAACCATATTTTCCGGCTTTGGCATTGAAAAAGGTTTCGTACGATGGCGTCGCCGAACCTAAAAGAACCTTTGCTCCATGAATATTGCCCATTACGATGGCCATATCACGGGCATTGTAGCGTGGCGCAGGATCAAATTGCTTGTATGAATTTTCGTGTTCCTCATCAACAATAATCAATCCCAAATCTCTGAAAGGAAGAAAAATAGCTGAACGTGCCCCAAGTATTACTTTATACTGCTGGCCCGTCTTTCCTGATTTTTCATTCAGCACATTAAACCAGATTTCGACCCGTTCGGCGTCATTAAATTTGGAGTGATAAATTCCGGCCAAATCACCGAATGCAGTTTTCAAACGGGTAATAATTTGTGTGGTCAGCCCGATTTCAGGAACAAGATATAATACCTGTTTGCCGAGTTTCAATTGTTCTTCAATCAGCCGGATATAAATTTCGGTTTTACCGCTCGAAGTAACTCCATTCAGTAAAACAGTTTGCTGGGTTTGAAACTGTGCCAGAATTTCATCGTACGCTTTTTGCTGAGGTTCGGAAAGCTCTTTGATCGTCAATTCGTCACTTTGAGGCCGGCTTATCCGTCCTATTTCTTTTTGAAACACTTCCAGAACCTGCTTTTCTTCCAGTCCTTTCAGCGCAGCATCCGAAACATCGGCCAATTCGAGCAGATCCTTTTTACTGATTTCAGTCTGTCCTAAATCGCCATAAATGGTTTCAGCAAGAAAAATTTTAAGAAGCTGCTCCTGCTTTTTTGCCTTTCTGGCAAGTAGATCAAGCATTGCGCTCAGTTTTTCCTCTGATTGGTATTCAGGACTTAGCCTGACTGTTGATACCAATTTTGGTATATAACTTTCACGAAGTTGCTCTTCAACAATTACCGCATTCTTTTCGAGTAACATCTTCAGGATTGCAAATGAAGACAGTTGCCCGAGGAACCGGTTTAAATCCTGAATGCTGGCTGTTTTCCGGCTTTCGAGTAAAAGGATAACAGCGGTTTCTTTATCATTAAACCCATCTCCTGTTATGGCTTCAGGATTAAGGCTGATTTTTGTCTGGCTTTCAAGCTTAAGTCCTGAAGGTAGCGCAGCTTTATAAACTTCGCCCAGGGTACAGCAATAGTAATTGGCAATCCACTCCCATAAAACGAGTTGTTTTTCGCTAATAATTGGCTCTTCGTCCAGTATTGCATCAATGTCTTTGATTTCGAAATCGCCAACTGGCCTATTTTGATGAAGCTTGTAAACCAACGCCGAGAAAAATTTTCGTTTCCCAAACTGCACAATAACACGAACACCGGTTTTTATGCGCACCTGAAAAGATGCCGGGACCCGATAGGTAAACCGATAATCGATAGGCAGGGGTAAAATCACATCAGCAAAAAGTACTTCATCTATCATGTTTGCAAAATACCGAAAAAGATTTCTGAATCGAATAGGTGTTTTAGGAATGTTAATAAAAAACCATTAAAAGCAATTTATACTGGCATATAATGAATTTGTTTTGTTTAATTCGAAGTATGTAAAAGTTTATTGATCTATGAAAAGATACTTCTTCAACTTTCTAATGCTCATAACCAGTATTTTTGCTAAAGGACAGATTGATACCACAGCGGTTTATTCAATTCAGGAAGTAGTTATAACCACACAACGCAAGCCACAGGAGACCATAACTGTTCCATACAGCATCAGCTATCTGAACAGAAAGTCGCTGGATAGTTTTATCCCTCGCACAACGCCTGAGGCTTTAGCGAATATGAATGGATTATTTGTTCAGAAAACCAACCATGGAGGCGGATCACCTTTTATAAGAGGATTAACCGGAAACCAAACCCTGCTTTTAATTGATGGCATCCGGCTAAACAATTCGATTTACCGTTACGGTCCAAACCAATATCTGAATACGATTGATGTATTTTCAATTGACCAGATCGAAGCGGCTAAAGGGACTGGTTCGGTACAATACGGAACTGATGCAATTGGCGGTGCGCTTCAGGTATTTACAAAGTCACCGGAATTGAATCAGGAAAAATCAACATTTAAGGGCTCTGTTTTGGGCAAATATATGACGGGTGACATGGAAAAAACTGGCCACAGCGAACTGGAATTCAGCTCAAAGAAATACGCCGCTTTGGTTGGGGCAACCTACCATAACTTTGGCGATATTATCGGAGGAAAGAATACCGGCAAACAAAGTCCATCCGGATATAATGAATACGCTTTTAACACGAAAATTATAGCAACTCTCGGTGAAAATATTCAACTCACTTTTGCTAATCAGTTCAACAGGCAACAACATGTTCCGGTGTACCATAAAGTGGTACTCGAAAACTACCTGTTGAACGAATTCAATCCTCAGCAGCGAATGTTGACCTATGTCCGAATGAATGTCCAGGGTCAGGGGAAGCTTTTCAATCAGCTCAGGTTTATTGCTTCGTGGCAACGAAATATGGAAGGACGGATTAGTCAGAAAAATGGAAGCAACCAAATGATCCGGGAAAGAGATCAAGTTAATACTCTTGGTTTAACTTTTGATTTTGACTCTAAATTGAGCTCTGTCTGGACCGCCAATTCAGGAATAGAAATTTACCACGATCAGGTGGGCAGTTCGCGAACTGAGCTAAACACATCAGACAGTGGGCTGACTGTAAATAAGCGTGGTTTATATCCTGATCATTCACAATACGGCAATTATTCCATTTTTACCCTTCATCATTTTGATTTTGGCAAATGGATTTTTGATGGTGGAGTCCGGTTTAATTCGTTCAGTATTAATATAACCGACAATACTTTGGGCAAGGTTAAGATTTCGCCTGAAGCCCTTGTTTTTAATTCGGCGCTGATATATAACATTAGCCGGGAGCATCACATTTACAGCGCCTTCAGCAGTGGGTTTCGTGCGCCAAACATTGACGATCTCGGAACACTTGGAATTGTTGATTTCAGGTATGAGGTTCCTGCATACAATTTAAAACCTGAAAAATCGCAAAATTACGAATTGGGGTACAAACTCAGTCTCGCAAAACTTTCCGGGACTGTAGCTGCTTATTACATGAATCTTAATCAGTTAATCACCCGGACAAAGGAAGAAGGCCGGTTCATTGACGGATATCAGGTATATAAAAAAGAAAATGTTGAAGAAGCATATATCCGTGGTTTTGAATCTTCATTTAATTGGAAAGCTCTGGCCAGACTGGAGATCAACGGAGGTATTTCTTATACTTACGGACAAAACATGACCAAGAATGAACCATTGCGAAGAATCCCTCCTTTAAATGGCAGGTTAGCCGGCACCTGCAAATTCAGGAATATATTTTACTCAGCCGAATTTTTGTTTGCATCCAAACAAGACAGGCTTGCACAAGGCGATATGAGCGACAACCGGATTCCACAAGGCGGTACGCCAGGCTGGCAGGTTGTAAACCTTTACGCCGGATACCAGATAGCTTCAGTAAAATTGAATTTAGGACTACAGAATATCTTGAATGAGGATTACCGCACGCACGGATCAGGAATCAACAATGTCGGGAGAAGTGCATTTATTTCGGCTGGATTTTCATTTTGATTATCTGTCTAATTTAGTTTCTGAATTTCAATTTATAATTCTACCTTAGTCAAAGTTCAATAATCTTCAGAATTCACATCATTTTATTAATTAGTCAACAGGATAATTTTGACCGTCATGAGCAATAGAAGATTTAATTTAAAGCTTAAACTAAACATATACATCCTCAGCGCCGCGACTATAATTTACTGTGTTGCAATTGGATATATCAGTTACCATCTTCAAAAAACTGCATATTCCGATTCAATCGAGATTGTTAAAGGTTCAACCCGCGAATACCAAAACAAGATTTCGGAAGAATTAAATGTGATGATGGAATCGGCCCGTACGATGCAAAATGTGTTCAGAACACACAAAAAATATGAACCTGCACAGCGCGATGCATTCTTCGAAAACGTTCTTTACAGCAATCTGGATAAAAATCCCGGTTTTTTATCTGTTGGACTTTACTGGGAATTAAAGACACTTTATCCAGGCTACACCAAAAAGAACGGGCGGATACGGAATAGCTTTTACCGTGCAAACAATCAGATCAAGTTTCAAAAGGCCATAGTTGATACAACCAATGCCGAAATTAAAGGAATCTATTACATTGCGCGGGAGATGAACAGGGAAATGATTTGGGATCCGTATTACGACGTGGTAACCAAAGAATTGGCAGGAGTTCTGATGACCGCGCTTTTTGTTCCGATTCAAAGCCCTTCAGGACAATTCGAAGGATTGGTAGGGATTGATATTTCACTGTCACACATGAACAAACTGATAGCGGGAATAAATCCGTTTAAAGAATCCGTTTCGTATATTGTTGCCGGCAATGGAATGATTGTAGCACATACTGATCAAACTCTTACAGGGAAAGATTTTTTTAAGAATCTTGCCTCCGACAGTATTTCGTTTAAATCAATTCAGGAACAAGCAAGTGGTCATATTTCGAATTCATTCACCTATACAAATTCGCAAAATAACGAGGAGTATTTTGTTTCGCTTCAACCCATCAGGATAGGGAATATTACCACCAAATGGATTATTGGAGTCGAAGTTCCAACCCGGGTTATTCTTCAGGAACCAAAAAAAGTATTCTATAATGCCATTTTAGTTGGTTTTTTTGGCCTGGTACTACTTTTCATTATTATTTATTTTATTGCCGGAAAAATTAGCGCCCCGATTGTTAAAGGCGTCAATTTTGCACGGATGATCTCAACAGGTAATCTTAACTCCAGGCTGAATATTAAGCAAAACGATGAAATTGGAGATTTGGCCGAATCACTCACCATGATGGCCTCGAAGCTAACTACCATTCTGAGTGAAATTATTCAAAGTTCGGACATTATTGCTGACAGCAGTCTCGAATTGCTTGATTCGTCGGTCAAACTGGCTGACGGGGCCAATAATCAGGCCGCATCATCCGAAGAGATTTCGACCTCGATGGAACTGATGATGTCGCGCATCCAACAAAATACACGCAATGCGCAGGAAACCGAAAAAATAGCCATTAAAGCCGCACTGGGAATGCAGGTAGGTAACGAATCAACCAAAGCTTTGATCCAGTCAATGAACAACATTGTTCAGAAAATTTCGATCGTTGGAGAAATTGCCAAACAGACGAACCTGTTGGCGATCAATGCCGCTATTGAAGCTTCCAGGTACGGAATTCAGGGAAAAGGATTCGGAGTTGTAGCGGCCGAAATTAAAAAGTTAGCCGAAAGGTCACAGCTTGCTGCAAAGGAAATTAACGAACTATCGTCAAAGGGATTACTTCAGGCTCAGGAAACCGGCGCCAAACTACTCGAAATTATTCCGGATATTGAACATACAGCCAATTTGGTCAAACAAATTGCGAAATCGAGTCTCGAACAAAAAATAAGCTCAGAGGAAATCAATCAGGGAATACAGCAACTGAATATGGTGACCCAGCAAAATGCAGAATCGTCGTTCCAATTGTCGGTCAATTCTAAAAGCATTTCAGGACATGCCAAAAACCTGAAGAAACTGATTTCCTATTTCAAGATAGAAGACTGAAGTTAAATATTCAACAGTTTCTGAATGTCCAGCAAATTGGTATCAATGGTATGGTTTAATTTCACCGCTTTATTGAAAGGAACATGCACAATCTTTTCATTATCGAGTCCAATCATGATACTTTTCTGATCATCAAGTAGCGCTTCGATAGCCGCCACTCCCATTTTGGTTGCATTTACCCGATCTTTGGCGGTTGGGCTTCCGCCACGCTGAATGTGCCCTAAAATGGAAACGCGTACATCCAGATCAGGATGCGATTTCCGTACATCCTCCGCTATTTTCAGTGCGCCGCCAGCCTCATCGCCTTCAGCAACCATTACAATTCCGCTGGTTTCCTTATTTCTATATCCTTTATCCAGAAACTTTTTCAGGCTGTTGAAATCACCTTTTGCTTCAGGAATTAAAATAACTTCAGCGCCACAGGCAATTCCGCTGGTTAATGCTAAAAGACCGGCCTCACGGCCCATTACTTCAACGAAGAAAATCCGTCCGTGCGAGCGGGCTGTATCTTTAATTTTATCTACAGCCTCAACTACAGTGTTCAGCGCAGTATCGTAGCCAATCGTGTAATCAGTGCCATACATATCGTTGTCAATGGTGCCGGGGATTCCAACGAACGATATATCGTATTCCTGAGACATGACCAGTGCACCGGTAAACGAGCCATCGCCGCCGATCACAACCACTGCGTCAATATCAGCTTTTTTCAGTTGCTGAAATGCTTTCTCACGTCCTTCCGCAGTCCTGAACTCTGCACTCCGCGCTGTTTTAAGCATGGTGCCGCCCAATTGCAGAATACCGCTGACATCGGACGATTTCAAATTAATAAAATCACCTTCAATCATACCCTGATACCCACGCCTGATACCTACCACTTTTAATTTATTGGCCAAAGCTGCACGTGTTACAGCACGAATAGCGGCATTCATTCCCGGGGAATCGCCACCTGAAGTAAAAACACCTATCTTCTGTAATTTCTTTCTTTTAATTGATCCTTCTGAACTCATATTTTTGGTTGCCATAATTGTTTATTTAGCTGAAAAACACATTCGATCCAAGTAAGTTAAAGTATTTCAGGAAAATATCAGTCATTAAAATTCAGGACTAAGATAAATGAAGTCAGAGGAACGACAAAATTCCTGTAACGAAAACCCCATCCGGTAAATTACTTTTTGCTTTGTGAAACCTTTGTGTTTTGGTGACTTTGTGGCAAGATATTTTTTTAGCCACGAAGGCACAAAATCACTAAGAAACACAAAAAAGAAAAATTGTCGGGCGCCAACGAAGACTTAAATTTGCCTGATCTTTTCAGCTACCTTTTCCATTAACCATTGTGGTGTTGAGGTTGCCCCGCAAATACCAACGGTTTCAACTCCTGAAAACCATTCTGATTTTACTTCTTCAGGAGAAGACACAAAATAGCTGTGTTCATTTTGCTTTTTGCAGACATCAAAAAGTACCTGCGCATTAGAGCTTTGGCGGCCACCTGCAAAAATAATAACTTCAAACCGTGCAGCAAATTTATGGAGATGTGACATCCTGTTTGAAACCTGCCGGCAAATGGTATCGTGCGTCTCGACCTGTCCTGACTGAGACTGATCCCGAATATTTTGTGTCAGCTTTCTGAAGTCGTCAACCGACTTGGTGGTTTGCGAAAATACAATTACCGGCCGCGAGGGATCAAGTTTCCGGTAATCTTCAGGATGATCGATAATAATTGCTTCATGATTGGTTTGACCTGCAAGACCTGCAACTTCAGCATGACCCAAATGACCAAAGATCACCAGTTGTCCATTTTCGTTTTTCATGGTTTCAGAAGCTTTTTTCACCCTTTGCTGGAGCCTTAAAACTACCGGACAAGTCGCATCAATCAATGAAATATTGTTCTCCCGGGCATATTCGTAGGTCGAAGGCGGCTCGCCATGTGCCCGAATAAGAACTTTGCAGTTTTTAAGTTTGAAAAACTCTTCGTGATTAATTTTCTTCAGACCCATTTCCTCGAGCCGTTTTACTTCGAGTTCATTGTGCACGATGTGACCGAGCGAATAAAGCATATCTTCGGCCTTCAGCGTTTCTTCTGCTTTTCCGATGGCATTTACTACCCCGAAACAAAACCCCGATTTCTGGTCAATTTCTATGATCACAGTTAATGTAAGATATTAATAGAAAAATGACATAGGACATTCTCCTTTTTTGCAAGGTGCTAGCAACTAGCAGCTAGCGGCTGGCGGCTGACTATTTATAATCAATCGCGCTTCAACTTGTTTTATTACCCATTCCAATTGCTCTTCCTGCGTCAAATTGCTGTTGTCCAATACCAGAGCATCATCGGCTTTGCGCAGTGGACTTGCGACACGTGTTGAATCAATGCGGTCGCGCTCCTCTACATTTTGAAGAATTTCGGCAAACGAAACTATTTCACCCAGAGCAGTTAGTTCATCAAACCTACGTTTGGCGCGAATTTCAGCCGATGCTGTTACGAAAAATTTCAGTTCAGCCTCAGGAAAAACTACCGTGCCTATGTCGCGGCCATCCATCACAATTCCTTTATTTTTGCCAATTTCGCGCTGCAATTTAACCATTGCCTTTCGAACTTCGGCAATAGTTGCCACCGGGCTTACATTCTGAGAGACGGGTAATTGCCTGATTTCTTCTTCTACATTTTCCCCGTTCAGAAAAGTGACACTCTTTTGTATCTCAGGATGGTAACGAATTTCGATTTTAATTTGAGGCAGTGAGTTAATCAGTTCTTCCCGCTTAACCTCACCGTCGGCAACAAGCTTGTGACGAAGCGCATATAAAGTTACTGCCCGGTACATGGCGCCGCTGTCCATGAAAATATATCCGAACCTGGCGGCAACTGCTTTGGCAATCGTGCTTTTCCCGCACGATGAATGGCCGTCAATGGCTATAATTATTTTATGATTGGTCATTTTTCAAAGTTTGCACCAAAGATAAAGTATTCGAATTGTGATTTCACTACAGAGTATAAAGAATTGTATTCGTTTATTTTTGCACCAATATTTCTAACAGTTGTCTTAATTCATCAATTTGTTTCTGCTGGAATTCAATTTGTTTCTGCTGCTCCTGAACAGCGGTTATTAAAGGAATCACGAATTCGGGATATGAAAGGTTCATGGTTTTCATAGGATCGTCATCAATAATCAAACCACTGAACTCTATTCCCAATTCATTAAGGATTTGTTCCACATCCTGGGCAATCAGCCCATCGCGCCGGCGTTTGTTCGCATCGTCAATATAATTGTACGAAACCGGTTTTAGCCTTGAAATAAAACTTAGACCAAGTTCATTTTTGTAGATGATGTTCTCTTTTAGTCTTCTGTCAGAATAATTAGTCCAGGTTCCGTATCCTCCGACCGTGGTTGCACTTGCATTCCCTAAAACGATTTTGTTGTTGTCATTCACTTTTGCATTATATCCAATGGCAGTAGCATTGAAGAGATCACTTGTAGTCACATCAGCTTTATAACCGATTGCAGTGTTATATTGTCCGGTGATATTTGAATAAAGCGCTTCCACTCCAGATGCGGTATTATTTATTCCGGAAGTGTTAGAATAAAGTGACTCATTACCAATAGCAGTATTTCCGTCGCCTTCAATATTTGCAAAAAGTGCATGAAATCCATTTGCCGTATTGCTTGAGCCTCTTGTGTTTAGAAAAAGCGAATGATATCCGGTCGAAGTATTTCCATGTCCTTCTATGTTTGAATTTAGCGCACCTGTGCCAGTTGCCGTGTTATAGTCTCCAATGGTGTTATAGCAGAGCGCCTGTTCCCCAAATGCTGCATTATGGCTTCCGATGGTGTTTGAAGAGAGCGCCAGAATTCCGTTTGCCGTATTTTTACATCCGGAAATATTCTGGGCAAGAGCCCCGAATCCGGACGCGGTATTCTCAGTACCTGTGGTATTGGAATAAAGTGCATGATAGCCAGTTGCGGTGTTGCCTTCACCTGCAATATTTGAAGTAAGCGCACCATTACCAATTGCAGTATTGGCATTTCCTGTTGAATTTGAAGCAAGAGACCAGACTCCAATTGCTGTATTATTGTTTCCGGTGGTGTTTGAAATAAGTGCACCATGACCAGTTGCAGTATTATCATTTCCAGTTAAATTTGAATAAAGAGCTTGTCTGCCGATAGCGGTATTTTCGCCTCCTTCGGTATTTGAAAAAAGCGCCATAAATCCGATTGATGTATTAGATTCCCCAACGGTATTTGAAGTAAGTGAATTAACGCCTAACGCCGTATTATTGCTTCCGGTTGTGTTTGAACTAAGTGCTCCCGAACCGTTTGCAGTATTCATGTTACCAGTGGTGTTTGATTTTAACGCACTGTGACCATTTGCAGTGTTCGCATTTCCAGTGATATTTGACACAAGCGCATGAGTACCGTTTGCAGTATTACCGTTTCCGGTGGTGTTTGAAGAAAGCGCGAAACCGCCAGTTGCAGTATTACCCTCTCCTGTGGTGTTTGAAAAAAGAGCATTCTTGCCAATTGCTATATTACCATTTCCGGTGGTATTAAAAGATAATGCGCTTACACCAATTGCTATATTTCCGGTACCAGTGATGTTGGATAAAAGTGCCTGATATCCATAGGCAGTATTCTCATTTCCGGTGGTATTTGATTTTAGCGCCTCATTACCTGTTGCAGTATTAGCATTACCAGTTGAATTTGAACTAAGCGCATGAGTGCCATTGGCAGTATTGCTGTTTCCAGAAGTGTTTGAACTAAGTGCCCCATGACCAGTTGCAGAATTTTGCATTCCAATGGTGTTTAAAGTGAGGGCTGCCCTGCCAATAGCGGTATTAGCAGTTCCTTCGGTATTTGAAGTAAGCGCCATAAATCCAATTGCTGTATTAGAATCCCCAATGGTGTTTGAAGCTAGTGCATCATTACCGTTTGCAGTATTATTACTACCAGTGGTGTTTGATTTTAGCGCCGCATTGCCAGTTGCAGTATTACCATTTCCAGTTGAATTTGAACTAAGCGCTTGATTACCACTTGCAGTATTTCCACACCCTTCAGTATTTGAAAAAAGTGCTGCAAACCCCATCGCTGTATTTCCTGCTCCTATCGTATTTGAAGAAAGTGAATTGCCACCAACTGCAGAATTCCAATTTCCTGTAGTATTATTTGCAAGCGCCAGGCTACCCGCTGCAGTATTATTATCACCCGTGGTATTTTCACGAAGGGCAAAAAAACCTATTGCCATATTACCATTTCCTTCCGTATTTGAATGAAGGGCTTGACTGCCATTTGCAGTATTAAAACTTCCTGTGGTATTTGAAAAGAGCGCCCAGTTACCAGTTGCTGTATTTTGATTTCCTGTGGTATTGTATGCAAGCGCCCAATTGCCGGTTGCTGTATTTCGGATTCCTTCTGTGTTTGAGTAAAGAGTATGGTAGCCATTTGCAGTATTGAACCTTCCCTGGGTGTTTGAAGCAAGCGCTCCCCAACCAATCGCCGAATTATAGCTGCCGATGGTGTTCGAAAGAAGAGCCTGATAACCAATTGCTGTGTTCCAAACCCCAGTGGTATTTGAATTGGCTGCCTGATAACCAAGCGCTGTGTTGCTATTGCCGGTAGTGTTATTCAATCCTGCACCTTCTCCAATGAAAGTATTATAGGTTCCGGTTGAAACCTTTCCAGCTCCACTTCCTATATGTAATGAATTATTAACTCCAAATGTTTCAAAATTACCTGAAGGTGTAATCCTCAACCTTTCAACTCCATGGGTATAAAACCTAAGGTGGTCGTCGTCAGCAGAAAGTTCGGTCATTATTTTGGTGTCACCATCGGTATCATTTAATTGCTCGGAAACGGGAATTGGGAAATCGGGAGTAAAGTTAATCCAGTTTGAACCGTCGTATTGAAGCAACTGACCAGCTACCGGCGAATTGAAAGTAAAAGGCTTCCCTGTGATTTCATTCCATGACGGATTACAGGAAAAGGGTTCGCCATTTTTGTACAGATTTCCCGTGAAATTGATGTCTCCTCCAACATCCAGCGTATATACAGGATTGTATGGATCTGTTGAATTGATCCCAACATGCCTGTTTTTATCCATTACAAAGATTGAATTATCAGCATGCCGGAAAATAAATTTTCCGGGACCTTCCCCGGCAAGGCCTCCAGTAGATAAAATCATACTTCCATATCCTTGCGGGAGTGTTGAAGCATCAAAGATAAGTCCTGTACCCCAATCTTGTTTATTCCGCAGGGTGGTAACTCCGTTAACTACCAGATCAGGCCATATATTTGGCCAGTCAGGAGGAGGAGTTCCAATGCTTACCTTACCACTACTGAGTATTGGCCGAATTTCACCTTCCTTGTAAGTAGTGGCAAAACCATTTCCAGATTCACCGGAATAAAGTGCATAGGGTACGGATAATAATTGAGTGACTGACATGGTCTGATAATTTGTTCCTCCTTTGTCGTCCACCTCAGTTTTAAGGAAATAGATATCCTTTGACCAATCAATGAGTGGAAAACCATATCCTCTTCCAATTACGATGTCTATTTGTCCAAATTCATTTGTCTTTGGATTGAAAGTCTCGATATAAACAGCAGATCCAACATTACTGCTTTGTAGAATGCTTACCCGTAAACTGATCACTTTATTGGCAATGGGCTGTCCGTTTGATTTGTTAATAGATGCCTTGTAACTAAAAGCCTGAGGTGGCGCTATTTCCTGGGCATTGAGTACCATAAAAGAGAGCAATGCCCCAAAAAGAATGGTAAATAATTTTTTCATGGCGTTTTGGTTTAAATTTTCACAATCTTTTCAATCTTTACTGGCTGTTTATTCCCGGGTACGAATACTTTCAGGTAATATAACCCAGAGGAAAACTTGCTCATATTGACCTGCAAAACAGGTTGGTTTATGATTATTCGGTCAATAATTTTCATCCCTAAATGGTTGTATATTTCAAGAAAGAATCTTGTGGAGTCGAAGGGTGAAATTTCAATTGTAGTGTAACGTTCAGTTACCGTAGGATAAACTTTAATAGTTGTCCCGAAACCTGGGAGCTGTTCGTTTGGGATTTCAGTAAGGGTGCTAAGATTGTAAAAGGTGATATCTGTAAGGCTCCCACCCAAGACCCAATCAACAGTTATCCCCGCTATTTTCTCATATCCACCGGAAGAAACAACCTGTTGTGCACTGCAAAACATGCAGCCACAGACAAGAAATAAAAAGCATCCAAATACTTTTTTCATGGCTTTAAATTTTTGAATCTTAAAAGGAATTGTAACCTTCTCATCAGCAGTAAGTGAGTTTTTACCCATTAATCGTAGAATAGTTTTAATGGGAGCTTAGTCTGCCCAAAAGTCAGGATGGTGGCCTGAAAGGGCAATTATAGGTTAATCAAAAACATTCATTCGCATTTTGGATTTGCAGGATTAATCCCAAAGCGAATAGAAGAACTATTTTCATACTGAACAACTGAATAATCGAGGTTTATTCTCAAATTATCA
Source organism: Prolixibacteraceae bacterium (assembly GCA_003457135.1). Lineage (GTDB taxonomy): Bacteria > Bacteroidota > Bacteroidia > Bacteroidales > Prolixibacteraceae > Aquipluma. Next base: position 59,344 of record DMSQ01000010.1, read on the forward strand.
AATGACAAATAAATTCGTTATAAACCTTTTGGCTTCTCTGAAGTCTTTCAGATAAATTTTAAGACATTTACTATAATGACTTAAAATTGAGATTAATGCTATTAAATTTATGAAATAAAATCCAATTAATTGACATCCATTTGTATTTTTTTCGAAGTTATTTTGCTAAAAAGAGTAATGACTTTGTTTTTTGAAAATTTCAAAATGCAGTATATGCCGTCCTTCCGGATTTTACCCGAAAGATGATTATTTCTTTTTCAAAAACGATATCCATCACAAATTTCCATAAAAACTAAACACTTTTGCAGTTACTTTGTAGTTAGTATTTCAAGTTTAATCGAATAATGGGTAATTCAGAAAATAAAAAAACCGGGAATAAGGAAAGGAAGCCAAGTGTGTTTAGTTTATTGAAGCTCTACAGGGGAATGGTTGCCTTCCTGGTCATATTTGCCCTGCTTAGTAATGGTGTAAATTTAGTACTGCCTAAAATCATTTCTCGAGCTATCGATTCCTTTACAGGAGGACATTTTGTTCTCAAAATCGTCGTGCTTGAGTTTTTGGTTGCATCGCTGGTTATTTTCCTTTTCACCTACCTTCAAAGTATTGTGCAGACTTTCGCATCCGAGAAAGTTGGTCGCGACCTGCGTACCCGTTTGTCAGACAAAATCTCACGGCAAAGCTATTCCTACATCCAGAAAACGAATCCGTCGAAACTTCTGACCAACCTGACCTCCGATATTGATTCCATCAAGATGTTTGTGTCTATGGCTGTGGTTACCATTTTTTCGTCAGTCTTTATTATTATCGGAACCTGTGTGCTGCTGCTCATGATCAACTATAAACTGGCAGTGCCCATAATAACCATCATCCCGATTATTGGCGGGGCATTTTATTTGGTAATCCGAAAAGTGAAGGTTCTGTTTAAACGAAGCCGCGAAATTATTGATTGGCTCAACAAAGTAATCAACGAAAGCATCATGGGATCGGCCATTATTAGAGTACTCAATTCGCAGCAACCTGAATACCATAAATTTCTGGAAGCCAATACCGATGCACGGAATGTCGGGTTAGCCATACTCCGGTTGTTTGCGGCGCTGATTCCAATTATCACTTTCACGGCTAACCTTGCAATGCTGACCATTCTGATGCTTGGAGGACATTTTGTAATTACCGGAAACATGTCGCTGGGAGATTTTGCAGCTTTTAACAGTTATCTGGCTTTACTTATTTTTCCGATTATCATGATAGGGTTTATGAGCAATATCATTTCACAGGCTTCGGCATCATACGCCCGGATCAATGATGTTTTGGAAGCTTCTGAACCAATAGAAAACGGGACATTGAAGGCAAGGCTTAAGGGAAACATCGAACTCAACCATGTTTCTCTTTCGTACGACGAAAAGCCGATATTAAAAGATATTTCGCTTTCAGTAAAAGGTGGAACACAGGTAGCCATCATTGGTCCCACCGCCGCCGGGAAAAGTCAGTTGCTTAACCTTTTGACTGATCTCGTAAAACCGGATTCAGGCACCATTGAGTTCGACGGCCACAACATTGAAAACTACGACAAGGAATCGTTTCGTAGTCAGATTGGATTTGTACTTCAGGACAGTGTTATTTTTAACATGAGCCTTCGCGAAAATATTGCGTTCAGCGATAAGGTTACTGACGAATCGCTTGAAAAAGCCATTACGACAGCAGAATTGATGGACTTTGTGAATTCGTTCCCTGACAAACTTAACACCATTGTTTCTGAACGGGGAACCAGCCTTTCAGGTGGGCAAAAGCAACGGATCATGCTGGCACGGGCGCTCGCTATAAATCCCCGGATTTTATTGCTCGATGATTTTACTTCACGGGTTGATCGCACAACCGAGAAAAAAATACAGGCCAATCTGGTCCTCAATTATCCTGAATTAACCCTTCTTTCGATTACACAAAAGATTGCTTCTGTGAAGCATTTCAGTCAGATTGTTTTGCTTATGGAAGGCGAAGTGATAGCCAAAGGAACACATCAGGAGTTAATGGAAACCTGCACCGAATACGTACAGATATACAATTCACAACGAAGCACCAGTCATTATGAATTATAACCTCAACGACCTGTCTGGTGCTAAGGAGCAAAAAAAATCAACTCTATCTGCACTTAAAAGATTGCTCGGTTTAATTCAGGAAGAAAAACGAACGATCATTCTTGCTACGATTATCATTTTCATCAATTCAGGCCTGAGCCTGATTGGACCATACCTGATCGGGCACACCATTGATACCTATATTCAGTCAAAACAATATCATGGCGTAATTATTTTCTCGTCTATTTTGCTGGGAATTTACCTTACGGCCTTTGTTACCAATTACCTGCAAATAAAAATCATGGGCGGTGTCGGACAACGGATGCTTTTTAGTTTAAGGAATGCAGTGTTCAATAAGTTGCAGGAACTGCCGGTTGACTTTTTTAATCAAAACAAAGCGGGCGATCTTATTTCACGCATTAACAACGATACCGACAAGTTAAACCTGTTCTTTTCACAATCACTGATGAATTTTATTGGCAGCATCTTTACCATGGTGGGAGCCGGCATTTTTCTGTTGAGCATTAATCCCGAATTGGGATCTGCAGCCCTTTTACCTGCCCTGGTTATATGGATATTTACCAAAGCAATATCGCCATGGGTGAAAAAGAAGAATGCTGAAAACTTAAAAAGCACAGGTGGATTGAGCGCCGAAATTCAGGAAAGCCTCAATAATTTCAAGGTGATTGTTGCTTTTAACCGGCGAGATTACTTCCGGAAACGATTTGATGAAGCTATTCAGAAAAATTATGCTGCCTCAGTCAGCGCCGGATTGGCCAATAACATTTTTACACCGGTTTATGGACTTTCGGCCAATGTGGGTCAGTTAATTGTACTGGCTTTTGGTATTTACCTGATCACAGCCTTAAATTTCTCTGTTGGTTTGCTCATCGGATTCCTGGCTTATGTGAATAACTTTTATCAACCGCTGAGACAGTTGGCCGGATTATGGGCAAGTTTTCAAACCGCGATGGCCGGATGGGACCGGATTTCGCAAATTCTTTCGCTTGAATCCAACCTTGAAATCATTGAAGATAAAACGGTTGAATCCACTTCTTCCTATCTTTCCTTTCGCGATGTTTCATTTACTTATCC